>NZ_JALNUD010000001.1:0-759554 GCF_026540445.1 Chryseobacterium sp. GM_Chr_2
ATCCACTCCAATTACTTTTTTTGATACTTTTGACATACAAAATCTTTTTATTAAAGAGGTTTTCTTCTGATCCACCATGGTAAAAGTTTTAGTCAAACAACGTTCTATCCGGATTGGGAAGAAAACAGCAACAGGGGACTAAAATCAGGGGCGATATCTTGGTATCAAACGAGCGTCGGTCTTTATCGTGCTGCTTTTACTCTTTAGGTTAATTTTTTTAACTAAGCTATACTTATTTTTTTCTCTTTGCAAACTTACCATTGAAACGGCATCCTTTTGGGTGCGGCCGCAGTGAAGCGAAGGCCGTACCCAAAAGATATAGTGAAAAGCTGGAAAAAGCTTAAAAAAAAGAATATTCAGCATCAAATTTTCAAGGTAAAATCCTTTTTTTTCTGATTTTGCTTTTATAATTTAATAAACTTACATTTGCAAAAATTTTGGTTTCCAATTATTTGGAATGAAAAGGGAATCGGGTGAAAATCCTGAGCTGTCCCCGCAACTGTAAATCGCAATCAAAATTTCTACGGAAAACCACTGTGCAAACGGGAAAGTGTGGAAAAGCGAAAGTCAGGAGACCTGCCAAAATCTAACTAAAATAATTGCTTTCGGTGGAAAAGTGAAAAGGTATGAATATAAAAAGATCTTTAGTCCTGCTTTTTTCGTCTTATGGCTATTTTCTGTTTGGTCAGGAAAAGGTGATAGACACGGTGTATGTTTTTGACAATCAAATGAACAAGGTAAAACTTTTTCATAAAGTACAAACCATTACACCACAAGATATTGAGAAAAATTCTACCAATCTTTCAGAACTTTTACGTTTTCAAACGCCTGTTTACATTAAGGAAAACGGTCGGGGTGCTGTTTCGTCTCCGTCTTTTCGAGGAACTACTGCTCAACAGACTGCTTTTGTATGGAACGGAATCAATATTAATTCCAATTTTTTAGGTCAGGCAGATGTTAATAATATTTCTTTCGGTGGTTTTGATCAGCTTGATGTGAAAGCCGGCGGCGGAAGTGTAATTTATGGAAGCGGTGCCATCGGAGGAAGCATTCACCTTAATAATACGCTGGATTTTAATAAAGGTTTTCACGCTTCTCTTTTTTCTGAGGCGGCATCTTTCGGAACCTTTAATAATCTTTTGAAAGGTTCTTACAGCAATGATAAATTCAGTTTTAAAGTTTCGGGAAACTATTCGGTTAGCGAAAATGATTATGAGGTTGAAGAATCACAGAATTATATCAACAGAAATGGGGAATACAATAATACCAACTTCAATTTTTCGGCAGCTTATAAAGTAGCTCCGCATCATCAGATTTCGTGGATTTCGGAGTTTTTTAACGGAAATCAGAATTATCCTGTCTTTTTTGAAAGCCAAACTAAAACGAAATATGAAACTCAGAATATACGAAGTTTAATTTCCTGGGACTGGACTCAATCAAAGTTTTCGAATTCCTTCAAAGCAGCTTATACCGAGGAAAATTTTCAGTATTTTTCTGATATTAATAAATCTTATTTCAGCGGAGGAAGCGGGAAAAATTATATTGTAAAAAACGATTTTAACTATTTCATCACTCCCAAATGGAATTTTAACCTTATCTCGGAATTTCAATTAAACAAAGCCGAAGGTCTTAAACAATCTCAACTTGGAGATGTGAGCAGAAATGTAGGCTCTTTTGCTGCTTTGATTCGTTATTTCACCACAAAAGACCTGAGATTTGAAGCCGGAATTAAAAAAGATTTTGTGGAAGATATCAGTTCGCCCCTTCTTTTTTCTTTTTCAGGAAAATGGAATGCTGCGTCGTGGTATTATGTAAATTTAGATTTTTCAAAAAATTTCCGGTACCCTTCATTTAATGATCTTTATTGGCAACCCGGAGGAAATCTTAACCTGAAGCCAGAGACTTCTTATCAGGCAGAATGGGGAAATCAATTTAAAATAGCTGATGTAAAACTGTCTTTAACGCCATATTATATAAGAGTTTATGATATGATTGTCTGGCAGCAGAACGGAACTCCTTATTATTCTGCGACCAATATTTCGAATGTAAGATCGTATGGACTTGAAGCACAATTGGAATATGCTAAAAAAATCGGGAAACATAACTTTCAGTCCAGTTTAGGCTATTCTTACACCAAATCTATTGATCTGGAAAAAGATAAACAGCTGATGTATGTTCCTCTTCATAAATTTTTTGGAAATATTGATTATCGATATGATTTCCTTAGATTGTATGTTCAGGGATTATTTAACGGATTAACCTACACCTCGAGTGATGCTAAAAAAGAGGCTTCTTTGGATCCTTATTTTGTGATGAATGCAGGAGTTTCCGGAACCTTTCTTAAAAACTATACGATAGGCTTTAAAGTCAATAATATTTTTGATCAGGTTTACTATACGATGCTGTCTTATCCTTTACCTAAAAGAAACTACAGCGTAACTCTAAATATTAATTTTTAAAATAGAAGATATGAACATCAGAAAAATTTTACCTTTTGTATTTGCTTCGGCATTGGTTTTCAACGTTGCGTGTAGCAGTGATAGTGACGAAATTGCCCCAGTAACATACGAAAACGGAATTCTTATAAGTGATGAAGGAGGGTTCAGCACACCTACTTCTAATGTATCATTTGTAAGTAATGATCTTGGAAAAGTTTATACTAAAATTTATTCTACCAATAACAGTAATGAAAACTTAGGTAATGTGTTGCAAAGCATTGGCTTCAGTGGAGATAAAGCATACTTGGTTTCAAACGTTCCGAATAAAATTGATATTGTTAACAGATACACGTTTAAAAAACAAACTACTGTAACCAGTAATCTTGACAATCCAAGATATATTGCATTTTCAGGAAATCAATACTATGTTACCAACAATAACTTCTACGATGTGATGAAAATGAATGTGTACAATACCGCTGATAACTCTTTTGTTAAAAGCATCGACTTTCCTCGTTCTGCAGAAAAAATTGTAGAAGCGGGCGGAAATATTATTGTTCAGACTGATGGTGTTACCTACGAGACTACCGCTCCTTATGGAGAATTACCAACTGGTTACACAATTACAGTTATTTCTTCTTCAAATAACATTGATAAAGTGATCACTCTTCCCTCTAATGGAATTATCCGCGATTTGATTTCTTACAATGGAAAACCATATGTATTGGCTTCAGACAACACCAATTCTTATATTTATGAGTTGAATACTTCTGCGGGAACTTATCAAACAACCACGCTTACAGCTATTCCTCAAGCACAAAAATTAAGAATTACAGACAATAAAATCTACTTTACCACATCAGGTAACAAAATCTATACGATGAACTTTGGATCTACCACAGTTCCAACAGCTCCATTAGCTACATCTACAGGAAACCTGTATGGTTTTAATGTAATAGACGGAAGAATTTATGTTTCAGATGCTAATTACTCAGGAGACAGTAAAGTAAATGTTTATGATGCTACCTCTGGGGCATTATTAAAAACTTTCGCTACAGGTATTGCTACGAATGGTTTTTATAAGAACTAAAAAGGCAATTTAGCTTAAAAGAAGATTTAATCTTAAAGATTAAAAAACTCCAAGAATTATATTTTCTTGGAGTTTTTTTTTGCTAAAATTTCATTAATTCACTTAATCAATTCATAATAAACGTAATCTTATTATATTTCATATATGGCCAGTCGTTAGTATTTATATTTAATTTTAGATTTTCATAATTTAGCAGATTGACTATTATATTGTCCTCAATATTGAAAAGGATTCGATCTAGTCTATCTTCAAATGTGTAAGAGTCATGTCCAATATATCCTTTTGTTCCTAATAATGTGTCTGCCATTAGATTATAAAAATCTATATCAGATTTCACTCTATTTAAATCAATTTCATTGTATGTATTAATAATTAGATTCGTATTATTCCATATTCTGCAACATGAATTATATGCCTTTTTTAAATCTTCATCTAAATTCAGAAAATCAACCTGAATATTTTTTGACCAAAGCATGAGTATATCAATAATGTATTGATTATAATTATCTCCGTTATAATCTATTATAGGGATTCCTTTTAAAACAATTTTATCATTCGCAAAAACAGAATCTTAGATTCTAAAGTCAAAGTCATATAAAACATCCTTATATCCATCACCGTTTTTTATTTCAATTGTAAAATGAATAATCTGCATATAAAATGTGTCCCAATCAATCTCTTCATTCAGAAATAAAATATTTTCCAGAATAAATTCTTTTCCGAAACTGTTACTGAAAGATGTCATTTTAATCGATGATGATTCAATTATAACTAAATCTTCATATTTAATTATGATATTCATTAGAATAAACTTTGTAAAATATTTCTTTTAAAATAAAAAAAATTAGCGTATTAAGTTAGTACGCTAATCTAGTAGTAAATCTGCGATATCTGCGAACAAATGTTTAGTAAGCTTTAATTGAAAATTTCAGCAATTATTTTATCATCTTTATTTTCCGCAATAAAATGCTCCATTTTATCTTTTAGTATTTCTAATGTTAAATAATCATTGGATGAAGAACTAAATCTAATAATTGCAACCCAATCGGGATATTCACTATCTTCATTATACATCAACTTTTCCTTAGAGTTTTCAATCAGAAATTTATTAAACTTTATTTTAAAATAATGATAATCTAATTGTTTTCCTATGCAATAACTCTCTAAAAACAGCCTATATTCTTCTACATTTCTAATGTGAAATACACCTGGCTTTTTTAAAAAATATCTGGGGATATTAATGTCTTGTGATTCTATCATATTTACAACAGCTAATTCTTTAGTCTATTTGTTTTGCAAACCAATCTCTATATTACCTATTTTTTAGAGCAATAAAAAAGTTTTATAGAATTAAAATCCTGAAATCCATAATAGATTATTTAAAGTAAATCTACCAACTATAAAATCATCGGGATAATCTTTAAATCCATTTTTCATTTTTAGATTATTAACGACATCATTAGCAATGTTCTCATCTAAAAATACCCCAATAACTCTCTCATCATCCAAAAAAGTATGAATAGTATAGACATGGCTTACTTGAAAAACATACTGCAAACCTAATTCCTTTATTGATTTACTATTTTCACTTATGATATCTTTTTCTTTTAAATAGTCTCTTCCAACTTCTCCTATAACACTATCGAAACCATTTAGCCAATGAACTTTATTTAATTCATATTTTTTAATAATTAATCCATTAGGGTAGTCTCTAAATCCAGGAAGCTTCAGAGCATTTTCTTTTGCTTCTTCCAACTTCTCCATATCATCAAAGTATCCTAAAAATTTAGAAGATGTATAATTGTCGTCGTCTGTATAAGTATGCTCTAGTGCATATACAAAATAATCCATATTTTTTATTTAGTATTAAATACTAATTTATTTGCACCTGAAATTTAGATTTTCCCAATAATAAAACAATAGTTTCAAAAAAATATTTGCTGGTATTATTAATAATAGTTTCAGTATTATTAAATATTATACAATTATCTATTGTATTATTCTTACAAAGATCAATTAAAAAATCGTCTAAAGAATCCAGATTACTTCCAAAAAAACCTCTTTTCCCCATAATAGACTCTCCCAAATAATAATACAAATCTTCACTACAGTTAATCAATTCGCCCTGAATATTTATATCGCCTTTATTTTCAATCACATAGTCATAACTATTCCAAAGATAACAGGCACCAAGGTAAGAAGCCTTCATTTCCAGACTATTAATTTTTAACCATTCTATTTCAATATTTTGGCTCCATAAATAAAAAACATCTACAATTAATTGATTATAATTGGATTTTAGAGCACTTTCCTTATTTGACATGACAGCCTCTATTAATATTTCGTCATCAATATTATGTTCTTCATTAAGAAAAATATAATTAGTAAAAAATGTTGTTTTATATAAGCAAATAGAAAGATTAATCTTAGTTTTTACATAAATGCTTAAACATCCTTCATATTCAATTTCATCCGAAATTATATCTCTTGAATCTTTATCAATCTTTAAAATTAACTTGTCTTCAATAATATTTTCATTTCTTTCTAATTTTATATAATGAATTCCAAAACTTTTATCATTAAGTAATATTTGCATCCATTTCTCTTTTATTTTGTGAATTTGTTTATAAAGTTTAAGTTTTAACATTGTTTTATAATTTTTCAATTTCCTTGTAATAAAAATTATTGCTGTATTTTTTAATTATACTTAACATACATTCATTCTTATATCCACAAATCATCAAAATATTTTGCAAAGGTATTTAATCCCTTTTTTATATTTTCTTTAATAATATCTCTTTCCATATTCTCAAATTTATCTGGAAAGTTATAATATTCAAAAGGGAAAAGCATTTCTTCAAGTTTTTGACTCCAAAACTCAAACATTGAGTCTACATTCATTTTTTTCCCTTTAAAATGGCTTTCATTTTTAAAGTTGGGTAAAGTAGGCATTTCTTTTTTATCTACTTTCTCTTTAAAAGCTTTTAATCTTGGATAGATAAATTCAGCCAAAACATATTTTAGATTATATAATTTCTCTTTATCCATTATCTAAAAATTAACTAGTTTTTTAAAAATATATCTAAATCATCATTAACCTCTTGGATAACATATTTTAACTTTTCATCTTTAATATTATTGAATTCCCTACATATCAAATCTTTATTCAACAATTTCCCATATATTCTAGCAATACTACTTACTCCATATATAGCAGTTTTAGCAATTCCAAAATCTTTACATGGTATATATTTAATACATATCTCCTCTAGCCATTGTTAGATAATCTATCCCATTTATTGCTCCAACTATAGCCTCGATAATATTCTCGTTATTACTAAAAAATTTAATTACTTCAGATCTATTACTATAATTATAATTTTTATATTCCATTTTCTAAATTAATTTTTCTTAGGCCACAAAGGTTTTCCGTTTTTAATTAACAACTTTATTTTTAATTAAAAACATTAAATATAACTTTATTTAAAAAAATTTAATAGACTGATGAATTTATTCTCCAAGCACCTAATCCAACAACAGTCTCGGCGGTTTCTTCGAAACCGCCGAGACTTTATTTTATTTCTTAATATAATATCTCAAAAATATAATCTCTAAAGCTCCTATCAACCACCAAATCGGAAACCTAAAAAAGGTATAAAGCAAGGTAAAATTATCAACATACGGTTGACCTTTTATTGCTTTTTGAATTTCAAAATCCATGGAAAAATTAGGAATTATAAATCCAAAAAATAAAAACGCAACCAAATATAAAATCCAATTGCGTTTTTTAATTATTTTATACTTCCAAACTCCAATATTGAAGATGAAAATTAATGCTAAAATGATATAATCAAATGTTCCAAAAAACATTTTAAACAAGTGTTAGTCCAAGTTTTTCAGCTTCAGCAATCACAAAACTTCTTGCTTCTTCACTATCATTTCCAATTTCGCCTTCAAGAATAGCTTCCTTTACTTTTTCTTTTAAAATACCAATTTCTCGTCCAGGTTTAAGATTAAACATTGCCATAATTTCTTCACCGGAAATCGGCGGTTGGAAATTTCTCACCTGATCTTTTTCCTCCACTTCTTTAATCTTTACCGCAACATATTCAAAATTCTTTTTGAACTTTTCCTGTTTCTTAGAATTTTTGGTTGTGATATCGGCTTTGCAAAGCGTAAATAAAGCTTCTAAATCTTCTCCTGCATCAAATAATAACCTTCTTAAAGCAGAATCCGAAGCATCATCCGTAATTAAAGCAATTGGACGGGACGAAAGTTTCACCATTTTCTGAACATATTTCATGTCCGAGCCTAATGGCAATTTCAATCGTTGGAACAAAGTTTTCACCATTTTTGAACCTAAAAACTCATGTCCGTGGAAAGTCCAGCCCGTTCCTTCTACGAATTTTTTTGTCGGCGCTTTTCCGATATCGTGAAGTAAAGCCGACCAACGGAGCCACAGATTATCTGTATTTTCAGAAATATTATCAACAACTTCCAGAGTATGGTAAAAATTATCTTTATGGGTTTGTCCTTCTACTTCTTCAACACCTTTCAGATCCATTAATTCAGGAATAATTAATTTCATCAAACCTGTTTGTTCCATTAATTTTAAACCAATTGAAGGCTTTTTCGAAAGCATGATTTTATTGAATTCAACCATGATTCTTTCCATCGAAACAATCTTAATTCTTTCCGATTCCTGCGTAATTGCTTCCAAAGAATTTTCTTCAATCTGAAACTGTAAAGTCGAAGCAAAACGAATCGCTCTCATCATTCTCAAAGGATCATCAGAATAAGTCTGAGCAGGCTCCAAAGGCGTTCTCAAAATGCCTTTTTCCAAATCATCAATTCCGTTAAAAGGATCAATTAATTCACCAAAGTTATCCTGATTTAAAGAAATGGCCATCGCATTTACCGTAAAATCTCTTCTTTTTTGATCGTCTTCAATTGTTCCACCTTCAACTTCAGGTTTTCTGCTGTTTTCGGAATAGCTTTCCTTTCTTGCACCGACAAATTCCAGCTCAAGATCTTTATATTTAATCATCGCCGTTCCGTAGGTTTTGAAGACAGAGACCTTCATTTTCGGATCGATTTCCTTTCCTACATTTTTCGCCAATTCAATTCCGCTTTGTTCAGTCACAAAATCAATATCTGTTGAAGCTTTTCTTTTCATCAGCAAATCCCGAACATAACCACCAACAACATACACAGATTGATTGTTTCTGGCTGCAACCTCAGAAATTATTTTGAAAAGTTTTAGATTTTTATTTTGATTTAAATTGATTAACATTTTTTAATAGATGTTAGATATTAGATGCTAGATATTAGACTTACAACGATATGCTTTATAATTGTTAACTTATATCTAATGTAAAACCACTAAGAAATCAGATTTTAGGTTAATACACTAAATTTCCGACTTCTTAATGGTTAAATGGTTTTGCAAAGATAATTAAAATCTTTTCTTTTATTCGCGAAGAACTTTTATTCTATTATCGCTCCAGATTTTGATCACCGAAGAACCTGAATATTTTGAAACAACGTCTCTGTTTTCTTCTACCGCATAATCTACCAAATCGATCATTTCAGCGGAAATATCCGAGAATTTCATCGGACTTTTTTCTCCACTGAAATTCGCTGAAGTTGAAACCAACGGCTTATTTAATTTTGTGATTAATTTTTTACAAAAATCATTTTTCACCAAACGAATTCCTATGCTTCCGTCTTCTGCCAATAGTTCTTTCGGTAAACCTTTTGGATTTTCGTAAACAATTGTTACTGGTTTTTCACTTAAATCAATGATTTCCCAAGCCATTTCCGGAACGTCAACCAAATCCTGCAATCTCTTTTCAGATTCCACCAAAATAATCATGGATTTGTTTTTTTCACGTTTTTTAATGTCAAATATTTTATTGACTGCTTCTATATTTGTTGCGTCACAACCAATTCCCCAGATCGTATCTGTTGGATAAAGGATTGTTCCACCGGATTTTAGTATATTGACGATGTTTTCCATTGTTTTCTGTCATTGCGAAGAGCAAAGCGACGCGGCATCTCAAAAAGGATCCATTATATCCTTAATATCTTCTGCCAAATCCTTCCATTCCTCATTAAATGAATTTATTAAATTTAATTTTTTCTTTCTAGAACCTGCTTTAATCTGTTTCTCTCTGAAAATCGCATCTCCAATTTCTTGAAAAGATTCCCAGTAAACAAGTTTACACACATTGTATTTTGATGTAAAGCTTAATTCATGTAGTTTTTCTTTATGCTCCTGAACTCTTTTTGGCAGATTTGATGTAACACCTGTATAAAGAACAGTATTATTTTTATTAGTCATGATGTATACAAAACCGGGCTTCATTTGTGTAAATTTTAAGTATAATAATTCTAAAGATTGCTTCGTCGCTTCGTTCCTCGCAATGACAATAAAATTAAAAAATTCTACAAATTTGGCAAATATCTTTCTTCAATAATATTCAAATGATGGATATTATGACCAACAATCAGCTTTCCAATGGTTTCCGCTGAAATTTGATTTCCATTGGCAGTTCCGATATTTTTCAAAGCTGATGAATTTGCTGTTTCCAGTAACATCTGAGAAGACTTTCTGATCAATTGATATTCTTCCAACAAAGAACTCAAACTTCTTTCATTAGCAAAAGATTGATCTGCATATAATTCCTCATCAAAGCATGGCAATTCATTTTGATCACCTCTTGCAAAAGCTAAAATTCTGTATTGAAAAACCCTTTCTGTATCAGATAAATGCAACAGCAATTCTTTCAAAGTCCATTTTCCTTCTGCATAAGCAAAAAGTGATTGTTCTTCTGTAAGTTTTGAATATATTTCAACGGTTTTTTCACCCGATTTTTTCAATTCTTCCAACCAATCTTCGGATGGAATATGATCTAGATATCTTTGTACGTATTTTTGAAAATCAGTCATGTTAATATGAGTAATAAGTAATTGGTAATGAGCAATATTTTAAATTAATAATTGTTAATTATCAGCGTTCGTCCATTCGTAGAAATTCACTTCATCGTAAATTTCGAATCCGCAAGATGGATATAATTGATTTCCGATGTCATTGGATTTTCCGGTTTCAAGGAGAATTCCAGCTGCATCGGTAAATTTTGCCAATCCTTTTGAATCTTCAATCATTTTTTTTGAAAAGCCTTTTCCACGGTGATTTTCGTTGACATATAAATCATTCAGCAACCAATAACGTTTCATTCTTGTTGATGAAAATAATGGATATAATTGAACAAAACCCACCAACTCCCCTTCACTTTCAGCGACAAAAATTTCAGAATCTTTGTTTTCGATTCTTTCTGTTAAAAACTTTTTGGCAGCAGATATATCTGAATCTTTATGATAAAAAATTCTGTATTGATCGAATAGTTCAGCTAATTGATCTATATCTTTAATTTCGACTTTTCTTGTCATAATTAATTTTAAAACTTTGTCAAAGCTCAATCGTTGAAAACAAAACTTTGACAAAGTAAATTATAAATGATGATCGTAACTCAGTACACGTTTCATTTTCCAGTTTTTCCCATCAAGAATCCAAAGAATGGTAAATTTTGCGCGACTTCCTTTAATCCATTTTCCATTAGAAAGCTCTGCAAATTCATGCTCACCTTCCTGAATGAAAGCGTATAAAAGATTGTTGTTATACAAAGGATACACTTTCATGCTGTTGGGAACCAATTCGCGTTTTACTTTGTTGGGCCCGCCGCAAATATTATTTTTAATGGAAGCTGTGAAAGCTGCTTTTCCGGAAGTAATTCCACCTTTGTCGTGGTAAAATTCAAGGTCGTCGCTAATGATAGAATCATAATGAGAAAGGTCACATTTATTAAATCCGATATCGAATATTAAACTGTCTAATTTTTTTGCTGTTTTGTATAATTCGTTGGTATTTTTTACCTGAGAATATACAATTTGACTTAAAATTAACAACATTAAAATCTGAATCTTTCTCATTATGGTTATTTTTAAATAATTCTTTAGGCTAATTTTTTTTAACGCAAGGTTCGCAAAGATTTTTTGACTACTATACGTATTTAAATTCGCAAAGGCGTTTCACTTAACTAAGTTCGCTAAGATTTATTCTATTAAGAAAAAGCTCTTTCCAAATCTGCGATAAGATCTTCTGCGTCTTCGATTCCAACGCTCAGACGAACCAAATCGTCTGTAATCCCAAGTTCAGCGCGTTTTTCGGCAGGAATTGAAGCGTGAGTCATTAAAGCAGGGTGATTTGCCAAAGATTCTACTCCACCCAAAGATTCTGCCAAAGTGAAAACTTTTACTTTTTCTAAAAACTTGATCGCATCTTCTTTTTTACCAGACTTGAAAGTGAAAGAAACCATTCCTCCGAAATCTTTCATCTGGGTTTTTGCCAATTCAAATTGTGGGTGAGATTCTAATCCCGGATAAATCACCTGATCAACAGCTGGGTGAGTTTCCAAATATTTTGCTACAGCCATTCCGTTTTCTGAATGTCTCTGAACTCTTAACGCCAATGTTTTAATTCCTCTCAACACCAAATAAGAATCGTGAGGTCCTAAAATTCCACCACTTGCAAATTGAATGAAGTGAAGTTTATCTCCCAACTCAGCATCTTTCGCGATCAAAGCTCCTGCAATAACATCGGAATGACCTCCTAAATACTTTGTTGCAGAGTGCATTACGATATCTGCTCCTAAATCAATTGGTCTTTGAAGATATGGCGTTGCAAAAGTGTTATCAACGGCAACAAGGATATCTTTTCCTTTTGCAATTTCTACAACTGCTTTAATATCAACCAATTTCATTAATGGATTTGTTGGAGTTTCAACCCAGATTAATTTAGTTTTATCTGTAATGACATCGGCAATTTTAGAAACATCATCAAAATTCACGAACGTAAATTTCAACTGATATTTTTCGAATAATCTCGTGAACATTCTGTATGTTCCACCGTATAGATCATCAACTGCAACTACCTCATCACCAGGATTTAATAATTTTAAAACACAGTCGATGGCAGCCAAACCAGAACCGAAAGCCAAACCTCTCGCTCCGTTTTCGATGCTTGCCAAAGAATCTTCCAAAGCCTGTCTTGTAGGGTTTGCCGCTCTTGAATATTCGTAACCGGAATGTACTCCCGGAGATTTTTGTGCGAATGTTGATGTTAAAAATACAGGAACGTTCACAGAACCTGTTGCAGATTCGTGGTGTTGTCCTCCGTGAATAACTTTTGTATTAAAATTCATTGCTTTATATTTTTGGTTGGAAGCTGGATGACCGAAGCTGAATGTCTTGAAAACTTCCAACATCCGACTTCCATCATCCAGCTTTTTTTACATTTTTATTGCAGATTTAATGGCAAATTCTTCAGCGATTTGCTCGATCCATTGTGCCACATCTTCCTCACCTGTCGCTCTTTGGTACGTATTTCCAAGAGAAACAAAAATCTGATGCATGAACATTTTCATTTGGTCAACAGGCATTTCTTTCGTCCAAAGATCGATTCTTAAAGCTTCCATTGCTTTTTCGTCCCAAACAGAAATCATGACCGCTTTTGTTTCCTCCTTTTCTACTCCACCATCTTGCGCATTCCAAGTCATTGTTTCCGGAATGTGGTTTTCATCTAATTCTACATCTATCGTAATCTGAGTTTTTCTCATAACTTTCTATTTATTTCTAAATTTTTAATTCTATTTTTCTAATTTCGGCTTATATCCTGATTGGTTAAAAATCACCGTTGCATCCATTTTCAGGAAATCTAATAATTTTGTTTCCGGTTTTTCTTTTAAGTAAGATTTACAAATCTGCCATCCTGTATAAATCCCAATCTGAGGCGAAGATTCGTTATCTATCTCTGTATAAAATTTTGAAAACGGCCCTGGTGAAAGAAAACGTTCTTCTAATCTATGATCATCTCCGAAAAGCAGATTATTTTCAACAAAATAATTCCAGATATTCGCTTCATTGGCAACAGCCCAATCATACTGTTTTTGAGTATAATTCATTTTAAGATAATCGGGAAAACTTGGTAAAAAAGCATCCTGAAGAATCATAATTTTACCATTCAGCATCATTTGATCGATAAATTTCTGATGATCCGGCGATTCTTTTACAAAACCTTCAGCAAAAATTTGAGAAACTTTCGGCACAATATTATTCGGATTCATCGATTTCTGAAAATACATTTCCAGCCCTTTGTAATTGGCATTATTTTCACCCATAAATCCCGTCACATCTATAAACAGTAAATTTTCTTTTGATTCATAGAAAATCGGATCCTGAACCATTTGTAAAGCTGAGGAAAATAAAAATACTTTTGGGCTTTTGAACTGTGGAAAATAATATTTAATATGTGAAAATAATTCGTGAAGCTCTTTCTGAAGTTTTTGTACATCAATCTTGGCAATGGCTTCTTTATACACTTTTACTTCCTGTGAGTCAGCTCTTCTTTTTCCGAAATCGGCATCAGAAACCGTTCCCTGAAACCAAGGAAATTTTGATTTAAACTGATCTAAAGGTACATTTTGATCATAAAACTCTTTGGAAATATCTGTAATCTCTACTTTTTCCGCCGGATTTTTCACTTCTACATTCCATTGGTTTTGAGATTCTTTCTTACAAGAACTCAATCCTAAAACTAAAAGGAGAGAAAGCGCAATAGTTCTGAAAATCTTCATTATTTTTACAAAAATTTTGATTCACAAAAATACGGATTATTAAAACAATCGACATGATGAATAAGAAAATATTTGCAGCACTATCTATCTTCGCTGCAGTTGCTATGGTTCCCGCTCAGGCACTAGAATTCAAGGATAAAAATCTTGAAAAAGCAGTGGTTGAAAACTTTGATTTGAATAAGAATGGTTCCATCGATAAATTTGAAGGCGATCAAGTAACTAATTTGTTTTTAGTTCAAAAAAACATCACTTCTACAGACGATTTGGTACTTTTTCCGAATGCTAAAATGATCGTTTTGGATGATAATGCCATTCCCAATGTCAACTTAAAAAACCTACAAAGACTTGATTTGTTTTCATGCACGGGATGTAAAATTTCAACTTTTTCTGCAGAAAACCTTAAAAGTTTAGCTTCATTATATTTGGACAACAATTCTATTGAAACTTTTTCGTTAAAAACATCACCAAGAATCGATCAATTAACGATTTCGTTGAATAAGCTTAAAAGTATTGATGTAAGTTCGTTGAAATATTTAAGAAAATTAAACGTAGAACATAATCAGATTCAGAAATTGGATATTTCTAAAAATCTAAATTTGCAAACGTTAAATATCGGTGGAAATAAAATGAAAGAAACTGACATTAAAAAAGGGGCAAAAACAGATTTTACCCTTTTTGGAGCTGAACAATAACAACCATGCGATTAGAAACCGAACGATTAATCCTAAGAAAATTAGAGGAAAACGATGTTGAGCGAATGTTTTTGCTTGACTCCAATTCTGATGTAATGAAATACATTGGCGTTGAACCTTTGACCGAACCAGATCAATCGCGAGAAGTCATTAAAATCATTCAGAAACAATATTCGGAAACAGGATTAGGAAGGCTTGCTGTAATTGAAAAATCTACAGGTTTATTAATCGGATGGTGCGGGTTAAAACTTTTAACGCAGGCAACCAACGGTTATAAAAATGTATACGAATTAGGTTATCGCTTTTTGCCAGAAACTTGGGGAAAAGGCTATGCTTCAGAAGCTGCAAAAGCATCTTTAGAATATGGTTTTCATCAGATAAAAGCCAATATTATTTACGCATATGCCCATTGTGAAAATGAGGCATCTCTTCATATTTTAACAAAATTAGGATTTGAAAAAACCGGAGAATTTGAAGAACCAGACGGCATTTGCTTTTGGTATGAATTAACTTTGGAAAAATATTTAACAAAACAATGATATCATTAAGACCCGAAGAGGAAAGAGATTATGAAAAGATTTTTCAGGTAATTGAAGAAGCTTTTAGAAATGTAGAAAACAGTGATCATCAGGAACATTTTTTGGTTGAAAAACTGAGAAAATCAGAAGATTTCATTCCTGAATTATCTATTGTTGCCGATTTTGTGAATGACGATACGGGCGAAGAAGAGCTTGTGGGACATATTTTGTTTTCAAAAGTGACAATAGAAAACGGTTCAGAATCTTTTGAATCTTTAGCACTCGCTCCTGTTTCTGTAAAACCTGAATATCAAAATCAGGGAATTGGCGGGCATCTGATCGCTTTCGGACATGTTATTGCTCAGGAATTGGGTTTTAAATCTGTGGTTTTGATTGGCCATGAGAAATATTATCCGAAATTTGAATATAGAAAAGCAAGTGATTTTGGAATTACTTTTCCTTTTGAAATTCCCGATGCAAACGGCATGGCGGTTGAATTAGTAGAAAATGGCTTAAAAGGAGTAAAAGGAGTGGTAAAATATCCTAAAGAATTTGGAATAGAATAAAAAATTTAAACATACAATGCAGACACAAAAAGTAATAGATCATATTGTAGCGTGGTTGAAAGATTATGCTGAAAAATCAAGAGTAAATGGTTATGTAATCGGAGTTTCAGGTGGTGTAGATTCCGGTGTTGTTTCTACTTTGGCAGCAATAACGGGTTTAAAAACCTTATTAATTGAAATGCCGATTCGCCAGAAAGAAGATCAGGTAAACAGAGCTTGGGAACATATGAATGATTTGAAATCGAAATTCCCGAATGTTGAAACAATGTCTGTAAATCTTACTCCTGCTTTTGAAGAGCTTTACAAAACATTTGACGTACACGATGATCTTTATCCAAACGAAAAACTGGCTTTTGCCAACACAAGATCTCGTTTGAGAATGCTTACGTTGTATTATTACGGACAAATCAATGGTCTTTTGGTTTGCGGAACGGGAAATAAAGTAGAAGATTTCGGGATTGGTTTTTACACAAAATATGGTGATGGCGGTGTAGATATCTCTCCTATTGCTGATCTTTACAAAACAGAAGTCTACAAACTGGCAACTGCTTTAGATTTAGTTAAAAGCATTCAGGAAGCCATTCCTACCGATGGGCTTTGGGATGCCGAAAGAACAGATGAAGATCAGATTGGAGCAACATATCCTGAGCTTGAGAAAATTCAGAAAGAATACGGAACAAAAACTGTAGATGATTATGAAGGAAGAGACAAGGAAGTTTTCCAAATCTTCGACAGAATGCATAAAGCCGCTCAGCATAAAATGAACCCGATTCCGGTTTGCGATATTCCTGAAGAGTGGAGAGCATAAAAGTGAATAGTCAATAGTGAATTTTTTATATTTTGAGTTTAATATTGACTATTGATTACGAAGTAAAATTCACAATTGACATTATAAATTATGAACAGCAAAACACGTCCGTTATTTTTCATTTGTTTAGGTCTTCTTTTTGGGATGGCCGTGATGTATATTTATAATAATTTCATTTCAGATCAACAAACTGAACATGTAAATCCAAAGATTGAATACGGTTCATCAACAGGAAATATCAACAATAACGATCAATCAATTGATGAATTAACGAATGAAAAAACGGTCATTAATTATGTGAAACAAAACCATCAGCTTCCTGATTATTACATCACAAAAAATGAAGCCAGAAAGCAGGGCTGGAATCCTGGAAAAGGTAATCTTTGTGAAGTTTTACCGGGTAAGGCCATTGGGGGCGACAAGTTTAGCAATAGAGAAAAAAGCTTGCCTCAAGGTGTACAATATTTTGAAGCAGATGTAAATTATCACTGTGGAAACAGAAATGCTGATCGTATTGTTTTCACTCAAAATGGTGATGTTTATTTAACGAAAGATCATTATAAAAGTTTTGAAAAACAGTAATGTTTTCTAACAAAAGTAACTTCAATTGATTAATTGAATCCTTATTGAGATTGCTTCGTTGCTTTTGCTCCTCGCAATGACGAAAAACAAGAATACAACATTATGAATACAATATACATAGATTTTACTGAGATTGGAGATTACGAAGATTTTTACACTCAGCTTAAAGAAAAATTAATTCTTCCTGAACATTTCGGAGATAATCTGGATGCACTTTCAGATGTAATCACGGGAGAACTGGAAATGCCTCTTCACATTGAATTTGTGAATATGAGCGTAGATCAGCTGGAACTTTTTGAAGATCTTTTAACCACATTAGAAGATGCAGAAGATGAAGTTGAAGATTTCACTTTCACTTATTATCTTGAGCAATACGAAGACGATGAGGATGAAGAAACAGAAGACGAAGAATAATTTTAATTGAAATATTCAAAAAAACAAAACTCGCAGGAAATTCCCGCGAGTTTTTGGTTCAGCCTAATTTAGTTGTTTGGATTTTACTGCTTTATGAATTTTAAATTTTGTGAAACTTCCCCTTTCACGAAAACCTCTAACACATAAGTACCTTTTGATAAAGATGATACATCAATCTGATGTTCAACCGAATCAAATGTGCGTACGTTTTGACCGACCATATTATAAATTCTTGCTTTTTCTATTTTACCAGCTCCTTTAATATAAATGATATCTTTTGCAGGATTTGGATAGATTGAAATCTTATCTTTCGCTTTTACAGCTTCATTTGTAGATAGATACGCTGTAATATCTAAATAAAATGCAACAATTTGCCCTGAAGAATTCGTTCCTACTCCTGCTATTTTCTTGCCATCCTTAGAAATTGCCAACGGAAGAGACATGGTAACTCCCTGTGTACTAATTCCCAATCCCACTGCGTAATCATTAAGATTCACACGACCTCCCGTGGAAGTCCATATAAAGCCTTCTCCAGACATTGGGGGCGCTGCAAATGCTCTGAAATATCCGATAACAGTTTTGCCATCGGCAGAGATTCCCGTTGCCCCTCCTCTAAAGAAGGCTGAGGAATTTGGATGTGATATATACGTTAATCCGGTTGCGCTGTTCCAGACATACGGTTCTGGTAAACTTGCACCTATAATTGTATTTCCATCGGCAGAAACATCCCCTGCTTCGCCTACATATTCGCCATTATTGTCGGTAATAAAACTTTCAACACCATTTACCCACTTCGCTCCTCTTCGGGAGCCATTATCTTCATCTTGCCAACCAACAATCACATTTCCGTTAGAATTTACGGCGTTAGCCCTTGAACTTCTATTTGGGACAATGCTTCCTAAATCTTCTATTCCGCCTTCGGAAGTCCATTTTACAGCATGAGCATTAGAAGCTGTTAACCAGCCCAAGCCCACAATAATTTCACCTCCCTGACTCATTCCCCATGTAGAACTTACACTACCGTCCCAACCTGTGGGAACAAGTCCGCCTCGTGTCGTCCAAGTAGAAGTAGAAATGTCATACGTTGAAATTTCATTAAAATTTGTCGCACTGTTTGTGGTGGAAGATGCAATCTTAGTTCCGTCATTAGAAACCACTGTTTTTCCTGCTGCCGGATAGCCATTGGCAATATTGCCAATTTGCATAAAACCATTCACGGCATCCCATTTATAAATTCCTCCTGCGGAAGTGTGCATGCTCACCACTCCATTATCAGATACACTTCCAACATTAAAATTTCCCGACGCCATCACTGTAAGCTGTGCACTGGTAACTGAAAAGCCAAACACACAACAAGCATATAATGCTTTCTTTGAAATGTTGTAAATCTTTTTCATATTTTATTGGATTTAATATTTCGAATTGGTGAGAACAATATTAGTATTATATTTACTCGCTGAAAAGATTTTGACTTACATAATTCATGAAATTTAAAAGAATTTAAAATTTAAACAACTAAAAATCAAAACTATACAAAAACTTTACTTTGAAGACAGATTTTAAGAAGACTCAAAAAAAACAATCAAAAAACCTTGTTTTTCACCAAAAACTGTGGAAAAAAACAATCCCTATTCTATTAATTTTATTAAATTCCGTTTTTATCAGCGGGCAATCTGGCCCCGACTTTTCTGTTTTAGCCGATAAAGCTTTTCAAAAATTGTATCAAAATCCGGATGACTGCATCAATTATTCTCTCAGTATTTTAATCAGCGATCAAAACAACGAGCATAAAATTGTCTTAAGAAACATCATTTCTCAAGCCTATGCCATGAAGGGAGATTATGTACAATCTGTAAATATTTCGAGCCAGAAAGATGATTCAGATAAAGAAAATTTATCTTATTTCATGCAGCTTTTTGCAGATTACAATCTTGCCGATCAATATCAAAATCTTGATCTATACAATCAGTCTCAAAAAATAATTTCCAGTCTTTTAATCAATAAAAAGCTGCTTAACAGTGAAAATATTAAGATAAAAACCACTGTTGCCAAATTGTATCAGCTACAAGCTTTGAATTTCGGAATTAACAGAAACTATATATTAGCTTTAGAAAACATTGCAAAAAGTGACTCTTTTTTAACGGTTAATAATGAAGAAAATACGATTCTTAAAATTGAAAACAAAATTTTCAGAGCTGCTTATCTATCAAGGCAAAATAAGCTTGAACAAGCTAAAAATCTTTTAGAAAACGCTTTACTCGAAGCAAAAAACACGAATTACAGCTACTTAGAAGCTTTAGCCTACGAAAATCTTGCGCGTTATTATTTTTCAAAAGAAGATTATCAGACCTCTATTGTTTATTTGGAAAAAGGATTATCCGAGATTGAAAATTTACCTTTTAATAATTTAAAATCAAGAATTTACGAGTCTTTATCTAAATGCTATTTTGCGCTACATGATGATGAAAAACATCACTTTTACAATAAATTATATGTTGATTCCCGAACGAAAATTGATGCGAGTACAAAGGAAGGTATTCGATATATTGTAAAGCTTGTAGAAACGTATCAAAATAAAAATCTGGAATTTCAGCGTCAAAATGAATCAAAAAAATTCTGGTTTTTATTTTTTATTATTTTATTGATTGTTATTGGATTAACTATTTGGTTTTTAATCATTAAAAACAGAAATAAAGATCTTAAAAAGCAGTTCGATTTTTTTGAAAAACAAAAGAATTGGGAAAAATCACATGCGGAAATTTTAATTAAAAAAGAATCTGATGTGATTGAAAAAACGACTGATAAAGATTCTAATAAAATTTCTAAAGAAAAAGAGGAAGAAATTCTTCAAAAATTAGAAGAATTTGAACAATCTGATCGTTTTTTGAACAAAAACATGTCACTTTCAACACTTTCTGCTCAAATGGAAGTAAATACAAAGTATCTTTCTGAAGTTATAAATAATCATAAAGGCAAAAATTTCAACGGATATATTAATGAACTCAGAATCAATCACATTGCTCATTTATTAAAATCGAACCCATCGTATCTTAATTATAAAGTGAGTTATCTTGCCGAAATCTCAGGATTTTCTTCTCACAGCGCATTCACAACGGTTTTTAAATCTGTTACAGGCATGTCTCCCAACGTTTATATTCAGGAAATCAGTAAAAACAGAGCTTTATGAAATTCAGGCTAAACATTTTCTTTTTTATATTTCTGTTGGGGAAAATTTCGATTTCAGCACAGGAAATTTCTTTTGATTCTGCAATGAAAAAAGCGCGATTGGAGATTTACGATTCTCCGGATAAAGCTATTTCTATTTCAAAAAATTTACTCGAAAAAGAGAAAGACGTTAAAAATATTACGGCAATTTATATGTTGCTTTCTACAGCAAATATTGCGAAAAGAGATTTTGATGAATCTTTAAAATTCATCTTAAAAGCTAAAGAATTTGCTCAGAGAACAACGGATCTGAAAACACAGGCAAGCGTTTTGGTTTCGGTGGCGATTCAATATCAACAGATGGAACTTTTCAGCAAAAGCCTGGAAACTTTAAATGAAGCTGATCTTTATCTGACAAAACTTCCTGATGATTTATTTGAAAAGCAAGTGGAAATTGCCCGCAGCTACGCCATTCGCGGGATGATTTACAAGAGCCAGTCGAATTCTGAAATTGCTCTTGAAAAATTTTTTATTGCTATTAAAAATTTCGAAAAAGTAAAAGATAAAAAAGCCACATTTGCCAACGTGAGCGTTGTTTATTATAATATTGGCTATTGTTATTTAAATCTTCAAAAAATTGCTTTAGCTAAAGAAGCTTTTGAGAAATCTATAGAATATGCGCAGAAAAATAAAGCTAAAAGCTTGGAAGCCTTCGCATTAAAAGGAATGGCGGAAGTCTATAAGCAAAAACGTGAAAATGCTACCGCATTGGAGCTTTTAAAAAAAGCTGAAAATCTTTGTAAAAACACCAACGATTTGATCTTAAATGAAGGCATTTTCAAGGAAATGGCAGATAATTATCTGGCGACCGGAAAGCCGCAACTGTATCAGCTTTACAATAAAAAATATTTTGAAATGCGCTTCAAAAGGGAGCAAAATGAGCTAAGTTCTATCAACCAAGCTGTTGATAATCACAATAATGAAACTTTAAAGAAAAAAGAAGATCTAAAAAATCATTATCATTTTATTACTTTTTGTATTTCTATAATTTGTATTGTGATTGCAAGCCTTATCCTCTTTTTTATATTGAAATTAAGGAAAGAAAATAGAGGCCTAAAGCAAAAGATTAAGCAATTAATAAAGCAGCAACAATAGCAAACGACCATTTTCTCTGGAATATAAATCATAAGGACATATCTTAATTACATGTATTTTTTCAACCAAAAACCGTTAAAAACACACGAATGATTAGGTGAATATCAATTGTATGCAACATTAGTTGTTTATCAATATTCTGATCAAGAACTTTACCTGTCTATAATCCAAATCATAAACACACACAGGAATGAAAAATTCAATTACCCAATGGCTAGGTGCTTTATTGTGCCTTTGCCTTTCAGCTGCTGCATTCAATGCACAAACGGTTTACACGAACATTTATGACGGCGTTACCTACACGTCTCCCCATCCCTACAATTTAAATATTGTTTACTTTGTACCTAATGATGTCCCTTTAGATCCTACGTACAAGACAAGAGTAAGCAAATTGATGCTCTATGCACAAAGTTATTATAAGGATTACATGATCAAAAACGGCTTTGGAGCTAAAGAATTCGGGCTCTTCAAATCTAAAACAGATCCGAATATTGTTAAAATAATAGTCATTAAGGGCGCTCTTCCACATACTGCATATACGTATGCAGATTCAAGTAAAGAATCACAGGAAATTGGAGCCTATTTTGCGAGTAATCCATCTCAAAAAACAAGTAGTCATACACTGGTTCTTACAGCATTGCTAAATATTAATGCTTCCAATGTTCCTTTTTATGGATTAGGGAGAACCGCTTACGGATTAGATTATCCCGAATTTGATTTACAATATTTAAATAATCCCGATATATATGGGCAAAGGGTTCGTTCAGGGTTAGGAGGATTACTTCATGAACTTGGACATGGTATCAATCTTCCCCACAGTCGCCAAACCATTACTGAGTACAACAATCCTAACCAAGGGATGAATCTTATGGCTTTAGGTAATCAAACATTTGGAAAATCTCCTACATTTATTAATAGTGCAGGATCAGCAATATTGAATACCTGCCAAATTTTCGCAAACGTACCCGGAAATTATTACAATGGAAATGATACAAAAATAACAAGTTTGAATGCTTCATTTTCTAACGGCAAACTCCATATTTCTGGCACATTTTATTCTAACAGAGTAGTAACTGGTGTTAATATTTATCAAGATCCTCATGCAACACCAAATACAAGTGCTAATAACCGCACTGCATGGTCTGTGAAACCTTCGGGTAATAGTTTCAGCATAAGTATGCCTAAAAGCGAACTATTATTACCTTCACAAACCGTTTATAATCTACAGTTTGAAATTATTCTAGAAAACGGAGAATATGCTTTTTTCTCATATCCTTTTAATTATAGTGAAGGTATTCCGGATATTACGAATGCAGCTTGCGTTGGAGGTACTATTAAAGTAACCACTCCTCTCACGGGAACAAATTGGCAGTGGCAGTATCAAAATACAAATGGGACATGGAGCAATTATCCAGACGGAACTGTAAATGGCTACGCCACATTTTCGGGAACTAAAACGAATGTAATGACCGTTTCTAATATTTCAAAAGCATATATTAACAATCCAAATACAGTACGAGCAGCAATAAAACAGGCGGACGGAACTACAAAATATTCCTCACCGCAAGTATGGAGAGTATACGGAATAAATACACAACCTGTTTCTGCATCGGCATGCGTAGGAGGATCGTTACAGTTAGCTGCTTCAGCAAAAGGAATCGCTTATCAATGGCAGTTTCAAAATGCAGACGGTACATGGAGTAATTATCCTGAAAAAACACTCACGGGATATGCTACTTTCTCAGGAACCAGAACTCCTACCATGACAGTTTCCAATATTTCATCCTATTACGCCAGTCATCCCAATCAGGCAAGGCTTGTTGTCTATGGTTTAAATGGCTGCTATACCGCATCTAATACTGTGACATGGAAAGCTAATAATTGTAGTAAAGCACGAATAGCAGACGCTTCCGAAAAGCAATTAGAGGAGCCCACTGTTTATCCAAATCCTGTAAAAGATGTTGTAAACATCAATTTAGGAAATGAAAAAGAAGAGTATGAGATACAGATTGTCAATAGCTTGGGAACACCTGTATTCAGAAAAACAATATCTGAAACCACCCTATCTATACCTTTCTCTGATAAGCTAGCCGGCATCTACATCATACAAATAAAAAATGTAACAAAAGGAAATGTAAAATCATTCCGCATTATAAAAAAATAACTTTTTCTTATTTTATTAAAACTCACATTTCTAATGTGAGTTTTTTTATTTTTAATAATAAACTTTATTTTTTCCGATTTATTAGAATTAATGAGGCATTTATGTGGTATTTATTAATTTTCAGGCAATAAGTTTTATCACTAATTTTATCGGAAATTAATATCTCAAATATGATCATCTGCGAAGAACTTTTGCTTTCTCATGGGGCTGAGCTGCAAAATTACAATTCGGGTGAATTTATTTTTGAAGAAGGGGCTACACCACGTTATTATTATCAGATAAAAAGTGGTACGGTAGTTATCAACAGTATTTTAGACGACGGGAAGGAATTTATTCACGGGATTCCTTTTGAAGGACATTGTTTTGCAGAAACTTACGTATTTCACAATTCAAATTATGCTATAAATGCCATTGCAGTTACAGCTTGTGAAATACTGAGAATGGAAAAAAACAAATTCTTTAAGTTTCTGATGAAGTATCCTGAGCAAATCTTTAACATCTATTCGTACACTGCGGATAGAATGCATTACAGATATTTAACCTCAGCGGCACTTTCTTTCAAAGATCCTTTAACCAAAATAGATCTGGTGATGAAATATCTTAAAGACTACTTCGGAGGTAAAGAAAAGCATTCTTTTCTTATTCCCTACACCCGACAGCAGCTTGCCTCGCTTACCGGATTACGCATAGAAACCGTAATTCGCACCGTGAAGAAAATGGAAAAGCTTGATATGGTAAAAATCGACAGTACGAAGATTTATTATTAAGCGAAAAAACAAAAATCCCTGGCTTTCGTCAGGGATTTTTCTGTGAATATATGTTTGATTTTATTTAAACTATTTTCCGATAGCTTCTGTGATCGGATTTCCTACATTTCCGCTTGGAAACTGAATCTTCAATAAAGCTGAAACCGTAGGGGCAATATCTGTCATGAAATACGGCTTATTGCTTTCACCATGTTGAATTCCCCACCCCATAAATAATAATGGAATATGAGCATCATAAGAATTCCAAACACTGTGTGTAGTTCCTGTTTTAGCGTAAGGCGGCAACATAGAATCGTGAGAAATTAATTGAATATCTCCACTTCTCTGTCTGTTAATTCCGTTGATGATTCTTTGTTTAATCGGCTCGGGAATAGTAGCTTCCTGAACTTCTTCCACAGAAACCGCATATAAAACCGTAGGATCTTTTTGCAATTCTTTAATGGTGAAGTCTCTTACATCATCCAGCTCAAGCTTATTATCAGCCAACAACTTTCTATCAAAGTAAACCTGATAATTTTCAACAGAATTAATCAATTTATCTACCCCGAATTTATCTTTTAATTTTTGATTGATATTTTTTTCCATTCCCTCCCCAAAGAAACCTGTAGGAAGTTTATGCTCCTGAAGGAAACCTACAGAATGCGCTCCCCCGTGATCTGCAGAAAGAAAAACAGTATACTGACCTTTACCTACTTTTTCATCTAAATAATTGAAAAATTTAGCAAAATCCTGATCTAATCTTAAATAAACATCCTCAACTTCAATAGAATTTGGTCCAAATTTGTGGCCTGCGTAATCTGTTGATGCCAAATTGATAGCCAAGAAATCTGTCACATCATCACTGCCCATTTTTTCACCTTCCACAGCTGCTTCAGCCATTTTCAGTGTTAATGTATTTCCAAAAGGTGTATATCTGATGTTGTCTTTTCTTTCCTGATAATCTTTAGCCAAATTGTTATAAGGGAAAGTTGGCGTTTTTGCACTTCCTAAAAGCCCTTCCCAAGCCGAATTATCTGGTGAACTTTCTGTATATTGATTAATCGGAAGCAAAGTATTCCAGCCATTTGCCACCAATTTATCCGGCAATGCCTGCGAGTTGAAAGATTTTACCCATTGCGGCAAATCGTTCATATACCAAGTGCTTGTGATGAAGTTTCCTGTAGAATCATCAAACCAAAAAGCACCTGTCGGCGTGTGCCCTGCTGGTAAAATAGATGCTCTGTCTTTCAGAGAAACCCCCACAACTTTTGCCTGGAAATTCGTTGCTAATCTCAATTCGTCTGTAACCGTTGTAGACCAAAGATTTTTGGGTGAATGACTTCCCACTTTTACATTGGTAGTTCCCACCGGTTTTACGTTTTCGTCTGTGGTGCAATATACATTTTTACCCGTTTCTTTGTCTGTCCAGTCATTTCCTGCAATCCCGTGAATCGCCGGAACCGAACCTGTATAAATACTTGTATGCCCCAAAGCCGTTACCGTAGGAACATAAGGAATATGAACGTTGTTCAGAGAATATCCTGAGTTTAATAATCTTTTGAAACCATCGTTACGAAATTTGTTGTAAAAACGATACAGATAATCCCAACGCATTTGGTCTACCACTAAACCAACTACCAATTTGGGTCTTTCTAATTGAGAATTTTTGTTCTTCTGCGCATTGATTGTCATTACGGACAGAAAAGTAGCCGCCGCAATCGAAATTTTCCTAAGCATTCAGTAAAATTTTTATTGAAGACAAATGTAAGCCTTTTGAAAGTTTTGGAATATGAAATTTTATTTAAATTTAGGTAGCATTTATCTTATTTAAAATGATTATAATCAAAGGCTACTGGTTTTCAAGTAGAATTCATAAATTATCAATTTTAAATTTTCTTCGTATTAGAAAGGTTTTAAATAAATTTAATTAAATTTGAGAATGACAAAACATCATTAATATTCGCCCTCAAATATTATATTATAAAAACATGAAAATACTGAGACCGTTTCTTTTATTTATTTCCATTATCTTATTCGGATGGCTTTTTGTGAGCAATGCCAACGAGATCAATGTAGCAGCAACGTTAAATGATGCCGAAATAAAATCTGAAATCGCCAAAATAAACAGTTTTACAGATATTGATAAAATCAAGGAATATTCTATCGGAAAGATTAATTATCTGGAATCTGTTCGCGAAAAGAATTCTCAAAATGCAATTATCAGAACCATCATTATTTTATTTTTGGTATTGCTGCAAATTATTATTTACTCTACAAAAACCAATTTTTCGAGTTCAGAAGCAACAGATTTTTAAGGTTAATTTTTTGAAAATATTCTTAAAATTTTTGTCAGTTTAAACTGTTCTGGTTTATTCCGAAACTCCATTTTAAAATAGACAACATGATCAAATTTAAATATGTCATCCTTTACGTTCAGGATCTGGAAAAATCTATGAACTTTTATAAAGAAACATTCAATACAGAAATAAAATTCATCACTCCTGAAAAAGATTATGGTGAGCTTATAACAGGCGACACTACTCTATCTTTCGCTTCTTTAGAATTGGCGAATTCTAATATTAAAGAAGGTTTTTTACAATCTAATGCGGAGAAAAAGCCTTTCGGAATTGAACTCGGTTTTGTAACCGACGATGTAGAATCTTTGGTAGAAAAATCTTTAACCAACGGAGCCTCTTTATATGAAAATATTGTAGAAAAACCTTGGGGACAAAAAGTAGCTTATATTAAAGATCTTGATAATTATTTAGTTGAAATCTGTACTGAAATTCATTAATCTTTAATCATATTTAAACTATAAATTTTCCTTTTGCATGGAAATAAAAAAACTGGAAAAATTACACTTTAATCCCATAGAAAACTGGGGTTTTAATGGTTATGAAACAGATAAAATTTATGTAGTTTCCGCTATTGAAATCGGAACTTCTTTTGAATTTAGTTTAAGAGAAAAAAATCAACATTACAGAAAAGTTTGGAAAACAAATTCTGATGATATTGATGATTTAAATGAAATTATTGAAAAAGGTCATTCTTTCGGAGCTTACCACGAAAACGAATTAATTGGATGGATTATTTGTGATTTCAGAGCTTGGAACAACAGTCTTTTTATCGAAAATATGTTGATTAGTGAAAAATTTCGTGGACAAAATATCGGAAGACTTTTTATTAAAAATATCAATCGTGAAGCAAGAGATCTTAATTGCAGAATCGTAGAACTTGAAACTCAAAACACGAACTATCCGGCGATAAAGTTCTATAAAAAAGCAGGCTTTCAAATCACAGGGATTAATACAAAATTATATAACAATTCTTTAGAAACAGCTTTATTTATGAGTTATGATGTATTATAGACAAAACCAATAGTTGATATTTTATTTTTTATTTTGTACCGAATAGTACAATTACATACCTTTGCTTCATCAAAACAGAAAACATGGCAGGCAGACCCAAAATTTTTGACGAACAAGAAGCTGTAGAAAAAGCAACTGAGGTTTTTAGAAATAAAGGCTACGATACAGCTTCTGCCGACGAATTGTTGAGCGCCATGGGAATAGGAAAAGGGAGTTTTTATTTGGCTTTTAAAGGAGGAAAACAGGAATTGTATATTCGATCAATTAAGCAGTTTGCAGGAAATTTCAATCAAAAAATAGCATTGGCTATTGAAAATTCTGAAGATAAAATCGATTTTATTAAAAAACTTTTCTTTGCCTTGGCTCACGCAGAAGATTGTGATATTGAACGGGGCTGCTATCTTGGAAATGCATTGGTTCAGCTTTCTGAAAAAGATGCTGAAATAAAAAAAATAACGGCAGAATTACTGAAAGGTTTGCAGAAAATATTTGCTAAATCTATCAAAGAAGCTCAAGACAACAGACAATTAAAGACTCAGCAAGATCCTGAAATTCTGGCTTGGCATCTTACCAATCTTTGGAACGGAATTCACGTTACCAGACGAATGGAAAGTTCGCCAGAGATGCTTCACTCGCTTATCGATATTAATTTGAAATTATTAGAGTAAGAAAGGATGATGGAAACGGCAAGTTAAAACAATACTGTTGATTAGACGAGTTATAAACTTCGATTATCAAACCTTCAGCTTCCAGTTTAGACAAGATAAAATTTTTTATAAAATTTTGTACCAAATGGTACAATTTTAAATTTACTAATAGTAACAAAAACAAATTATTATGAACATTACAAACAACACAATTTTAATTACTGGCGGAGGTTCAGGAATTGGTTTAGAAATTGCAAAAGCATTAAGTCCTGAAAATAAAATTATTATTGTCGGAAGAAATAAAGAAAAACTGGGTGCCGTTGCAAAAGATTTTGAAAACATTTTTACCATTCAAGCCGATATCACGAATGAAGCAGACATCAACAGATTATACGAAGAAGTAAAAACAACGTTTGGAAACATTACTATTTTAATTAATAATGCAGGAAATGCGTATGTTTACAATCTTGCAAGCGATGGCGATATTTATAATAAAGCAATTGCCGAGTTTACGACGAACTATTTTGCCCCGATTCGTTTAACAGATAAATTTTTACCGTTATTAAAAGAACAAAATGAAGCGGCTATTGTGAACGTTTCTTCTATTGTTGGGCTGGTTCCGGGTTCGCATGTCCCGACGTATTCCGATTCTAAAGCGGCATTGCATTCCCATACCCGATTGCTGAGATATGAGCTCGCTAAAAACTCTAATGTAAAAGTTTTTGAATTGATGCCACCTTTGGTAAACACAGATTTTTCGGTAGAAATCGGCGGCAGAGAAAACGGAATTCCGGCCTCGGATGTAGCTCGCGATTTGGTAAAAGCACTACAGGAAAATATCTATGAAATTCGCGTGGGAAATACAGAAATGGTTCACAATAACTTTTTTAAAGCGACAGAAGAAGCATTTGCTATTTTTAATAACTAGCTTAAAATTAATTCAATACAGTTTAAATTCCTGCAGATTAAAAGAATTTGCGGGAATTTAAGCTTCCACAAACTCTCCTTTTTCATCTACAATTAAATTTCCCCAATTGGTAATCGCTTCTAAAACGGGAATACATGTTTTACCAAAATCGGTTAGGGAATATTCAACCTTTACCGGCGGCTTTTCACCAAAAACTTTTCTGGAAATCAATCCGTCTTTTTCTAATTGTTTTAATTGAATGCTCAACGTCATTTCTGTTACTGAAAATAATTCTTTTCTCAGTTCACTATATCTTTTCTTACCATCTTTCAAGTGATATAAAATAACGGTTTTCCATTTTCCTCCAAGAAAATCCATTGCCAAGCTCACCGAGCATGGATAAAGCTTTTCCCCAATTTTCACATAATTAGCAGTACATTCCTTTTTCATTGTTTTGATACCTATCCAATTAGATAGTTATTGCAAATGTAATAAGCTCTAAATAATTTTGCAACTATAAATTTTATAGTATAAATAAATATGGCACTAATTATTCTTGGGCATCCCAATATTGAAAGATCGATAGCCAATAAAACAATTATTGAAGAATTAGAAAAAAGTGATGTAGAGGTTGAAATAAGACATCTTTCACAAATGTATCCTGATTATAATATTGATGTAAAATCTGAACAGGAAGCTTTATTAAGACATCAAAATATTGTATTTCAATATCCTTTCTATTGGTATAATATGCCCGCTATTATGAAACATTGGTTTGATGTTGTTTTTGAATATCAATTTGCTTATGGTTCGAAAGGAGATCAATTAAAGGGCAAAAATTTCATACCCAGTTTCACTGTTGGCGGGCCGGAAAGTGAATATCATACATTGGGAGAACATCATTTTCGGGTACATGAGCTTTGTAAAAATTTAGAGCAAACCGCTTATTTTTCAAAAATGAACTATGTAGAGCCGTTTTACTTCCACGGAACGTCTGTTAATGCAGGCTATACCGAAGATGATGTGAAAAGGAAAGCCCTTAATCAGGCAACAAAATTAATTGAAAAACTGAAACGACTTACTTTCTAAGGTATCAAAACAAAAAAGACTGCAATGCAGTCTTTTTCAATATACTATCTAAATTTAATAATTATTCAGCAATCACTCTTACCATGGCTTTCACTTGTACCAATTTCTCCATCAATTCTTCTCTTGAATCTGCCAATACATTAATGTGTCCCATTTTTCTTCCTGGTTTGGTTTCAGTTTTTCCGTAAAGGTGAACGTAAGTTTCAGGCAATCTTAATACATCTTCCATTCCTTCGTAAACTACTTTTCCTGAGAATCCTTCTGCTCCAACTAAATTGAGCATTCCACTGTAAATGATTGCATCTGTATCTGCCAAAGGTAAATTTTTCACCACACGATACATTTGCTCAAACTGAGAATTGGCATTTCCTTCCTGACTTTGATGTCCTGAATTATGCAGTCTCGGCGCCGTTTCATTTACCCAGATTTTGCCTTCTTTATCTAAAAATAATTCAATCGCAAAAAGCCCCGGAGAATTTACAGCAGCTAAAAATTTTTCAGTAATAGCGAGAATCTGATTTTCAATTTCTTCTGCTAAATAAACCGGACAAACATTGAAATCTAATAAATTTAACTTCGGATCTGCCACCATTTCCGTTACGGGAAATGTTTTTGTTTCACCATTTTCATTTCTTGCAACGATCACAGAAAGTTCCTTGTCGATATCGACCAATTTTTCAATAACAGAATCCTGAACCCAAAGATTTTTCATGTCTTCAGCCGTACGAATTACCTGTACACCTTTTCCATCATAACCTCCCGTATTCATTTTCTGAACAAAAGGCAAAGGCATTTTAATCTCGTCTGAACTTCCGTCCATCACTTCAAATTCCGGACTCGGAATATCATGCGCTTTATAAAATTCTTTCTGAAGGATTTTTTGTTGAATGGTTTTAATGATATTAGAATTCGGAACCACTTTTATTCCCTGAGTTTCCAATTCAGCCAAAGCATCAGCATTTACGTGCTCAATTTCTATGGTAACAACGTCTTTATCTTTACCGAAATTTAAAACCGTTTCGTAGTCATTAAAATTTCCTTGAGTAAAGTTAGAAATTGTGTGGCAAGGCGCATCAGAAGCCGGATCTAATGTATAAAACTGATCGTCATATTTCAACGCTTCCTGAATCAGCATTCTTCCCAGCTGTCCTCCTCCTAAAATTCCTATTTTCATTTTTACTTTTATTTTTTCTATTAGATTTAATTTTTAACTTAAAATTGATTTAAAACCTTTTAAACTTGCTTAAACTTTTTTAGGAGCTTTTTCCCGCTTTTCACTATATCTTTTGTTTCGCTTCGCTACACAAAAGGATGCCGTTACAATCGGGGCTATGGTTGTCCTCGCCTATTCAACATCCGAAAATATCCACAAAGCTTGTCATCCTGAAAGGATCTACACACGAACTTTTCCATACTACTCTCTAATACTATGTTTAGATCCTTTCAGGATGACAAACTTTGAAAATAAAAAGTCCGTAAAGATTTTATTAAATTTTATCTATTTTTAAATATCCCAAGCCCATTGGGTTTTCCTGATTTTCAGCATCAGATTTTATCAATGAAATTGAATATTTTTCTTTCATTTCTCGAGGTAAAATATCACTTACATTAAAAATATCATCGATGTCTACTCCATGCTTATCATCAATATGACTTACAGCTCCTTCAAAACCCATCGTTTTGTAAAACTCAGTTGCTTTTGCTTTTTTCACAATATCTCCCATCGAATTCCCCACCATCAGATGCTGCTCATGAAATTCTTCAAAAAAACCTTTTTTATATCCTCCAAGATTAATAAAATACAGTTGCTCTTCAGAAGTTTTTGTTCCTTTTTCAACAATCTTCACTTCATAGCCATCGGCAAATTTTACCTCCTGATAACAGTCTACATGTATTTTTCCGTCTGCCTCTTTCCAGAAATTTTTCATATCCGGAACAAGATCTTTAAGGCTTTCTGCAATTCCGAAAAATACATCGTGCTGCTCAATATTTCTGCCTTTTGGCGTTGCTCCGAGGATAATATAGAATAATTTTAACTGATTTTCCATCCTGCAAAAATACGTCAAATTTATCTTTTTATAAACGTTTGGCAGAGTACTGCAATAGTTTTATATTTGTAACATGTCAGAAATCATTATTCTCTTCCTTGGAGCAATTTCCGCGGGGCTTTTGGGTTCATTAACGGGTTTAGGAGGAGGAGTTATCATCATTCCTTTATTAACGCTGGGTTTCGGCGTTCCTATGCATTATGCCATCGGCGCTTCTCTTATCTCTGTAATCGGAACTTCTTCAGGTGCGGCGGTAGCTTTCGTAAAAGAAGGATTTACCAACATGAGAATCGGTATGTTTTTGGAGATAGCCACGACGGCAGGAGCTATTGTGGGTGCTGTAGTTTCGGGCGCGCTAAATCCTAATACAATCGGAATTATCTTCGCCAGTATTCTTCTTTTAACAGTAATATTAAATCTTAAAGGAAAGCCAGACCATCAAAAACCTTTAATAAAAGGAAGTCTGGAAGATAAATTAAAATTATACGGAACTTTTCCTGATAAAGGGGTCGTGAAAAGCTATTCTGCAAGAAATACCATTCCGGGATTTTTGATGATGATGTTTGCAGGGGCAATGTCCGGGCTTTTAGGAATTGGTTCCGGAGCGTTGAAGGTTTTGGCGATGGATAATATGATGAGACTGCCCTTCAAAGTTTCTACTACCACGAGTAATTTTATGATTGGTGTAACGGCTGTGGCAAGTGCTTTAATTTATTTCCAAAGAGGTGAAATTATTCCTGTAATTGTGGCTCCTGTATTAATCGGAGTTGTGGTGGGAAGTTTTATTGGTTCTAAAACTTTAATGGCTTCAAAGACAAAAAAACTGAAAACATTTTTTGCTATTGTAATCACAATTTTGTCGATTTATATGATGTATAACGGTATTAATAAAAGTTTCAGATAATGAAAAAAGACTTCACAGATGTGGATTTGAACCGCTCCGTCGGAAATCTTCTGAGACTGGGTGTAATTCTATCCGTAGTTACTTCTCTGATTGGTTTCGTAAAATTATTCATGGAAGGCTTTAAAATGCCTAAAAAATATTCAAGTCTGGCAATAGGAAATTCTTCAGATAAAGTTTGGGGACATTTTTGGAATTCTCTTTGTAAAGGAGAAGGTTCTGCGATTATTCAATTAGGAATTTTACTATTGATTTTCACTCCATTAATGAGAATTATTTTCGCATTAATAGGCTATTTAAAAGAAAAAGACTACGTGTATGTAGTCATTTCTTCTATTGTTTTGGCAATTATGGCGATAAGCTTTTTTACAGGCTACGCGCATTAATTTTCTTCAAATCATTTGGTTTATCAAATCACAAATATCCTTTCCAAATTATTTTCAATGAATAGATATGCTTTGTTATAGCTATATCAGCCACGAATACACAAATTAATGTTTAAAATTCGAGCATTCGTGGCATTAAATATCATGTAATTAAGCTTCATAAAATTCTAACGGCAACTGATCTGGATCTTGGGTAAAGAAAAATTCTTTACCTGTGAATTCATCTATGCGAATTTCTTCACAAACTAATCCTTTATTCATTAATTCTACTCGTTTTTCGTTTACATTATCTACTGAAAATGCCAGATGTCTTAAACCACAAGACTCTGGTCTGGAAGGCCTTTCCGGAGGGTTTGGAAATGAAAACAATTCAATTACATAATGATCTCCAATTGCAAGATCAAGCTTGTAAGATTGTCTTTCTTCACGATATACTTCGCGGATGACATTTAATCCTAAAACCTCTGTATAAAATTTCTTCGACACTTCGTAATCTGAGCAAATAATAGCAATATGATGGATTTTCATTTCGATTTTTTAATTTTTCTGTCTTCGAAAATACAAAATCAAATTTTCTTTTTATTGATATTTTTAAATATACTTGTTAGATAAATAGATGGCAGATTTTTCCCTCTTTTTACTCAATCTATAAAGAACTTACAAATTTTTCATAATCACTTTTCTGCAAAACCTCTTTAGGAGTTAGCTGATAAATATCCTTCCATGATGAAACACCGTGCTTTTCGACATATTTTTCAATAATTCGAAAACCTAACCAATAATTCAAAGCTTTCGGAGCGTCAGGAAATAATTTTAATTGATCATTCCTTAAAAGCGGATTATTTCCAGATTCATCATCAAAAAAAATTTTCACATTGGTAAAGATTTTCTTTTCATTTTTCAGAAACCATTCCCAATCTTTTTTCGACATATTTTCCACCGCTTCATATTTCTGAATTTTCCCTTCGAAGAAAACCCAGGTAAAATAACAGGCAAAACCTTCATCGATCGTCTGACTTAACGCGGAATTTTTATAAGCATCCTGAGTCCTGAATTTTTCATACACCAAATGATTGAGCTCATGCGGCAATCCTTTTTCAATCATATATTCAGGATCGGCATTTTCATAATTCAGTTCCAAAGCAAACTGATCGGCATTGCAACCGCCGAAACCAATACCTGTTAACGGACTATACAAAATACTTACCGTCGCTTTTGGCTGATAAGGAACTAACTGACCAAACTTTTTAAGATTCGTTTTTAAAACTTTGTTGAGGTTGATATTTAAAAGACTTTGAGCTCTTTCATCAAATAATTTTTTGTTTTTGGGGTATAAATTTTTATTCCATTCGATCATTCCGGCAGCGTTATTAAATTTTGACGCATTTTCCTCACCAAAAATATTTGCGTAACAGCTATCCCAAAGCTTTTTATGAGGTTGATACACTTTTTCTGCGATCATTTCAGCATTAAAAGCACTGTCTTTATGAGCTAAAATTTGATATTTAAACAAATTTTTCACCACAATATCATTCACTTTTATACTGTCTGCCAATTTTTCAATATTCTTTTCAAAAGTATTTTCGGGATCTAATTTTTGATTCATAGAGCTGAAGCAGACCGCTGCAATGGTGAATATATATAAAATGGTGCGTTTCATGATGTTAGTTTAGCTGAATATTAATTAAATGAATTCTTTCTAAAAATAATGTTTTTTTGAATTAATTATTCATTTTTCAAATAAAAGACAACTGAAAATAGAATTTTATTACAAATAATGAATTTAAGACTTCATATTTTCATTAAAATTCAGCTAAGTAAAAAGTAGATTTGGCTACATCGAAAATCCCGACAATTCGGAACTTTGCTTCAATAAAAATTTAAGTAAAATGAAAATTATTGTAACAGGTTCTTTAGGGAATATCAGCAAGCCATTAACGATAGAATTGCTTGAAAAAGGTCATGAAGTAACGGTAATCAGCAGTAATTCTGAAAGAAAACCAGCAATCGAAGCCTTGGGAGCAAAAGCTGCAATCGGTACGATGGAAGATATTGATTTTTTAACTGAAACTTTCAAAGGAGCGGATATTATTTATGCCATGGAAGCTTTGAATGCAGGCATATTTTTCAATCATGAAATTGATTTTGTTCAGGCAAATATTCAAATTGCAAAAAATTATAAAGAAGCGATCGAAAAATCGGGAGTGAAAAATATTATTCATTTAAGCAGTATTGGTGCTCATACAAACGAAGGAAACGGAATTCTGAAATTTCATTATGAAGCAGAAAAAATATTGAATGAACTTCCTGAGGAGGTTTCTATAAAGTTCATGCGTCCGGTTGGTTTTTATTATAATATGTATGCTTTTATTCCGACCATTAAAGCTCAAAATGCAATTATTCAAAACTACGGAGGAGATGAAAAAGAACCTTGGGTTTCGCCACTCGATATTGCTTCTGTGATTGCCAAAGAAGTGGAAAAACCATTTAACGGAAGAGAAATCCGCTACATCGCCAGCGAAGAAATTTCCCCCAACGAAATTGCAAAAACTTTAGGTGAAGCAATCGGAAATCCAGACTTGCAATGGATCACCATTTTGGACGAGGATTTATTAAACAATTTAATTAATATCGGAATGAATCCCGAAACAGCAAAAGGTTTTGTAGAAATGAATAAAGCACGAAGAGGAAGCGTTTTATATGAAGATTACGACAAAAACAGACCCGTTTTAGGCAAAATTAAAGTAAAAGATTTTGCTGAGGATTTTGCGAAAGCTTATCACAATTAAATTTCTTTTGTCTTGAAACAAAAGAAACAAAAATTCAAGACTTGGAAACTTACACTAAAAATTAAAGCCTAATCCTAAAATTCCCAAAACTTGCGCGAAATTTAAATTTCTCTTTCAATTCAAAATTTTTCTCGCGCTTCGAACAGTGGGAATTTTTTAACGGATTATGCTTTAATTTTCTTAACGTTCCATTTTCCGAAGTCGATTAACTGAAAATCAATACCTTTATCTTATGAAACAGCCGGTAAGAATAAAAACCATCAGTGAGTTCCATGAATTTCGTGGATTGCCGAAGCCTGAGCATCCGCTCATCAGCGTGGTCGATTATAGCCTGATTAAGCATACCCAGGAAAGTGGTTCTGCGAGCTGGGTTCAGGATTATTATTCGATTTCCATCAAAAGAAATTCTCATGCGAAGATCAAATATGGTCAGCAAAAATATGATTTTGATGAAGGCGTGATGTTTTTTATGGCTCCCGGACAGGTTTTCAGTGTGGAAGTAACCCAAAATTCATCATCAAAACATTCGGGATGGATTTTATTGATTCACCCAGATTTTCTCTGGAATACATCTTTAGCTAAAAAAATAAAGCAGTATGAATATTTCGATTATTCAGTAAATGAGGCTTTATTTCTTTCTGAAAAAGAGGAAAATATCATTAAAAATATTGTTCAGAATATTCAGAATGAATACCATTCCTCGATTGATGCATTTAGCCAAAACATTATTATTTCACAAATTGAAACTTTGCTGAATTATGGTGAACGATTTTATCAGCGCCAGTTTATTACCCGAAGAATCACCAATCATAAAATTCTGGATTCGCTGGAAGAGCTGCTTACAGATTATTTCAACAATGAAAACCTCATCACAAAAGGTCTTCCAACTGTACACGGAATTGCAGAACAGCTGAACGTTTCGCCAAGTTATTTAACCGGATTATTAAAAGTACTGACAGGACAAAGCACTCAGCAGCATATTCATGAAAAACTGATCGAAAAAGCAAAAGAAAAACTTTCCACTTCTCAATTATCCATCAGTGAAATTGCTTATGAATTAGGGTTTGAACATCCACAGTCTTTCAGTAAATTATTCAAAAATAAAACGCAGGTTTCGCCTTTGGAATTTCGACAATCTTTTAACTAACAGCTTTAAAATCTTGAAAGTTTAATATATATAGAAAAATATATTTTAATTTTTAATATCTTGATGAAAATTAAAATAATCATGAGGATTCTAAAAATTATTTCAGTGCTCTCCTACTGCTGCATTTTGATTATGGGAATGATGATTGCCGTTCCGATGATCTTATTTTTGATAGGTACAGCTATAGATTTTGGAAACATAGATCAGGTTTTTGCCATACTGGGAATCGTTGGAATTGTTCTGACTTTTATTTCGTGGAAGGAAGGTGTTTCAAAATCAATTATTGCTTTCCTGTTTATGATTTCACCTATTATTTCACGTTTATTTCAAGCGCCTGTTGAATCATTTAATTATTTGGTATTTACTGCTCCGTTAGCTATTTTCATCATTACTTACCTTATTGTTATTATTTTACAGATTAAAGAAAAATTGAATACCTGATTAGTTTATTTTTTATATTTGAAAAGTCCAACATAATTTAAATTCAAAAAACTAATATTTAAACCATTATGAAAAAAATTATTCTGTGCCTGTCTGCACTTGTTATTATTTCTTGCTCTAATCCTATGGATAAAAAATATAATGAATCAACGCTCGGAGAAGATCTGACCGAGATTTCCAAAGCCGGAAAAATGAATCAGGACGAAGAAAAATTGATGGCAGCCTATCTTATTATCGCAAAATTCAGAAAATTGCCTGTGGAAGGAAAAACATACAGCGAAATTCTGAAAGATGCAAAGGAGTTTAAAGAGCAAAAGAAATTTAATAACTAAGAGATCGTTTCATTAATCATCAAATAATCAACTGATATCTAATTCAATACATAAAAAACATAACATAATTTTAATATTTTTATCACTTTTAATTGAAATATATAGTATTTTATTTATTTTTACGTCACACTAAAAATAAAATAATAACTATGAAAAAAACATTTTTGTTAGCAATTTCATGTTTTGTCATGTCCTCATGCAACAATGAAAGCATCCCGACCATGAGTCAGGAGAATCAAACTACAGAAGCCATTCAGAATTTTAAGCGCGCTATTGTTACTGCGAATAATTCTAAAAATCTTCCTATTACAGAGGAAAGTCGCAGTAAAGAATTTCAATATCTACAAATGAGTGACGCACGAAAAGATCTCATTTTACCAGCTGCAAAGCATCTCATTAAATCTACAGGAATAAAGGAGGAACAAATTGAAAGAACGACTAAAGGTGATAAAGCCAAGATCATTTTATGGGCAATGGAAATTTTCCGAAATGATTATAAAAACACTTCTTTATAATCCTAAACTTTTAATTCAAAAATTCTTATGAAAAAGATATCCTTATTCCTATTGTTATTAATCGGTACTTTCTCTTATGCGCAAAGTGGCACGATGACGATCTATAATTTCTCAGCTTACAGTGTTACGTACAGATTGGTAGGTTCCGATATTACTTCTTTTAATATTGACTGTCAACCTGTTGTTACGGGATTTTCTGCAACACCTCTTGCTCCTTCCAGCACTGTAACTTATCCTTTATACAATAACAGCCATCTTCAAAACCCTGCTATTAGTCAATGGAACGTTATTTCAGAAGAAATTGGTATTCCCAGCCAGATTTATAATGTAGCCGGAGGAGCTGTTATTCCAGCACAAATTGTGAATACAACCTACTGGCACTCTCTTGACCTTAACTTTTCTAATGGTGGCTTCATCAATGTAGGCGTACATTGCGGAGGCGGTGGTACCGGAATATTCAGCGGAACAACTACTGGTAATATAACGGCAAGCTGGAATGTTTTAGGAAACAACGTTGTTGTATTTATAAATTAAATTCTGACTACAATTAATATCAAATTAATCCAATATAAAAGTAACTATGAAAAAAACATTTTTATTTGCTTTTGCATGCTTTGTTGTTGCAACATCATGTAATAACGAAAGTATTCCAACCGTAGCACAGGAAAATCAAACAACTGAAGCTGTTCAGAATTTTAAACGTGCGATCATCGAAATGAACAATTCGAAAGACCTTCCGATTGTAAAAGAAAAACGAAGAAAAGGTTCTTCTTTTCCTGAAATGGGCGAACAAAGACAAGATATTCTGGTTCCTGCAGCTAAACACTTAATAAAATCTACGGGAGTAAAAGAAGAAGAAATAGAAAAAACTACCAGTGGAGATAAAGGGAAAATCATTGCTTGGGCGATGGAAATTTTCCAAAATAATTACAAAAATTCTTCTTTATAATTTTATCCTAAACTCATCAATATGAAAAAACTTTCATTATTCCTTTTATTATTAATCGGAACTTTCGCATATTCTCAGATTTATCCAATCACGATATATAATTTTTCTACTCATAATGTTAATTACAGATTGGTAGGAACCAATGACAATACACAACCTATCGACTGCCAACCAATCGTGGAAGGTTATTCTGCAACACCTTTAACTCCTTCAAATAGTGTATCGTATAATCAATACAATACAAGCCATTTGGGAAATCCACCTATTTATGAATGGAATGTAATATCAGATGCTATATCAATTCCCAGCCAGGTTTACAACGTATCCGCGGGAGCCGTTATTCCTTCTATCATCACTCATACAACAACGTGGCAATCTATTGATTTGAAATTCGACAACGGAGAATTTTTACAACTTGGTAGATTTTGTGGATTTGTAGATTATAACCAAGGAGCATTTTCCGGAAGTACCCCAAGTAATATTACAGCAACATGGAATTATATAGGAACTCCAGGCAATGGAAATGTGATTGTATTCATCAATTAATTAATACAAAAGCATATTTTTATAATAAAGCGCATTCTTTTAAGGATGCGTTTTTATTATAATTTTATTTCAAATAGCTTAAATTTTTCAATTCAAATAATTGATATTTATTAAGTTATTCATTAATTTTGAGGCTTTAAACTAATAATCCACGAAAATGACCTCAAAAGAGAAATTCATGGAGTACCTAACCTCCGCCGTTAAATATGGTAAAATTATGCTCCATCTACCATTTACAATTACGGTTTAGCGATAGATGTTGTGTCTCACGATATTAAAACATACTTAGAAAATAGTTTTATTTCGCTATTCAACATAATCGATGTAGATATTCTTAACGACTATTTTAATAGATTTCACACTATTCCTCAAATTATAGAAGAAGAAAAAGTAAGTGGTACGAAAAAAAGCAGCGCTTTCAGAAGATATATAGAATTTTGTCAGACCATTGCCAAACCAAACTTCAATGTAAATCAGCCTGATCTTGATGATGTGTATGAAGTAAGATCAGAAGACGGGAAAAAGATCATCATCTCTAAAGCAGCTGAAAGAGATGCGCTGTTGCGAAGTTTAGCCATCAAAATACATGGAACGAATTGCTTCGGATGCAACTTTAATTTTGTTGAACGATACGGAAAAGCCGGTGAAGGTTTTATTGAAATTCATCATACGGTAGCGTTGGAGCGTTATGAAGATTCTAAAGTTGTCAATCCGCAAACTGATCTTATTCCGCTGTGTTCTAATTGCCATAGAATTGTTCACAGAAGAAAAGATTATGTGCTTTCTTTGGATGAGTTGAAGATCATTATCAATCAAAATTAAGTTTTTAAAAATATTCTAAGCTTGATTTTCTATTATGGTTTACCGTAATAAAGCGACTAAAAAGTTTTCTAGTTTTGAATCTTATAAAAAAGATTATGAATAAAAAACTCTATGTAGCAATTGTTTTCACAGCATTAATTTCCTTTAGTTGTAGTAATAAACAAGAGAAAAGTTCGGATTCACCTATTCTTGATAGTGTTGCAGTTTCTGATTATGATGAACAAACTATGTCTAAAGAATTATCTACCTCATCAAATTTTAATTACGATAACAGTAAAATTAAAAAAGTTGATAGTAAAAGAGAAAATAGAAGTGACGGCGATTTTAATCAAATGACTTTATTTCAAGTTGATAAAAATATTACCTCTGAACAACTAAAAGAATATTGCTCTAGTATAAAAGCAAATTACCGCGATGGCTATTTTCAAATTTTGGTTTTCTTTAAAGAGCCTAATGCCGCAAGATTTCCTGATAATCCTCTGACTGGAATGTATATAGAAGGTGAAGATTTGAAAAATATAAAAGCGGATTATACAATAAACAATATCAATGGCTATAGTAAGTTAGATTACTATGAGAATAATAGTTGGGAGAGCCCAGCTCAAACATTTGAAATTTATTAAGAATCAAAAACTCCGCGCCCTTCGGGCGCGGAGTCTCCTTATATAAAGCTTTTCATTAAAACTTCAAATCACCATTAACCTCTCTTACTGCTTTTGCAGCTTCAGCAAATTTCAATTGCTCATCAGCAGTTAATGTAATATTTACGATTTTCTCAACACCGTTTGCTCCGATAATTGCAGGAACACCTAAGCAGATATCGTTTTGTCCGTATTCACCTTCAAGCATTAAAGAACAAGGGATCATTTTCTTCTGATCGCAAGCAATTGCCTGAACCATTACAGAAACAGCTGCACCTGGCGCATACCAAGCAGAAGTTCCTAATAATTTAGTAAGCGTTGCACCACCAACTTTAGTTTCTTCGATTACATATTTTTGTTGCTCATCATCAAGGAACTCAGTTACAGGAACTCCGTTTCTTGTAGCTTTGCTCAATAAAGGAAGCATCCCTGTATCACTGTGAGCCGCGATTACCATTCCGTCTACATCAGAAATTGGAGCTTCTAAAGCCTCAGCCAATCTGTACTTGAATCTTGCAGAATCCAACGCACCCCCCATTCCGATGATTTTGTGCTTAGGAAGACCTGAAGTTTTATGTACCAAATAAGCCATGGTATCCATTGGATTAGAAACCACGATGATAATAACTTCCGGAGAATGTTTTACCAAGTTAGCAGTAACCTCTTTTACAATACCCGCGTTGATTCCGATAAGCTCTTCTCTCGTCATTCCAGGTTTTCTAGGAATCCCTGAAGTGATCACAGCAACGTGAGAACCTGCAGTTTTGCTGTAATCTCCTGTTGTTCCGGTAATTTTTGTATCGAATCCGTTTAGAGACGCTGTCTGCATCAAATCCATTGCTTTACCTTCCGCAAAACCTTCTTTAATATCTACTAAAACTACTTCCGAACAGAAGTTTTTCATAGCGATGTATTCCGCACAGCTAGCTCCTACAGCGCCTGCTCCTACTACAGTTACTTTCATTTGATTTATTTTTTAATTATTTTATAGTTTAGTTTTAATTTTGAAACCTCCCAAATTTAACAATTCCCGAAAAATTGAGCAATTTTTCGGGAATTTAATTGTATATAAAACGATTGTTTAATATTTTTTTAAGAAATTAGTTTACGTTTAATAAGAACGTATAAAGCTTTTTTGCGCCTGAAAGCACATCATTGTACTTTTCTTCAGCCACTTCAGTATCCAAAACCTCTTTGAAGTTTTTCCACATCGGGCCTGTATTTTCCTGATAACATCCGAAGAAATTGAACGTTACATTGTCAAATCCTTCTGTTTTAGAAAGCTGCTTTGCAATAACGTTTCCACCCAAAGTAGAACCTTCAATTACATACATTGCTCCTAATGCTTCATGTTCGTTTTCGAATTCAAGAGTTTGAGAAGCCGTTCTGTTTTCCAATGCTAAACTTGAAAGATCCTTTTCAATTAAAGGAAGTTTTTTTCGATCATTCAATTGAAGTTTTTCAGAAAAATTACCAGAAAGGCTATTGAATATTTTGTCTTCACTGTGAAGAAGCATCAGATAATTGGTATTGATGATTTTTTTATAATCTTCTAAAGTGAAAGTTTTGTTAAAAATTTTCTCAGAGTTAAAAAGTTTTTCAGCAGCATCATGATATTCTGCCGTGTTTTGTTTAAGATATTCTGATACCATAATAACGTTTTAAAAGTTTTCTCAAATGTAAGGCTTTTTAAACGTTAAAAAGAAACATGTACCCTCTTTATTGCTTTCATAATCAACATTTCCGCCGATTCTTTTCATAATTCGGTATACGATAGATAAGCCTACTCCATTTCCTTTAAATTTTTTCGCATTATCCATCCTGTTGAATATTTTAAACATCTTATGTTTTTCCTCTTCAGGAATTCCGATTCCGTTGTCTGAGATGCTGTAAATCACAAAATCACCTTGCACAAGACCTTCTATAATTACTTTGGGTTCCTCTTTATGAGAAGAATATTTTACCGCATTATTGATAATATTTAAAAACACCTGATGAAGCATCGTTTTATCTGCCAAAACATCCGGACAATTTTTAATAATAACCTCACTTGCCGGGCTGTCAAACGTCATTTTAGCATTTTCAGCAATCTTCAGAATAGTAGATTCAGTTTGAATAACTTCCAGCTTTATTTCACTGTGCTTAGCACGGCTCAGTTGCAAAACATCGTGCATCATCACCGCCATATTATCAATCTCTTCAATAATAGAATTGATTTTGCGTTTGCTTTTGTCTGAACCGTCCGTTAAAGAATTAAGCAACATTTGGGCATTCAGTTTCATTACCGTTAAAGGCGTTCCTAAATCATGAGAAATTGTATACGAAAAGCTGTCGAGTTCTTCATTTACCTGCTTCAGCTCCTCATTCAACTGTTTAATGACCGTATATTGTTTGTGAGACGTCTCCAAAATAACATCACGAATTGCATGCGCGGCACTTATATTGCGAGAGTCCCATCTTTTAGAGCTTCCTTTAATATTTTCCGTAAAAGCATGGAAAGAAGTTCGTGGCGAAATAATATGTTTTTCTTCTCCGTTTTGAGAAAATACGCCAATCGTTTTTTCAGGATTTCCGGCCCATTTAATGTGCTCATCAAACTCTTTTCGGAACCAGATCAACAGCTCGTTTTTATCTCTGTCGATGAAATAAATAATAATTCCCGCCGTATTTTCGTTGATATCTAAATCGTGTCTGTGCTTTTTCAGAAAATTACGGCTCACATACATACTTTCGTTTGTATTTTCGTGTGCCCACTCTACAATTTTTTCGATTGCAGAATTTGTAGGGGTTAATCCTTCTTTTACAATATCTTGATGAGAAATAATGGCCAATCCGTCCGCTTCCGGAAGATCTTTTATTTTAGAAATATTTTCGACTAAAGATTCGAAAAGGGTATTATATTTTAAAAATTCAGACTTTAATTGAGAGGCTTTTTCATTTAATGCCAATTGATAATCTAATTCTTTTTTAGATTTGAATGACGAATAGGCATTGGCTGCCAAAGCGGTAAAAATTCCCGCCTGCACTCTATCTTCAAGATCAATATGTTTTGCTTCGGAATTCTGGCAAGTGACCAATCCCCAAAGATGATCTTCAATAATAATAGAAACACTGAAACTTGAAGACGCCCCGGAATTTTTCACGTACTGCCCATGAATAGGCGACATTGCCCGTGACGCAGCAAAAGTAAGATCTACTGTTTCATTTTTTCTGCTCACTAACTTTACAGGCTCAGAATATACATCGCTGAAAATTCTTTTTCTTTTTTTAAGATAAAGCTCACGCGCCTGTCTCGGAATATCAGATTCAGGATAATGGAGCCCCATATAACTTTCAAGCTCATTATTTGTTCTCTCAGCAATCACTTTTCCGGAACCATCCATCATGAATTTGTAGATCATCATTCGGTCATAATTCACGATTTTGGAAAGGGTACTCAAAAGCTGATCCCAAATTTCCTGTTCGTTATCAATAATATAAAAATTATCATATTTATTATTGATTCGTTTATGCGGGTTTTCCTGTACTTTTTCAAACTCTAGGAAAATATTGTCTCCCGTACGAAAAACCGAAAAATGATATTGTTGATTTTCAACAAAAATTTTATCAAAATATGTGACATTTTCTCTTGCCGTATTGGCTTCGAGATCAGAAAAAATATCAGATTCCAGGATACTTTTAAAAAGTTCGGGAAAGTCTGTAACTTTTTTACCGAAAAGCAGTTCGAAGTTTTCCAGCTTGAAGATATCCCGTATATTTTCACTGAAAAAGTTGATGGAATGAGTAGCTGCGTCAATGCCAATCAGATAACCAAAACTTTGTATGTACCCAGGGATATGAATGGGCTCATCATGACACTCTACAAAATTCATATATTTCTTTGATATATCAAAGATAACGAATTTTTTCCAGCTGTATTACCTTGTGGTATCACATTCTTAAAAATGTTAAAAATGCGTATAAAATGCCCCAGACCTATAAAATCCAATACTTTTGAACGATAGAAATAATTTAAACATTTAACATTTAAATGCATATTTCATTACAAATTACAAAAAAATTAAGACTCTTTCAAGTTAATTTTTACAAATGTGATTATTAACATAAATAAAATATTAATTCTTTAAAAATTTATGTTAATTAAACAAAAATAGTTAAATTTATATCACCAAATCTTGAAAACATAAAAAACACTTGAATCTTCGTTTGAAAATTCGAGATATACTTTCACTTAAAGATAATATTATGAAAAAATTCCCTTTAATTCTTTTTTCATTCGTTTTTTCATTTGCAATTTGGAGCGAATACAAAGCCTGCACAAGAATCGTCTACAAAGGTCCGGAAAATACCGTTCTCACCGCACGTTCGATGGATTGGCGTGATGAAATTCCTGCCAATTTATGGATTTTTCCTAAAGGCATAGACCGAACCGGAGAAGTGGGGCCACGTTCTGAAAAGTGGAAATCTAAATACGGAAGCGTTATCAGCAGTTCTTGGGACATCGCTTCATCAGACGGAATGAACGAAAAAGGTCTGGTGGCGAATCTTCTTTGGCTTGGCGAATCTGAATATCCAAAATTTGATCCCAAAAGAGGAAAAAAAGGGATTGCCATTTCGCTTTGGGCACAATATTTCCTCGACAATTTTGCAACCGTGAAAGAAGCGGTAGATTATGTAGTGAAAGAACCATTCATTATCGTAAGCGATTATATTCCAGGCACGGAAAGATTTACCACCGTTCATCTTTCTATCTCAGATGCTTCGGGTGATAATGCCGTTTTTGAATATATTAAAGGTAAACTGGTTATTCATCATTCTTCAGACTATAATGTGATGACCAACTCTCCTATTTTTGAAGAACAATTGGCTTTAAACAACTATTGGAAGGGCATTTCCGGAACTGTAATGCTTCCCGGAACGAACCGTGCCGCCGACCGTTTTGTAAGAGCCTCTTATTATATCAATGCTATTCCGCAAACTTCGGATACCAGAAAAGCCGTAGCCAGCGTTTTCAGTGTGATCAGAAACTGTTCTGTTCCGTACGGAATTTCCTCTGAAACGGAACCTAATATTTCTTCTACAAGATGGCGTTCTGTTTCTGACCAAAAAAACCTTACTTACTATTTTGAAACAGTTTTTACACCCAATACATTTTGGGTTGATCTTAAAGAGTTTGATTTGAGCCCGAAAGGTAAAGTAATGAAGCTAGATTTAAGCAACTATCAAACCTATAACGGAAAAGCCAACAACAGTTTTAAAGAATCACAGCCTTTCAAATTTTTAGGACTGAATTAAATTTAAAAACTCCCTTTTCACCAAAACACAAATCTTATGACTTTTTACCCAATTAAAAAGAGTCTGTTATTTTGCCTGATGCTTCTCTGCTGTAAGGCAATCGCACAGATTCCTGATTCTGTAAAAACAGAACCAAAGGAAGACAATATAAAATATCCTCAGCTTCAAATTAAAGGTCTTTTTCAGGCCCGATATCTCGTCGGAATGACCAAAGATGTTGATGTAAACGGACTTCATCATGCCGATGGCAGCGGCACAGATAACAATTTCATGATTAAATACATGAGGGTTCAGATGCGTGCCCAAATCAGCAAACGGACAGAAGTTGTGGTTCTTGCCAATCTCGCAGATTTTAAAAATGATCCGAAATCAAGAGTGCTTGAAAATGCGTACCTAAAATATACTTTTAATCCAAAATTAGCTATTACCGTTGGGCAGTTTAGACCATGGTTCGGAATTGAGGAAACCTATCCTATTGATATTATTAAATCGCTGGACTGGTCTAACCAATACACCGAATTCGGGAAATTAGGCTGGACGAGCTTTCAGATCGGGCTATCCGCAACAGGACAATTGGAATTAGGTGAAATTCCTTTTCAATATGCCGTTTCAGTCGTGAATGGAAATGGAAAAAATCAGGTCAATGATAATGACAACGGAAAACAATATTCCACAAGATTGGTTTTTGGTTTAGCTAAAAAATATAATTTAAATCTTGGTTTAAATGGCGGGATAGGCGACGTTTTCAGCAAAAAAGTATATGCTGTAGGAATTGATCTGAGCTCGTTAATTCATTTTGATCCTAAATGGAGCTTAGATATGCAGCTGGAAGCTAAACAGGCTACCAATCATCCTTTGTATTTCGCTGTAGATCCTGAGCTAAGACCTGAAAACCCTGATGAATATTTAATTCGAGGAGCTTATTTCCTCCCAAATTTGCGATATGAGGTGAATCATAAAAATCTCAGCGCCTTTGAACTGTCTTGCCGTTATGAATATTTGGATACTAATTTCAGATTAAACTCCAATCCCAGACAGACCATTACGCCAATGTTCGGTTTAGAATTTTTGAAAAATTATGGTGCAAGAATTCAACTGGGAATGCAATTCGACAGGTACAAGCATCAAGTAGAAAATACCTCTCAGTATAACAACAATCTATTTATTGTTCAGGTACAAAGTAGATTTTAAACTTTAAAACTAACTATTATGAAAGAAATAAATATTAAAGCTGTAGCAATCACTTTTGCCGTCGCTCTTATCATATGGTTTATTCCCGCTCCGGAAGGCGTTACAAACAATGCGTGGCATTTATTCGCCATTTTCGCAGCAACCATTTTAGGAATTATCTTAAAAGCGGCTCCGATGGGGACAATGTGTATGATGGCCATTGGATTTACCGCCCTTACACAGGTTGTAGCTCCGGGAGATGCAGGAAAATCAATCACAAAAGCACTTTCAGGATTTGGAGATAAAGTGATTTGGTTGATTGGAATCTCTTTTTTTATCGCAAGAGGATTTATTAAAACAGGCTTGGGAAACAGAATTGCCTTTTTATTCATCCGAGTTTTTGGCAGAAGTTCATTGGGTTTAGCCTATGGATTAGGACTGGCTGATGTTTGTTTAGCTCCAGCCATTCCAAGCAATACGGCAAGAGGTGGCGGAATCATTTATCCGATTATGAAATCGATGGCGATAAGTTTCGATTCTGTTCCTGACAAACCTGAAACCCATAGAAAATTAGGGGCATATTTAACATTGAACAGCTATTATATGAACCTCATCGCCTCTTCCATGTTCCTGACAGGGACGGCAAGCAACCCGATGTGTCAGAAATTTGCGGCAAATCTGGGAATTAATATTACCTGGATGTCTTGGGCAGCAGCAGGTTTTGTTCCGGGATTGGTCGCATTTTTTGTAGTGCCATTAGTTTTATACAAATTATATCCACCGGAATTAAAGAAAACAGGTGACGCTCCGAAAATGGCTACTCAAAAATTACAAGAAATGGGACCTATTTCCAAAAATGAATGGTTGATGCTATTGGCATTTTTCATTTTATTGGCTCTTTGGATTTTCGGTGGAGCGTTGTCTATTGATGCAACCACAACGGCTTTTATTGGTTTAACATTACTTTTATTAACCTCAGTGTTAACGTGGGAAGACGTAAAATCTGAAAAAGGAGCTTGGGATACCATCGTTTGGTTTGCCGTTTTGGTGATGATGGCGAGCTCATTAAACGAATTAGGATTTATCGGATGGTTCAGCGATTTAATTAAAATGAAAATTGGTGGAATGACCTGGACGGTCGCATTTCCGGTGATTATTCTCGTCTACTTTTTTAGTCATTATATTTTCGCGAGTGCGACAGCCCATGTTGCAGCCATGTATGCCGCTTTGTTAGGAGTTGGCGTTGCCGTTGGAATTCCTCCGATGTTGTTGGCGATGATGCTTGGATTTTTGGGTTCAATTTATGGCGTTTTGACGCATTACGGTCATGGTCCTGCTCCCGTATTTTTCGGAAGCGGCTATGTGGATTTAAAAGCATGGTGGCTTCGCGGCTTGGAAATCGGAATTGTTCTCTTAATAATTTACATGGGAGTTGGTGGACTTTGGATGAAAGTTTTAGGGTATTATTAAAAAGTGGGAAGTTGGAAGCGGGAAGCTGGAGGTTTTATTAGTGCATATTAGCATCACTTTTCATAAACTTCCAGCATCCATCTTCCATCTTCAAGCCATTAATCAAAAATCAAAAAAATATGCTGTCAACCTTATCACGAAAAATGCTGATGTGTCTTACAGGACTCTTTCTGAGCTTCTTTCTGCTGATTCATTTCTTGGGAAATCTTCAGCTTTTTTTACCGCAGGAACAGGCGCATCTTCAGTTTAATGCATACTCGCATTTTCTTTCGGGTAATATTGTCATTAAAATTGTTTCCTACGTTTTGTATGCAAGTATTATTCTTCATGCTTTGGATGGTTTAATTATTACTTTAAAAAATAAAAAAGCTGGAGCGAATTATCAATCCGACCAACGTGGAAGAGCCAGTAAATGGTATTCCAGAAATATGGGAATTTTAGGAACATTATTATTGATTTTCCTTGTCATTCACTTTCAAAATTTTTGGTATGTCTACAAATTTGGAAATCCGCCATTGGATGAAAACGGAAATAAAGATTTGTACATTCTGGTTGTCACTGTTTTTAAAGAATGGTGGTATGTTATTATTTACGTTATTTCGATGATAGCTTTATGTTATCACTTAATTCACGGAATTTACAGCGCTGTCAGAACGTTGGGATTGTTTCATCCGAAATTTGTACAATGGTTTAAAACCGTTGGAATCGCTTATTCAATCATCATTAGTGTTGGATTTGCCTTAATGCCGATTTATGTATTCTTCACGTACCGTTAAATTGAAAAAATCATGATGTTAAATTCAAAAATACCGGAAGGTTCTTTAGAACAGAAATGGGAAAATTATAAAAAAACTGCCAAGCTTGTCAATCCTGCCAACCGAAAAAAATTGGATATTATCGTTGTCGGAACGGGTTTAGCTGGAAGTTCTATCGCTGCATCTTTGGGCGAAATGGGCTATAATGTGAAATCCTTCTGTTTTCAGGACAGCCCGAGAAGAGCGCATTCTGTGGCGGCTCAAGGCGGTGTAAATGCGGCTAAAAATTATAAAAATGACGGTGACAGCGTTTACAGAATGTTCGTTGACACCTTAAAAGGCGGCGACTTCAGAGCGCGTGAAGCCAATGTTTATCGTATGGCTGAATGTTCTTTAAACCTCATCGATCAAGCTGTTGCACAAGGTGTTCCGTTTGGAAGAGAATATGGCGGTTATCTGAACAACCGTTCTTTTGGAGGTGTTCAGGTAAGCCGAACTTTTTATGCAAGAGGGCAAACCGGACAGCAATTGCTTTTGGGCGCTTATCAGGCTTTGATGCGACAAGTCGGAAAGAAAAGTGTACAGTTATTTTCAAGACATGAAATGCTGGATTTAGTAATGATAGACGGAAAAGCAAGAGGAATTATTGTTCGAAATTTAGATACAGGAGAAATTGAAAGACATTCCGCTCATGCTGTCGTTTTAGCGACCGGCGGTTATGGAAAAATATATTATTTATCGACTTTGGCGATGGGTTGCAACGGTTCTGCGATTTGGAGAGCGCATAAAAAAGGAGCGTTGATGGCTTCTCCAAGCTGGATTCAAGTGCACCCTACTTCATTGCCGCAATCGGGAGATTATCAATCGAAATTGACTTTGATGTCCGAATCTTTACGAAATGACGGCAGAATTTGGGTTCCTCTAAAAGAAAATGAAACCCGAAAACCAAACAATATTCCTGAAAATGAAAGAGATTATTATCTAGAAAGACGTTATCCCGCTTTTGGAAATTTAGCACCAAGAGATATTTCGTCAAGAGCTGCCAAAGAAAGAATTGATGCCGGTTTCGGAATCGGTCCATTGAAAAACGCCGTGTATCTTGATTTTTCTAAAGCCATTAAAGAACAGGGAAAAGAAAAAATTCAGGAGAAATATGGAAATTTATTTGATATGTATCTTAAAATTACAGGTTACAATGCTTACGAAGAACCCATGATGATTTCTCCTTCTGCGCACTTTTCGATGGGCGGACTTTGGGTTGACTATGAATTAATGACCACGATTCCCGGACTATTTGCGTTGGGTGAAGCCAATTTTGCCGATCACGGAGCGAATCGACTGGGCGCGAATTCTCTTCTTCAGGCTTCTGTTGATGGTTATTTCATCGCACCTTACACGATTGCCAATTATTTATCGAATGAAATTCATACTGGAAAAATTTCAACAGATGATATTGAATTTGAAAAAGCCGAAAATGAAGTTAAAAAACAAATTGAAGGTTTTATCAATATCAACGGAACAAAAACGGTTGATTATTTTCATAAAACCTTAGGAAAATTACTGTATGATTATTGTGGTTTAGCCCGAAATGAAGAAGGTTTAAAATACGCCATCGAAGAAATCCGAAAACTCAAACATCAATTTTATAAAGACGTAAAAGTTTCCGGGCAAGGCAATCAAATGAATACCGAACTCGAAAAAGCGGGTCGCGTTGCCGATTATTTCGAAATTGGTGAACTGATGTGTTATGATGCGTTAACCCGAAATGAATCTTGTGGAGCACATTTCCGTGAAGAATTTCAAACTCCCGATGGTGAAGCTTTGAGAAATGATGCTGAATTTCAATTCATCTCTGCATGGGCTTGGAAAGGTGAAAACAACGAACCTGAATTGATAAAAGAACCTTTGATTTTCGAAGAAATTCAGCCGACTGTAAGGAGTTATAAATAATATTGAAGTAAAAAGATAAAAGTAAGAAGAGCCAAGTGGTTGGAGTTAAGATCTTGAAAAAAAGCCATTGACATAAAAAATACTTACTATTAAAGATTACAAAAAAACACAGAACTTATGGATTTACACCTTAAAATATGGAGACAGAAAGACCGACAAAGTGAAGGAAAATTAGAGAACTATGATTTAAAAGAATTAAATCCTCACATGTCTTTCCTTGAAATGCTCGATACCTTAAATGAAAAATTAATTACAGAAGGCGACGAACCCGTAGAATTCGACCACGACTGTCGTGAAGGAATTTGCGGACAATGCGGAATGATGATTAACGGATTGGCTCACGGGCCTTTGGAACATACGACAACCTGCCAGCTTCATTTACGTTCTTTCAAAGATGGAGAAACGATTGTGATTGAACCTTTCCGAGCGTTGGCTTTTCCCGTTAAAAAAGATTTAAAAGTCGACCGTTCTGCGTTTGACAGAATTATTTCTTCCGGCGGGTTTGTTTCAATTAATACTGGTCAAGCTCCCGATGCAACGGCAATTGCAGTCACTCACCAGACAGCCGAAGAGGCTTTTGATTCCGCTGCTTGTATTGGCTGTGGAGCGTGTGTTGCGACCTGTAAAAATGGAAGTGCAGCTTTGTTTACCTCAGCAAAAATCATGCATATGGTTTTGCTTCCTCAAGGCAAAGAAGAACGAAGCAGCCGTGTTTTAAATATGGTTAAGCAGATGGATTCTGAGCATTTCGGGCATTGTTCAAATACCGAAGCTTGTGAAGTGGAATGTCCGCAGGGAATTTCTGTACTGAATATCGCCAGAATGAATTATGAATACAGCAGAGCTCTGTTTTTTAGGAAGAAATAATTGAATAATTTGATTTTTCAAACATCATTTTATCAAACCTTATAGGTTTTAGAAACCTATAAGGTTTAGTGAAAGTTGATTTTAGTTCTAAATGTTTTTAAACTTCTTTATCGAAATACAACATATAATATTTCCCGTTTTCATCTTCTCCGGTAGCCAGTTTCTGACGGTCACCGTGGATGTAGATGTGGAAATTTTTATCTAATTTAATGATGCTTTTGAAATGTCTCTGCGTTTTCTTTACTGCAGATTCATTGATGGGGAATTCTTCAGCAATATTAATCTGCATATCCTGCTCATAATCTGTTTTAAAATTATTAAAACTTTCGATTACGTGCTCATCGCCCAATACTTCATTGGCAAATTCATCCAGTTTAAATTCTTCTTTTTCTTTAAAGAAATTGATTGATTTATTTAAGAAATCTGCCTGATCTGCTTTAGAAACTTCAAATTCCTGAGGTAATTGTTTAGTGATATAATCTTTATACACCATTAATGCTTCCTGCGTATGAAAATATTCATCATCACGCTGTTTTACCTTTAAGAAATCCTCAAACCAATAATACATATCTCCGTTTTTGTTGTTATCAACCACAGAAAGTACATATCCGGTTTCTTTATCGTTGTTATAAATTAAAGCCGCTTTATCAATTTTAGACAAACCAATTCCCTGATCTTTTTCAATATCAAAAGTTTCATCCTGAGGAGAAATTTTAAGAAAAGATTCTCTTTTTTCAGTTTTGAAAATTCCGATCTTGTCGACTCTTTCTGTGCCTTCTCTTTCGTCTTCAAAATAAACGATAAACAATTCTCCACCCTGAACTCTTGGGTTTTCCGCCGCTTCAAAAAGGTGTTTTGCAATATTTTCAGACTCCCAAAGAAACTTCGATTTGTCATCAAAAATCTCAGACACCGAGCTGTAAACGGGATTATTCACCAAATAGGTATCGCTGTAAAAATGGAATGTTTCCTCCGACTTGAAAGAACCTAAAAAATAGTCTTCCAGCAGTTCTGCCATTCCTTCTTCCAGTTGCAATTCTTCCTGAGAAAGCGTTAAAGATTCTCCGTTGATTTTATTTCCGACTCTGTGTACTATGATTTTTGAAAACATCTCTTGAATATTTTGGATTGCAAAGATATTCATTCTATCCTTTCCAACATAAAAATAAGATCCTTCTTTCTGTTTCTTTTCATTCTGATAAAAACCCTATCATTTTGACAGGATTTTTTTAACCAGAATTCAATTAAAATAAAATTAAAATACTGATTTATTGATATTTAATTAAAATAAATTGTAAAGGTACGCCATTGGTATCATGTCTTTCAAAACAATAGAATATGAATTATTTAAAAGCCATTCAGGAGATCTCGGAAGTGATCCCATTTATTGAAGAAGAACTGGAAGAAAATAAAACACCAAGCTCATACAGCGTGATCCATACTTTCAACGATCATATTAAAAAGATGATTCGGCAAAATGACCGAAATCTATTGTTCAAATGTCTAAAAAAGATGAACAATATTTACCGTGACGGCGACATTATGCTAAAATACGCCGTTGAATGTACGTTTATTTATTCTCTGGACAATTCAACTGCTTTTTGCAGCGAAGAATATCGAAAAGTGATCTTTAGTCACATTTCTCAGGAACTTCAGAAAATACATTCGAGACAAATCTACAGCCATGGCACATAATAAAAATCAGGTTTGTTACATTTTTAAGAACTTTCATTACAAAAGCACCCAATTCATCAAAATAAAAAACCATTAAAAATCAACTATTTATGAAAACAAAGATCAGAAAAATATCCGACTGGAAAACCTTCAAAACTACGACCAACAGACACAATTTCGAGATATTAGCAACTCACATTGCCGTGATTGTAGGAGTATTTATTTTTGCGGCTTGCCTGTAAAGTTTGGTATAGTTTTCGCGGAAATAAATTAGTTCTGAAAAATATTAATTATGATGAATGTAAAAATGCAGACTATTAATCAAAAAATAGCTATTGAATATTTAAAATTTTTCTATCCACCACTTCGAGGCGAAATATCACAGTTGTCTGTGCAGGATAACTTTCCGGGCGTTATTCAGGCGACCGTAAATTACCTGAAAAAGCTTTTATTAGAAGCTAAAGTAAGCATCATTGCCCACCACATCAAACTGATGGATATGATCTACAAAGGTGGCGATTCTTATGTAAAAGGAATGATTGAAAACCTGTTTGTAAGGTCATTTGAAAGCTTTAAAAAGCATGCAAAAATTCAGCATTGGAAACTGCTTTATCAGTATATGCCGATCAGTTTCCAGATTATTTATAATGATCAGCAAAAACAGGATAGAATATTCTTTGGTAAATAAAATTTAATTTAAAAATTCCTCGAGCATATCGAGGAATTTTTTTATTTTTTCACAAACACATTCTGGATGGTTTGCTTTTGTTCTGTATTTAATTTGGCTCCTTTTTCCAGTTTAGTAAGAAAAGCTTGCACTTCGTCTGGAGTTGCCGGCGAACCTAAATTATCTCCCTTCTGATCGAAAGAATCGGCAAGTACGGCTCCTTTAGGATTCAGAATCAACCAAAATGGTAATCCTGCATTCTGACCTTTATATTTGTTCATGATTTCCTGTCCGCCCGGATTTTCCAGGGCTTTCTTTTCACCTCTTTCCTGAACATCGATATAAGCTGTTACAAAATTTTTGTCGAAGATCGGTTTTGTTTCGGAAAGATTCATATTATGTTCCATCAGTTTGCACCATTTACACCACGAAGCATGAAAAACCAATAAAACATTTTTATTGCCAGCTTTGGCTTCTGTCAATGCTTTTTTTAGCACAGCATCTGCCTTTTCCTGCGCAAAATTGAGTTGAAACAGGAACAATCCTAATATGATTACTATTTTTGAGAATTTCATTTTATAATAATTTTGAATTTTAAAACTATACGAATGTAGGTATTTTTCTAAATAGTAAAACCATTGAAAAAATTAATCCTATCTATTTTATATATTTATTGAATGAAATTATCACTTATTTTAATCTTGATAATCCAATTTACTTTTGTGGACGCTCAACTTTCTCAAAAAACAATAGAATTGGCAAAACCTTTAGATACAATTTCATATGCAGAATCTTATAATATTGGAATTGACGGAGAGAAAAGTAAAATTTATGGATACTTTCAAAAATTATCTGCAAGCGCTACCAATGATGAGCTTTATTATTTGGCTCAAAATGGTAGCAATGCTCTAAAGTTATATTCTAGCCAAGAATTATTTAAAAGAAATGATAAAAGGTTTTTAGAAATTTATAAATATTATTTTGAGAAACCTTTAATAATGAAATACCAATCAGGATGCGTCGGAAGTATCGAAAATATTTCATCTTATTTAAATACCGAAGTTCAGGCTGCAGAAGAAATCATCTCACTACGTGATTTATTACTTAAAAGTAAAAAAGATGCTTTTAATAATTCTCAATTACAAAGTATTTATGAACATGGATATAAAAATCTTACACAAAAAAATATAGAATTTGTTTTGAATGAAATTAAAAAAATCAATGCCCAAAACCAAAATATACACTCAGGCAGATAATACAAAGTACCAAAAGTGTAATTCCGACATATAATTTATCTTTTTCAAGAATAAAACTCACTAAAGAAAGCAACAGTCTTATAAACGGCGTCAAAAATAAAATAATGATGGCCACATAAATAATGCTGCTTCCATTCATCTGCTGAACACCTCTGAAAATATCTCCAATCACGGCAAAAATACTTTCTTCCTTTTCTTCAAAATGAGAATAATCTACCGTATCGTTTGCGTGATTGAAAAGGTAAACAAGCCCGCCTAAAATTCCGATGAATAAAACGGTGCGAACACCATATTTCAGGACATTTCCTACGAGTTTTTTTATTGTATCGTCTGTAACTGTCATTTCTTAAATTTTTCCTTTAATTCCGCTGTAAATCATATTCGCTGCTAAAAAGAAGATGATAAAAGCGAAAATTGTTCTTAATTTTTTCGGGTCGGTTGCCATTAATATTTTAGATCCGATCATGGCGCCTACTAAAACGCCGATCATTACCGGAAGACAAATATCAGGAACGATATAGCCTTTCTGAATATAGATCACGCAACTCGCCAATGCCGTAACTCCCATCATAAAATTACTTGTGGTAGTAGATACTTTGAACGGAATTTTCATAATCGTGTCCATCGCAATTACTTTGAAGGCTCCGGAACCAATTCCTAACATTCCAGAAAGCATTCCTGCCAATCCCATCATTCCGAAACCGCCTAATACATTCTTTGTTCCGTACTTTACTTTCGTTTCTTTATTAATCGGATAATCAGAAGGCAATTTTAGTGCAATGGCCATTTTGCTTGAATTTTCCACAACCGCTTCTCCTTTTTTTCTTAAAGAATTTCCGGCAGAAAAAATTAAGGCACATCCAAAAAGAATCGCAATAAACGAACTTGGTGCTGCGCTGGAGATCAATGCTCCGGCTACCGCGCCTGCTGTGGTTGCAATTTCAAGGAACATTCCTAATCGCATATTGGCAATTCCTTCTTTTACGTACGCTGCTGCTGAACCTGAAGAGGTTGCAATCACCGATACCAAAGCCGCCCCGATGGCATAATGAATATCTACGCCTAAGACAATTGATAAAAGCGGAATGACAACAATTCCACCACCCAAACCGGACAGTGAACCGATGACTCCTGCGCAGACAGAACCTAATAAAACAAAAAGAGTAAACAGCAAAACGCTCATAGTATAGTATTTCCCAATAAATTCAGGAGCTTTTATTAATGAAAAAAGATCAATAGAATTCCGAAAATCGTAGGCGATCAAAGAAAATAACCCGCTGAATTTATTTATTAAGACTACAAAATTAGACAAGGATTTAGTTTTTGTGAAATTTAATGTGGGATTTTAACAAAATTTTAAAGTTTCTTAAATAACTAAATTCAAGAATAAGAATTTGGCTGGAAGATGGAGGATGGAGGCTCGTTGAATTCTTCATTTTCTGATGATGATAAAAAAATAAGGAAAAAAGGAAAGACTTTGATTTTTATAACTCTACACAGCCTCCATCTTCCAGTCCCCAGCTTCCATATTCTATTATATTATTTAACTAAAACCTTACTAAAACAAAAAACGCTACAAACTTTCGTTCGTAACGTTTAAAACTATATAAGTTACATGTGATTAAAGCATTGATATTGGTTTTTAAGGATTCTGCTCATATCCTGCAATCTGAATTTGTGATAAAGGAATCTGATATAAATAATCATTGGTTGTAATAGTATAATTATAATTAAGATCTGCAGCCGCCTGATTAATTACGGAAACTGCGATATTCCAACGTACTAAATCGTGCCAGTAAACACCTTCACCTGCAAATTCTACTCTTCTTTCTTTACGAAGTGCCGTAGTAAAATCGCTGCTCGACATAGACGCTGAAAGTGGTGCTAAACCTGCCCTCTGACGAATTCTGTTTAAATGAGAAACTGCCGTGGTTGTATTTCCTTCATTATTTAAAATCTCAGCATACATTAAAAGAACATCTTCATAACGGATGATCGGAAAATTAACCGGCCAGTCGTAACGATTGGTTAAAACAGCGCCTGCTTCACGGAATTTAATGAAATAATTAGCAAAATCCGGCTGCCCGTTTTGAGCGATAAATTGAGTTTTAAGTGTTACTGCTTTTCTCAAATCTCCAGGTTCGTACGTATTAATCAAAGACTGAGAAACTCCCAACTCATTAGCACTGTATAAACTTCCCTGTGCGTTGTATAAAGGATCTGCAGTTCCGAAAGTTGGTGAAACATAGCTTGGAAGGTAAGAACCTTGCGACACTCCTCCGCTGATGTGCTGAATCTCAAAAAGGTGATATTTATTATCGTTAGCACTTTTAAACAAATCAGCATAGGTAGGTGCAAATGTTACATATTGCCCTTCCCCCTGAATAACAGTAGACAAATGATCTTTCGCTTTGGCCACATAACTGCTGTTGTTTAGCGGAAAACCTGATCCTGTAAGATAAATTCTTCCCAACATCGCATGAGCTGCCGATTTTGTAATTCTTCCTTTATTTTTAGCATCATAGGTATTTTTTAACCCAGCGATGGACGCTTCAATTTCTGACGTAACAAAATCATAAAGTACAGGCAAATCTGTTCTCTTTATTGTTGCAGCTTCATCCGGAGTCACAGGCTTATCAACCAAAGGCACTTTTCCGAAATTTCGCATCAATTCAAAATAGGCGTAGGCTCTTAAAAAGCGCGCTTCAGAACGATATTGCTCCTTTGTTGCATGATCAGCAAACGGAACGGCATCAATTCTTGCCAAAATCATATTGGCATACGTAATCATTTGATAAGCATCTTCCCAAAGTACTTCTACTTCTTCCGTGGAAGAAGTGTCCTGAAAACGGTTGATCGCGTAATAATCTCTGTTTCCGTTTTGGGTAAGTGCCGTAAAGTTATTGGAACGGACTTCGGATGCCAATAAATAGAAATTCACATCAAAACCACCTCTTGAAGAAGCATTGACCATTGACGAATAAACGCCCGTTAATGCCTGATTGATCTGTAGTTCTGTGGTATAGAAAGAAGTTTGAGTAATATTATTTTCCGGTTCCAGCATCAGGTCTTTTTCACAGCCTGTCATCACAGACAAGAATGCTCCAAAGATTGCTATTTTTCCGAAGGTTTTGATATTTTTAGGGTAAGAAATTTTCATTGTTAAAGATTTTAGAAGTTAAAGTTTAAGCCCAACATATACACTTTTGCATTGGGGTACGCTCCGTAATCGGTACCGTCTGACTGCACAGCTTCCGGATTATAACCACCATAATAGTGATCTTTTCTCCACACATTTTCTAAACTCGCATAGATTCTAAGATTTGCAATTTTTAGTTTGCTGGAAAGATCCTGCGGGAACGTATATCCTAATGTTATGTTTTTCAACTGAATATAAGTAGCATCATACAGCCATCTTGTATCAAGCAAACTTCCCGTTGTTCCATCCAGTCTTGGGGTTTTTCCGTCACCCGGATTTTCATCCGAACGCCATCTGTTGGCCCAATTTCCCATGACGTTTGTGGTTGTTCCCATCCCTGGTCTATCGATTGCACGACCTAGCAAGGCATAGCTGTAACCTCCTTTCTGTCCCTGGAAGAATATCGAAAGATCCCAGTTTTTGTAAGAGAAAGTGTTGGTAAGTCCCCAATAATAATCCGGCGTTGGCCCTCCGATGATATGACGGTCTTTTTCATCAATCACTCCATCTCCGTTTACATCACGATATTTTACATCTCCTGCGATGGCACCTTTTGTTTTAGCCACATTTGCATTCGCAATATCTGCGGAAGATAATACCCCGACGGCTTCATAAAGATAAAATGAATTAAGCTCCTGACCCACCTGTATAATATTGGTACTATTGCTGAAACCTGTATAAATAGGCGCATTATCGCTACCTAGCTGTAAAACTTTATTATTATTGAATGCAATATTGGCTGAAGTATTCCATTTAAAAGTTCCTACGAAGTTTTTAGTATTTAAATCTAATTCCAATCCTTTATTTTGAACAGAACCTACATTCCCCCATACATCCGGATATCCCGAAACAAGAGCCACAGGCTTCTTTAAAAGTAAAGCATTTGTTTTCTTTATGTAGTAATCTGCCGTGAAATCTATTCTGTTGAATAAACCTAATTCAAAACCAAAATCAGATGACTGTGTTTTCTCCCAGGTTAAATTACGATTTTCAATGGTGTTGGGAACTAATCCGTTTGATATAGATCCGCCAAAAGAATAATTTCCTCCCGTTAATGTTCCGAACGCTCGGTAATCGCCTATTGAATTGTTTCCGTTTTCTCCCCAGCTGTATCTTAGCTTAAGGTTGCTCAGCCATTTTTTATCTTTTAAGAAATTCTCCTGATCAATTTTCCATCCAGCACCAAATGCAGAGAATGTTCCCCAAAGGTTATCCCATCCAAATCTTGAAGAACCATCTCTACGAATACTTGCAGATAGCATATACTTCTTTTTATAATCATAGTTTACACGACCGAAGTAGGAAAGTAATACCCACTCTGAAGCGGTATATTCAGAATTCAGGACTGAAGCCGACTGTGTGAAATTAAAGGTCTTCAAATCATCATTCGGGAACCCTTTATTTCTGTTATATTGGGTTGTTGTTCTGTAATTTTCACCACTTGTTCCTGCTAATGCAGTAATCGTATGATCTCCAAACGATTTTCTATAATTTAATAAAGCTTCTCCCAGATATCTGTTATAATTTATAGTTCTTCGGCTTCCGATACTTACCTGCCCCGGAATATTGGTAATAAGATCAAAAGTTGGAGTATAGCCATTATTGATATTAAAATTGTTCGTTGCTCCTCCGGAAATTTTAAAATTTAATTCAGGTAAAATATCATAAGACATGTATAAGCTGGATAATAGTCTGAATTCGTTGGTATTGTTGGTCGTATTTTCCATTACACCAATCGGGCTTTGTGTAGAACCAGCCCATCTGTATCGGGTATTATTCCAGAAATTGGTATAAAGACCTGCCCCAACTTCTGCAATCGGAACCATGGAAAGCATTTTATGAGCTAAATTATCTTTTCCGTCAACAGATGCTCCGTAGCTTTGAGAATAACTTGGTCGAAGGGCGATTCCCATTTTCCATTTATCTGAAATATTTACGTCAACAACAGCACTTAAATTAAATCTGTTAAACCCTGTATTGATCGCCAGACCTTCCTGATCGAAATAAGATCCGGAAACTAAATATTTTACGTTTTTATTTCCTCCACGAACCGACAACTGATAACTTTGGATAGCGGCCGGACGGTAGAAAGCATCCTGCCAATCGATATTTGCCACCTGATTGGTTCCCCATCGCGGATCGATCATATTGGCGATGTTGGCTAAATTGTAATCGGTTGCATTAGCTAATTTAAAATAATTCGCTCTTACGGCATAACTATCCGATGCGGAATGTCCCGGTGCCAAAGCAACCCAACTTTTATTGATAGATTCAGTAGCATAATCAATCCATTCTGCACTGTTCATGATGTCTAACTTCTTTTCGATCGTCTGAACACCGTAATATTGTGAAAAGCTGAACAATGGTTTTCCCGAAGCTCCTTTTTTAGTCGTAATAATAACAACCCCGTTAGAACCTCTTGATCCGTACATCGCTGTAGATGCCGCATCTTTCAGTACATCAATAGACTGGATATCATCCGGTGAAACGTTTGCCATATCATCAACAACCATCCCATCAACTACATAAACAGGAGAATTGCTCGCGGAAATAGAAGCCGTACCACGCACACGGATTTCCAAAGGTTCGCCCGGTTTTCCGGTTGTTGCACGGGTTTTAACACCGGCAATCTGCCCCGTTAATGCCTGATCTGCTCTCGCAATCGGACGGTTTTTAAAGCTTTCTGCACTTACTCTCCCCACAGAACCCGTAACCTCACTTCTTTTTTGTGTACCATAAGCAACGATAACGACCTCTTCTATATCTTTGGTTTTAGAATTGGTTTTTGTACTATCCTGACTCTTGGCCGTACCGGAAGTTTGATTTTCCTGTGCGAAGATAAAACCTGTGGTACTTAACAAAATACCTAGAGTGACTATAGATTTCTTCATTCTATGATTCGTGATTATTAATTATTTAAAATATGCTTTCGAAAAATTAAAAACGCTTGAAAAATTTGCCTTGAAAAGACATGATATTTTTCATATTTTCGTTTTTATAAAAGTATACTTATCACGAATTTCTGCTATCCTGTAGTCACCTGTTAGTATTTTTGGTTACATAAATATTATGAAATAATTAAATTTTGTTGATATTTTTAAGTTGAATTTTTTCAGAATTTGAGATTTACTTGCACTAAATAAATACTTTAGTGTACCAAAGCAAAAAAACTTAATAGTGCTTTTATTATTAGCACGTAACAAAATTAAGTTTGTATTAAAAATTAGCACCGGATACACTAAAGTATATGATCTTTAATTAATACAGTAGGACTAAATACCAAACTCTTTACGTATAATTTCAGCGCCTGCACTTAAAGCTTCAAGCTTACCTCTTGCTACCTTTCTGGATAACGGTGCCATCCCACAGTTGGTACTTGGGTAAAGATTTTCAACATCTACAAACTCAAGAGTTTTACGAAGGGTATCGGCTACTTCTTCGGGAGTTTCGATCGTGTTACTTGCCACATCAATTGCGCCCACCATTACTTTTTTCCCGCGAACGAGCTCAATTAAATTTAAAGGTACATTTGAGTTGTGGCATTCTAACGATACGATATCAATATTCGAATTTTTAATTTTAGGGAAAATTTCTTCGTATTGACGCCATTCTGAACCCAATGTCTTTTTCCAGTCGTTATTTGCTTTGATACCATAACCATAGCAAATATGTACCGCAGTTTCACATTTTAAACCTTCAACAGCTCTTTCTAATGCAGCCATTCCCCAATCATTTACTTCATCAAAAAACACATTAAACGCAGGTTCATCAAACTGAATAATATCAACGCCTGCATCCTGTAATTCTCTGGCTTCTTCGTTGAGAACTTTCGCAAATTCCCAAGCCAGTTTTTCCCGGCTCTTGTAATGGTCGTCATACAGCGTATCTACCATTGTCAGTGGGCCAGGCAATGCCCATTTGATAGGTTTATTCGTCTGCTTACGCAAAAATTTAGCATCCTCAACAAAAACAGGTTTTTGACGGGCAACTTCACCGACAACGATAGGAACACTCGCATCATAACGGTCACGAATTTTTACGATCTTACGATTTTCAAAATCTACCCCACTTAAATGCTCGATAAAAGTGGTTACGAAATGTTGGCGTGTCTGCTCACCGTCACTTATGATATCCACTCCTGCCAATTGCTGTTCCTGTAAAGAAATCCGCAAGGCATCCTGTTTTCCTTCAAGCAACTGATCGCCTTCTAATTTCCAGGGTGACCATAGTTTTTCAGGGGGTGCAAGCCAGGCAGGTTTGGGTAAGCTTCCCACAATTGAAGTAGGCAATAATATCTTCATAATCAAATAATTTTAATGTGTTGTATTAAGTTAAAGAGCGAAATTAGCAGACCATTCTTCCAAGATACTTTTGTAAGGCTGAATAAAATGCTTTTCTGTAAATTTACCTTGATCGATGGCCAACTGACTGCGCTCTTCCCGGTTGTAGACTATTTTTGTTAAAGAATAATCCTGATTTTTCAAACTAGGTTTATAGCACAGTCCTGCAACAGAATTGGCATTATAAATCTCAGGTCTGTAAATCTTTTGGAACGTTTCCATGGTACTGATGGTACTGATTAATTCAAGGTTTGTATAATCCGCCAGTAAATCGCCAAAGAAAAAAAACGTTAAAGGTGCAGCGCTGTTTTGTGGCATAAAGTAACGAACCTGCAAGCCCATTTTTTTGAAATACTGCTCTGTTAAAGACGAACTGTTGGGTTCGTATTCAAAGCCTAATATCGGGTGATGGTTTCCTGTGCGCTGATAGGTTTTATTATCAGATACGCTCAGGCATATAACAGGTAGCTTCGTAAAGCGATTTTTATAACTTTCTGAATGTACAAAATGTTTGAAGATATTACCGTGCAATTCACCAAAATGATCCGGAATGCTAAAGTTCTCTTTATCCTTATTATGCTCTAAAAGAAGTACGCTAAAATCGTAATCGCGTACGTAAGATGAAAAGTTATTTCCAACAATACCTTCAATACGTTTGCCTGTTTTATGATCGATAATATGTGTTTTTAAAATTTCAATCGACGGGAATGTTGCCCCGCTACCATCAATATCTATATCAACAGAAACAATTTCCAGCTCAACCGAATAGCGATCGTTATTCGGATTATCCCAGGCCGCCAACGCATTAAAACGATTATTAATCATATTAATGGTGTTGCGCAAGTTTTCCTGACGACTCTCCCCTCTTGCCAAGTTGGCAAAATTGGTTGTTGTTCTCGTACTTTCAGCTGGTATATAATCCTCATTGAAATAAATACTCTTCAGTGCGAATGTAAAATCAGTCTTAACGATATTCCGGGTGTCTTCCATATATTTATTTTCGTTTATTTTTAACTCTTCTGAAATGATCGCTTTCATTAAATTGAATGCAGTTATTTTTCCTTACAAATTTCAAAATAAAAGATGAATTAAACTGATTTAAACTAAAAATAAGGAAACTATTCTTTTAATATAATTATGAAAGAATATTATTCTATTTCAAAGGATAAAAATTAAATAAACAGAAAATTATTCTTTAAAATATCGATGATGATTGTTATTTTGAATAGATTAAAGCACTTTAAAAAGATAACTTCCTATAAAAATTGATCTTCCGTACTTATTTAAACAAAACAAAAATCGGATAGCATATAAAAACAAAAATCCCCACAGACCTCTGTCTATGGGGATTTTATATATTTTGCTAATTGTTATTAATCAATAACTATTTAACCTCTTCAAAATCTGCATCTTGTACATCTTCTGCTCCACCTGCATTTCCAGCATTCTGAGCTCCTGCGTTCGCACCTTCAGCACCTTGGCCAGCTGCGTATAATTCTTCTGAAGCTGCCATCCAAGCTGCATCTAAAGCTTCAGTTTTAGCTTTTACATCATCAGAATTTTTAGCTTCGAAAGCTGTTTTCAATTCTGCATGAGCTGCTTCAATTGCTGCTTTTTTGTCAGCAGAAAGTTTCTCTCCGAATTCTTTCAATTGTTTTTCAGTCTGGAAGATCAATCCGTCAGCTTTATTGAAGATTTCAACTTCTTCTTTTCTCTTAGCATCTGCTGCAGAGTTTTCCTGAGCTTCTTTTTTCATTCTTTCGATTTCTTCGTCAGAAAGACCTGAAGACGCCTGAATCTTGATAGACTGCTCTTTACCAGTACCTTTATCTTTAGCAGAAACACTTAGGATACCATTTGCATCGATATCGAAAGTAACTTCGATTTGAGGAACTCCTCTTGGCGCTGGTGGGATATCCTGAAGGTCGAATCTACCGATTTCTTTGTTATCGTTGAACATAGATCTTTCACCCTGTCCTACTCTGATGCTTACAGCAGGCTGGTTGTCAGAAGCTGTAGAGAATACTTCAGATTTCTTAGTTGGGATTGTAGTGTTTGCTTCAATTAATTTAGTGAAAACAGAACCCATAGTTTCGATACCTAAAGAAAGTGGAGTAACATCTAATAAAAGAACGTCTTTTACATCACCTGTTAATACGCCTCCTTGGATAGCTGCACCAATTGCTACAACCTCATCCGGGTTAACACCTTTTGAAGGTTTTTTACCGAAGAATTTTTCTACTTCTTCCTGAATGATCGGGATTCTTGTAGAACCACCTACCAAGATTACTTCGTCGATATCTGAAGTAGATAAACCTGCATCTTTCAATGCTTTAGCAACAGGCTCCATAGATCTTCTTACTAGATCTGCAGATAATTGCTCGAATTTAGCTTTAGTTAAAGTCTTCACTAAGTGTTTAGGACCTGTAGCTGTAGCTGTAATATATGGAAGGTTGATTTCAGTTTGTGGAGAAGAAGATAATTCGATTTTTGCTTTTTCAGCAGCTTCTTTTAATCTTTGTAATGCGATTGCATCAGATTTTAAGTCAACACCTTCTTCAGCTTTGAATTCGTCTGCCATCCAGTTAATGATAACATCATCAAAGTCATCACCTCCTAAGTGCGTATCTCCGTTTGTAGACAATACTTCAAATACACCATCACCTAAATCTAAGATAGAGATATCGAAAGTACCACCACCAAGGTCATACACAGCAATTTTTTGATCTTTATGAGACTTATCTAAACCATAAGCTAACGCAGCAGCAGTTGGTTCGTTGATAATTCTTTCTACTTTAAGACCCGCGATTTCACCCGCTTCTTTAGTAGCTTGTCTTTGTGCATCGTTGAAGTAGGCAGGAACAGTGATTACCGCTCTTGTAACTTCTTGTCCAAGATAATCTTCTGCCGTTTTCTTCATTTTCTGAAGCGTCATTGCAGAAATTTCCTGTGGAGTATATTCTCTATCGTCGATTTTTACTTTTACCGTATCATTTGGTCCAGATACTACTTTATAAGGTACTCTTGTGATTTCAGAAGCATCATCTTTAAAGTGAGTCCCGATAAATCTTTTGATAGAGTAAACAGTTTTTGTTGGATTCGTTACAGCCTGTCTTTTTGCAGGATCTCCTACTTTTCTTTCACCATCTTCTGTAAATGCTACAATAGAAGGAGTCGTTCTTTTTCCCTCTGCGTTAGGAATAACAACAGGGTCTTTACCCTCCATCACAGCAACACAAGAGTTGGTTGTTCCTAAGTCAATTCCAATTATTTTACTCATAATATTTATATTTTTTCTAATTTTTAAATTAATTTACATTCAGTATTTCTCAATATCTGTACCATTCATTTTTTTATGACAAATTGACATATAAAATAAAAAACCCCGATAAAATCGAGGTTTAAAAACACAAATACGAGAAATAAGATAACCTACTTCTTAATGAATTTCATAGACTTAACAAAATTTCGGTCATTGTACGTTCTGACATAGTACACGCCGTTTGGAAGATCTTTTATATCTATTTTGTCAGTTTCATTTTTAATAAATGCTTTTCTCACCAATCTCCCTTCCGAATTAAAGATTTCAACCTCATCAATTGCAGCTAAAGGAAAAGCGATAGAAATATAATGACTGGTAGGATTTGGGAAGATATTAATAGAATTCGCTTTTTCTACCTCGCCAACAGCCAATACAGCACAAGCATTGGAATTTAATAAACTTGCTCGTGGCCCAATCATCGTATTTTGAGTAATCGTTTTCTGATCGTTGGTAAAAAGAGCCATGTTTGCATCATCAACATAATCCATATAATTCATAAACATTGCTCCCGTAGGCACCGTTACACAAGTATATGTATTATCTGGGAATACAGGGCTGTTATAATAAGCATCAAACGTCGCCGGAGTGTCTGCACAGCCATCATCTGTTGTACAATTGCCGTCTCCCCAAGGGTGATCGAGACCGAAATAATGCCCAATTTCATGAGTTGCAGTTCTGCCTTTATTAAAAGGAGCTACTGCAGATCCAGTTGTCCCAAAATACTGGTATCCAATTGCTAAACCATCATAGTTTTCTCCGGCAGCATCTGGTAAATATGCCCAACCTAAAAGCCCATCAGGCAATTCACCTACCCAAATATTAAGATATTTTGTAGGATCCCAGGCAGACATTCCGTTGGATTCATAATAATCATTTTCAAAATCAAAGCTAGAGGCCACAGATTTTCTTTCAATTCCATTAGTGGGAGATCCATCTGGTTTTTTCGTTGCCATACAGAATGCTAGCTCTAAATCAGCCCCCATTGGCTGGAATACAGGAGGTACAACACTACTAAAATCAGAATTTTGTTTTCTGAAATCCTGATTCAAAACGGCAATCTGAGAAGCAATCTGAGCATCGGACACATTTTGATTAGGATTTTTATAAATAACGTGCACCACAACAGGAACTGTAACAACTGTTTGAGTAGATTTTTTCACATTATTTTTACTCGTGAGGAAATTTCTTAGATCTGCTTTTCTTGCAAGAGCCTGAGGATTTTTTTCAAAAAACGCTTTCATTTTTTGATCTGTTGAGCAGCTTCTTTGTGCATAGGTATTCACACCAAGAACACCCACTAATAAAAGTAAATATTTTTTCATCATTTATTGATTTATTGTATTTTTATGATTCAAATATAATTGATTTTTTACCATTTAAAATACCTTAAATGCAAATAAATCACCCGTATAAATTAATTATTTTGAATCATATAAAAATATTAATCAAACTTTAACTTTTTCATCGATTTTTAATAACTTTAGTCAATTACAATGGAAAATTAAAATTCATGCAATCACAAACGATTTAACATTATTAAAATTTAATTAAACCTTAACGTTAAAAAGTCCTGTAAGACGCGATGAATCATTATTTTTGATAAAATATAAACTAACGAATGTCATTACATTTTAATCCGCGAGATATTACCTGGCTTGCCTTTAACGAGAGGGTTTTGCAGGAGGCTATGGACGAAAAAGTTCCGTTGCATTTAAGAATCAGGTTTTTGGGAATATTTTCCAACAATTTAGATGAATTTTTCAGAGTGCGGGTTGCAGGATTAAAACGTGCGATGGATTTTAAGGAAAAAGTAATCGCGGAATCATTTTATCAGCCGCCTTCCAAGATCCTTCAGAAAATCAATGACATTGTAATCAGCCAGCAGCAGAATTTCGATAAAACCTGGAAAAAGATCCAGAGTGAAATGGCTGAGCATAAGGTTTATATTAAAACTTCAAAAAACTTAACGGCAAAACAGAAAGAGTTTGTAAGAACTTATTTTGATGAAGTGGTGGAATCTAATGTGATACCGATTTTACTTCACGAAAACACGCCAATGCCTTATTACAGAGACAAAAGTCTTTATTTGGGCGTGGCGATGAGGAAAAAAGACTGGCAATATTCCAGCAATTATGCGATTATTGAAATTCCGTCGCGTTTTGTGGGTCGATTTGTTTTGCTTCCAACCGAAGATCCTGAAGAGAAAAACGTGATGCTTCTGGAAGATGTGATTACTTTTAATCTTCCGCATATTTTTTCCTATTTTGGATATGATGAATTTTCAGCTAATGCTTTTAAAGTCACGAAAGATGCAGAAATGGATCTTGACAATGATATCAGAACCAATTTCGCAGAAAAAATTGAAAAAGGTTTAAAAAACCGAAGAAAAGGAAAACCGACGCGTTTCGTTTTCGATAAAGATATGGATAAAGCTTTGCTTGAATTGCTTATCCGAAAATTGAATTTAACCAAGAAAGACAGCATTATTCCGGGCGGAAAGATTCATAATTTCAAACATTTCATGGATTTTCCTGATGTTTTTGAAAAATATGAACGTCCTGTTGAAAGAACTTCTTTCACCCATCCGGCTTTTGAACATGGCGAAAGAGTAACTGATGTTATTTTAAAACACGATGTTTTGCTCACTTTTCCTTATCATAAGTACAATCCGGTGATTGATCTTCTTCGTGAAGCGGCGATGGATCCTGATGTAAAATCGATTCAAATTACAGCGTATCGTTTGGCAAGCAATTCAAAAATCAGCAATGCGTTGATCTATGCGGCGAGAAACGGTAAAGAAGTAACGGTGATGCTGGAACTTCAGGCAAGATTTGATGAAGAATCTAATTTGGAGTGGAAAGAAATGTTCGAGCCAGAAGGAATTACAGTTTTAATAGGACTTCCGGAGAAAAAAGTACATGCCAAATTGTGTATCATTAAAAAGAGAGCTCATAATAAAACCATACAGTATGGTTTTGTGAGTACCGGAAATTTTAATGAAAAAACTGCCCGTATTTATGGCGACCATTTGATTATGACTTCTGACCGAGGCATTATGGCAGACATTAATAAAGTCTTCAATGTATTAAAAAAACCGAAAGAAGATTACCTTCCCGTTTTGAAAACTTGTAAAAATTTATTAGTTTGCCCTCAATTCATGCGTGAAAAGATCGTTCACCACATCGATAAAGAGATTGAAGAAGCAAAAGCCGGAAGAAAAGCAGAGATGATTATCAAGGCTAATTCTGTAAGCGACAGGGCTTTGATCGAAAAATTGTACGAAGCAGCTATTGCCGGAGTGGTTGTAAAAATGATTGTGAGAGGAATTTACTGTGCCGTAAACCAAAAAGAGTTTAAGGAAAAAATAAAGGCCATTAGCATTGTTGACGAATACTTGGAACACGCGAGAGTGATGTATTTTTACAACAAAGGTTCTGAAGATATGTATATTTCTTCCGCCGACTGGATGACGAGAAATTTGGATTACAGAATTGAAGCAGCCGCCAAAATAACGGATAAAAATCTTAAAAAAGAACTGAAAGATATCTTAGATATTCAGCTTCGCGATAATGTAAAAGCCCGTATCTTAGATAAAAAACTGAGCAACGAATACATCAGCAACGACAAAGAAAAATGTCGCTCTCAAATTGAAACATACAAATATTTAAAAGGTAAAACGAAAGCAAAATGAAAATCGCAGCCATCGACATTGGGAGTAATGCAGCCAGACTTTTAATCAATGAAGTTAAAATAAATAACAAACAACCGGAATTTATTAAGCTTAATCTTTTAAGAATCCCTTTGAGGCTGGGTATGGACGTATTTACCCACGGAAAGATTGGTGAAGAAAGAGAAAAAATGGTGCTGGATTCTATGAAAATCTTTAGTGATCTGATGAAAATCTATAAAGTAGACCATTACAGAGCCTGTGCTACGAGTGCGATGCGCGATGCTTCCAACGGAAAAAGCATTATTGAAGACGTAAAGAAAACCTCAGGAATTGAAATTGAAATTATTTCCGGAGACGAAGAGGCAACTTTAGTATTTGAAAATCATGTTGCAGAAGGGCTTGATAAAGAATTTGCCTATTTGTATGTAGATGTTGGCGGTGGTTCTACCGAGCTTACTTTCTACGAAAACGGTAAAATGAAATATGAAAAATCTTTTAATATCGGGACTATTCGATTGCTTAATAATTTGGTAACTCCGAATAACTGGCAGGAAATGAAAGAGGAAATCAGAAAAAATATCAACAGTAAGAAACCGATTTTGGCTATTGGTTCAGGCGGAAATATCAACAAAGTTTTCTCCATGAGCAAGACCAAAGACGGAAAGCCGATGTCGCTTACTCACCTGAAAAAAGTGTATAAAGAATTCGACCATCTTTCTGTAGATGAGAGAATGACAAAATATAATATGCGTGAAGACCGAGCTGATGTTTTGGTTCATGCATTGAAAATTTTCAACAACGTGATGTCATGGTCAGAAATCAACCGAATTTTTGTTCCGAAAATCTCTGTTGCTGACGGATTGATTCATAATATTTACAGCAAATTACAGGATAAAAAGTAATTTCACAATATAGAAAATTGAGAAAGCCGGTCGTTTTGATCGGTTTTTCTTTTTTTAGAAGCTATTTCCAGCTCTCCGCACTCGCTATTTTTTATTTTGGGGGTTCGGCGCGGCAGCTTCGCTGCCGCGCCGAACCCCCAAAATAAAAAATGGGCTCAAACAAATGCTGCGATCTGGGCTAGGAGTACTATCGTTTTTCAAGATTTGTCAATAAAATCAAAGCAAACCTCATTTATCAAATTGATAAGATTACTGTCTCAAAAATTTTATTTTTTTGTTGCAACTCTACAAATCAAAAGAATTACCCCAATCTAACTTATTGATTTTTAAAATCATAATATTCAAAAGATTGCTTTGTCGCTTCGCTCCTCGCAATGACATAAAAAAATGTATAATTTTTGCTACCACATAAAGTAAAAGGTAAAGCTTAAACGTCAACGAGATTAACAACTATAAAGAAATGGACTCAATCAAAGTAATTCTCACAGGTGCAACAGGAATGGTAGGTGAAGGTGTTTTATTAGAATGTCTTGAAAATCCGAATGTTTCAGAAATTTTAAGTGTCGGCAGAAAACCTTCAGGAAAAAAGCACGCCAAATTAAAAGAATATATCGTTTCTGATTTTTTGAAAATTGATCTTTTAGATGAAAATCTGAAAGGTTACGATGCCGTTTTCTTTTGCGCCGGAATCAGCAGTGTAGGATTGAATGAGGAAGATTATACCAGAATCACTTACTACACCACATTGCATTTCGCCAAAGCAGTTCTCAACCAAAATCCGGATATCGTTTTCAATTATGTTTCCGGAGCAAGTACCGATAAAACAGAAAGCGGAAAACTGATGTGGGCAAGAGTAAAAGGAAAAACCGAAAACACGTTGAGAAAGCTTGGTTTTAGAAGCGAATACAATTTCCGTCCGGGATTTATGAAACCCGTTGAAGGTCAGGAAAATGTAAAATGGTTCTTCAAACCAATTATTTGGATTTTTCCACGTATATTACCTTCAAAATCATTAACTTTACACGAAGTCGGGAAAGCGATGATCAACGCAGTGCAAAAGGGCTACCCTACCTCAACTTTAGAAATTAAGGACATCAAAAATTTAGCGATATGAGAGAAATGTTAAAGAGAATTGTTCTGGTAGTTTTCATTTTATTGGTCTTGACTGCAATTTCAGGATTTTTTTACATGCAAAAACATCCTCTGGAAAATTCTTCCAATCAAATCTATTTAGCACATCCGGATAAATAAAACAGTACATTCAATTTTATTATAGCCAATATTTCTACAGTTGGCTGATTTGTCGTTTCTTTAATTTTCTATTTTCTTCTTTCGAAATTTAATTTCATCAAAACTTTCAAAAATTACATTATTATTAAGAATTAATTAAAATTCGCTTAAAATGTTTACAAAATAGAAAGTTCATTTTTGCATAAATTTAATATAACGTAAAAATGACTAATAACTACCTTTTGAAAGGTTCGGTGATTGCCGCGATGTTCCTTCAGGGAGCAGCTTTCGGGCAATCAAGCCTTATTCATTACTGGAATTTTAATAACAATGCTTCTGCAACCGCGATGATGACGCCAACATCAACTTTGGTAAACGGTTCTATGACAGCCGTAACCAGCGGAACAACAGAAGTAGATTTCGCAAACGGAACGGGGCAAAACTTCAGCACGGAAAATTTAAATGTAAGAAACGGAGATGCTGCCGGAACGCATTTGCGATACAACTTCCCTATTAACGGGAATTTGCAGTTCAATTTACCAACTACAGGATTCAATAATGTGGTGGTAAAATTTTCGACAAGAAGATCGGGTTCGGGGGCAGGAACACAAACGTGGTCTTACTCTTTGGATGGAACAACTTTTCAGACCTATCAAACAGTAAATCCGCAAGATGCTAATCCGCAATTGATTACATTTGATTTTTCAAATATTGCAGGCGTTTCCAACAATCCTAATTTCAAACTTAAAGTTGAATTTTCCGCAGGAGCAAATAACGGAACTGTAGGAAATAACCGTTTTGACAATTTTACCGTAGACGCAACAGCAGTTGGAGGTATCGACACTACTCCACCAACGGTTGCTTATCTTCCCACAAACAACACAAATAATGCTTTAACGACTGTAAATCCTACCATTACTTTCAACGAAAATGTAAGATTAGCCGACAATTCTACGATCAACGATTCTAATGCACAAACGCTTGTAGATTTCCGTCTTGGAAATGCTTCAGGTACACAAATTCCCTTCACAACAACTTTTTCTAACAATAAAATCACGGTTATTCCAACCTCAGGTTTAATTCCGAACCAGACGTATTATCTGGCTTTAAAACCAAATGTGGTGGAAGATTTCAGTGATAACGCAGTAACAACAGCAACTTCAACCGTATTTACAACTGCCGGAACTTCTATTTCTTTGGATAAAAACTTTATCAAAGTCAATGAAAATGCAGGAACATTGGCATTTAAAATTAATGTAACCAATCCTTCCACAGCATCGGTAAATTTGGTGGCAAAACCAGCTCCTTTCAGCACGGCAGACCATAATGATTTCACTTTTACCAGTCAAACAATTAATATTGTTCCGGGAACGACAAGTTATACGGTAAATATTCCTATTATTGATGATGCATTAGCAGAACAAGAAGCAGAATATTTTGTACTAACCCTTGAAAATCCTACCGGAGCAACTATTTCAGGAGATAGCAATTCAACGGTTTATATTATTGATAATGATAAAGCTGCTCCTGTTCCATCACACCAAATTCAGTTAAATTATATCGGAAGTTTTGATCCTTCTGGAAACAACAGCAGCTCTACGGAAATAGTGGTTCACGATCCTACCACGCAGAGATTATTTACCATCAGTTCTCTGACGGATGTTTTTGATGTAATCAATTTCAGTAATCCGAGTACTCCGACCGTCATCAATACCGTAAATATGGCTCCGTATGGCGGAATTACAAGTATTGCTGTGAAAAACGGAATTATTGCGGCAGCTTCTCCAAATACGAACCCTCAGCAGAATGGTTCGGTAGTTTTCTTTGATATTAACGGAAATTTCCTGAAACAGGTTACAGTTGGTGCTTTACCGGATATGGTTTCTTTCTCACCAGACGGAACAAAAGTTTTAACCGCCAATGAAGGTGAACCAAATGACGCTTACACCATCGATCCTGAAGGAACTATCAGCATTATTGATATTTCGGGAGGAATTAACAATCTAACTCAAAATAATGTTACTACACTTAATTTCAATGCGTTTGATTCTCAGGTGGCAGCATTAACACCGACAGGTTTAAGAAAAGTAAGAACCAATAATACACTTTCTCAAGATTTAGAACCTGAATATATTACGATAAGTGCAGACAGCCAAAAGGCTTGGATCACACTTCAGGAAAATAATGCGATTGCTGAGGTTAATTTAACTTCAAAAACGATTACCGGAATTTGGGGATTAGGTAAAAAAGATATGAGCCTTCCAGGAAACGGTTTTGATGCTTCGGACAATAATGGTGAAATTTTAATCGCGAACTGGCCTGTAAAAGCTTATTATATTCCTGATGCGGTTCAGAATTATAAAGTGGGAAACACAAACTATATTGTAACGGCAAACGAAGGTGATGAAAAAGATCTTTCAGGATTTATTGAGAGAACTACGGTTGGAGCCAATGATTATACTTTAGATCCGGCACTTTTCCCGCAATCATCGATCTTAAAAGCTTCGCATAATTTAGGAAGATTCAGAGTTTCTAATGCCACAGGAAATACGGATGGAGATAATGAATTTGAAGAAATTGCAGCGTTGGGTGCCCGTTCGTTCTCGATTTTCAATGCTGATACCAAGCAAATCGTTTATGATAGCGGCGATCAGTTTGAACGATATATTGCAGCTAATTATCCGTCGATCTTTAATGCTGATAATGAATCAAACACAACTAAAAGCAGAAGCCGTGCAAAAGGCCCAGAGCCGGAAGGGGTAACTTTAGGAACAATTAATGGGCAAACTTACGCTTTCATCACTATTGAAAGAACCGGAGGTGTAATGGTTTATAATATAACAGATCCGAACAATCCTACTTTCACGGATTACAAAAACTCTCGTATGACTTCGGCATATGGAGGTGATAATGGCCCGGAAGGAATCATCTACATTGCTCCTGAAAATACTACAACAGGCAAAGGATATGTGGTAATTGCTAACGAAATCAGCGGAACCTTGTCGATGTACGAAGTAGCCACTCCAAGTTTGGCAACCGGAGAAGTGAAAACAGAAAAATCGACCTTCAACGTATTCCCAAATCCGGTATCAAAAGGAAGTACGTTATATTTCAACAGAGTTCAGGATTATGAATTGTATGATATGTCTGGAAAACTGATTGAGAAACAAAAAGATGCTTTAACAATAGATACTTTAAGGCTTTCTACAGGTGTTTACCTTGTGAAAACATCCGAAGGACAGCTAAAAAGAGTAATTGTAAAGTAGAATATATTATTTAGTTGATGTAAAGCTCTGATTAAACTCGGAGCTTTTTTTATTATTGAACATTTTAATATAGCAAAATTAAACGCAATACTTGCTGAATCTATCAATATTACCAAATACAAGGAAAATCTTATCATCGCCTTAACCGTGTCTCTCGGTATAGCAATACCATGTACAATATTAACATTATAAGGAGACTTAGATAAGTATAACAGGGGAAGCCTTTTCTGACGTAAACAATAGGACAGATATTCCCTCAATGCATCTCATCATAAATCCTCACCAGATCTACCACATTTTTCACTTGCAATTTTTCAAAAATTTTCTTTTTATAAGTACTTATGGTAGAAGTTTTTAAGTCTAAACAATTCGAAATTTCAATATTTCCGTGACCTTCTGCTAAAAGTTTGAAGATCTGAAATTCTCTTTTAGAAAGTTTTTCAACCGTATTATTATCTTTTGAAGTAAGCAATTTATTCATCATTTTGGAAGGATAATAGAAGCCTTCTTCAAAAATTGCCATAATTCCCTTTAAAATTTCAACTTCATTGGCACTTTTATTCATATAACCTTCTACACCTTCTTCTATGTACTGAATCCCTACATTTTCATCATAGGTGGAAAAAATCAGGATTTTAATATTCTTCTGCCTCTTTTTAAGATCTTTTACCATCGATTTAAAAATACTTCCCGGAATATCTGTATCAAGAATTATAAGATCATATTTTTCAGAAGAAATCTTCTCTTTCGTTTCAGAATAATTTTCAGCGAAATCGATTTTACACGGAAACTGTAGCTTAGTCTCCAACAACACTGCCGTACCCGCCCTTACCACATACAGACCGTCAGCAATGAGTATATTTTTCATAGTTTTAGTTTTTTTAATAATAGTTTCCATAAAACCCATACATCTATTTTACAGAAGTTAGTTTATCCTCTAAATTATTATCACAATGCAATACAACATATAGACCAATACCACATTTTTTCTTAAAAAATTCTTTATTTAAAGCACTTTCCGCGATTTTCATCAAAACTTTAAACAAAAAAATTCTGCCCTTACTTTCTTCTCAAAGTCGGGTAACTTGCCATAAAAAACATTGAACATTAAAAGGAACGACAACGCAACCTCAATAGTATATTTTAAAACCTCATATTGCGTTGTAAATAAATTTTTTACAAAAATAACACTAATAAATCTCATGCAATCATAGAATTATTTCTATATGCAGGTAATAATTTTTCTAAACTTTTTTCCCGTTTAAAAGCAAAAAAAAACAGGTCTTGAAAACCTATTTAATATTGGAATTGAAAACCATAAAAAAAGACAGGCCGAAACCTGTCTCAAAAAAATATATATTGTTATTTTTTATTCCACGCTTATTACTTTTTCTATTTCCGGCGCATGTTGTTTGATTGTATTTTCAACACCTAATTTCAATGTTGATACATTCAGTGAGCAACCAGAACAGTTTCCTAAAAGTTTTACATAAACCAAGTTATCCTTCACATCAATAAGCTCAATATCACCACCATCTTTATTCAAAAACGGTCGGATGCTTTCCAGAGCTTCCATCACTCTTGTTACTGTATCTTCGTGTGTTATGTTTGTTTCCATATTTTTTCAGTTCAATTCGGTTTTTTCAAGATTTGAAAAATATTTATTTTGCTTTTGGCGAGCAACCCGCCATTGTAGAAATTTTCACTGCTTCAGTCGGAGGAAGATTTTTATTTCTTTCTACCAAGCTTTCCACCATTTTACGGGCAGTTTCTGTGTAGATCTCCGCGATTTTAGAACCATCCTGCAAAGCGGCCGGTCTTCCAACATCTCCCGCTTCTCTGATACTTTGAATTAACGGAATCTCTCCCAATACCGGAATTCCAAGATCATCTGCTAAATATTGCGCTCCTTGGTTTCCAAAGATATAATATTTATTTTCAGGTAATTCTTCCGGTGTAAAATACGCCATATTTTCCACTAATCCAAGAACCGGAATGTTAATACTTTCCATCTGGAACATCGCAATCCCTTTTCTTACGTCTGCCAAAGCTACGTGTTGAGGGGTACTTACAATCACCGCTCCCGTTACAGGAACTTCCTGAATAATTGATAAGTGAATATCTCCCGTTCCCGGAGGAAGGTCGATCAATAAGAAATCTAATTCTCCCCAAGCTGCATCTCTAATCATTTGGTTCAGCGCTTTTGAAGCCATTGGGCCTCTCCAAACTACCGCCTGATTGGCTCCTGAGAAATATCCTATTGAAAGCATTTTTACGCCATAATTTTCAACAGGTTTCATTAAACTTTTACCGTTTACTTCTACAGAAATTGGCTTTTCACCTTCTGTATCGAACATCGTAGGAACTGAAGGACCATAAATATCTGCATCCAATAAACCTACTTTGAAACCCATTTTTGCCAACGTTACCGCCATGTTTGCAGAAACCGTAGACTTACCAACACCTCCTTTTCCAGAAGCAATGGCAATAATATTTTGAATCCCAGGAATTTGTTTTCCTTTGATCTGACTTTGCTGAATTTCGCTAGGTTCCGGAGAAACGATTTTTAATTTTAAAACAATTTCATCTCCGAATTCACTTGCAAAAGCCTGCTTCATGGCTGCCTCAAGCTTTTTTTTCTCGTGCATTGCCGGTGAATGCGCAGTCATATCAATATATACATCGTTGCCCATAACCTGAAAATTGCTTACCAAGTCATCAACTTCTATCTCTTTAAGGAAATTTTGTACCTTTTCTTTCGTCAACATAAACTAAATAAATTGTTTACAAATTTACGTAATTTTTACCTATTTAGAATAAGTAAACGCAATGATAGATATTTTCTTTTGTGAATCCAAATTTTAGTGTATTTTAGGGGAATTTAATTTTTTACATGATGAAAAAAATATTAGTTGTTCTTTTAGGAATTGTTGCCCATAATTTATTTTCACAAAATTATTCGCAATATGTAAATCCTTTTATAGGAACTGGCGGGCACGGACACACGTTTCCCGGAGCCATTGTTCCTTTCGGAATGGTACAGCTTTCACCCGATACAAGAATCGATGGAAGTTGGGACGGTTGCAGCGGTTATCATTACTCAGATTCTGTGATCTACGGATTTTCTCACACGCACCTTAACGGAACGGGAGTTTCGGATTATGGAGACATCATGCTGATGCCAACAATGGGAAATCCAAGTTTGGACAGCAAAGACTATTCTTCTAAATTCTCACACAAAAACGAAAAAGCAACGGCTGGATTTTATTCGGTTAAGCTAGATAAAAACAATATCGATGTAAAACTGACCACAACCAAAAGAGTCGGTTATCACGAATATACGTTCAATAATGCCGGAAATGCTAATATTATTTTAGACCTCAACCACAGAGATAAATTGCTTGAAGGTGAAGTTAAAATTATTGATGATAAAACCATTGAAGTTTTCAGAAGAAGTGAGGCTTGGGCAACCAATCAGTATATTTATGCAAGAATTGAGTTTTCAAAGCCATTAAAAATTTCCAAAAAACTGGTAAACGGTAAAGACGAAAAAAATCTTTTAACCGGAACGAAATTAGCATTAGCCCTTTCAACAACCGTAAAAAAAGGAGAAAAGATCAGCGTAAAAGTTGCGATTTCCCCGACAGGTTATGAAGGTGCCGGAAAAAATATGCTGGCTGAAGGTAAGTCTAATAATTTTGCTGAAATTCAAAAACAGGCGGTTGCTGATTGGGACAAAGAATTATCGAAAATTGAAGTTAAGTCTTCCGATAAAGATAAACTTACAGTTTTCTATACGGCAATGTACCATGTTTTCACGCAACCGAACATCAATATGGATGCTGACGGAAAATACAGAGGTCGCGACAATAAATTCTATATGGCGAGAGGTTTCGACTATTACTCGGTTTTCTCGCTTTGGGATACTTTCAGAGGTGCACATCCTTTAATGTCTTTAATCGACAGAAAAAGAACGTCCGATTTCATCAATACTTTCATTAAACAATACGAACAGGGCGGAAAACTTCCGGTTTGGGAACTGGCTTCCAACGAAACTGAATGTATGATCGGTTACCACGCTGTTTCTGTGATTGCAGACGCGATGGCAAAAGGAATTACTGGTTTCGATTATGAAAAAGCATTTCAGGCTTCAAAAAACTCCGCAATGTTAGATATTTTTGGGTTGAATGCGTACAAACAGAATAATTTTATCGCTATTGATGATGAACACGAAAGTGTTTCTAAAACCGTAGAATACGCTTACGATGACTGGTGTATTGCTCAAATGGCGAAAATTTTAGGCAAAAAAGAAGATTACCAGTATTTCATGAAACGTTCTCAAAACTGGAAAAATTTATACAATCCAAAGAACGGATTTATGCAGCCTAGAAAAAACGGAAACTGGCTTGAACCGTTTGACCCAAGAGAAGTAAACAACAATTATACAGAAGGAAATTCTTGGCATTACTCCTACTCTGTTCAGCAGGATATTCCGGGATTAATTGCAGCGCACGGGGGAAAAGAAAAATTCGAACAATTTATTGATGCTATTTTTGCAGCTCCAGATAAAACTACGGGAAGAGAACAGGTGGATATCACAGGTTTGATGGGACAATATGCGCAAGGAAACGAACCGAGTCACCACATCGCTTATCTTTATAATTATGTTGGCAAGCCGGAAAAAACAGATGCTAAAATAAAGTATATTCTTGATAATTTCTATAAAAACACTCCTGATGGATTGATCGGAAATGAAGATTGCGGACAAATGAGTGCGTGGTATATTTTGAGCACGATGGGAATTTATTCCGTTACGCCGGGATTGCCTGAATGGCAAACGACAAAGCCTTATTTTGATGAAGTGAAAATTCATCTGGAAGACGGAACAACGAAAATCATCACAAAAAATACAGGCAAAGAAGAGCTTAGAAAATTAGGTTTTGAGAATGCAAAATCGTTCAAAGATTATAAATATGATGAATTAACGGCAACGCCTGTTATTGCCGCCGACAGAATTTTTGACATCAATACAAAAGTAGCCATCACTCCATTGAATCCGAATGATAAAATTTATTATATGACGATGGATGAAGGTGATGCGAATGTTAGAAAAACATTTAAGCAATATAAAGAACCTTTCACCATTACAAAAACAACTCAGGTTTCTGCGTATGCTGAAAGAAGTGGCGAGAAAAGTTCAATTGCAACCGCTAATTTCTACAGAAGACCTAACCATTGGAGCATTGATGTGAAACCTACCGCTTATCCTCAATATACAGCGGGCGGAAAATTGGCTTTAATTGACGGAATCAACGGTGCTGTAAACTGGAGAAAAGGCGAATGGGTTGGCTACTGGGGACAGGATTTCGAAGCCGTGATTGATATGCAGTCACCTCAGCAAATCACGAAATTATCTTCTACTTATCTTCAGGACAGCAAAGCATGGATTTTAATGCCTAAAAAAGTGGAATATTATGTTTCAATGAACGGAAAAGATTTTATCCTGATGAAAACAGTCGATAATACAGTTGATCCAAAAGATGAGACAGTACAAATCAAAGATTTCGCTGCAGAAATTTTACCAACTGAAGCAAGATACGTAAAAGTAAAAGCCTATTTCTTCGGAAAACTTCCGGAATGGCATCAGGGTGCCGGCGGAGATGCGTATATCTTTGTGGATGAAATTTCTATTAAATAAATTAATCTTTTAGATTTAAATACCAAAAACGACTGCCATTTCCGACAGTCGTTTTTGGTATTTTAATTTTTATCATTTACGAAATTTTCCCAAAGCTTTTTTACAAAAAACCCCTCACGAAACTCGCAAGGGATTTGGTGGCAACATCATTTAGCATCAACATTTTTTTCTGCATTGTAAATGACATCACCGGGTATTGTTGTTTTAAAAATAAGCACTTTTTAGTCCAGATAACGTTTTTTAAACCATGTATCCAGAATATTCATACTAATATTCAGCATGTGATAATTTTCGCGGATTGCTACATTTTTCTGAACGCCATGAATTCCGTAGCCGTAACCGAGATTCAGAACCACTTTATTTAATGGAATCCCGACCCCAACAGTGGCTTCCAGTTTATCGATTTCAACCTTATTTATTTTATAATATCCGGTATCATAATTTAATCCGAAACGATAAATAAACGTTTCCGAAAGCTTTTCGGTACGTCTTCTTTCAGGAAGAATTTCAACTCCCAAACCGTAAGTTTTCTGTCTGTAATATTGTTCTGAAGTCTCGGTATTTTTTACTTTATCCCAATTGCTTTGGGTAAAATCGAAGGTAAGACGGTATCTTTCTTTCGCTAAAATTCCAAATCCGAACCCCATCTCAAAAGGCAAAGAAGAATCTTTTGACGAAAGATTGGTGGTAATACTATTCGTATAATCCTGATTTTCGGTGTAAGAAACCTCTCTTTTGGAAACCAATTTGCTTCCAAAATTCACAATTCCTCCTAAAGTCAATTGAAAATTATCGCTAAAATCTTTCTTAAACTGCGTTCCCAAATTATAACTAAAACCCGTATATCTTATATTTCTGCTGATTTCTACTTCAGAATTTGTAGTAATGGTCTCTTTACGAATAATTTTTCCGAAATTGTTTTTCACTTTTCCGCCAACACTCCAGTTATCATTAATTTTATAGGCTAAACTTACGCCCCAGTTCGACAGTCCGCCACTTCCTTCGTATGTTACGGGATATTCAGTCGCGGTGCCTTCGATCGGAATGGTAGACGAAATCTTATAGTCTGACGAAGTAGACGGCTGTATATTCATCCCGACAAATAATTTTTTTGAAACCCTCAACGCCGCACTAAAATTTGTAAAATTAGCATTGAATCTATTGTCTTTTCCTAAATTGCTCGAAATCGTATTGTACTTCCCTATTCCACTGATATTGAAAACTACATTTTTTGAAGAAATAGCCGTCATGGATGCCGCATTTTTAGAATTGATATAATCCGGAGCTTCCAACGCGATTCCTGTATTTCCCAAGGAGATATTTCTGGCATCATCAACATTATTAAACATTCCGACCCCGAAATAGGAATAAGGCGAAGAGTTTTGAGCATACAATCCGGAAGTAAAAACTCCTGAAAACAATAAGCCGATTACAATTTTATTTTTTCTGTTCATAAATTTTTTCTGCATTAATATCCTAAAATGTAAACCTTAAGTTTTGCCGGATTTGTTTTGTTTTTTGAATCTCCAATCACCGCTTTTCCTGAAAGAACATCGCTGTAGGAAGAAGGGTAAATCAATGTATTATAATTTGAATTGGCTGTTTCCGTTAAAATAGTATTGAAATAGCTCGACATAGAAAAGCTGTACGTATGCTCATTCTGGAACTCGCTGCTATTGGATAAACTTGCTGTAATTTCTGTACTTCCATCTGATGTATAAGTGCTTACCACATGGTTCAGCTTATCGCCCATATAATAATACAACGGACTCGGATTATAAAACTGGTTAGAATAATATCCCGCCACAGGGCTCACGGTAAGCGTTGCATCAATGATTTTATAATTATCGTATAAATTTTTAATAGTTTTCAGATAGGGAATTTCCACTTTGGTGTACACTCCTATTCCCGCCATCATATAAGCTTTGTTATCTAAGCTTGTTGAAAGTATCGGATTTTTAGGAGTCAGCCCCGCCAGATCAGAACCCGTAAAATCACTTTGTACTTTATTATATTGATACGTCGAACTTGGGTTGAGGTCTAAAGTATATTTCACCAACTCAGTTCCGTTTTGCGACGTGGTGTGATAATACATTCTCACGATATTCGAGACCTTTTCTTTGGTGCTTTTATTAATCTGAACCTGATAAGACGAATTAATTCCGAATCTCAGCATTGCATTATTGTCAGATGAAGGAACGAGCGCCAGACCTTTATAAAAATTCAGGAAATATTCCTGAGTGGTGACGTCGCTGTTTTTTAATGTATTGAAAAGTGTTTGTCCGTAAGATTGATCTAATTTCACCTTAACAAAACTGCTGTCTGTATTCGGTCTTGGATAAAACTCTGCACTTCCGATGGAGTTTGATGCATAATTAAAATTACTTTTATTATAAAGATAACCACCATTCAACCTGATTCTGTCGGTTAAAGGATGAACCTCCAATTTATATGTTTTCAATGTATCTCCGTAATAAAAATCTGTATTGGTAAGATACATCACAATAGAATCGAAAACCGCGCTGGTAGGAGAATTCAAGGCATAAGCTTCTGGTGTAAGTTCAAAAAGCGAAGACGAATTTACCTTCCCAAAAGTCTGATCTTTTATATTTCCTATCATCATCACATTTTTTCCTGAAGTCACCACAGAATCCATCATAATGGTAGACATTTTCATAGTCAGCGTATCGATCATTACAATTTTTGACTGCGCATCCATCCACGTGCTTCCCACTTCATACGTATTGGTTTCATCTTCGCAGGAAAACAAAAACATCATTGAAATACATAATAAAAGGTATTTATACATCTTTTTTCCGCAAACATATAATGAAGATGCTATTGAGATAAAATTTATTCTCCCTTTTATCCATAGTTGTAGACCATAGCAAGATTTGCTTAGATAAATGATGATTTCAAAACAATACCTCATCCGTCATAAAAATAAAGGCATTCGCCTACAAAAAACACGTATTCGTCTAAAAAATTTTCACAAGATCAGAGAATGAAATTCATTTGCACAAAAAAGAATGAATAATGAATGGTAAACTTTCAATCTTAGCCCTTACTCTTGTAGGAACATTTTTAGCTGTAAGCTGTCGAAATGACGACGATGACGATGAATTAATGGGAAACTGGGTAAGAGTTTCGGATCTGGACGGTAAACCTCGTTCCAATGCCTCTGCATTTGTGGTAAACGGAAAAGGATACATCACCGGAGGATATGACGGAGAATATTATTACAACGACTTATGGAGCTACGATCCCAATGCTAATTCATGGACTCAAAAAGCAGATTTTCCGGGTTCTAAAAGAAGCTCTGCGGTAGGTTTTGCCACCAACGCTTACGGCTATGTGGGAACCGGATATGATGGATTGAATAAGCTTAAAGATTTCTACAAATATGATCCGACATCCAACACCTGGAACCAGATTGCCGATTTTCCGGGAACAGAAAGATATGCCGCTTTAGCATTCGGAGTTGAAAATAACGGCTATGTAGGAACAGGATACGACGGAAGCGAGTTGAAAGATTTTTATAAATATAATGAATCGACCTCATCATGGAGCTCCATCACAAGCTTAGGAGGCTCTAAAAGAAGAGACGGAGCCGCTTTCGTGATCAATAATATCGCTTACGTAGGATTTGGCAGTAATAACGGAAGCCTAGTTTCAGATTTCTGGGCATTCGATCCTAGTTCCGAAACATGGACAAGAAAAGTAGATACCAGCAATGATGATGATTCTCAAAACCGTACCTCAACTGCTGCTTTTGCAGCAAACGGATTAGGATATGTGGCGACAGGCTCTACTAGCGGCGTGGGAAATACTACCTGGGAATACAATCCTTCTACCAATGACTGGACGCAGAGAACATCCTTCGAAGGTTCTTCCAGAGAAAGCGCATGTGCCTTTTCCATAGGAAGCTACGGATATGTTCTTACCGGAAACAGCGGTTCATCATATTTTGATGACATCTGGGTTTTCCATCCAAATGAAAGTGAAAACAGCTATGACTAAAACATTTTTAAAAATACTTTTTGTCTCAGGGATATTTTTGGTGAGCTGCGGAAAAAAAACCGGAAATCTTGAAGTGAAAATCATCAAGCAAAATTCAGGATACGGTTATCAGATTCTTAAAAAGCATAAGATCCTCATCAACCAACCTTTTATTCCTGCCGTACAAGGAGAGAAAACTTTTAAAAACGAAACAGACGCACAAAAGACTGCAGATCTTGTTGTGAGTAAAATACATCGATATTCTTTACCCAGAATTTCTGTACGTGAACTGGATTCTATGAAAATCGAATATTAATTGCTTTAATTCCCCAGAAATTCCTTCAATAGTTTATTGAGGGAATTTCGTGCTCACAAACAACAAATTATTTTTTATGACCGCATTTTTAAGACAAATACAAACCACTTACATTTATCACTGGATTATCTGGATTATTCTTATTTTCTTTAAATTAATAATGGATTATTCCGTTTTTGGAAATTTTCTTCTGCTCATGAATCTGAAAATTTTTCTTGTTTCCATTATTCTTTTTTATATCAATTATTATATCGTTTTACCGTTTCTGATCAAGCAGACACCAAAAAAAATTCTGATCATTACCATTTCTTTTGTGGTCATTTATGTGTCGTTAATGATCATATTCATGCCACCATTTCCCAAACATCCGCCATTTCCACCAAAAGATTTTCATGCGAACGGAAGAATGATGAGACCTTTTCATCATGATGTTAACCTGTATGATATTTTCTTCAGAATAGGAATTTTTTCCATGATATTCAGTATTCTGCTTTTCTTTGTCGATAAATGGATGGAAAACGGAAAAAAAATAAAAGCCCTGGAATTTGAAAGACAATCGAGTGAATTGAAAATTCTTCGGGAGCAGATTAATCCGCATTTCTTTTTTAATGCACTGAACAGTATTTATTCATTATCAATTATTCAGTCTAAAGATACGCCGAGGGTGATTTTAATTTTATCAGACATTATGCGGTACGTTCTGAATAATAAAAATATGCAGAAAAATAACCTGAATGATGAAATTAATAATATTAAAAAATATATTGAAATTCAGTCGATTCGGTTTAATAAATTCAATAATCTGAATGAAGAATTTAATGGCAATTTTGAATCTTACGAAATTGAACCTCTTCTGCTTTTAACTTTTGTTGAAAATGCTTTTAAATATGCTGATCTGAGAAAAGGCCCGTTGGATATCAAAGTACATCTCGAAAACGGATTGCTTGATTTTAAGATCCGAAACTTTTATGAAAAGAAGAATCATGAAAAATCCAGCGACAGCAAAATGGGAATAGAAAATACCAAAATGAAACTCAATCTTCTGTATCCTGACAAATATCAACTGGATATCGATGACAATGGCTCTGAGTATAAAATTAACTTAAAACTTCAATTGAATTAAAAATGAATTGCATAATTGTAGACGATGAAGAACTGGCACATCACGTAATTGAAGAATACATTTCAAGAATACCTTTTCTGAATTTAGTTAAAAACTGCTACGATATTCAGGAAACGATCCAGACTTTACAAACCGAAAATGTCGACCTTATTTTTCTGGATATCAACCTTCCCAACATCACCGGAATAGAGTTTTTGAAAAGCTTTAATAGGCTTCCCGATGTCATTATTACCACCGCTTATGATGATTGTGCCGTACAAGGTTTTGAAATGGACGTGATGGATTATTTATTAAAACCATTTTCATTTGAAAGATTCCTAAAAGCTGTTTATAAAAGCTATAATCATCAGAATAACTCTAAAATATTACAGGAAAAAAGTACTCAGGTTTTGTTTAAAGATTCATTCATTTTTGTACGATCCAATAATGAAGATGTAAAATTGAATTTAAGCGAAATTACCCGAATTAATGCCCTAAAAGATTATATCATTATCTACACAGAAACCCGAAAACTGATTGTTCATCAAACCATGAAATCCATTATGGAAAAGATAGAATCTGAAAACTTTATTAGGGTTCACAACTCACATATTATTTCGCTTCAGCATCTCCAAAGCATCGGAAAAAATAACCTAACAATTGGAAATGAAAGAATTCCGATAAGTGAAAAATACAAAGCATATTTGAATAAAGTAATTGAAAAGTATAAGTAAGTTTGGGAGCTGGAAGAGGGAGGCTGGAGGTTTTGATACCGCCCAACTTCACAATCTCCGTCAGTTAGAGTGATTTTTCGGAGTAAAACGGAGAAAAATTGTATCGAGAACTTTATGATCAAAGGAAATTATCGTTTTTATAAACAACTTCTCGATACACTACGCTGCACTTCGTTACTCGAAGTGACGGTGTGCCCACTTAGTATGAAACTTAGAATAAAAGTCGTTCCGACCAATTCAATTCTTCTGGGAGTTCTTTATCTGAAAATTCAATATGGATCACTCTTCTTTTCTTTCCGTTGGTTGTACGGTTGGAACCGTGAAGCAATAGAGGTTTCATAATCATTACTCCGCCTTTTTCTACATTGCAGATGGTTTCAGTTTCTACGGTCCAGTCGATGGTTTCCGGTCTGTAAATACCTTTGGCATGAGAAGTCGGTACGACTTTCAAGGCACCATTATTTTCATCAGTTTCATCCAAATGAATTCTGATTGTAAAAATATTTTCTAATACCGGCAACGGTGGCTGAACGGCAAATTGATTTTGCTTGGTCGTCCACGGACCAAAATTTTCTAATTCTAATTTTTTGTCAACTGAAATTGTTAAATCCTGATGATAAGCCACATACCAATTCGACTTTTCTGGTTTATCGAAATAAATACTCTTCACCACAAAATATTTGTCACCGAAAATTTCTTTAATGATTGTTCTCAAATTTTCATTAAAAACCAAATCTTTAATTTCCGGAATTTCCTTTAAAAACTGTCGGATCGCAAACAGATCTTCGGATTTTCTGAAGGTTTCTTTTGAAGTATCTATATTTTGAATGATTTCACTAATCTTTTCTATTTCTTCATCGGAAAAAATGTTGTTGATGACCGTAAAACCGTTTTCTGTGATTATATTTTTATGATGCTGTAAATTTATTTGATTATTTTGAATTTATTTTTAAACGCAAAGATCGCAAAGATTTTCTTTAAAATAATACTTACCTTTTGTGAAATTGCTTTACCTTCGATTCACAATAGTAAATTTAAATAACCGACTGCTACCCTAGCCCCGATCAAGCGGCATGTTTGAGCTCTTTTCCCGAATCGGCTCGGCGGCTTCGCCGCCGAGCCGATTCGGGAAAAAGCGAGTAGCGAAAGCGGGAAATAGCTCCTAATAAAAAATGGTCAATAATGAAATATATTCACTATTGACCATTCATTAGCCTAAGCCAAGTTATAATTTATTCTTTAAACGACTTCGTTTCCGTTACCATTTTCAAGCTGTCCTTCCCATTTTGAAACGGCTGAGGTTGCCAAAGCATTTCCTAAAACGTTGGTCATACTTCTTCCCATATCGCAGAAATGGTCGATTGGTAAGATCAAAGCAATTCCTTCCGGCGGAATTCCAAACATGGAACATGTTGCCACGATAATAACCAGTGATGCTCTCGGAACTCCCGCAATACCTTTTGATGTTAACATTAACACCAAAAGCATGGTAATTTGCTGTCCGATTGTCATTTCAATTCCGTAGATCTGAGCGATAAAAATAGACGCAAACGTCATGTACATCATACTTCCATCCAAGTTGAATGAATATCCTAATGGTAAAATGAACGAAACCACTCTGCTGTTACATCCGAATCTTTCCAATTCTTCCACCAATTTCGGGAAAACGGCTTCTGAACTTGTCGTTGAAAATGCTATTAACAAAGGTTCTTTGATTCTTCTTAATAATTCGAAAAGTCGGTTTCCGATAATCAAATAACCAGCTAATAAAAGCACTAACCAAAGAACTCCCAAAGCAAAGAAGAAATCTCTAAGGTAAATAGCATATACTTTAAATATCTCAAATCCATTGGTCGCGACAACGGCAGCAATAGCTCCCAATACTCCAAGCGGTGCAAACCACATGATGTAGCCTACCATTTTCAGGATTCCGTGTGCAATAATGTCGAATAATTTGATCACAGGTTGTGCATATTCTTCGCCCATATTCGCCAAAGCAATTCCGAACATAATGGAAAATACCACGATCTGAAGTACTTCATTGGTTGCAAAAGCTTCAAATATACTTTTAGGAATAATGTGTTTTACAAAATCTTCCATTGAGAAACCTTTACTGCTTTTCAATAATTCTTCTGCAGAAGCAGCATCCTGAATCGGCAGTTTCGTAACGTGTCCAGGTTCCATCCAGTTGACCAACATTAAACCGATGAAAAGCGAAACCAATGAAGCAGAAATAAACCACAACATCGCTTTTGTTCCTACTCTTCCGATCATTTTAATATCACTCATTTTGGCAATTCCTACGACTAAGGTAGTAAATACCAACGGCGCAATAATCATCTGTACCAATCTGATGAAAACAGTTCCTAAAAGTTTAATGTTTTTAGAAAAAGGTTCTGCGCTCTCAGGATACATCGTATGTACCATTCCTCCAATTCCAACTCCTATCACAAGCGCAATAATAATTGCTATAAACAGTTTATTTTGTCCTTTCATATAAATAGTTCAAGTTTGGCAAATATAATATTTTTACAATTGGTACAACATTTCGTTGAAAAAGGATTAAATTTAGTCTAAATTCATAATTAACGGAAATTAACAATCTGAACTCTAATTCATTGTAAAAAATTTAAAAAATATTTATTAAATTTTAATTCATTTGGTATACATTTTATTATTACATTTACTTGTATTAACAACATTATTAAAATATACAATATGAAAAAAACTATCGCAATGGCTGCATTGGCTATAGCAGTATCTTTTGGCGTTGTTTCTTGTAAAAAGAAAGTTTCTGATGCCGATCTACAAACTCAGGCTACTACGGTAGTAACGTCTAACCCAAGTGCTTCTGTGGAAGTGAAAAACGGAGAAGCTCACCTAAGCGGAACTTTTGCAGATCAGGCTTCGAAAGATGCGATGATTACTCAGCTGAAAGCCATTCCGGGAATCAAAAGTGTACATGATATGGCTACTATTGAAGCTCCTACAGCTGTGGCTCCGGTAGAAACTCAATCTGCGGTATCTCCTGAAGTTCAGCAAAAAGTAAAAGATGCGCTTAAGGATTTCCCAACAGTAAAAGTAGAAACTGTAAATGGAGAACTTACCCTTACAGGAACGGCTAAGTCTACAGATGCCAGAAAGATCAAAGAATCTATCGATGCATTGAAAATCGGAAAATACACAAACAACATTACTGTAAAATAATTTAAGATGGGCACATTACAAGATAAATATTCAAGCGTAGTTTCTGCTGCTCAGTCTGCAGGGATTTCAAATTTACAGGTTCAGGAGCAAGACGGAATTTTGTATGTTTCAGGAAGTGCTTCCAACACAGCAGCAAAAGATTCTGTTTGGAATGCTTTGGGAGCGATTGATTCTACGTATTCTGCTTCAGATATTAATATTGATGTTCAGGTAACCGGTCTTGCATCGGGAGCTGCTCTTACCGTAGCTACAGATGAGTCTAATCTAAACATCAGACAAGAGCCTTCTACGGAAGCTGCAGTGGTAGGAAAAGCTTCAAAAGGTTCTTCAGTAACGCTAATTGAGCAAACTTCTGACGAATGGTGGAAAGTAAAAACTGCAGACGGACAGGAAGGTTATGCTTATTCAAGATACCTAAGAGCTTAATTTCTAAGATTTAACATTTTTTACATAAAACGCATCCCTAATCAGGGATGTTTTTTTATATTTTAGCAGCTTCAAAAAACATATTAATGAAAAAAATCCTTTGGTTGCTATTACTTACATTTAATTTTTTAGGATTGAATGGACAAAAATTCAGCATCGACGGAAAAATTTCTGACCATGAAAAAAAGGCTGTTGAAAATGCAACCATTTATCTTCTCAAACAAAAAGATTCATCCATCATTAATTATACTTCAACCAACAAAGAAGGAAAATTTTCATTAAAAACTGAAGAACTTAAAGAACCATCCATTCTTTCTGTGGATACCGATAAATTACTTCCTTATTCTAAAAAGTTTGACAAAATAGATCAGTCTTATACTTTAGATGAAATTTCGCTTGATAAAATTCGCAGTTCTGATATTGAAGAAGTAAAAATTACGGTTTCACCGATAAAAATTAAAAAAGACACCATTGAGTTTAATGCTAGCGCGATAAAAGTTCGTCCAGACAGCAATATTGAGGAACTCTTGAAAAATATCAGCGGCGTAGAGATTGATAATGACGGAAAAATTACAGTTAACGGAAAAGAAGTTGACCAAATCATGATCAATGGGAAAGAATTCTTCGATAAAAGCGGAAAAATTGCTCTGAAAAATATTCCAGCAGATATTATTAAAAATATTCAGTTTACCACAACCAAAACGAAAGAAGAAGAATTGACTGGAAAAACACCAAAATCTGAGTACAAAACAATTAATTTCAATATTGATGAAAAGAAAAACAAAGGCTTTCTTACTAAATTAGCGGTTGGATATGGATCTGATAAACGCTATGAAATTAACAGTTTTTCGAGTTATTTTAAAGACAAAACCAAAATCAGTCTCGTAGCTTCTTCGAATAATATCAATACATCTAGTAATTTTAATGATGATGATTCCAGAAGAAATTCCCGTGCCGGAAGTTCGATGAAAGGCATTCAAAGATCCACCACGATCGGGCTGAATTACAGTGACAATCTGGGCAAAGATATTGATCTTGACGCGCTGGGACTTACGCGAACCAGCAGCAATATGGAAACCGCTTCCAAAGTTTCGAAAACTACTTTTCTTCCGGATTCAAATTTAAAAACGGATTCCGAAAACCGTAGTGAGAATGATTCGGAACAATATACTTTTAATTCTTCGCTCCAGATAAAGGCAGATACAGCCAATACCTTTTATTTTTCACCTAAATTTTCACATTCAAAAACAAAAAACTTAAACTTCGGAAATTCAGCAACTTTTAAAAATGATGAGCTTCTGAATAAAAGTACATCTTCAACCAACTCAGATTCTGAAAGTAATAATTTTAATCCGAGCATTTATTATGTGAAAAAATTTAAAAAGAAGAATCGAAATTTATCGGCTAACATCAATACTTCAATTTCAGAAAATAAAAATAATAGTTTGGTGAATTCTCAAACCTTATTTTACGAAAATGGAGCTGAAAATGTGTCTAAAAAGGATATCCGAAACCAATTAAGTCAAACAAAAGCACAAAATAATAATTATTCTTTCGACGCAAGATACACCGAACCTATTTCGGATTCGATGAGTATAAGTTTAGGGGTAAAATTCAATTCCCAAAGCAATGTAAATGAAAGAATGGTGAATGATTTTGATGAAAGTACGGGGCAATTTTCAAAATACAATCTGGCTTTATCTAACAATTCCAGTGAAAAAACCAATCAACTGACGCCTGATATTAGCTTTAATTTAAACAAAAAGAAATTCAATTTTTGGTCTTCTTTAAATCTCGGTTTTACAAATGTGAAATATAAGTCCACTTTTAATGGATCGAATTATGACTTACAAAGAAACTTTTTGCTTCCAAATTACAATATGGGATTTCAGTATAAATTCAATCAAAATTCGTCATTAAGTATCTATAATTCTACCAATTTCAATTCGCCGTCTTCACAAAATTTGATTCCTTATATGGATGAATCTAATCCGTTGGTAACATACAAAGGAAATCCTGATCTAAAAAATTCTTGGACGAATACCTCAAGCATCAGCTTTAATTCGTATAATATTCCGAAAAATATGAATTATTATGTAAATATGAGTTTTACGTTTAAAAATAATGATACAACCAATTTTTCCTATTTTGATGATTCCGGAAAACAGTTTGTAACGTACACCAACATAAGTGGGAATAAAAATGCCAATGTTTTCGGTGGGTTTAGCAAAACCTTTAAATGGGAAGAAAATAAATTAACGATTAGCCCTAAAGCCAGTTTAAGTTATAGTTTTAATAAAGGTTTTATTAACGGACAACAATTTACAGGCAATTCTTATACGCTCGCTCCAGGAATTAATGTAACGTACGACAAAAGGGATAAAATTACGATAAGACCATCTTATAACGTAAATTATTCTTTTTCAAATTATAAAAATTATAGTGTTGAAAGTATTAAAAATACTTTTCAGACCTTCCGACTGGAGCTTACCAATTATTTCCTAAAAACCAATTTATTATTTGGAAATGATTTTGAATATAATACAAGTTCCAACATTGCTCCCGGTTTTAAGAGAGATTTTTATTTCTGGAATACCAGCATCGGATATTCTTTTTACGATAAACAATTAACAGCCAGAGTAAAAGTGTATGATGTTTTAAACCAAAATCAAAGTGTGAAAAGAAATATTACAGCATCGTACGTAGAAGATCGTGAAGATTTAATTTTAAGAAGATACATTATGTTTTCTCTGACGATGAAGCTGAATAAGTTTGGAGGGAAAAGGAAATAGTTTTAAACACGAATAACATAATTTTTTTTAACGCAAAGATTTTATTTCTTTCTCCTGATCTTTAGAAGGCAAAGGCAAATAAATTTACTTCGCGAAACTTGAAAACACGCTTTATCAAATCAACTTGTTGATTCTTTTTGCTCGCTTGAGTTTTTTTACATTTAAATTAAAACTTTGCATTAAAATCAACCCAATAAAATTTAAACATTCTCTTAAAACATAAATTTAGTTAAAATCATTTTTATGTTTAAATTAGCCACAAATTTTTTACATAATGAAGATTCATTTTTCTCTTTTATTTATTTTCCTTTTTATTTTGGGAAATTCACAAAATACGCAGCCTACCGACACTTTTGTGAAAGATAATTTTACCAAGAAAGAGTTTTATATCACGATGCGAGACGGAGTAAAACTTTTTACGATTGCTTATATTCCGAAAGACATTTCCGGAAAGAATAAGTATCCGTTTTTGATGCAGAGAACGTGCTACAGCATCGCTCCTTACGGTGAAAACGAATACAGACCGAAGCTTGGGCCGAACCAATATTTAATGAAAGACAAATATATTTTTGTATTTCAGGACGTTCGCGGACGATATATGAGTGAAGGAACTTTTACGAATATGACGCCACAGGTTGATCATAAAACAAAAAAAGATATTGACGAAAGTACAGATACTTACGACACGATTGATTGGTTGGTTAAAAATATAAAAGACAACAACGGAAAAGTGGGTCAATACGGGACTTCTTATCCGGGTTTCTACACAGCTGTCGGGATTTTAGCCCAACATCCTGCTTTAGTGGCTTCTTCTCCACAAGCACCAATTTCAGACTTTTGGAATGATGATTTTCTTCATAATGGAAGATTTATGTTAGGTTATTTCAAAACTTTTCCGGTTTTCGGAGTTCAGAAAACGAAGCCTGAAAATAAAGCATGGTATACTGATTCTATGATCAAAGCGACTTCTGAAGATGGTTTAAAATTCTACAGAGACATGGGAACTTTAAAAGACGGTTATGAAAAATATTATAAAGATAACTTCTTTATGACGGAAATTATGAACCATCCTAATTATGATGAATTCTGGCAAAAAAGAGGACTTCTTTCTCACCTTAAAAATGTAAATCATGCAGTAATGACTGTCGGTGGGTGGTTTGATGCGGAAGATCTTTCAGGACCTTTGAATATTTATAAAACGATTGAAAAAACAAGTCCGAGAGCGAAAAACACAATCGTGATGGGCCCTTTCTCACACGGCGGTTGGGGTCGTGAAGAAGGAAAACATTTCCACAATCAGATTTATTTTGGAGACAGCATTGCAACGTATTATCAGAAAAATGTTGAAACGAAATTTTTTAACCATTATTTAAAAGGTGATTCAAAAAAAGATGCCGGTTTGCCAGAAGCTTTGATGTACGATACAGGAGCAAAACAATGGAGAGAATTCGCAACTTACCCTCCGAAAGAAGGAAAAAAAGTAAATTTTTATTTATCTAATAAAACGTTGAATAAATCGGCCGGACAAGGTTTTTCAGAATATTACAGCGATCCTAATAATCCGGTTTTAAGTTCTGATAATTTGAAAGATTTTAATGGATTTACTCCAAGAAACTATATGTCGGAAGATCAGAGATTTGCAGAAGGAAGACCTGATGTTTTGACTTTTACAACAGATGTTTTAACAGAAGACATGACTTTTGCAGGCGAAATTATGGCTAAATTAAATATTGCTTCTTCATCTACTGATGCAGATTTTGCAGTGAAATTAATTGACGTTTATCCTGAAGATTTTAAACCTGTTGAGAAAAAAGACGGTGTAATTTACGGAAATTATCACCAAATGGTAAGAAGTGAAATTATGCCTGCGAGATTCAGAAATTCGAGAGAAAAAGGGGAAGCTTTAGTTCCGAATCAGAAAACTGCTGTTAATTTCAGATTGCAGGATGTTGTTCATACATTTAAAAAAGGACATAAAATCCAGATCCAAATTTCTTCGACTTGGTTCCCGTTGTTTGCCATCAATCCACAAAAATTCTTAGATAATCCAAATTTTGCAACGAAGGAGGATTATACAAAAGCGTTTATCAAAGTTTTTGATGATAGCGCGATTGAAGTTGAGGTTTTGAAATAATTTAAAAGCTGTTCGGTTTGAACAGCTTTTTTTATTTTTTGTCTCTCGTAGGTTTTGCAGATGACGCAGATTTTTTAACTCAATTATCTGTAAAATTTGCTTAATCTGCGAAAGACAAGATTATATGCAACTTTTGTCATCCTGAAAGGATCTCAACGATACATTGAATAACTTTGTTCAGATGCTTTCAGCATGACAAGCATGTAGTAAATTAATTTAAATACATCATTCCTCGATCGTTCTAAAAGTCAAATTCACTCTAGGCGATTTTACTTTTGTTGTTGGCGGAAGTCTGTGCAACCAATGATCTTGTGTCGCTCCTTTCATCACCAATAAGCTTCCGTTTTCCAGAAATATTTCTACTTTTTCTTTGGTCGTTTTATGTTTAAATAAAAACTTTCTTTCCGCTCCGAAAGTTAAAGATGCAATGGCTCCATGTTTTTTTAAATCCTTTTCCGCATCACTGTGATATGCCATTCCTTCGCTTCCGTCATGGTATAAATTCAACAAACAAGAGTTGTACGTTTCTCCGGTAACTTCCTCGCATTTTTGTTTTAATTCCAATAGCTCCGGCGTCCAGAATTTTGCATATTTCGTTCGTTTTGAATACGTATATTCAAATGGTTTTTCTCCAAACCAAGCGACTTTTCTTTTGGTTAAAATTAATTTTCCGAAAATGATCGCTTCATCATTTTCCCATGGGATCTGATTGAATAAATAATCATAATAAAAATCGGATTTTTCTTTTGAGAAAACTTTTCCGTAGTAGTGAACAGTTCCGTCGTTGGGAAGGATATCTAAAGGGTAATCGGATATATCTTCGAATAAATTCAGCATTTGAAAATTTTTAATAATGTTTGGTTAAAATTAAAACATTAAGGCTAATTAAGGAGTTAAGGAAATTAAGGTTGCTTCGCTTAAGGATTAAATAACTTAAAAATTAGAATGATTATCTTAATTAAACTTCAATTCTTAAAATAAATCTTAATGGTTTAAATAAATTTTATAGTAAAATAGAATTTTAAGAATAAGTTCTCGAACTTTCCCAACCTACAATCAATTGTTTTCTTTCACTTCCCCATCGATAACCGCCGATATTTCCGGAAGCTTGAATGACACGATGACAAGGAATCAGAAAAGCTACAGGATTACTTCCAATCGCCGTCCCTACCGCTCTTGAAGCGTTTGGATTTCCTATTTTTTCGGCTAAATTTCCGTAGGTTGATAATTTCCCCATCGGAATTGTGAGAAGGCTTTCCCAGACTTTTAATTGAAAATCACTTCCTTTTAAATGGAGTTTTATAGTGTTGAGTTTCGTCCAGTCTTTATTGAAAATGGACAATGCATTTTTCTGAAAATCATCTTGTTTTTCAAAAAAAGAAGCATTAGGAAATTTAATAATTAAATCTCCCAATGCTTTATTTTTATCGATTTCAAAAGCCAAATAACAGATTCCTTTTTCTGTGGAAGCTGCGATTACATTTCCAAAAGGTGTTTCGGAAAAACTGTAATTGATGTTAAGACCTTTTCCGCCGTTTTTATATTCTGCTGGAGACATTCCTTCGATTTTTACAAACAAATCGTGCAATCTGCTCGTGCTCGAAAATCCTGTCTCATAAGCCGTATCAAATAAACTCGCTTTTTCTTCCTTCAACAAATTTTTAGCATGTTCAAGACTAATAAACTGCAAAAATTTCTTCGGACTCGTTCCCGCCCAATCAGAAAACATCTTCTGAAAATGAGCCGGACTCAAATGAATTTTCTCCGCCACTTCCTCCAAATTGGGCTGAAGCTTAAAATTGCGCTGGATATATTCTATCGCTTTCGCAATTCTTTCGTAATCGATCTGATTTTGTGTGGACATAACATTGAATTTACCTCACAAATTTCCAAAGATTTTCTGACAGAAAAAATCCGATTCTTGCGAAGTTTTAGTCTTGATTAATATGATAATAAGCAAGCATTTTGTAATATAACTTTGCCGCCAAGAATGCACTTGGTTTTGCGTAAGCTGAATCCATTAATTCAACAATATCAAAAGCTACAACATTACATTTTTCGAATACTTTTCTTAATAATTCTAATGTTGGATACCATTGTAAACCACCTGGTTCAGGAGTTCCTGTTGATGGAGCAATTGATGGATCAAAAGCATCCAAATCAATTGTAATGTAAACATTTCCTGAAACTTTTTCCAACACATCATTTACCCAGTTTTCGTTATTCGCAATTTCGTGAGCGAAAAATACTCTCCCTTCTGGTAAATATTCAGCTTCCTCGATATCCATAGAACGGATTCCCACTTGTACCAAATTGTGTTTCTGATTGGCTTCAAAAACCGCACAAGCGTGATTAGAAGTAGAACCATGGAATTCCGGACGAAGATCTGTGTGAGCATCCAATTGAAGAACCGTTAAGTTTTCAAATTTTTCCCCAACCGCACGAATCGAACCGATAGAAACAGAGTGCTCTCCACCGAAAAGTGTGAATAGTTTACCGTCATTATTCAACAATTCTTTTGTTTTTTGGTAAACCGCTTCCGTCATTGCTTCAGGTGAAGAATTTTCAGAAACTTCTCCAGCCAGATAAACTCCTTCTAAGTAAGGTTCAGTCTGAGTTTCGATGTCGTAAAGCTCCATGTTTTCAGAAGCATCTAAGAACAATTCCGGGCCTTTATCAGCCCCTTTTCCCCAAGTTGAAGTTCCGTCGTAAGGAACAGTCACCAACATTACTTTCGAGTTCTCTAATGATGCATTTTCTTCAGGAATTCCTGCGTATGTTTTCATGTTTTATTTAAAAATTAAATGATTTCGACAAAGATACGGAAAAGTGAATTGAAGCCGAAAGCTGGATGCTGGAAGTTTTACAAAATGGCAAAAAATAAACATCATAATTAAAATTTTCCTCCCCCAGTTTCCAACTTTCAACCAAAATTATACAGCACAATTTTAAACCTATATCTTCCATCTTCTCGCTTCCAACCAAATTCCTTACCTTTGTTCAAAACAAAATTTTATGTCGTTAAAAGCTGTGCTATTCGATATGGATGGCGTGATTGTGGATACTGAACCATTGCACAGAAAAGCCTATTTTAAAACATTCAAAGATTTGGGAATTGATGTTTCTGAAGAATTATATACATCCTTTACAGGAGCTTCTACGAAAAGAGTTTGCGAAACATTGATTAAAGAATTTAATTTAAATCAACCTTACGAAGAAATAGCAAAAATCAAGAGAGGTTATTTTAAGGATTATTTTTACAATGATGAAGAATTTGATTTAATTACTGGAGTAAAAGATTTGATTCAGCATTATTTTGAAAACGGAATTAAATTAATTTTAGCTTCCTCTGCGACGATGACCACAATCGACATGGTTTTCGAGAAATTCGAATTGGAGAAATATTTCAGTGGAAAAATAAGCGGTGCCGATTTAAAAGAATCTAAACCTCATCCTGAAGTTTTTCAATTGGCCGCAAAACTTGCAAAACAGCCTATTGAAAACTGTATGGTAATCGAAGATTCTACAAATGGAATACTGGCGGCACACCGAGCGAATATTTTTTGTGCAGCCTATAGAAGTCCGCATTCTAAAAATCAGGATTATACTTTGGCAAATATTGTTGTCTCTGATTATGAGGAACTACAACTAGATAAAATTTCAAAATATTTTTAAATAGAAAAAGCTCTCAATTTCTGAGAGCTTTTGTTTTATATTTTGTTTTTGTCATTCTGAATGAAACAAAGTGGAGTGAAGAATCACTATAATGTTTTGAGATTGCTTCGTCGCTTTGCTCCTCGCAATGACTACTATTATTGATATCCTAAAAGTTTCAATACATCTTCCGGTTCCTGTTTTTCACGGAAAATTTCGTATTGTAACTCACCGTTTTCATCTTTTTGAATCAAAACGTGTCTCGGCTGAGGCATCAAACAGTGATGAACACCGCCGTAACCTCCGATTGTTTCCTGATAAGCTCCTGTGTGGAAGAAACCAATGTACAAAGGTTTTGTATCGCTGAAAACAGGTAAGTAAATGGCGTTGGTATGTTGTTCAGAATTATAATAATCATCTGAATCACAAGTCAATCCACCTAAGAAAACTCTTTCGTAAGTATCATCCCAACGATTCAACGGAAGCATGATAAAGTGCCTTGAAATCGCCCACGTATCAGGAAGCGTTGTCATGAAAGATGAATCGATCATATTCCATTTTTCTCTGTCGTTCTGACGTTTCTGAGAAATAATTTTATAAATATTCGCACCACTTTCTCCAACCGTGAAACTTCCGAATTCTGTGTAAATATTTGGTTCTTCAACTCCTTCTTCTTCACAGAATTTTTTGATTTGAGAAACGATTTCTTCAACCATATATTGATAATCGTAATCGAACTGCAAAGACGTTTTGATTGGGAAACCACCACCGATATTCAATGAATTTACTTCCGGAGCAATTTTCTTCAAACGTGCATATACACGAAGACATTTGTATAATTCGTTCCAATAATACGCTGTGTCTTTGATCCCTGTATTGATGAAAAAGTGAAGCATTTTCAATCTCGCATTCGGATGTTCAGCGATTTTTTGACTGTAATAAGGAATAATATCTTTATATCCGATTCCTAATCTTGAGGTATAAAATTCGAACTTCGGCTCTTCCTCAGATGCAATTCTGATTCCGATATCGAAAGTCGTGTCGATGCTTTCTGTAAGCTTATCCAGCTCGCGATAATTATCCAAAATTGGAGTAATATTTTCAAAACCACTGTTGATCATATCTGAAATTTTCGCCAGATAATCATCCGTTTTAAAACCGTTACAAATCACTTCGATATCTTTTGATACTTTCCCTTCTTTGTAAAGAGATTTTACAATATCCATATCATACGCAGAAGAAGTTTCTATAGAAATGTCATTTTTCAAAGCTTCTTCCAATACAAATTTGAAATGACTTGATTTTGTACAGTAGCAATATCTATAATTCTTCTTATATTCGGTTTTCTCAAAAGCTTCCTTAAACCAACTCTTGGCCTTCTGGATATTTTGAGAAATTCTCGGCAGGTAGCTAATTTTTAGCGGAGTGCCAAACTGTTCAACAACATCCATCAAAGGAATATCGTGAAACGACAAATTGTTCTCAGATACATTGAACTCCTCAGTAGGGAAATACAACGTCTGATCAATAAGTTCCGAGTATTTTATTTTCATTTCTAAACAAGTGAATTAAGAAATGCAAAATTGCTAAAAAAGTTTGATTTTTTCGCGTTAAATTTATTATAAATTTTAAGCTGTTTTTTAGTAAAAATTTCGCCTAAATTATTAATATGTAAACTTCTGAATATATTCTTGTCTTTTATTTTCAGAAATTCCCAAAACATATTGAATATAAATATCAATTGAACCGTATTTCTTATTGATTTCGTCAAAAGCCGCATCCAAATAATCGGTTTCAACCCAACTTAATTTCTCCAACACACTTACATCCATTTTTGGATAAAGGAAATGTAAATTGTTTGCTAAATTTAATCTTTTATCAACGAGTTTTTTTCTGTAATTATTGGAGAGAAGATAATCATTGTAAATGGTTTCTTTATTAAATTTCAAAATTGTTAAAATCAAGGCTGTGATAATTCCTGTTCGGTCTTTTCCGGCTGTACAATGATATAAAATCGGTTGGTCTGATTCTAAAATTTCAGTGATAATTTTTTTGATGATTTCAGGATTTTCAATGACATAATCTTTGTAAAAATCAAGCATTCTTTTGTCCGCATCCGAACCGTTGACTTTTCCTTTTAACACCAGTTTTTTAGCCTGATCCAATTGGTCTCCCTCATCTTCAAAAGCAGAATAGTTTTTATAAACAATATCACTTGGAAGATGATCCGGTTTTTGAGCAATTTCTTTTGAATTACGAAGATCGATAATTTCTTTAATTCCTAGTTTTTCAATTTCATCAAAAGATTTTTTCTTTAGCTGATGAAGATGTCCGCTTCTGTAAAATTTTCCGCTTTTTAAAGTTCTTCCGTCAATATTTTTAATATTCGCAACTTCACGAAAATTATGAACTTTTTTGATCTTAATATCTTTTTCAGTTTCATTTTTTCCGTATTCAGGCGCGGAAAAGTTTTGTGTCTTGCAGGAGAAAGCACAAAGCAATGTGATGATTAAAAATGATATTTTGATTAAGCTTTTCATTCTTTATTTTCCACGGATTTCAAAGATTTACACAGATTTTTGCGTAGCACTTTTAAGTTTTGGCTAAAGCCAATTGATTTATTTTTATTTTGAAAACGGGCTAAAGCCCGTTCCTATTGATAAAATTGCCTCTATTTTTAATTAATTCCTTTCTGCTTATTTGTGAAAACATTTGCGAAATTTGTGTTTCAACTCACAAATATTTTTTTCCGATAAAGATCAGTAAGTCTCCTTTTTCATAAGTGATGGACACCTCATCTTCAACAGCGAAGTTTCTTGTTAATAAATTACCTGTTATGCTTGCATTTTCATTTTTCAATTCCCAGTTTAAGCCTTTTGTTGTAATATTTTCAGCTATGGGAAACGGATATAAGGAAATCATTTTATTATTTACATCCTTTAAAACAGTTTGTTGGGAGATAAAATAATAGGTTGAGAATTCGTCATAAAATTTGATATTTAATTGATCCTTAAAACCAAAAGCTACGGTGAGATTTCCTAAAAAATGATCCTGCTCTCCTCCACTTCCTCCTAACACATCAACATTATGGAAGCCTTTTGCGGCGATAATCTCCAAGGCTTTATAAAAATCCGTTCTTTCCTGATCGGGCGTATGAATAAACTTATTCTGATACATATTTTCATCCGAACCTGAATGCGAATCAAAATCACCGGAAATAAAATCCAGCTTATCTAAAGAGAAACCAATCCTTTTCAGATAATGAAAAGCACCGTCTGTACAGGCAATCAAACCATAATTTTCAGGATTCGGGAAAGATTTCGGAGCGTCTCCGTTAATGAAAAGCAATACTTTATCTTTCATTCGGGTTCCAATATTCTTCGGGCTCGTTATTGATTTTCGAAATATATCTTGCCAAAACAAATAGATAATCTGAAAGTCTGTTGAGATATTTAATCAACTCAGGGCGAACTTCTTCCGATTCATTCAAAAAAACCAAAGAACGTTCTGCTCTTCTACAGATGGTTCTCGCTGCGTGTAAAAATGTCGCAGGTTTTCCGCCTCCGGGAAGGATGAAATATTGAAGGGGTTCTAATTTTTCATCAAAAGCATCCATCCAGTTTTCCAGTTCTTCGATTTCAGTTTCTGCAATGATTAACGGTAAACGAGATTTTCCGTTGGCCAACATCAGCTTATCAACCGGGGTTGCCGCTTCTGAACCTACCGTAAATAAATCGAACTGTATTTTTTTCAACTGTCTCAATACTTCTTCATCCTCGATGTGACTTTTTGAAATTCCGATGAATGAATTGAGTTCGTCTATATTTCCGTAGCTGTCGACTCTTGCGCTTGCTTTTGAAACTCTTGTTCCTCCGTACAATGCAGTCTGACCTTTATCTCCTGTTTTTGTATAAATTTTCATAGGACTAATTTAGTTTTTTAAAATAAGGCTGACAATAGTTGTTGGTTTTTGATGTTTTCCTATTTATTCCAAATGACTGAATTTGATTTGGATGATTTATTCCTTAGCCCGGATTGAGCGGCCTGTTTGAGCTCTTTTTGTATTGAGGTTTCGGCGGATGGCTCCGCCAGCCGCCGAAACCTCAATACAAAAAAGCGAGTAGCGAAAGCCGGAAATAGCTTCTGAAAAATAGATACAGAGATCTTTCGACTACGTTCAGGATGACACCGCTAATCCTAATTGTATTAATTAAGATTTTAATAAAATAAAAATGATCGATCTCCACAGATCGACCATCTACAAATTATTTATTTACCTAACAATAGCGTAAGTATACCTCTCTAACGGGAAAAAATGCCAGATTATTTTGAAAATAAAAAATATTTTTTCACGGTGTAAAATCCTACTGACAAACTGTTGTCATAAACGTGATTTAACTTTGTATCAACAAAAACAAACAACATTAAAATTATGACTACAACAGCAACCATCACAAAACAATTCATGACTTCTGACCAATTATTAGAACACTGGCAAGGTCATAGAAATTTGACAAGAAGAGTAATCGAAGCTTTTCCTGAAAAAGAATTATTTGAATTTTCCATTGGCGGAATGAGAACTTTTGCCAAGTTAGCTTGCGAATTAATAGGTATTGCAGGACCTGCATTAAAAGGAATTATAGACCGAAATATGGATGATTATAATGAAGAAGGCTTCAAACCGGAAACAAAAGCTGATATTCTAAAAAAATGGGATGAGGAAACGGAGGTCATCAACCATTATTTCGCTCAGATTTCGGAAGAGCGTTTTCAAGAGACTTTCAATTTATTCGGACAGTATGAATTTCCGGTATATCAGAACATTTTATATTTTGTTGATAATGAAGTTCATCACAGAGGTCAGGGCTACGTTTATTTAAGAGCCTTAGGAATTGAGCCGCCTTTTTTTTGGGAGAGATTTTAGTGTCTTTAATGCCTTTATGGAGACTAAAATTATTAATTGAAAATAACAAATCCAACTCAATCATTTCTAAACAAAAAAGCTTTCAGAATATCTGAAAGCTTTTTGTTTTTATTTAAATTTAAAGAATGTTTTTAATATTTTTCAGAGAGTTTATTAATTAATTTTTTCAGACTTTCTTTTAAAGATTCCGGTTCTAAAACCTCAGCATAGTCTGCAAAAGTAATAAGCCAACGCGGAAAACCTTCTTTAATCCAATCAGTTTCAAAAATCAATTCAACGCCATTTTCTCTTTCGATTTCTTCAACCAATCCATAATATTTTTTTGAATTAACGAGATGCCCAATAATTCTTTTTTCTACTAAAAGACGGACTTTCGTTTTATTTCCGTTCGGATTTTGACGATAATCATTAATTTGCCCGTATTCCTGTAAAAACGGATTCTGAGTTTTGAAAATCTGTAAAATCCTGTCGACACGAAACTGCCTGAAATCATTTCTCAGCGTACAAAACGCCATGATATACCAATAATTGAATTCAAAGAAAACCCCAACAACCTCAATCGTTCGCATAGAAACTTTTGAATCTACCGTTTCATATTCCAGCGTTAATTGCTTCTTTTCGGCAATGCTTTCCAAAATAATCGGGATAATATTTCGGATTTTATCTTCCGGTTTAGGATGATAATTATAAACATCGATCTGTTTTTCAATATTTTCAATTAAATTTTTATCTGAGTATTTTAATACAGAACGAACCTTTTCCATCGCAGTCTGATAATGATTTCCCAAACTTTCATGTAAAAATTTCTGCATCAGTTTTTCGGCAGTAATGAAGCTTAACACCTCTTCTTTCGTAAACATCACCGGCGGAAGTTTGTAACCATCCATCAAAGAATAACCGCTTCCCGCTTCACCAACAATAGGAATTCCGGCGTTTTCCAATGTTTTTACATCACGGTAAATTGTTCGGACACTTACATCAAATTTTTGCGCTAAATCTTGTGCTCTTACAATCGGTTTTGATTGAAGTTGAGTAAGAATTGCGGTTACTCGGTCGAGTTTTTTAAGGTAGTGGTCGTTCATTGGGTTTGAGAGTTCGAGTGTTTTAGTGTTTAGCAAAATTAATTTCTAATTTAATTTTCCTTATAAGTATTAACCAGTTTATCTAAATTTAAACTTCTCGCTGAAGCATCGAAAATTTCACGATATACTCCGTTGACATGCACCAATTCATCATGAGTGCCGCTTTCTACAACTCTGCCTTTTTTCATCACATAAATTTTATCTGAATCTAAAATCTGCGACAAAGAATGAGAAATAATAATCACCGTTCTGCCTTCTTTTATAGCATCTAAAGAATTTTTAATCTGCTCCGTTGCAATGGCATCCAAACTTGCCGTTGGTTCGTCAAGGAAAATAATTGGTGGATTTTTTAAGAATAATCTTGCAATCGCAATTCTCTGTTGCTGCCCGCCCGAAAGCTGGGTTGCATCGTGATTGTAACCTTCCGGAAGATCCAAAATCTGCTCGTGAAGATAGGCTTTTTTCGCCGCTTCTTCAATTTCTTCAAACGTTGCGTTCATATTTCCGTAGCGGATATTATCTTCGATACTTCCCTGAAAAATATGATTTTTTTGTAATACTAAACCTAAATCGTCACGGAGAAAGGTATTGTCATAATCATTTAAATCAACATTATCAAGTAAAATATCTCCTGAATTCGGAAGATAAAATTTACATAAAAGATTGATAATCGTTGATTTTCCAGCTCCACTCAAACCAACAAGAGCGGTTGTTTTTCCATTTTCGATTTTCATAGAAACGTCGTGCAAAGCCTGAGTTCCGTTTGGATAAGAAAAGTTGATATTTTTTAACTCAAAATTTCCTTTAATTTCTTTTTCTATGAAATTTCCATTTGGTTCTTTTTCGTCATCAGCATTTAAAATATCAAAATATCCTTCCGCATAAATCATTGCGTCATTCATATCATCATAAATTCTGTGAAGTTGACGAATCGGGGCCGAAACATTATTAAAAAGCATGATGTGAAGCATGATCGCACCGATAGTCATTTGTTGATCAAGCACCAAATAGACCGTCAAAAGGATAATTAAAACCACTCCAAACTGTTCGATAAAAGTTTTCAAGCCATCATAAATAAAATTCGTTTTTCGGGTAAACAGTTGACTTTCCATCAACTGCATCTGCAGATCGTATTGCTTTTTTCCTTCAAATTTTTCGCGGACAAAACTTTTAATCACCATAATGGAATTGATTAAATTTAAAAGCCCGGAAGTTTTTTGTTCTCGTTGATTTCTTAAAGTTCGCCTAACTCCACCCAGTTTTTTCGCCTGTAAAGCACTGATGTAAAAATAAATAGGAACAATAATTGTGGAAACAATTCCTACATACATATTTTGCATATACATGATAATCAATGCAATAAAAGCATTTGAAAATAACGGAAGCATATCGATAAAAAAGTTCTGAACCAATCTCGTTAAACTTTCAATTCCACGATCGATTCTTATTTGTAGTTTTCCGGATTCGTGGTTTTCATCATTAAAATAAGCAACTCGATACGTCAAAATCTTATCAATTGCCGATTGGGCTAAAACCGAACTTACATTAATTCTAATTTTTTCACCATAAAATTTCTGTCCGAAATTGATGAAAATATTTAGCAATTCCTTTCCCAATAAAATAATGGAAATCAGCACCAAAATATGAATTCCTTCAGACATCGGATGCGGAAGGTGAGTCAGTTTTGTCACCTCATCTACCGTATACTTCAACACAAGCGGATTTACCTGAGCGGCAAGCGCGCCTAAAAATGTCAGAAATAACGTTCCGTAAATCATTAATCGATAAGGTCTGATGAAAGGAACCAGCTGTTTATAAATTCCGAATAAAGTGACGGTTCTGTTGAAAGGTTTTGCCATAGGAATGAATTTAACTAAAAAACGTACCGTTTTACAGAGAAAAGGTACGAATTATATATATTATTTTATTCTAAAATTACGCTCTCAAAAAAATATCATTGATCTTGTTTCCATTTGTCAACAATTTCAAAAATCTCTTTTCCTAAAGTAAATCCTCTATCACCAGTGAAGATATTCCATTCAGCATTCGGTTGAAACCAACCCCATAATTGAGTAAAATCTGCAATATTATCACCCATTACTTCATAAAATTCCTCAATAAGATTTTCTTTAAAAAAGATAAATTTATCTTCAGAATTGGATAAAGAGATTTCGTTTAAAAGATCTTCTGCTAGATATAATTTAGCAAACAATTCTCCAAGACGATATTCTTCGAAATAATGCTGTTTAGAATAAAATTTACCCTTCAAAAGATTCTGTCGTTAAATAATGTAATTCAGGTTTACTTGCTGCTTCAGATTCTGCTTTTGCCTGTTCTAAGGTATACATCGAATTAATTTCTTTTTTCTGGAAAACGAAAGAATTGTTGGCGTTTTTATCCACCACTTCATTAAAAATATGCTGAATTTCCGAATTTCCCATGGACGCAAAACTGATATCCTGAAAACCGTGCAACAATCTCAGATCATCAAACTGAGCAAAATTTTCATCTACAAAACTTTGGAACTGAGCTTTTGATTCAAAATTTCCAGCCCAAATATTGTAAGCGTAATTTTTCTTTTTCTCTTTATCAAAAATACTTTGGTAAACGAAATTTTCTCCCAAATAAGCTTCTCTTACTTGCGGATCATTTGCCAATTCTTCCGGAAGACCTTCTTTCAAAATCCTTCCTTCAAACATGATGTACGTTTTATTGGTAATCGCCAAAGTTTGTTGTACGTTGTGATCCGTAATCAGAATTCCGATGTTTTTATCGGTAAGACTTCTTACAATTTTTTGGATATCTTCAACCGCAATCGGGTCTACTCCGGCAAAAGGCTCATCCAACAAAATAAAACTAGGGTCTGTTGCCAAACATCTCGCAATCTCGGTTCTACGTCTTTCACCTCCGGACAAAAGATCTCCACGGTTTTTACGAACGTGTTGAAGTGAAAATTCTTCTACTAATTCGTCACACTTCATCTGCTGTTCACGCTTTGAAAGTTTTGTTAACTGTAAAACTCCCATGATGTTTTCTTCCACCGAAAGTTTACGGAAAACAGACGCTTCCTGAGCCAGATAACCAATACCTTTTTGTGCTCTTCGGTACATCGCATCGGTCGTGATTTCCTGTTTATCCAAGAAAATTTTCCCTGAAGTAGGCTTAACCAAACCAACAATCATATAAAACGAAGTGGTTTTTCCTGCCCCATTCGGGCCAAGCAAACCAACAATTTCTCCCTGCTGAACCTGTACAGAAACGCCTTTTACAACTTTTTTCGGACCGTATTCTTTGATTAAGTTTTCTCCTCGTAAAATCATAACGGCAAAGATAAAGTTTTTTTGAATTCAATTTTTAGATTAAAAAATGGAGAGCAAAGTTTTATGATATTTTAATATGTGGTTTGATGCATCCTTCGACTGCTTCGCGCTCAGGATGACACCGGCAATCATTCTGTGTTTTTACTGTTGAATTAAACATTTAGTATTAGCACTGTCATCCTGAGCGAAGTCGAAGGATCTCAAAAAATAATATTTAAATCTTAGCAACTTTATTTTATTTCAATAATTTTAAAGACAAATCAATTCTCAAATTTATTATGCAAAATAATCAACAACTAACAGATCTTTTAGCCTTAGATCTCGGTCTAAATATCGTTAACAGGCGACCTTATGCCAAAGAAGTTTTCAAATGGCAGGATATGGATCTTCTTCCGCATTCCTCAACAGATACTTTATTATGCGAAATTTTTGAATGGAACGGAAGAAACTGGCGAACAACAGGAAATAATTTAATCGGGTTTTTGTTTTCAGGGGAAAATTTAAATCAAATTAAAAATCAACTCATAAACGTTCCGAAAAATCCGGCTTTGATTCCTGATTTTGAATTTACTAAGGAAAGTATGCTGGAATATGGTCTCTCATTACCTTCCCTATTTAATATCGGAATAAACGGAAATATTAAAAGTGCAAAAGATTTTTCGGTAAAAGTAAATGGTGTTACCAAATCCAGAATTACAAATATAGATTCTCCCGGCGTTGAAATTTTGAGAAACTACTCTGAATTCACACAAAGTAAGTCGAAAACATACCGAAAAAATGTGAAATTCAATTTTTTAAGCACTTCTCTTTTTTATGCTGAAAGTGTGGAAGTTTATCTTGAAAAAGATTCGGGTGTCGCTCTAGATGTAAGTTTTCAAACGCAGGATGTTGAAGTAGAAGCGAAAATCAACACCGATACAAAAAAGAATTTTGTTTTAAAATATACCGGAAATCAAGCACCTTTTGCTGCAAAATTTACAAAAGGAAAAGATTTTGATATTTCGTGATTAGTTTTTAGTTAAGAGTTATGAATTATGAGTTGATCAACGCCGTGAAATTTACAGAGTAATTTAAACTCATAATTCATAACTTATAATTTATCACTCAAAAACTATTTGTTTAAGATCATTGCTGCTTCTTTCGCAAAATACGTAAAAATCATATCGGCTCCGGCTCTTTTAAAGCAAGTCAAGCTTTCAATAATTGTCTTATCATTATCCAGCCAGCCGTTTGCTGCAGCCGCTTTTACCATCGCATATTCACCGCTTACGTTGTAAACCGCAATCGGAAGATCGATCGCTTCACGAACTTTAGAAACGATATCCAAATACGGAAGTCCCGGTTTGATCATAATAATATCTGCGCCTTCATCGATATCTTTGAAAACTTCGTTTAACGCTTCTCTTGAATTATGAAAATCCATCTGATACGTTTTTTTATCCTTCGGAATTTCCATATCATCTTTCGGCGCGCTGTCTAACGCACTTCTGAAAGGTCCGTAGAATGAACTTGCATATTTTGCGGCATAACTCAAAATTCCCACATCTGTAAATCCGCTGTCTTCCAATGCCTCACGAATCACTTGTACTCTGCCATCCATCATGTCACTTGGTGCCACAATGTCCGCTCCGGCTTCTGCATGTGACACAGACATTCTTGCCAATGCGTCATTTGTAGCATCATTTAGAATTTTTCCGTTTTCGATAATACCGTCGTGACCGTAGATTGAATAAGGATCCAACGCCACATCGGGCATAATCACCATCTCAGGAAGGGCATCTTTTATCGCTCTGATGGTATTTTGCATCAGTCCGTTTTTATTCCATGCTTCTTTTCCTGTATTGTCTTTCAGGTCTTCTGAAACTTTCATGTAAAGATTGACAGCCTTTACTCCCAAAGAAAATAATTCCTTACATTCTTTCACCGTTAAATCTATGCTCCTCCTGAAAATTCCCGGCATCGACGGAATTGGTTCCTGCTTGTTTTCGCCCTCCATTACGAAGATCGGCATTACAAAATCACTTGTTGTAAGAACATTTTCTCTTACCAAACTTCTTATAGATTCATTTACCCTAAGCCTTCTATTTCTTGAATGTATCATTTTTGGAATACTTTTTGAATAAGTTTCTGCAAATTTAATATAACTTCTACAAAAAACTATTGCAGAATATCATAGAATGTATTAATTTTGTTTATAACTATATGTAATATAATTTGATGAAAAAACTTTTACTTTTATTTATATTTTTAGGCACATTTGTTGGATTTTCCAACGCATTAAGTGCGCAGGTGAGAGAGCCGGGAGCCTTCTCTCAGAAGTCTGATGACGGTGTTCTCGTTGCCTATCCGAATCCTGCAAAGGACTTTCTGATTTTTAAGGCAAAAGATACTTCTTTGAAGATCAAAAGTGTAACTTTTTATTCTATTTTGGGTACTCAGGTTGCCAACTATTCGGTAAATATGAACTCAGGGGAAGTAAATATTGAAAAATTAAAACCCGGAAAATATTTAATACGATATGTTTTAAGTGACAACACACAGAAGGTTACTCAAATCGTAAAACAATAAAATTAAATCCTGATAATCATCAGGATTTTTTCTTTTAGCTGAATTCTGTTTTAATAATTCCGTAACTTTCGGGATATTTTTATACTAATTGTAAAAAACAATTTAATGCTAAAAGCAGAACATATCAGGAAGACTTATAATGCCGGTAAAAAGGTAGCTTTGGATGATTTCAGCATCCATGTTCCAAAAGGCAGTATTTATGGTCTTTTAGGTCCCAACGGAGCCGGAAAAACTTCTTTCATCCGTATCATCAATCAAATTACGCAAGCAGATTCCGGAGAAATAGAAATCAACGGACAAAAGCTTAATCCCAATCATATTAAAGACATCGGATACATGCCTGAAGAAAGAGGGTTGTATAAAAATATGACCGTAGGCGACCAGCTTCTTTATTTCGGAGAGCTGAAAGGCATGAGTAAAAATGATGCACTGAATGAAGCAAAAAAATGGTTTGAAAAGCTACACATCGATCAATGGTGGAAGAAAAAGCTTTCCGAACTTTCAAAAGGGATGGCTCAGAAAATTCAATTTGTTGTAACTGTTTTGCACAGGCCTCATCTTTTGATTTTAGATGAACCGTTTTCTGGTTTTGATCCGGTGAATGCCAATTTAATTAAAGATCAAATCATCGAACTTAAAAATAACGGAACTACGATTATTCTTTCGACCCACAGAATGGAAAGTGTGGAAGAAATGTGTGATTATGTAGCTTTAATCAATAATTCAAAAAAGATCATCGACGGAAGAGTTTTCGATGTAAGAGAAAAATTCAAGAAAAATATTTTCGGAATTACATTGGCTGATGTAGATCATTCTCAACTGGAAAGTTTTAAACAAAAATATGAGCTTTTCAATTTTTCGCATGAAAATAATCTGACCTCATTCGATATTAAAAATGAAACCGAGCAGAACCGTCTTTTACTTGATCTGGTAAACGTAGGAAAAGTACGATCTTTTGATGAAAAAATCCCTAGTATGAATGAAGTATTTATTAACGCCGTAAGCAACAACTCTTAATTTTATGAATAATATTTTTTTAATTACAAAAAGGGAGTTTCTTACACAGGTGAAGAAAAAATCCTTCATTATATTAACGCTTCTCGCTCCTATTATGCTGATTGCTTTTGGAGCTGTTATTGGTTTAATGTTTAAAGCCAATGAGTCTCATAATATTATTGAAGTTGTTGATAAAAGTGGATTATTTAAAAATCAGTTGAAGTCTGACGATCAGCTGAACTATATTTACGTTTCTGCAGCCGACGAAAAATCGAAGATGAATAATCTTAAAAGCAATGAATCGGTAAACGGAATTTTAATTTTACCCGAATTAAGAAATCAAGATTTTAATGATCTTCAAAATAATTCGAGACTGGTTATTAATTCTAAAATAGGTTTTAAGACAAAGCAAAAGATTGTTTCAGACATTAATGAAGTTATTAAAAAGGAAAAGATCAAACAATTGGGAATCGCAGAAACCCAACTGGAAAATCTTGATAAAAGTTTCACTTTGAAAACCATTAATGTTTCAGAAAACAATAAAGAAGATTCGGATCTTGTTTTTGGAGTTAAAAGTGTATTGAGTATGCTTTTGATGTACGTTACTTTCATGTTCATCATTATTTATGGCGTAAGAGTGATGCGAAGTGTTCTGGAGGAAAAAAACAACCGCGTGGTGGAAATCATTATTTCTTCTGTTAAGCCTTTCGAACTGATGATGGGGAAAATATTGGGAGTAACGATGGTTGCTTTAACACAATTTGTTGTTTGGATCACGATGTCGGTAATTGGCGCGTTGGTTTTGAATACAGGGTTTAATACGCTTCCAAAAAATATTCCGGGAAATGAAGAAGTGATGGGTAAGTTTGATATTTTACAAATAGGAACTCAGGTTTCTCATAGTTTGCTGGAACTGAACTTCCCTTTAATTATCTTCGTTTTCATTGTGTTTTTCCTATTGGGATACATCTTTTACAGCTCGATTTACGCAGCCATTGGTTCTGCAGTAGACAATGAAACGGAAACGCAGCAATTTACATTATTTGCCATATTACCATTAATGTTAGGAATGTACGGAAGTTTCTCTTTGATGAATAATCCTGACGGGCCGCTTGGTTTTTGGTTGTCTATTATTCCGTTTACGTCGCCTGTAGCGATGATTGCAAGAATTCCTTACGGTGTTCCGGCTTGGCAGATTGCGCTGTCTATCACTCTTCTTTTAGCCACAACTATTTTCATGATCTTTTTGGCGGGGAAAATTTACCGTGTTGGTATTTTAATGTACGGAAACAAAGCGACACTGAAAGAGATCTGGAAATGGATTAGAGGATAGGAATAATTGATGGTTTTTAGTTCATGGTTGATAGTTGATAGATAATAGTTTTATACTTCAACTTTGTCAAAATAAAATTTACTTTTCAATAAAAACAAAACTCCCGAGAAATACATCTCGGGAGTTTTTTATGTTTCAAATGAAATATTCTTATTTGAAGATATAGGATAGTCCTAAACTGATAACCTGCTCAGATTTGTTTTTATCAGAACCATTCGGCTCTTTTCTAAGACCTTTATAAGTGTCTGATAAACCTAAATCATATTTTAACGCAACTTCTAACTGTCTTTTATAACTATACCCAATACCTAATCCTACTCCAAAGTTAAAGCTGTTTGCTTTACCATTTACTCCAGGGTTGTTAGGATCTGTTGCATCTGGATCATAGTAAGGTCTTTTTGCAGGAACGTTTTTCACGTTTTGGCTTAACAAGAAGTTGAATCTTGGCCCTACCATTCCAAAGAATTCTGATTCTGCTTCAGAAAAATATCCTTTGAAATAAACAGGAACGCTCAAATAATCGTTAGCATACACTGCATTATAACCATCTACGTTTTTAGCATCTTTATCTTTTCCTGTTTCTCCGGCTCCGTAGTATAAAACCTCCGGTTGAATATAAAACTGGTTGTCTTTACTGATTGGAATTAAAGCCAAAAAACCTGCCTGAAAAGTATATCTTGGTCCGGAAGGGTTATGTGCATTTTTTACTCTGGAATAGTTACCTCCTGCAGTAACCCCGAATCTTGTTCCGCTAAAAAGACCTCCTCCTTTAGTTGTAGTAGGACCTTCTTGTGCGAAAGACAATGTTGATAGGGTTAATGTGGAGATTAATAAAAATTTTTTCATATGTTTTTGTTTAATTTTATCCTAAAACTTTAGCGATCGTAGCACCAATTTCAGCTGGAGAATCTACTACGTTGATTCCGTTTTCTCTCATGATTTCCATTTTCGCCTGAGCTGTATCTTCAGCGCCACCTACGATAGCACCAGCGTGTCCCATAGTTCTACCTTTAGGAGCAGTTTGCCCAGCGATGAAACCTACAACTGGTTTTGTAGAACCGTTAGCTTTGTACCATCTTGCAGCTTCAGCCTCAAGACCTCCACCGATTTCTCCGATCATTACAACTGCTTCAGTTTCTGGATCGTTGATGAATAATTCTAATGCTTCTCTTGTAGTAGTACCGATAATTGGGTCACCACCGATACCGATTGCTGTAGAAATACCGTAACCAGCTCTTACAACTTGGTCAGCAGCTTCATAAGTAAGAGTTCCAGATTTTGAAACGATACCTACTTTTCCTTTTTTGAACACGAAACCTGGCATAATACCAATTTTAGCTTCTTCAGAAGTAATGATTCCCGGGCAGTTTGGACCGATCAATCTGCAGTCTTTGTCAGCGATGTAAGATTTTACTTTCACCATATCCGCTACCGGAATACCTTCAGTAATACATACGATAACTTTGATACCTGCTTCTGCAGCTTCCATAATAGCATCTGCAGCAAATGCAGGTGGTACGAAAATAATACTTACGTTAGCTCCAGCCTTTACTACAGCATCTGCTACAGTATTGAATACAGGCTTTCCTAAGTGCTCGCTACCTCCTTTTCCCGGAGTAACACCACCTACAACGTTTGTTCCGTATTCGATCATTTGGCTTGCATGGAAAGTACCTTCGTTCCCTGTAAATCCTTGTACAATTACTTTAGAATCTTTGTTTACTAAAATTGACATTTTATTATAATTTTAATTTATTTATTATTTTTATTAATGCTCACAAATTTACTTATTTTTCTTTGAACTGATGAAAAAAAAGTAAGTTTATTCTAAGCTTGGCTAAGAATCATAAAATTGCTTTTCCTTTTGAGAGAGAGGATTATATTCTGGAGTATAATAACTGGGATTATATTGATAAAGGAATATTAATTTACTCTTTTATCCTATTAAATTTATAAAATAAATAAGGTGTTTCATTCTGAGCTCGCGCAGAATTTATCAACTTTTCAGAATCTTTTATATCTGTTGAAAATCCATAATATTTATTATTTTGCTTAAATAATAGAACTACTGGCTGTGCCGTTTTATTAAGACTTTTAGATGTTCCTGTATTATTTTGTTGTTTCTTATAGAGTTTAAGTGTATCCCCTGAAATTATATAATTGCATTTATAATCTATTATATATCCTCCAGGCGCTTCTGTTGGAAATTCAGATTCCATTCGGTTATCATTATGATAGGTGATTTCATTTAGAGAAATTACCAGCTCATACCATCCAATTCTATTTTTAATTTCATCATAAGATTTTAATGATTCATCATCTGAATTAATAAATGTTCCGACCCATTGATCTAGATTAGACAATTTATTTTTTCTTTGTGACGCTAATTTATTTATATAGTTTTCTCTCCATTTATCTTCTTTTAAGACATCACTTTCATTATGAACATTAAATATATCTATAGTAACATAGCTGTTATTTGATGAGTCATACTTGTATAAAAATACTTTCCGAGGAATTAATTGAGTATAAGGCGCATCCATATTTGGAGTATATTTTAGAAACTCTTTAGGAATATGAAAAACCCAAATATCAAAATCATTGCTTATTTTTTTGAAAGATTGCTCATTTAAGCTTCTTTCTATAGCTGCATCAACATCTTGATTTGTATATTTATTAATTTGTTGAGCATACCAATTTTCTGCTCCAACTTTAGGTACTAGTATAAATGTAGCTTCGCCATTACTATATTTGTAATCAAAATTTCTGTATATACCATCGTACTGAGTAGAAGTTATACCTTCAAGATCATCAATAGGATAATTGATAAAGTCTAAGTTTTGAGAAACTTTGGTTTCATTGTTTACATTATTTCCCTCCCTATTTTTTTGGCAATTAATCAAAATTGTAAAGAATAAAAAACAAAAAATTATCTTTGCTACCTCTCTCATATTCTATTTTTTATCCAAACAAACGATCACAAAAACCTTTCTTTTTTTCTGGCAGTGGCTCATCATCTGCAAGAAAACTATGCTTCTTTCTCTCTGTTTTTGCTACTTCCTGAAAAACCTGTTCATTTGGTATATATCCTACTCTGCCATCAACTCGTATAAAATCCCAACCGGAGATTTTGCTCAAGTATTCAATTTCATTTTTTACAGCTATCTCTGTTGAAAAACTGTTGAAATCGGCGCGGTCGTAAATAATTATTGGTTTGTCGGTATTTGGAATTTTTGTTTTGTTTAAACTAAAATCTGGTTGTACCCAATTGTTTGTGTCAACGCCACCGGTACGTGCATCTTCATAAACAGTTTTAAAATCCGGAATATTGTAATAATTATTTTTCTTGAATTCGTCATCATAATTTTTACCACTCAACATTGGGAAAAAGCTGTAAGCATTTGTATTATCAATCATACCTATCTTAGTGGCGTAGTAAGATATCAAACCCAATAATTTAGCTTTTTGAGAAAAATTAAGTTCATTATTAGTTTCAAATTTTTCTTTCATATTTTGTACCACAAACGTCATATACATTAAAAAATCATGTCTTTCTTTGGCTTGCCAATTTTTAGCCAAATCAAACACTTCTTTATTAACCATTATTTCTCCACCACATTTTTGATTCCAAATTATTTTTTCTAGTTCTTCCTTCTTTTTATAATTATTTTCTAAAACAAATGCCAAAAGATCTTTGTCTTTTACATACCCAAAGATTTTAACTAAGCTTTCCAAGAATATTTTATCATTAAACTTTAGCCATGTGAAATCTGCTTTGCTATCGTTGAATAGATATTTGTTACGGGCTAGAGTTGTCTGAGGTACATTAATTGAATAGTCTTTCCCATTAATTGAAAGAATATTTTTTAAAAAGGTGAAGTTTGTAATCAATTTATTTTTTTTGTCAAAAAATAAATTTCCTGTCTCAGTATATGATTCGAATAAATTGTTTTCTAAAGTTTCTTTTCTTCCATCCATGGAATTTCCATGATAAACAAAATATCGATTTCCTAACTCTCCATAATCTACACATTTTATATTGATATTAAAAACATTCTTTATTTTGTCAATAAAATCTTCATTCGAAATAATTTTATAACCTTGATTTTTTAATCCTTGACTTAAAACGTCTGATAAAACATCTAAATCATTTTGCGACAATTGATATTCGTCTTCAGTTTCTTCATTTTCTAGTTTTTTTTGGTTTTCAAGTATTTCACTTAATTTATTTATATTTAATATATCTGCTTCTTGAATTTTATCATTTTTCATAATAGAGTTATTTATATCTTTTCTATCATCTTTTTTATTTTGACATTGTAAAAAAATTGTGCTTAATAATAAAAAGCTAAGTATTTTATTTTTCATAATCATTTAATTTGTTTTTCCTTCCAGCAACAATTCCATATTTTATATTAATTTCATTAGATGTTTCGTAAATATCAGAATCGGTTAAGTAATCCGCAGAAGTCACTTCATAATCTACTGGAATATAAAAGCCATATAATTTCTTCTTTTTACTATTACTTGTATACTCACCATAGTTATCAAATCTAATTGTATTATCCTGATTACCCCCAATTAGAATATATCTTCCGGATTTAGTCATTCCATATAAAAATCCTGTATGCCCTTTCCACTTAGATGAATGTTTATAAACAACTATACATCCATAAATTGGTTTGTCAATTTTTTTATATTTCTTTCCTGCAACCGCATCTAAAGGAGCTAAGGAAGCCGCAGATTTTGCATTTGAATAAGATGTTTCATTAATAGCCCAATTCATAAATGCAGCACACCAAGGTCCATTTTCTCCATCTGTTGGTTCAAAAGAATTATTACAATACATTAAATATTTTTTTGCATTATTATACATGGGATTTTTATCTTCGGTACATCCTTTCATTTGTTTTGCAACATTTATTGCTATATCCATCCAAGGTGCTCTTTTACCATTAGAAGCTTTTTTTTCTTCTTTAATATTTTCACACTTATTCAAAAACTTATTGTTTTCACCAGGTTGATAGTGCTTTATTTTAAGTTCATCTTCAATTTCCCAAATATAAGTTTTCCCATTATTAAAGCCATATCGTTGGTCATATATTTGTTTTGTATAAACCCATTTTCGTCTCTTTATATATTCATCTTTTTCTTTCATAAAAGAACCATTTGAAGCGTACCCATATTTGGTTACCCAAGGTTCTCGAGTAATATTTATTTTTCTTTGTTCTAATGTTGTATTACTTCCATCGCCATCAGGAACCGAAATACTTTCATCAAAAACTGTATGATCGGGCTGATCACCTTTTCCAACGTCTCCCGGTTTTAAAACTTGAAGATAAAAATCAACAATTGTTTTCATTTTATCTTTCTTTTGTTTTAAATACTTTTCTACATAATTCATTTGCTCATTAAAAGTCATCTTTGCCAATGCATCATATGTAGTTCCCAAAGTAGAAGCCGTTGTTGCACTAAACTGAATGAGCCCTATATACTTAACTCCCCTCCGCTTACTCCTTTTTTAGCAGGATCAAATGTCGCGGCTGTTTCCAAATGCATTACCGCCATGAGCATATTGGCTTTTTCAATTTTCTGACTTTCACCCCAAATATTTTTACCGACTTCTACTACTTTTTTCCTTTTTTCACAAGTCATATTGGCATGCCCGCCCCAAATCAAATCGTATTCCTTACAAACACAAGTTGAATCTATATTTTTATTATCCTGCTTCTCCACCAACACCGGCTTATTGGTTTTATCCACTTTTTTAGCAGGTTCTTTATCTTTTGTCGCCGTGGCAATTTTACTTTCTGCAACATCCCAAAGCTCTTTTCCTCTGTCGAACATGGTATCCCAAATGCCTTTTTCTTCCTTTTTACTTTTAGGCTTTTGTGTTGCCGGAGAACCTTGGGCTTTTGTTGGATGTTGAGTTTCTTTAGGCTTTTGCCTACTTTCATGTTTTATTGGCGGCGGAACCTTATAGAGAGGGTTTTGCACATTTACATTTTTAGAATCATGCTTTTTATTTTTATAATATTCTACCGTAACATAAAATTCTAACTGACCTTCCTGCTCCCCTCTCATAGCTTTGGTCATAAGTCCTTTTGTTAGCATAAATTCTGCAACAGCCAATCCGTTTTTAGGATTTACTTTTGCTTTTGCGGTTTCTACCAAAAGATTCTTGGGATCATGACCTTTTCCCTTTACATCATCTTCCCATAAGGTAAACAACAGTTCTTCATTTGCAAGATTTACACAATGGGCCTTGGCTCTTAATTTTTCAAAAAAACTAAAAACATTGCCTTTTTCATCATCAATATAATGAAGCTCCACTTTATTAATCTGCGGAACTTTACTGGGCTGCGGATTAATGATTAACGACATCGGCTCTTTGCCTTCAGGGTGATTCAGATACGCTTCAAGCCTGTATGTATACCGCCACGCTTTTTCACCAAACGTAAAATGACTTATCCCTTTTTTCTTAATACTTGTAGAAACAAATTGTCCGCTTTTTCGTTTGATGAATAATTCCCACGTCACATTCATGGGGTTTCTCTCCAGCAAAGGGGTATCCGGATACCATTCTTCAATTGTATACATCATCTCTTTACCAACGACCGGAGATGTATTTCCGGATATTCTGTAAATTCCTTTTTTAGACATTCCTATACTTTTTTGGGGTTAATAAGCATCTAAACCGTCCAGTTCATCCAACAGCTCATCAATATCCATAAAGGGATTAAACAAATGCACCTTCAATGAACTTGTATTTTCAAGATTCTGTTGACTGAGCTCAATGCTCTGCCCATGCTTTATAATGCTGATGCAGTCTTTTCCTCCTACAGGGCAAGTCGCTTTACTATCTTCCAGCAAAGATTTCCCTTTATTCATTTCAATGATGATATTTTCGTAATAACTGCTCCATTCGGTAACTGTGGCCTGACAAGGATTGTTATTCATTTTAGAACAGCTTCCGAAACTGTTTTTCTCAAAGGTTGCTCCAAGTTCTTTATTCGTGGCGGCGAGTTTGGTTTTACAATCTTTGTCGTTGATGTAATGTTTATTCTGTGTTTTTACTTTCAACTTATCAGGAGCAGTACCAAACTTGCACATACAAGTTGCACCCTGACATACACGATATTTTGTTGCCATCAGATTTGTGTTTTTTTAATGGTTATGTTTATAATTTCAGTTCTGTTATGAAGATCAACTTCTGCTTCTTCCAGCATTCCATATTCTATATCCTGCTTATATTTTACATTCATCTGAAAATCAGAATTATCTTTTTTTCTAATATCCTGAGAAATGTAATAATATTTGCTGTTGACATCTTCATGTTTCAGAATCACATTTTTTACAATACATAATTCATTCAGCAGTTTTATGTATTTTTTACAGATTCCGTCTTCGTAATTCCCCATTCTACCGCGTAACAATAGCGCCCAAAGAATATTAGAATTGAGGTAATCGCTCAAAATATCAGAATTACAAATTTTATAACCCACCTGTTCTATTAACTTACCTCCTATTTCACCTTCAAAAAGTTCTTGTAAATCTGGTTTACGCTGTTTCCATTTTTTCCTTAAAGTATATATTTGATTAATTTTTTCAACTAATCCCTTCTTATTCACATAAATTTCTAAAGGAAAAATAGTTTTATTTAATTCTGAAGACATAATTTCAACAGAAAAACTAGGCAGCTTATCATTACATGTAATTTCAGACTGATGAATTCTTAGCGGATGCAATTCATCTTCATTTTTATTAAAATGCTCTACAGTTAAAGTCTGTTTATATATATTTTCCGAATCTTTTTCATGAATCGTCACCAAATAACTGCAAATCATTGCTCGACAAGGAAAATTGAAGATTCTGTTGCGGAGTTTATGAAATTTACGGTCTACATTTTCCTGTCTTCTTTCATTACGTTTTGCAATCATTCTTGCAATATCGTCTTTATTCGGAATGAAAATCTCCTGACCTTCATACAAACCTTTTCCTAAATGGTTTTTATCTTTAGGAACATGAAGATGATGGAAAGAAAACAACATTTTCACATCCGGAATATCATATAAAGCCGCAATTTCTTCCAAAGTTTCACCTTTTTTCACAAAATGAGTGATCACATAAATGCTCATGGCTAAAAATGTATTTGAAGGTAAATTATAGAAAATGTCGGAAAATAAGAGAGAAGGCGAAGGCCGTGTAAGTTATGTTTTTTCATCTAAATTAAATTGTGTTTGATGTCTAAAATTACAAAAATAATTGACACAACATCTCAACTTAGTGAAAAATATTTCGTGCAATAAAAAAGTACAACATTTCTGTTGTACTTTGTATTTTTAAACTGAGATTAGAAGTATTCATTGCATAAATGGCACAACGTCATTTCGAGTAGATTTTGAAAAAATCGTATCGAGAAATTATCATTATTTGAAAAAAGTTCTCGATACGTTTTTCTCCATTCCATTACGAAAAACACTCGAACTGACGGATTTTTTTTTAATCTTATGTCTTGATTATTTTAAATTTCTCAGCTTCACTTCTTTTTTCAGATAGGTTTTGTAATCCTCGGCAAACATACCGATATAAGTGCCTTTTTCAAGATCTCTGTTGACTCCGGTTTTACCTAAAAGAACAGAACCACTTTCGATCTTATTTCCGGAAGCGATACCTACTTGTCCCCAAAGTGTAACTTCGTCGCCAATGATACAACATCCCGCAACTCCCACTTGAGAAGCAATCAAACATTTTTTACCAATAATGGTATCATGCCCGATCTGGATTTGATTATCTAGCACAGAACCTTCCCCAATGATCGTGGAGTCTGTAACGCCTCGATCGATGGTACATCCGTTTCCGATTTCCACATTATTTTCGATCACCACATTTCCGACAGAAATTAAACGGTCGAAATTTCCGTTGAGCTTACGATAATAAAACGCGTCGCCACCCAAAACGGTGTTTGACTGGATTACTACATTGTCTCCAATCACCGTTCTGTCACCAATCACAACATTTGGGAAAATAAGCGTATTTTTTCCGATTACAACATTGTTTCCAATAACTGCTGTACTATGGATTTTTGTGCCTTCGCCAATTTCTACATCATGTAGTTCTTCCGTGAAATTATAAATTCTCGTAAAGTGTGTATTGATCTTATTGAAATCTCTAAAAGGATCGTCTGAAACCAACAATGCTTTACCTTCCGGGCACTCCACTTCTTTATCGATCAAGATAATAGTTGCCGCAGAATTTAGTGCTTTATCGTAATATTTCGGATGATTAACGAAAACAATATCACCTGGTCTTACCCTATGAATTTCGTTGGTTCCCAATACTTCAAATTCTTCTGAACCTACGAATTTTGCGCCGATAATTTCAGCTATCGTTTTTAATTTCTGTGGTTGATGAAACGTCATGTCTTTAAATGATGTTTGGTTATCAACTTTGTCAAAGTTTCGAACTTTGACAAAGTTTTTTGCGGTTTACATTTGCAGCCCAGCCTGAGTGAAGCTCTTTTTGTTTTGGCTGAAAAGCCGAAACAAAAAAGCGGGAACGGAGGATGGAAATAGCTGCCCTAAAAAATAAAAGCTGAAAGTTATGATGCTTCCAGCTTTCTATAATTTTTTTGAATAATTATTCTTTTACTCTTTCTAAGTAAGAACCGTCTTCAGTGCTCACTTTAATTTTGTCTCCCGGCTCGATGAACAAAGGAACCATTACTCTTGCTCCCGTTTCAACGATTGCGTTCTTAAGAGCATTGGTTGCAGTGTTCCCTTTTACACCCGGATCAGCTTCTACAACTTCAAGATAAACAGACTGTGGCAATTCTGCAGAAAGCGGAGTTTCGTCAGCTTCTTTCAAAATGATCGTTACCTCTTCACCAGCTTTCATTAGGTTTGAGTTTTCAATCATTTCTTTATTTAAATATAATTGAGAGAAGTCATCATTATTCATGAAGTGGAATCCGTTCTCATCATCATAAAGATACTGGAACTTTCTGGTGATCACTTTTACTTCCTCGATTTTATGACCTGCAGAAAAAGTGTTATCAATAACTTTTCCGTTGGTTACTGATTTTAATTTTGTTCTTACGAAAGCAGGCCCTTTACCTGGTTTTACGTGAAGAAACTCGATTACTTTGAAAATATCATTGCTGTATTCAATACAAAGCCCTTTTCTGATATCGTTACTTGTTGCCATTAATTTTATATATTATTTGCTTTTATGTATTTGTATTCCTCTATCCTGAGGAGTTATCATCCAGTCCGCATTATTATTAAACGAGCTGGCTTTATATTGTAATTTATCTACATTCAGCTGAATCTCAGAAGTGTGTGGATTGGCCGTTCCTAAAATTGAATTTCCAATACTTTTCTGTCTCAGCATGTCATTTAAATTACTTTTAGCAATACTGTCATTGGACTTCACGGTAATTTTTCGTTCCATCGACATTTTGCTGGCTTTTTCAATTTTTAATCCTTCCGTTTGCTGTCCATATAATGAAGACATCGCAGAAAGCGTTATAAATAAGATTAAATTTTTCATTTGTGTGTTTTATATTTAGTTAAAATTATTCTCTTTCCTTACCGGTTCCGTATCCTTTTACGATACCTCTTGGTGAATTTTGAATAAACTGAAGAATTTCATCTCTTTCAGCCGTTGGAAGCATTTCTTTTTCTATGTAAAGCAATGCCTGTGTAACATTCATCTTCATCTGGAAAATAGATCTGTAGATTTTCTGGATTTCAAAAATTTTCTCGTTAGAAAATCCTCTTCTCCTTAATCCTACAGAATTGATTCCTGCATAAGATATAGGCTCTCTTCCTACTTTAATATAAGGCGGAATATCTTTTCTGATCAACGATCCTCCGGAAATCATGGTATGTTTACCAATTTTCCCGAACTGCTGAACGGCAGATAAACCTCCCATTACGGTAAAATCTCCTATTTCTACATGTCCGGCAATCCCGCATCCGTTAGCAATAATTACATTATTTCCTATAATGCAATCGTGAGCGACGTGAGAAGTGGCCATTATTAAACAGTTATCTCCTACTTTGGTATATCCCAGTGCTTTCGTCCCTTTATTTACGGTAACACATTCTCTCAATGTCGTATTATCACCAATGATTGTCTGTGTGTCTTCACCGTCAAACTTAAGATCCTGAGGAATCGCAGAAATAACAGTTCCCGGAAAAATCTTACAATTTTTCCCGATTCTGGCTCCATCCATAATGGTAACGTTAGAACCAATCCAAGTTCCTTCTCCTATTTCAACATCTGCCGCAATGGTAGTAAATGGTTCTACTACAACATTTTTGCTGATTTTCGCACGTTTATCAACGGCTGCTAATTGATGAATCATTTAATCAATTTTATTTTTTGCAACTTGAGCCATTAGCTCTGCTTCTACTGCCACAGCATCTCCTACATATCCGTATCCTTGCATGTGAACAATACCTCTTCTGATAGGCTCTATAAGTTCAATTTTGAAAATAATAGTATCTCCAGGAACTACTTTTCTCTTGAATTTCACTTTATCAATTTTAATGAAATACGTAGAATAGTTTTCAGGATCCGGAACGCTTGCCAATACCAAAATTCCCCCTGTCTGTGCTAAAGCTTCTACTTGTAAAACTCCCGGCATTACAGGCTCTTTAGGGAAATGTCCAACGAAGAAAGGTTCGTTCATTGTCACATTTTTCAAACCTACCACGTGAGAATCTGAAAGTTCAAGAATTTTATCAATTAATAAAAACGGTGGTCTGTGAGGCATAAGCTTCATAATTCCGTTGATATCGAAAACAGGTTCTTTAGTTAAATCAAAATCAGGAACGTTTTTCTTTTTCTGCAATTTCCACTGACGGTTCAGCTTTTTAGCAAATTGAGTATTAACGAAATGTCCTGGTTTGTTGGCAATTACCTTACCTTTTATTTTCACACCAGCCAAAGCTAAATCACCAATTACATCAAGCAATTTATGTCTTGCAGCTTCGTTTGGATAGTTTAAATTTAAATTATCAAGAATTCCGTTTGGTCTGATAGACACATTGTCTTTTCCGAAGGCTTTCTTTAATTTTTCTGTTGTATCAGGAGTAAGATCTTTATCTACATATACAATCGCGTTGGAAATATCTCCACCTTTGATCAAACCATGATCCAAAAGCATTTCCAACTCATGTAAGAAACTGAACGTTCTTGCAGATGAAATTTCATCTTTAAATTCTGATATATTTTTTAACGTGGCATTTTGAGTTCCTAAAACTTTAGTCCCAAAATCTACCATAGTCGTTACTTCGTAAGTATCTGAAGGAATGATGGTAATCTCTGAACCAGTTGCCGGATCGCTGTACGTAAGAACTTCTTTCACCACAAGATATTCTCTGGCTACATTTTGATCTACAACTCCAACGCTTTCGATAGCTTCAACAAAGAATTTTGAAGATCCGTCTAAAATAGGAGGTTCAGAAGCATCCATTTCCAAAATTGCGTTATCAACGTCACAGCCCACCAAAGCGGCTAAAAGATGTTCGCAAGTAGTAATTTTTACGCCTAATTTTTCTAATGTTGTTCCTCTTTCGGTTGCCACAACATAATTCACATCTGCCTCAACCTGAGGATGCCCTTCAAGGTCTGTTCTTACAAATATAAAACCTGTATTTTCTTTAGCAGGTTTAATGGTTAGTTTTACTTCTTTACCCGTATGAAGGCCAATTCCAGAAAGAGTAACCTCTTGCTGAAGTGTTTTTTGCATATCACTCATTAGTATTATCTTTTGAGGTATTCTCAAGATTATTTATTCTTTTTACAACGTCAGGAAGATTTCTGAAATGCACATAGCTTCTCAGATAGTCGTTATAGCTAATTGCCGGCGAACCGTACAAAGTTTCTTTATCATTAACGCTAGAATTCACGCCACTCTGAGCCTGAATTTTCACCTGATTTCCAATTTTAATGTGTCCTACAACACCTACTTGGCCTCCAATCTGGTTCCAGTCACCGATAACCGTAGAACCTGCAATTCCTGCTTGTGCTGCAATTACATTATTCTGTCCGATTTTCACATTGTGAGCAATCTGGATCAAATTATCGATTTTAGTTCCTTTTCCAATCATGGTAGAACCAATAGTTGCTCTGTCGATGCTACAATTAGATCCGATTTCCACATCATCTTCAATGATAACATTACCAAGCTGAGGTATCTTTTTGAAGCCTTCTGCTGTTGGCTGGAAACCAAAACCATCGCCACCGATCACGGTATTGGAATGGATCACACAATTATCTCCGATAATACAGTAGTCGTAAATTCTGGCACCACTGTCGATTTTACAGTTTTTACCAATTTTTACGCCTTTACCTATATATACCTGAGGATAAATTTGTGTACCGTCTCCAATTTTTGCTTTCTCAGAAACGTAAGTAAACGCTCCAATATACACATTTTCACCGATATTTGCACTTTCGTGAATAGATGATCCGTCTTCAATGCCATCTTTTCTTCCCTGCATTTCCTGATATAAATTCATCAGGATCTGAAAAGAAAGATAAGCATCTTTTACTGCAATTATGGTTGGATTATAAGTGTCTTTTGTTAAAAGGTTTTCAGAAACAATAAGAACGGAGCAGTTTGAGGTATCTAAAAAATGGGAAAATCTATCTTGTGCTATAAAAGAAAGATGCCCAGATTCCCCACCTTCAATTGGTGAAACCCCTTTAATAAGCGCATTTTCGTCGCCTATTATTTTTCCGTCAATAAAACTTGCAATTTGCGAAGCTGTAAATTCCATATTCTGCAAAGATAAGAAATTCTATAATTCGCAAACATTTTTTAATTTTAGGAATATCAATTTTAATATACTTTAAGATTTCCGTTCGCGTTTTCCCTTGGAAATGTTAAGATATATCTTGTTGTTTTATTCACAATCAAGCCTGATAAAAGCTGATCTTCCGATTCATCAAGTCTTAATTTTGTTCCGTTTTTCTGCAATAAATAAATCGGTTGTTTTTCAGTATCGTAAGGAAGAAGTTTTCTTTTAATTTCATGAACCAATTCATTTGCATTATCGATTTCTAAAATTTCGTTCCCCTTTTTTATTTTTTCTTCAATAAATTTTTCATCAAACGGATGTGATGAAATAATTGTTTTTGGTAAATTTCGCTGAATCACACATTTACACCAATAAGCCAAGACATAATCATCAGAATTTTGCCAGAATTTCATCGCCTGAATAATATCATTATCATCCAACTGAGTGAATCTTTCTACATCTTCATCAGATGCAGCGGCTTTTCCACGATACAAAAAATAGTTTAAATTATCAGAAGCCGGAAGTTCAAAACCTTGAGAAACGAGATATTTAGCTCTTTCTAAAATTTTCACCAAAATAAATTCCGCCAATGCCGATGTTTTGTGATAATAAACCTGCCAATACATGAACATTCTGGCGGTAAGGAAGTTTTCTATGGAATAGACTCCTTTAGCATCGATCACCAATTCTCCTTCTTCACACACATTCATCATGGAAATAATTCGCTGGGTATTAATATTTCCTTCAGAAACTCCTGTAAAAAAGCTATCACGCTTTAAATAATCAAGCCTATCTACATCTAGCTGGGAAGAAATTAACTGATTAAAAAATTTTCTATGATATTTCCCCTGAAACATTTCAATCGCAACAGAAAGCTGACCATCAAATTCCACATTTAACCTGTTCATTAATAATAGCGAAAGATTTTCGTGATGCCAATCATCCATCAACATACTTTCGAGTGCATGAGAAAACGGCCCATGACCAATATCATGCATTAAAATCGCCAACATCGCACCTTTTTCTTCCTCTAAAGAAATTTCAACGCCTTTCTGTTTCAATGTATCCAAAGCCGTCACCATCAAATGCATCGCCCCAAGCGCATGATGAAACCTCGTATGCGTTGCTCCGGGAAATATCAGATTTAAAAGTCCGGTTTGCCCGATTCTTCTTAATCTCTGAAAATAGGGATGTTCTATAATATCGAATAAAATTTCGTGTGGAATTCTGATAAAACCGTGAACAGGATCATTAATAATTTTTAGCTTATTCTGCATTGAAAGGTCTGATTAGTAAACAAAGTTAGGAAATTTAAAACGGAACTTCAATTAAATAAATATTAAAACAGTTTTCAATTCGGCTATTCGCTGTTCTGTATCATTTTATTTTTACTTGAAACAATTCTAAATTTAAATTGAATTTTTCTTTATAAATCCTTTCATTAAAGCTTTAAAAATTATATATTCATAGTCTTTAATTGTTGAAGATAATATAAATTTGTTTTTAACGATTATTTAACTATAAAGCAGCGTATTTTGGCAGTTTTTAGAAAGAATTGGTCAACATTTTGATACAATAACCATGTAAAAAAAATTATTATGTCGGAAAAGATATTATGGATTGATGATGAAATAGATTTACTAAAACCTCATATTGTATTTTTAGAAAAAAAAGGTTATCAGGTAACCCCTGTTAACAATGTAAACGAGGCTTTGGAATTGATGGATTCAGAGAAATTCGCACTAACACTTATTGATGAAAATATGCCCGGAATTTCCGGTCTTGAAGCGATTCCTATGATCAAGGATAAAGATAATGCGCTGAAGATTGTAATGGTAACGAAAAGTGAAGAAGAGCACATTATGGAAGAAGCAATTGGTTCCCAAATTGCCGATTATATCCTGAAACCTGTGAATCCTAACCAAATTTTACTTTCATTAAAGAAAAATCTGCAACAGGATAATCTTGTGGAGCAGAAAACTATTTTACAATATCAGCAAGAATTCAGAAACCTTTCTATGGAATTGTCTTATTTAAGAACATACCAAGAATGGGCAGAATATTATAAGAAAATCCTTAATTGGGAAATTAAATTTGATAAAGTAGCGGATAATGAATTTGCCGATCTTCTTCAAAGTCAGAAAGAGGAAGCCAATATTCAGTTTGCAAAATTTATAGAAAACAATTACGAAGCCTGGTTGCAAGGGCATGATAAGCCAATCATGAGCCATACACTCTTCAAAGAAAAAGTAAAACCTGAAGTAGAAAAAGACAAAGTTCTTTTGCTGATGGTTGATAATCTTCGTTATGATCAGTGGAAAGTAATTGAGCCTTTATTCACTAAATTTTACAACAAAACATCTGAGGATTATTATTACAGCATTTTACCAACGGCAACTCAGTATGCAAGAAATTCTTTTTTTGCAGGATTAATGCCTTCGGAAATCGAAAAACGTTTTCCGGATAAATGGTTTAATGATAATGAAGAAGGAAATAAAAACGAATTTGAGCGTGATTTCTTAGAAGATCAAATGAAGCGAATTGGTTTGAGTTCAAAATCAATGAAGTATTTAAAAGTTTTGAATGCCGATTTTGAAAGAAAGATTTATGACGATTTCAATCAACATAAAAATAATGACCTATTGGTGATTGTTTACAACTTTATCGATATTTTATCTCACGCAAAAACAGATAATCATATTGTTGACCAATTGATTCGTGATGATAAAACCTTCAGATCACTAACATTAAATTGGTTTGAAAATTCATCTTTATTAAAAATCATTAAAACAGCTGCGGAAAGTGGTTTCAAATTGATTATTACAACCGATCACGGAACGGTGTATGTTAAAAAACCAAGCAAAGTTGTTGGTGACAGAGAGACTTCTACCAACATTCGTTATAAGACGGGTAAAAGTTTAACGTATGACGATCGTGATGTTTGGGCAGTTACAAACCCTGAAAAACTGTTTTTACCTAAAGGAAATTTAAGTTCGAAATATATCTTCGCAAAGAATAATACGTTTTTAGCCTATCCTAAAAATTATAATCACTTTGTGAATTATTATAAAGAAACATACCAACACGGAGGAATTTCACTTGAAGAGTGTATTATTCCGTTCAGTATTTTAGAACCCAAGTAGTTTTTTTCATAGTTTATTCAATTCTGGGTTGAGCCGGAAAAGATCGAAAGGTTTTTTCCGGCTGTTTTTTTATATTTTTGAACCATGAGATTAATTACCTACAACGTAAACGGAATAAGAGCCGCTTTTACAAAAGATTTTTTGGGCTGGCTGAAGACTGCCGATCCGGATGTGATCTGCATTCAGGAGAGCAAAGCCGGAAACGACCAGATCGATATCGATAGTCTTGAAAAATTAGGTTATCACAGTTATTGGCATTCAGCGCAGAGAAAAGGTTATAGCGGCGTCGGAATTGCGTCTAAAACAAAGCCTAATCATGTGGAATATGGTTGCGGTATAGAAAGCTATGATAATGAAGGGAGAATCATTCGTGCGGATTTCGACGGATTCTCAGCAATTTCAGTATATGTGCCCTCTGCTTCAAATATCGAAAGGCTGGATTTCAAAATGCAATTTTGCCACGATTTTCTAGCTTATATTAAAGAATTAAAAAAGACCATTCCTAATTTAATTATTTCAGGAGATTTTAATATCTGTCATGAAGCGATTGATATTCATAATCCGATCGGTTTAAAGAATGTTTCAGGCTTTTTACCGATGGAAAGAGAATGGATGACCGATTTTATTAATGAATGTGAATTAATCGATTCTTTTAGATTTTTCAACAACGAACCCGATAACTATACTTGGTGGAGTTACAGGCAAAATTCTCGCGAAAGAAATAAAGGTTGGAGATTAGATTATAACTTTACCAGTTATACTTTAAAAGATAAGCTTTCGAGAGCTGTTATTTTGAAAGAAGCGGTACATTCTGACCATTGCCCTGCCTTAGTAGAATTAGACATTTAATACAAAGCAAAAAGCCAACTGAGTCAGTTGGCTTTTTTAATTTAAAATCATAAATTTTAATCGACAATTTCATATTCGATCGGAATTGTACCTCGGTCAATATCTCCGATCTCATCGAACGCGGCTTTAGACATATCTAATGCTCTTGATGAATGGAAAGGTCCTCTATCATTTACCTTCACTATAACCTCTTTTCCATTGTTCAGATTGGTTACTTTAATATTAGTACCAAACGGAAGCGTTCTGTTTGCTGCTGTAAATTTTCCGTTATCGAAAATCTCACCGCTAGCTGTTTTTCTACCATTAAACTTATCGTGGTAGTACGATGCATAACTTGTTTTTTTCGCATCTATGGCACTATTCTTGAAAGAATAAATACCAAAGGTTGAAATCATCATTATGATTACGAGAATGAATCTTTTCATCATGTTGAACTTTTATTGGTTTTGACAGGGCAAATGTATCAGTAAAGTTCCAATGAGCCTATTTCATTTGTTAAAATATGTTAACAAAAAATCAATTCTATGTTAACTCCATTCGTAACTACCTATGAATAGGGCGCTTAAGCAACATTGTTAAAAAATGTTAAAATAAAGCTTAAAAAGTTAACAAAATTAACTAATTAAAGCATAATTTAAATTTATAAATTTCAAAACCAGCTGATTATCAAGCAAATCACTATTTTAGAAATTTTCATAAAGTATTAAAACTCTAGATAAGTTTATTCTAATCGTATAAAAACAAAAAACCAATGAGAATCTCATTGGTTTTTATATTATTTGATTTAAAATATTATTATTTCAAATATTCTAATACATAATCATAAGTTCCTGTAGGATATACTACAGACATGCTTGGAGATCCTGTAACAGCTGATCCGTTAGTAATATCATAAGAATAAAGCTCTCTACCATATACTGTGTTAGTTCCCGCTTTATAAATAGTAATACCATACATTGAAGTAATACCTGTTGGAGCAGGAATTGTTACACCTGTACTGTTACCTGTTGTAGTAAAAGTACCTTTGATACCGTAGATTTGAGCATTGTTAACTAATCTGTTAGTAACAGTTTCTGTAGTTAAGATATTTTCTTTACCACCTCCACCAATGATTGGTCTCCATGTACCACCATTTGTGGTCGTCGTTTTATTATCATAATACCAAAATCCTGCAAATAAAGGTTCAGAAGTAGAACCAACACCAGCAACTCCACTTGTAGCCGTATTATATACAATCATACCGTCAAAACGAGTAGGAAAAGAGGTACCAATACCAACCGGAGTTCCACTGAAACTAGTAAAAGTCGTTAAATCTGTTCTTGGAAAGATTAAACCTTTACCAACATTTGTTGTACCATTAGTTGTAGAATTGGAAGAGGCATCGATAAATGCGGAACTATTATTTACTGCTTGGTTTGTAGCTGAGTTTACAATTCTAACTTGCCCAAAAGAGAAGTTAATAGCACCCAATAAAATAGCAGCAGAAAGATATTTAAATTTATTATTGTTCATCATTACAAATTTTATTAGATTAATAACCAGAAATAATTGACCAAGGACTTGTAGCATTACCAGTATACATAAGGATATTCCCTTGACCAGCAATTAAACTTACGTTAGCTGTTTCTCTAGGAGCTGGAGACAAAGCAACATCCGCTGTACCTATAACAGACACATAAATTCTCTTACCAACAGTAACACCTGTAGTTGGTAATGTCAAAGTAGCTGGAGCTGAAGTTGTATAAAGAATGATATCATCAGTTGCTAATGCAGTGTAACTAGCAGTTTGATTAACTACATTTAAAGCCGGGTTAGCAGCAGCACCGCTTCCTACTCCCTTCCATACATTATTTCCTACAGTTCCATCATAGTAATAGAATCCTGTAGCAGTCACATTAACTGTCTTTCCGGTTCCTGTACCGCCTAAACCAGTAACAAAAACTAAGGCTCCATTTTGAGTACTAGGAGTACCAGCTGTACCATCTACGTAAGCTGCATTCTTAGCTTCTAATTGAGCTCTTGTCATACGAGGGACTAATAGCGCGTCTGGCCTAGTAGCGTCAGCAGTATTAGCAGCAACATCTAATGTAGCTGCCGGAGTAGTAGTATTAATACCAACTCGTCCTTGCTGCGCCTTAGACAGCGCTGAGAAACAAACAAGCATAGTTGCTGTAAATAAAAATTTTTTCATAAGTTTTTAAAGATTTTAATTACATTTTTTTCACCAATAATTTTTTATTATCATAGGATCTTACGATCCCAACTTGTGCCTAATTTAAAAACTAAACCGCCAAATTTTAAATGCAGTAAATCAAAAACCATTCCGCTTCTGATTTCTTCACTCTTTAACCATTTAATTCTCAACAAATAGCATTTATAAAAAACTATTCTTGTTGCAAATTTATGATTTAATTTTTTAATTTCATTATTATATTATAAAAAAAACAAATAATTTTTAAATTAAAAAACATAAACAATTGATAAACAATTAATTAACTCTATAAATAGTTATAACTGTAAATCATTAAATTTTATTAATATTTTAAAATCAGAAGCTTAATAATCCTGATTATCTTTAAATTATGATAAATAGCAAATAGATTTACTAAACCAATTCACCATATAGATCAAATTCTTCAGCAGAGGTAATTTTAACATCAGCAAATTCACCAATTGAGATATAGGTATTCTTCGCAGAAACCAACACGGTATTATCAACATCCGGCGAATCGTACTCCGTTCTACCAATGAAATAATTCCCTTCTTTTCTGTCGAACATACATTTATATATATTACCTACCTTTTCCTGATTCTTTTCCCAAGAAATCTGAGACTGAAGCTCCATAATCTCCTCTACCCTAGCCTCTTTCACTTCTTGTGGAATATCATCTTCTAATACATAAGCTCCGGTATTTTCTTCATGAGAATAAGTGAAGCAACCTAATCTGTCAAACTTCTGCTCTTTTACCCAATCTTTCAATTCTTGGAATCTTTCTTCAGTTTCACCAGGATAACCCACGATAAGTGTAGTTCTAATCGCCATATCAGGAACTTTTTCTCTGAATTTGCCTAAAAGTGCATCTGTTTTTTCGTGAGTTGTTCCTCTTTTCATCGATTTCAATAAATCTGAATTGATGTGCTGAAGGGGAATATCGATATAATTACAAACTTTAGGTTCTTCACGAATAATATCTAAAACATCTTCTGGAAAACCGCTTGGAAAAGCATAGTGAAGACGAATCCATTCAATTCCTTCTACTTTTACCAATTCCTTTAATAAATCTCCTAGAGCACGCTTTTTGTAAATATCTAAACCATAATAGGTAAGATCCTGAGCAATCAAAATCAATTCTTTGGTTCCTTTTTTAGCCAACTTTTGTGCTTCAAGGACTAATTTTTCAATTGGAGTGGAAACATGACCTCCTCTCATTAACGGAATTGCACAGAATGAACAAGGTCTGTCACAACCTTCAGAAATTTTAAGATATGCGTAATGCTTTGGCGTTGTCGTTAATCTTTCTCCAACCAATTCATGCTTATAATCAGCACCCAAATGCTTTAATAAAATCGGAAGATCTCTAGTTCCGAAATATTGATCCACATCAGGAATTTCACGAACCAAATCTGGCTTATATCTTTCTGAAAGACAACCTGTAACGAATACTTTCTCTACTTCACCTCTGTTTTTAGCATCAACATAATCAAGAATTGTATTGATTGATTCTTCCTTCGCGTTATCGATAAATCCGCAGGTATTGATTACAACAATATCTCCTCTGTCTTCGTGAACCACTTCTTTGCCATTAGCCTTCAGCTGACTCATTAAAACTTCAGAATCATAAACATTTTTGGAGCAACCAAGCGTTACAACATTAATTTTCTTCTTACCTACAGATTTTGTGCGCATCTTTTTGATTTTGAGTTTGCAAAGATACAAAATATTGAAAGGTTTGAATTAAAAAATAAAAACCACTCTAATAAAGTAGTTTTCAATATTATATTAAAAGTTTCTTTCTGAAAATGTGGGCAATACGCGGTCTTTTTCTGATAACTGAACAACATCTAATGGTAATTTCCAGTCGATATTTAATTCAGAATCATTCCAAATTACACTACCTTCAGATTCTTTATTGTAAAAGTTATCGCATTTGTAAGCAAAAATAGCAGTTTCGCTTAATACAGAAAATCCGTGACCAAAACCTCTCGGAACATAGAGCTGAAGTTTGTTTTCTGGAGTCAATTCAATTCCGAACCATTTTCCAAAAGTTGGAGAATCTCCTCTTAAATCAACAGCAACATCATATACCTTTCCTTCCAGACACGAAACCAATTTTGCCTGCGCGTATTCTCCTTTCTGCAAATGAATCCCGCGAAGAACACCATACGAAGATTTTGAAATATTATCCTGAACAAAATGACCGTTCATACCTGTAAGCTCTTCGAATTTTTTTTCATTAAATTTTTCGAAAAAATAACCTCTGTCATCTTCAAAAACAGTAGGCTCGATGATATAACAATCCTTTAGTGGAGTTTCTTTAATTTTCATAATTTATTTTGTTTTTTCTAGAGATTAAATTGCTTTTTCAAACTCCATTTCAGCCCCAAATAAAGACCTCCAATCGGAATAAAAATAATTAAAATGACAGCCCAAATCGGAAGTTGCGAATTTACTAAAAATATATTCACAATTAATTGAAAAATGGCATACACAGAGCTAATTACTAAATGAGAAACCTTCTTCTCGTTTACAAATAGTTGATATAAATGCCTTCTGTGGGCTTCAAAAATATTTTCTTTTAATAATATTCTTTCAATAATTGTTAAAACGACCTCCATTCCATAGATTGAGAGTAATAGGATGAATTTGTACTCACCAGTTCTCATAATCAGTAACGTAATCAATCCGATTACCCAGAAACCAATTCCCATACTTCCGACATCACCTGCAAAGCACTTCGCTTTATTTCTGAAATTAAAAAACAGAAAAACAATACATGCCAAAATAGGATACATGATGAAATTTTCATCTGTAAACGGAATTATATTTTTATTGATATATAATATTGAACCCAATGTTACTAAACTGTAAACACCTGTCATACCATTAATTCCATCCATAAAATTATAGGCATTTAGCGTACCGATAATTAGAATGAATAAAATTGGCCAAGCCCAAAACGGCATTAGATCAAATGCTCCCGTAAAATAGAGCAGTAATACTACAGAAATCAAATGAATGGAAAGCCTGATTCTGTTTGACAACGTTTTAACATCATCAATAAAACTAATAGTACAGATGGCAAGTAATCCTAATCCAAATGACCAGTAATTTTCAATAACTTCATTGAAATTAAACAAGCAGAAAACAATAAAAGCAATCGGAAAAATAACTCCACCACCACGAAGTGTAATCTGAGTGTGCGCACTTCTGTGATTGGGTTTATCGATGATATTATATTTATCTGCAATCTTGAAATAGATGACCTCAATAACTAATAATATTAGAATTACAGCCCCAAATGTTAATATACTCATAAAGTGAATTTAATCGTTAGTATATTTTACAGAAAAGAATAATTTTTCAAGCATATCTCTAATAATAATTGTTTTAGAAAACTGAAATACATTAAGCAAAAATAATAGTGGTTTCAATAAATTTCGATTAATTATAATATTGGGATTATCTATTTTGAAATAAGCTAGTAAATCTTTTTGATCATGATCTTTAGAATCTTTAACAATTAATAAAGAATTACTATTGTCTTGAATAAGATCTTTGATTTTTTTGGTAACTATGTCCATATGACATAATGTATATGATCTTTCTTGTTTGGTAATAAAAGACGATTTAAAAATTGGTAAAAAAACTCTTTTGCTAATATCTTGTAAATTTTTCTCCGTATATACTGGACTTAACCGAAGAATATGAAAATACTTAGGTTTCTGGTCACGTATAATTTCTTCACATTTCAGCTTACTTTTTCCATATTTCGTGACTGGTATTGGAATATCATTAATGGAAATAATTTTCTTATTATTTTTATAACTATAGACAGAAACGGAACTTAGAAAAATAACTTTGCTTTCAGAGGTATCTAAATATTTAAATATATTTTCAGTCATTAAAATATTCGCATTTTCTACAGACATATTATTAACTTTATTTTTGCCATGAGCAATAGCAGCTGCGTGAATAATAATATGAAATTTTCTATTCTTAAAAAATTCTTCACAAGCCAAACTATCTAATAAATTAAGATTTGTAAATAATAAACTCGCTGAAGAGGTTGTTAATGCCGTAATATCAAAATCATTCTCTAATTCTTTATAAATCTGTGAACCAATAAAACCACTTGCACCTGTTAATAAAAGTTTAGGTCTCATTTTTTATAATTTGATTAAAGGTAACAAACTCGTAATTATTTTGTTTTAACAATTTAATAAGTTTATGCATTTTATTTTCAACACTTTTTCTTCCCATATTAAATCTAATTTTGGTTTTGAAATTAGTATTTTCAGGTACTTCTATATTATAATTTTCAGAAAATTCAAATGGATGAATATAAAAAAAGTAATGTTTGTTTGTTTTAAAAAATCTTTTCAGTAAACCTTTTGTTAAAAACCATGGGAAAATTCTAAGATATCCGCCCCCTGAAACGGGAAGGTTTTTATTCAAAAACTCAACAGTTGATGCTTCAAATTCATAAAAATTTGCTTTCTTATAAATATTTGTATCTGTATCTTGAAAATCAGAAATGTTAATTCTTCCGTAAAGATCATGAGCATCAAATTTTATTTTACTAGAATCAAATTCAAATCCTAATTCTCGTAAAATATCTAATCTATCTCTATCTAAGCTAAAACAAGGAGCTCTATAACCTTTCACATCAGTATTAGTAAAGTTTTTAAATGATTCAACACCTAAAATTGTATCCTTTTTAAAATCTTCCAAGCTCAATTGAAGTGGTCTTTTATGCGCGTAGGAATGAAGACATATTTCATGCCCCTTTCTCTTAATAATTTCTATTTTATCTTTTAATTTTTCAACTAATTCCCCAACAATAAAAAATGTCGTTTTAATATCGTACTGATCTAAAATATCTAAATAAATATCTAAACCATCCATTGTAGATTGATTTTGATTACATTCATCTTTATTAAAGTAATCAAGATGATACCAATCTTCTACATCCATACTAAGAACAGCATATTTTTTCATATTAATTTTCCTCCGTTTTTAGTAAATTCTTGAAATTGTTCTATTGTAGGCCAAGTAAAATAATTCCCATTTTCAGTTATATTTTCTGTTGTCTCAATATTTGCATTTTTAATTCTCAGTATCGTATCACACATCAAGTTTCCACCAATTTCTTTACTTTTTAAAATTAGTGAAAACATAGTCTCATTAGCAGAAATTTGTATTTTTTTTTGGTTCAAAATCTTTCCATTATCAATTTTTGAGTCCATGTAGTGAACTGTTGCTCCTGTTTCTTTTTCTTTTTTATAAAGCGTCCAAAAGCTAGGCATTACTCCGGCATAATATGGCAAATATGAACAATGTAAATTAATACAGCCATGTTTAGGAATTTCTAATAAATCTTTTTTAAACACGACAGGTGCAGAATATGAAACTATAAGATCGGGTTGTAATGATTTTATGCTATTTAAAAACTCTTTATCATTAGGGTTTTTAATTCGTAAAAAATCAATCTTATATCTTTTTGAAACTGCTTTTAAACTTTTAGGTGTAATTTTCAAAGTTTGAAAAGTAGCAAAATCAATGATATTAATAATTTTTGCCGACACAACATTAAGTCCCATTTTAATTGTCTGCAAAATCCCAAATCCCTTTATAAAATAAGATTTTTTATTTACTAAACTATAATCAGAATCAATATCTACAACTTTCAAAATCTCTACTCCATCTAATTGAGTAATTTTTTCAATATTTTTTGGAACAACAAAAGCATCCTCTTGTGTTATAATTATTATTTTCATCTAAACTTTACTAGTCATTAATTAATTTACTTATGTGTTTAAAATATTTTTCGGTCACTTTCTCTTTTGTATAATATTTATTTACAATCTCATACCCTTTATTCCCCATTTCTTTTAATATACTTTTATCATTAAGTATATCATCAAAAATATTAAAAAGATCTTTAGACACATCATTACCTTTATTCTCTATTAAAAATGCTGCATTTGTGTTATCTAATAGATCATAAAGAGGAGTATTTTTATTACTTATTACCAAAAGAGGCTTTTTGCATGCCATAATAGTATAAACTTTTGAAGGTAATCCATCATTTTCTAATTTTTTATTCATAAAAATGAAATGCAAATCTGCATAATTGACAATTTGTGGAATACTTTCTCTCGACTGATAATCTATTAAATGAACATTTTTAAGATCATATTTTTCAATCTCATCTTTTAGCCAATCCCGACAAGCCCCATCACCGATGATAAAATAGCTCACTTTGCTGTCTTTAGTTCTTCTTGCAATCTCAATTAATGGTTCCCAGTCTTGTGCAAACCCAATATTACCAGCATACATTACTTTTAGATCTTCATTATCCGGAAATAATTCTTTATTTACAAGAGGTTTTTCTATTGGATAGTACAATTCTGTATCAACAAAATTTGCTATAATTTCAATTTTTTCAGGATTTTTCATTCGTGGAGCAAGAGTATTCTTAAAATTCTGATCAATAGTAATTAAAGAGTCTGAATGTTTATAAACAAATTTTTCTAACTTTTTTAATTGATTCAAAACAAAATTAGATTTCATTTTTCCTTGATTTACAAAAAAGTCAGGGTAGATTTCCTGTACATTATAAATAAACTTAGACTTCTTTAATTTTGCTAATATAATTGAAACTAATGCTATAGTTAGTGGTGGCGAAGGGCTAATGATTACATCAACATTCTTAATTCTTAAACCTAAAATAAATGAAACAATATGCCAATATATCATACCAATACCTCTCAAAAAAATACTATTGTATTTTTTCTGTGGTACATGATATACTTTAATTCCTTTATAATAGCTTATATAATATAGTCCTCCTGCTTTTTTATCAAATTTAGTTTGATCTAAATTTTCTTTTACTTGATTATAATGAGGTGTAGTAGATAAAACTTCTACATCAAATCCATTTTTTTTTAAATTATAAGCTATATCATTATACAAGTAAGCTGTTGACACAGCATCTGGTGCAAAAACAATACTGTGAATTAATATTTTTTTATTCATTATTTCTTACTCCACACTACTCTATTAATATAATCTGTATAACTTAAAATAATTCTGACTACTTTTTCAGAAACATTTGGCATAGAATAATCTGCTACCGGTCTGTAATTTCTTTCTTTACCTGTTTTCTGTTGTTGAAGCTGAACCAACCCTTGTAAAACTCTTTCAGGAGATAAACCTACCATCATTACAGATGCTTCTTCCATTGCTTCTGGTCTTTCGTGAGCATCTCTGATATTCAACGCTCTGAAATTTAGAATTGATGATTCTTCCGAAATTGTTCCAGAATCTGATAACACTGCATAGCTTCTCATTTGCAATGCATTATAATCATGAAAACCAAGTGGTTTTAGAAACTGAATTTCCGGTCTTACCTCAACTTTCATTTTATCAATCATATTTCTTGTTCTTGGGTGAGTAGAAACAATGATCGGATAACCGAATTTTTCGGCAATAGTATTTAAGCTCTCAATTAATCCGTTAAAGTTTTTCTCAGAATTAATATTTTCTTCTCTATGAGATGAAACGACGAAATACTTTCCTTCTTCTAAATTCAAGCGGTTTAAAACGTCTGAACTTTCAATTTGTGGTAAATAATGATTCAGTACTTCAAACATAGGAGAACCAGTCTTAATAATTCTGTCTGCAGGAAGCCCTTCTCTTAGTAAGTATTCTCTTGCGATATCAGAGTAGGTTAAATTAACATCCGAAGTATGATCTACAATTTTTCTATTGGTTTCTTCCGGAACTCTTTGATCAAAACATCTGTTTCCTGCTTCCATATGGAAAATCGGGATTTGTCTTTTCTTAGCAGGAATTGCACAAAGGCAAGAATTGGTATCTCCCAAAACTAAAAATGCATCCGGCTTCAATTCTTCTAAAAGCGGATCTATTTTAATCAAAATATTTCCAACGGTTTCGGTTGCTGTTTTTCCGGCAGCTTCTAAAAAATAATCCGGTTTACGAAGTCCAAGATCTTCAAAGAAAATCTGATTCAATTCGTAATCATAATTTTGTCCTGTATGAACGATAATATGGTCAATAGCTTCAGACGCATCTAAAGCTGATAATACTCTTGATAATCTAATAATTTCCGGACGAGTTCCTACGACCGTCATTACTCTCAATTTTTTCATTATATTAGTGTATAAATTAAAACCTCCTATGAAAAGATTTTTTTTATTATTATTAATTTTTATTCCTTATTGTCTTTTTTATTGTAAAGTTATTAATATAAAAGATCATGGTGCTATAGGTGATGGAGTTTTTGACAACTCTAAAATATTCAACTCTATTTTAAAAAACACCAAAAATACTGAAACTTACAAGATTTTAATACCTGAAGGCGTATTTTTAATTACAAATCCTATCGAACTTCCTTCTAATATAAGTATTGAAGGAATAGCAACAAATCTTTCAATATTAAAAGTAAACAATTATAATATTAATGCTATTACAATTCTTGACAATAAGAATGATAATACATATCAATATAAATACGTTCGAAATTTATCAATTTATGGACCAGAGTACGGTAAAAACCCTTTTAGTTGGAAAAATACTACACAAAACTTTGAAAATAATATAGGAATTAAAATCTTAGGTATCAGAAATAGAATAGAAAATTGTGAAATAGATGGCTTTTTTACAGCAGGTTTGCACCTTAGTTCCTCTTATTATAATTTCATAAATAATTGTTTTATTAAAAATAATAAGTACGGGATCAAAATAAACAAGACGTGTACCTCTACGTATATTTCAAAATCTGAGTTAAGAGTCAATTCTATTGCAATCTTAATTCAGGATTCCTATTCGATTTATGTTACAGATAATATCTTAGAGGCAAATTTCTCAAATTTTATTGATAATTACGATGTAACTAATACTCTTTCCAATGGTAAAGCTTTGATTCTAATAAATTCTAATAATAATTATATTGAAAAAAATTATTTTGAAGAGCAATTCTACAATATCCTTTTAGATGGCTCCAACAATAATATTTTTACTTCTAATTTTTTCGCCATTGGTAATAAAATGCCTGATAATATTAAGAAAAAAAATCAAATAACTTTTCTTTTTAAAAATAAAAGTTCTTCAAATACAATTACTAATAACAATATTCTAACCTCAACCTCCCAAGTACAAAAGGCAGAAATGATCTTTGATGATTCAAATTTTTCTTCCAATAATATTAATTTTGATAATGAAATTAATTCTTCATTAAGAAAAATATGGCAAAATGATGCTAAAAAACCAACTATAAAATAATTCAATCTAAACTTCTACAAAATAAGTATCAGAATCTTCCGGATTAAAAGGTTCATTAATCCAGAAAATTGTATATAATTCTTCTTCTCCTATATTTTTGATGTTATGCGTATACCAAATTGGCATATCTACATAAGCAGGTTCGTTTCCGTCAAGATAGAAATCTAAAACTTCATCGGTATTAATTTTTCTTAATTGAATTAAAGCTTTTCCTTTAATTACCGCAAATCTCTCAATTTTTCTTGTATGAAAATGATTTCCTCGCGTTATTCCCGGAACTGTGGTAGAAAATGAACATTGCCCGCCAATTCCTAATCTTATAACCTCAACAAATGCACCTCTGGGGTCTGTATGTTGAGTAAATTTAACAGGATAATGATCTTTAATATTAAAATAACAACGGAAAGTATTAAACAGATTTAAATCAAACTTACTTTCCAACACAGGAATTTCTCCGTTGTTAAAATATAAATTTTTGAAATTTTCTAATTTCTGAAGAACCTCTGAAACTTTATTTAAAGAAGTATAAGGTACTTCATATAGCACATTAGATTCTTCTTTTTCAATCTGATCAATAATTTTCTGAACAAGCTCTCCTACATAGATTAATTTCACCTCGCCATCGTTATCAATTACCGGAGTTTCGCCATGAGTAAGTTTATGACAGAAAGTGGCAACAAAAGAATTATAATTGGGTTTACCGAAAGGGCCAAAAACATTAGGAATTACCATTCCTGTAAATTTTCCTCCTGATTTTTCTGCCCAATTTGCTAAAAGCTCTCTTCCTTCCTTTTTAGATTTCCCATATAAATTATCTTTTTCTTCCTGAGAAGATGATGAGAAAAGAACATGTGCTTTAGACTTTGTTTTTTCTAGGGAAACAATTATCTTTCTTACAAGATCAACATTATTGTTATAAATAATTTCCGGATCCTGATGACGATTCATTGCTGCAAGATGTACAATAACATCGCACTTTCCAACAAATTCATTTAATTTTTCTTCGTCATCAAAAAAGTTTCTTTCGAAGTTTATTTTTTCATATTTATCAGGCTGTAGACCTAATGTATTATATAAATGTGAACCAACAAAACCGTTTTGTCCCGTGATACCTACTTTTTTCATCATTTTAATTTTTCAAAATAATTTATTTCAAAACGATATTCATCATTTACTTCTCCTAACAGATAATCTGCCATTACCATTAACTTTGAGTTATCTTCTCTTGCTTGAATAGCAGTTGCAAATCCTTTTGGAATATGGAGAATATTAAACTTCTGACTATTCAGTTCAAACTCTAATATTTCAGTTTTTTTATTAGGATTATCCCAATTATCAATTTTTACTAACCTTATGGTAAAATTTCCTTGTAATGCACTAAACCAGCGTTGCTCTATCTGATGCCCCGTCCAACCTCTGATAATACTTACATCTTTATTTTTAATAAAATAGATCCTTTTTATTTCCGAAGCATCAAAGTTATTATTGAAAAATAAATTTCCTCGTTCATCAGAATGCTTTCCTCCTTCAATAATTCTAGGAATATTCATATCAATCTTATTAATCAGGATACTGCATCAAATCTTCTCCAAGAACTTCTTTTCTTATTAAAGGAAGTTTTAATAAAAGTTTTTTCATTCCTTCTACGTCTTCCTGCTTTGTGTTATGAGAATGGTAATCTTCTATTTTAGAAATATCTTCCACCCCTTCAGAAAAATATTGTGCATAATTAAGATCTCTGTTGTCTGCAGGAATTCTATAGAAATCTCCCATATCTTCAGCCTTAATCATTTCTTCTCTTGTACAAAGAGTTTCGTACAATTTTTCGCCGTGTCTGGTTCCTATAACTTTGATAGGATTTTCAACTTTAAACATTTCTTTTAAAGCTTGGGCCAAATCTCCAATAGTTCCTGCAGGAGCTTTATTTACAAATAAATCGCCCGCATTACCATGCTCAAAAGCGAATAAAACCAAATCTACAGCTTCTTCTAATGACATTAAAAATCTTGTCATATTCGGATCTGTAATCGTTATAGATTCACCACTCTTAATTTGTTTTACAAACAAAGGAATTACAGAACCTCTTGAGGCCATTACATTCCCATATCTTGTAAGACAAACCGTTGTATTTTCTAAATTTCTGGAAGCTGCCACTGCCACTTTTTCCATCATTGCTTTAGAAATTCCCATTGCATTAATAGGATATGCAGCTTTGTCTGTACTTAAGCAAATAACTTTTTTCACACCATTGGAAGCTGCTGCATCAATAACATTTTGAGTACCCTCTACATTTGTCTTTACAGCTTGCATCGGAAAAAATTCACAAGAGGGTACCTGCTTCAAAGCCGCCGCATGAAAAATATAATCAACACCTCTCATAGCCGGCTCAATACTTCTATAATCTCTTACATCGCCAATATAAAATTTCAGTTTATCATTTTTAAACTGATTTCTCATATCGTCCTGTTTTTTTTCATCACGAGAAAAAATTCGGATTTCTTTAAAATGGTCTGTATTAATAAATTTCCTTAAAACAGCCGTCCCAAATGAACCTGTTCCTCCCGTTATAAGTAGTGTTTTATTTTTGATTTGCATATTCCTTAGATTTTTCAGAAAGATATTTGAATGTAGCATTCGCACAATCTTTCCATGTATAATTTATAGCTTTTTTAAAATTAATTTCAGAGGTTATTTTTCTTTTTTCCGTGTCTAATAAATATTTTTTCAATGAATCGTAAATATCATCTACATTCAACGAATTAAAAAAAGAAGCATTGTTTTCTAATATTTCTTTCATTGGCTGTTTAATAGAGCTCGCGATTGGCAATCCTGCAGTCATTGCTTCAATAAGAATTATCGGCATGTTTTCGCATGTTGAAGCAAATATAAAACCATGAGCATCTTTATAAATTTCGCTTAATTCTTCATAAGGAATTAATCCTTTATAATTTACAACCTTTTCTTCATCATTCACTAGAACAATTTTAAGTTTTTCTAATGCTTCATTTGTATAGCCTCCCACCAAATCTAAAGTCACGAAAAAACCGTCTTTGCGTAATCTAATTACTGCCTCTGCAACATTCCATTGATGCTTGTATTCTGTAACAATTGAAACATATAAAAACCTAAACGGATTTGCTTCATTATAAAATTCAATATCATTTTGTATTTTGGGAGAATTTAAAAAAGAGCTTTTTATTCCGTGAGGAATTACAATATTATCTTTTTGATTAAGCTTTGCAGACTTAATAATATAATTTTTAGCATAATTAGTCAAAAATATTACCCCTTTAGATTTTCTAAATGTATAAGATTGGGTCAACTTAAGTAATCTAAACTTCAATCTGGAACTCCATTTAGGAAATCTTTCCAGCTCTTCTTTTTCAAAAGGAAGCATATTTTGGCTCATTGATACTATTTTACTAAAGCTTCCTAAAAACGTACCTCCCGGTACAAATACAATATTACAGTTGTTCTTTTTTATATCTGAAGAAATAAAAAGACTTTGATATATAAAAGATATAATAAAAGATTTATTGAGCCATTTATTATTAATTTTTAATAGCCATTCATAGTTTGGTAACTTATCTAAAGTGGACTTACTACTCCAAATAAGGACTTTATTAAAACCATATTTTTCTGGTTCTCCATTAAGAAGAATTTCTTTTAAATGTGTTACCCCGCCACCTTCTCGAATATTTGAAGCATCAATTCCTAATATCATATTAAAATTAAATATTTACAAGAGATTCAAAAAGGTTTTCCCATTCCTCCATTATTTTTGATTTTGAGAACTCTTGAGACTTATTTTTAGCATTATTCCCCATCATCATTCTCAAGTCTTCATTGCGAATAATATCTGTTAATTTTTCGGCAAATTGCTCTATATTTTCTTTTTCTACCAAAATACCAGATATATTATTTTCAATAATCTCCGCCGGCCCTTGAGGACAATCAAAACTTACTATTGGTAAACCACAACTTATTGCCTCTAATAAAACTAAAGGAAAACCTTCATATCTAGAGCTGCATAAGTAAAGTGAGCTCTCTAATAATTTATTCTCTATTTCATTTGTTGAACCCTTAAGTTCAATATTTTCAACTTTTTTTTTAGCAATTTTTTCTTTTAATTTATTTTCCCATTCTCCCTGTCCATAAATCTCAAGTTTCCAATCTTTATTATATTCTTTTATTTCAGCCCATGCATCAATTAACATATCGAACCCTTTTTGAGAATCTAATCTTCCAATAGCAATGGCTTTTTTATTTTTAAAATTTGATTGAGACTTGGTTTCAATAAAAGAAAAATTATAAATCTGCTCAACATTTTTATTTGTATTAATCCAATCTTGTTTATCCTTTTTTGTTAAAACAATTAATTTATCTAATTTTTTTGTTTGATAAATCAATTGCTTTGTTCTTAAAGTACCAATAAAATTGTTAAGTAATGAGTTTTTTCTAGCTATCAAAAATTGTTTTCTTATATCTTTTGCGAAATGTATTTCACAGATTTTTTTACAGTTGACATCTAAACTGGATAAAAACTCTAACTCTTTCCCTCCTAATGATATACAAATATCAATTTTATTTTCTATAATAAAGTTTTTAAGTTTAGAATTATAAAGCTTTAATAATTTTTTCGTCTCAAGATATTTTTTAATTAAATTATAATTAAAAAACATATTAAAATTTAAGTTCAAATGTATAGTATTAACTCTTTTATCTAAAAAGAAATAATTTGGTTTTTCCATTTGATCTGTCGTCATAATAGAAACGTCATATTTGCCCGTTCCAACCAAATGATTTATTTTATTAGTTAATATTCTTTCCATTCCTCCTGGAGCATATAAAGAAGGTATGAGATATAATAATTTTATTTTTTCAGGAATCATATTTATGATTAATCTTGGTTTATTATAATGTGGAATAAGCTTTGATTTGATCATTATCTTTTTTATTCAAGTTATAATTATTAATATTGTTAATATAACTCTCAAAATTCTCTTCAATCTTAGCTAGTGCTGTAAGAAAACTATCTACAGACATTGGATCAAAAGTCTCCCCACTTTTAATATCTTCCAGAAGTTCTGGGTATGACCCCACCCTATTACTTAGTAGCAAAATACATTTATTATATAAAGCCTCTTCTACAACTAGTCCCCAAGGCTCAGATAAAGAGGGAAGAATAAAAACATCATGTGTTGCATATATATCTTTTATATTATCATTCTTTACAAAACCTAAAAAACGAATATTCTTATTTGCTATAGACTTTAAATAGTTTTCATCCTCTCCCGTTCCAACAATTGTTAAAGACCTATCCAATTCGTTGAAAATATTAATTAAGAATTCTACATTTTTTAACTTGATCAATCTACCAACAAATAAATAATTTAATTTCAATGACTTAAACTTAATAAAATGAAGTTTTTCCTCACTTTTTTTTATGATTCCAACCCCTTTCGTAATTTTTATATTTCCTTTAAAACCCATTTTCAAGAGAACTTCCTTATGTATTTTACCTGAAACTATTGCCGATGAAAATCTGTTTATAATCATTCTTTTTATAAAAAATTTTACTCCCGATAATTTACTTTCAAAAGCACTTTCAGTCTGTAATATATTTTTATTTTTAGGAAAAAGAAAAGATAATAATATTAATTCCGGTAAAATATATCCTCCATAAACAATTTTTTTAAAATGAAAATGTTTCAATAATTTATAAACCTTATAAAAAGTCAAACTTTTATTTCTTTTATCTACATCACTATTATTAATTAAAACAAAAGGAAAATTACAATCATTACTAAAATCCTCATTAATAACAACCTGAGATGTAAGTCCTAAGAAAATTACATAAATATTTGTATTTTTAGCAACCTCATTATATAAATTAATTTTATAAAATGATGGACAATTATTTATTATAATTAAATCAAATTCATTATTCATTATAATATTTTTCTTAGTGATTTAATATAGGCTTTTGATTTATTGACTCTATCTGTGTTATTTAATAATGTAAAAATCATCAAATGTATCTTAAGTTCAATTATTCTTAGATTTAAATATTTTCTTAATCCTAAATTATGTTTATTAAAATATTGTTTTAATGACTGAGAGCCAATATCTAATAATTGTACATTAAAACTTTCTTTTTGCTCCATAAGATGGATATAAGACTTAGAATGATCATAAATAACTTTTTTATTACTTGCATTTAATCGTCTTGCAACATCTGGCTCTTCAAAATACATAAAAAAAGATTCATCATACATTCCAATACTTTCAAAATCTTCTTTTCTAAAAAAAACGAATGCTCCTGATAGAGAATGCTTATATTGATTAAATTTTTCTTTTTTATTATCTATTTTATTAATAATACTATAAGTGATTGGAAAAAATAATTCTGGTAATCGAAAAAAAGAAAAATCGCCTGCATTATTTATTTGTTTAAATCCTAGAGAAGCTACGTTATCATTATAAAATGTTTCAATTACTTTAGCAAATAAAGGTTCATTCAATCTTATATCCGGATTCATAATTGCTATTATATGACCTTTAGATTTTCTGATACCGACATTATTTCCTTGTCCATAGCCGAGATTTTTATTTTTAATAAAAATCACCTTATCAGAAAAATGTCTTAATAATAGTTCTTTTATTTTCTTTCCCTCATCATCAGAACTATTATCTACAACTATTATTTCTATTTCATTTTCTTTGATATCATTATACCTAAAAATTGACTCAATACATTTTAATATTAAATCAGATGAATTATAGGTAACAATTATGATAGATAATTTGACTTTCATGCTAAAATAAAAAAAGATTTAAAAGCTTATTAGATGTAAAAATTTTTATAATATCTTCACTACTTCCTCCTCCTGCAATAAGCTCAGTAAATACATACATATAAAACAGGAAAATAACTACTATACTTATAAATTTGATAACTAGAATTGCTTTCTCATCTCCATCATAATATTTCATAGAATAAAAAACAAATAAAATTTGAAATAATGTAGCTGGCATAATCATCCGATGTCCTACAACCTGTGTAATTAAAGCAACACCTAATAAGCATATATTCGTAATACTCATGATATATAAAAAATGATATTTTTTATCATCCGTGATATTACTATTTTTACTGATATTTTTCTTATGTAATTGTTGTATAAAATAAACAATTATAATATAAGGAAGAAAGGTTAATAATCCGCCTAAAAAAGAAGATTGTAACTCGGAGACGAAATAACCTATAAACCTAACTTGTGAAAAAGCAGCTGCTCCTACCCCTACAATGAATAAAGTAACTAATAATATTATAATGGTAACAATTACCAATTTTGATAAAATCTTATCTGTTTTTATATGAAAAAACGGAATTATAGCCACAAATGAGATAAGCCCATAATGATTTGACATTCCAAAAACTAAAAAAAATATGGCCAAAAGTAAGTTTCTACTTACATAAAAATAATAAATTCCTAAGCATACAGCATAAAATCCCATAAAATATCTCAATTGCGTAACGTAAAAAATGAGAATAGTGCTTATATGAAGTAGACTTATTAGAAATAACTTATTAGAAAATCTACTTATCAGAAATAATAAAATAAAGGTGTATGTAGAGATAAAAAAAAGATGTAGTTCTTTATAACCGTATTGATGTTTTACTAGATATGTTGCAGAAAGTTTAAAAAATGGCTCTAAATGATCCGGAATATTATATATCCAATATTCATAAAATTTTTTATCTGGTGTATAGTCAACAAAACCTAAAATTATTATTATAATTAAAAATATCATTAAAAAATTTAATATCTGACCAAGCTTAAACTTATCTAAAAATAAGCTCAAAATCAACATAAATATGAATAATTGTACTAGAAACATTATTTTTTCTTAAATATTTTTATTTTACTTCAATCTTATTTAATAATTCATCTACATTATGAAGTAAATATTATAATTCTAATTATTTTGTTATCAATAGGTTTTATTCACATTATTTTCTAACAATTTACCATTATTATCAAAAACCCAGCTTGTAGAAATATTATTCCCTAAATAATATTTTCTTTCTTCTTCTAAATCACCAGGTAATACATACCAACCTCCGTGCTTGGCTATATAATTTCCTGCAATTCTAATGGCTTTAGAAAAATTTGAAAAAAAATATGGATAATAACATGGTTTATAAAGAGCAAAAGTTGTATCTATTTCAGCTAAATAACAACTATCCTCAGATATTTTATTTTGCCAAAATTTATCTTCCCATTTAAGAACGTTCTTTTTAAGTGGATACTCATCCGGAATATCTGAAATATCAAGTGCAGAACCTACTTTTGTAATAAAAAAATGTTTCTTCTTAAGAATTGTAATCATTTTTTCTATAAACTTTTCAGGCATAACCTTATTCAAAATTACGTCTGCATCAGTCAAAAAATAAAAACCTTTGCAATAGGTATCATAAACTTTCTTATTTTTATATAAAACTCTGTGTCCTAAATTTTCATTTAAAAGAACAACTTCAACCTCCTCAATTAGCATTAGTTTTTTATAATATTCTAATAAAGCGGGATAAGTAGAAGCATTGTCTAAAATTATTATTTTTTTAAAACCATTTAAAAGTAAATTTTCAATGTTTTTTTTAAAATAAAATAATTGATTATAATTAACGACAATTACCGGTATTTCAGCAGGATTTTTTAATTGCTTAACTACACTCTTATTAAAATACAAATTATAATAAAAAAAAGGAATACGAATGATATAATCTAAGTAATTTAGAAAAAACATTATTAATATTTTAATTTTTCGCAACATTTAATTACTTTTAAATAAGCTATAATTTCTCTTTTCAGTAGAATAAATATATCGAAGGAGTATATATATTTCTACAATCATAACAGCAAAGGCAGCCCCATAAGCTTTAAAAAAATAAATCAAAATGGGTGCAACAATAATATTTAAAATCCCTCCAGAAATGATAATTCTAGAATATATTTTATTTTCAGAAAATACAAGAAGAGTACATAACGCAAAAACACTATGCAAAAATAAAATTAATGGCAAAAATGAAAGAATCTTCAAAACTATATTAGATTGTAAGTTGTATTCACCTAAAACAATTATTAAAATATGCTTAGAAAAAATAACAAAAACTAAGCCTATAAAGGTAAAAATTAAACCACCAATTATTAATATTTTTTTATTATATCTCAAGACCAACTCTTTAGATTCTTTTGATAATATGGCCATTTTTGGATATACAATTTGTGAAATTGGCGAAATAAGCACTTTCACAGCTGATATTAATTTTTCAGAAGCGGAATAATATCCTACATATAGATTCCCATGAAAAAAGCCTAAAAATACGGAGATAGTGGTAGTATATAATGTCATCGAAACATTAGAAATAAATAATAACCATCCATCTTTTAAAGATTTTAAAATATCATTAGTGTTAATCCTTACAAATCTAAATCCATATTTATAATACATTGAAAAATATAATAACATTGATACGAGTAAAGTACATATACTATTAATTATTTGAAGAATTATATAATCTCCTTCTTTTCTTATAAATATAAAAATTAAACCTGTTTGTAATGTTTTTATTATAACGTTTGTAATTGTTATATTTTTTAAATTTTGGATCCCTTGAAAAAACCATACAGGATTAAAAGATTGTCCAGCTGCAAAAATAATTGTAATTAAATATAGAGATAAATTATTCTGTAAGTGATTATTAAAAGGATAAGTAAAAAAAAGAAGAGCAATACATCCTAAAAAAAGTATTGATTTTACACTTAGAATAATACTTATTATTTTATTAATAAGTAGTTTATTTCCGATATTAACAGAAATATCTTTTGTAGCAGAAATTATATACCCATATTCAACAATTATAATTATATATGCAAAAAAAGAATTAACAAAAGTGATTAATCCAAATTTTTCAAATCCCACTGTTCTTATTAAATATGAAAATGTAATAAATGGAAAAACATAATTTGCTATATTTTGAATTATTAAAAAAAATAAATTTTTAAAGTCAGTGTTATTAATTCTTTTCAACATTATAATACACTTAATAAATATGATTTTGATAATTTTACTTATTTAAAAGTTTTTCCCACCATTTTTTTTCTTCAGCATTATATCCATACCCATATTTATTTCCATATCCAAAATAACCATTTGGTACATCATTTAATACAAAACCAACATTTTTAATCTTATTTGTATCAATATTCTTATTTGCAAATTCTAATAAAGATTTTTCGGTATATCCTGATCTTGTAACATATATAGTAGCATCAGCAAGCTCTGCATTCAAAAATGTATCAGTAACCAACATTAGTGGCGCTGTATCCACAATTATATAATTGTATTTATTTTTTAGTTCATCCAATAGTTTTTCAAATCTACCATTAGTTAGTAACTCTGTGGGATTAGGGGGTATACTACCAGAATAAATTACATCTAAATTGGGATTAAATGTTGAAACAAAAACAATATCTGAAATATTTGTATTCTCATCATATAAATATTCAGTGAGCCCAATTAATCCTTTTCTCGAAGTATTATAACGTTGTAATTGGGGATTTCTAATATCCGCACCAATAATTACAGCCTTTTTACTTGGTGTCGCTAAAGTTAAAGATAGATTTACAGAAGTAAAAGTTTTTCCTTCTCCTTTTACTGTAGATGTTACAAATACAGTCTTACCTTTCTCTTTTTTAGGAAGCATAAAATTCATATTCGTAATAAGAATTCTAAAAGCTTCTGCCATAGGAGATAAATCATTTACCTGAATAATATCACTTTCTCCTTTTTTTACTTGTGGTAATTCTGCTAAAACAGGAACATGTGATAGTTTTTCTAAATCATGTTTGGTTTTAATTCTATTATTTAATAATTCGCTTAAATAAATAACTCCAAAAGGAACTAACAATCCTATCAGCAATCCAGACAGCAAGTATACCGTTTTTTTAGGAGCTACAGGAGCAGGTAATGCATAAGCATAATCTACGATTCTAGCTTTATTGGCTGTTACAGCTAATGAAATAGCATTTTCTTCTCTTTTTTGTAATAATAATAAATATAAATTCTCTTTGATTTGCTGCTGTCTCTCAATACTTCTAAATAGTTTTTCCTGAACAGGAATTTTTGTAATTTTTGTACTAATACCATTAAGTTCTCCTTGATATTGATCTTTAGCAAGCTGAAGACCTGTTCTATTCTTCAGTAAGCTTTCTGTAACAGAACTTCTAACTGTTGATATTTGTTTATTAAGATCAATTATTAGAGGGTTTTGAGGAGTAGCACTTTCTAACAATCTATTACGCTCTAATACTAATTGATTATAAGTAGTAATATTAGCAACCGAAGCAGGATTATCCAAACCTACATTTGCTGGCAATACTTGATTAGTTCCTTGCTTATTTACAAAATTAATCAACATATTAGTTAGCTCTAATTGTGATTCGATTTCTATTTGTTTTGCTCTTGCCGAAGCAGAAGTTTCTAAATCTATTTTTGCTTCCGTTTCAAGATCCGTAATTCGATTGGTAGATTTAAACTTTTCTTTTTGGTTTTCTACTTGTCCTAATTCGCTAGAAATAATATTAATCCTACCATCTATAAAACTTTTAGTCTTATTAGATTCTGAGTTTTTGTCATTGATTGCCTCATTATTATAAACTTCTACAAGCTTATTAACAATATCTTTAGCTTTATTTATATTTGGATAACTAAATGACAGATTAATAACAGTTGCGTCTTTATTTGCTAAACTTACACTTAATCTACCTTGCAAAGCATTAACAACATTATCACTAGGTGAATATGTAAAACTTATCTGTTCTAAATCTCCAGCTTCAACTTTATTGAATTGAGGATTGGGAGAAATAATTATATTAGCGTAGGGTAAATTAATTGTCTTATTAAAAGATGTTGATATTTCCTTCGATAATTCTTCTGAATTTAAATGAATATTATTTCCAGAAATCTTGATAAACATAGGTTTTTGAGGTAATTGAGCTAAAGGCTTATCTTGTATGATATGAATTATTATAGGAGAAGTGGTTTTATAGAGCTCTACATCTTTAAATTTTGATTTAGAAAAAATTGAGGTTTGCAGATGTAACTTCTCCACAACATCCTTCATTATTTTCTTTGACTTAAAAATCTCTATCTCATTTTCTATACTACTAGTGCCCATTCTTCCTAGTCCTGATAGATCTTGCAAAACACCAAACTCACCCTCAGCAGATGGCGCGTTTTTAGCATCTTTTATAAGTACTGTAGATTGAATACTATAAATCGGCGTACTAAACTTTAGATAAAAATAAGTTATTATTAAAGAAAAAATAGGTACAATTAAGAACCAAATCCAATTTCTTAAATATGGTTTAATAATTTCTTGAATATTAATTTCTTTTTTTGATTCTTCAGCTATCGAACTATCCATTATTTACCTTTATAATTTATTTTTAAATAATAATTTAAAATTTCACTTACAATCTAGCATCAACTAAATTTCTGTCTAAACAAGATTTTGTATCAAAAATTATAGCATTATCTTTTTTAAAAGCTGTAATATCTATTTTTAAAAATTCATCGTGAGATACAGCAATTATTATTGAATCATATTTTTTTTTCCCTTCTTCTAATTTATCCATAATACTAACACCATATTCATTTTCAACCTCTAGTTTATTAGCCCAAGGATCAAAAACATCTACATTTATACCGTACTCTTTTAATTCTGTATAAATATCGAAAACCTTTGTATTCCTTACATCTGGACAATTTTCTTTAAATGTTATTCCTAATATTAATGCATCAGAATTTTTAATAATACCTCCCTTTGCTATAAGTAGCTTTACGACTTTTGATGCTATAAACTTTGCTATGGAATCATTTACTCTCCTTCCTGATAAAATAACATCAGGGTGATATCCTAATTGCTCTGCTTTATGAGCTAAATAATATGGATCAACTGAAATACAATGGCCACCAACTAGCCCTGGCTTATATTTTAAAAAATTATATTTAGTTCCTGCAGCTTCAAGAACGTCTGTAGTATCTATTCCGATTCTATCAAAAATTAATGCTAGTTCATTCACGAATGAGATATTAACATCTCTTTGAGCATTTTCAATGGCCTTTGAGGCTTCTGCAACTTTAATACTTGGTGCTTTGTGAGTTCCTGCAGTAATAATCTTACTATATAATAGATCTACTTCTTCAGCAATTTCAGGGGTGGATCCAGAAGTCACTTTTTTAATTGTTGTAAGTGTATTTACTTTATCACCAGGATTTATCCTTTCAGGAGAATAGCCAACAAAAAAATCCTTGTTATAAACTAGCCCAGAATATTTTTGTAGAATAGGAATACAGACTTCTTCTGTACAACCCGGAAAAACAGTAGACTCATAAATTACAATATCACCTGTTTTAATAATTTCACCCAACATCTTTGATGCAGATTTAAGTGGTCTTAGATCTGGAGCATGGTAATCATCGATAGGTGTTGGAACTGTTACAATAAAAATATTACATTGAGATATTTCAGTAAGAATAGAGGTTGCTTTATACCCTATATTACCATTTGTTTTTCTGTACTCAATTAAAGATATTTTCAACTTTTCTAGATCAGCTTCTAGAGTATTATCTTCACCATTATTTAATTCTTCAACACGATCTGTATTAATATCATAGCCTAAAACCGAATAATAATTAGCAAACTCTAAGGACAAAGGCAAACCTACATAGCCTTGGCCAATAACAGCAATCTTATATAATTTATTCTCATTCATTTAAGTAGTATCATTTTTTTAATTCAATCTCAAAGTAAAAACAATGAAATATATTTACGTGTTTTTATTTCTTGATTAAACTGATAACAAGAGCAGCAGCAGTAAGAGCAATTGAAGCAGCCGTTAAATAAATACCTGTATTAGGGTTTTGTTTAGAAGATAAATCTTTGGTATTATTAGCTGCAACTATGATTGCATCTCCTTGCTTCAAATTGTAATAAGGCGAATTTATTAAATTAGCATCTTGTAAATTAATTTTTCCGTGAGTTATTTGTCCGTCGACATTTCTAATAATTAAAATATTATCTCTTTTTCCAAAAGCCGTTAAATCTCCTGCTAAACCTAGAGCATTCCAAATTGTACCTTGCCCATTCGCTATAACATAATCACCTTGTCTATTTACTTCACCTAAAACCGTAACTCTAAAATTTGCTAACCTTATGTTTACTGTAGGATTAATAATGTAGCCTGTAAGCTTTTCTCTCAATTCATTTTTAAATTCTATCAGAGTCTTATTAATTGTATTTATTTTTCCAATAATAGGAAAGTCTATATTCCCATCTGTATCAACATTATATGTTGGCCCTGCAATAGTAGTCATACCTTGATTAGGTAAATTAGTACCTCCTGGAGTATTGGACTGAACTAGTTCTGATGAAGAATAACTCTGATTGAAAGGTTTTACAACATCCATATCTTTTGCAGTAATAAGAATCACTAATTGATCGCCAACTTGTATAGTTGAATTTGAATTTTTTATAGACGATTCTATTGCAACATTTTCTATATTTTGCATATAGTTCAAATCATTCTTAGCCTTCTCGTTTACTTTACAAGAAACCAAAACTAGTGCACAAAATATAGTTAAAATTTTACCCTTCATATTTTAAAAATTGTACAAATATACATTTATATTTTATCTATTTATCCAGCACCTCATATACAGAGTTATTACTCTTAAATTCAGGTACAATTGTCTTTAATAATTTTACAACTTCCACTTTATCTCTTCTGATAGAAGCTTTTGTTACTAAGTTTATTAATGAACTAATTTCTTTAAATTCCGCAGAAGGATCTTTAGAAATCATTATTTTTTCATTATGTGTCGGAAGAGTTTTAGTATTATCACTTAATAACTCTTCATATAATTTTTCACCAGGTCTTAAACCTGTATAAACAATTTTAATATCAATATTTGGTTCAAAACCAGAAAGTTTAATCATCCTGTGAGCGAGATCTAGAATTTTTACTGGTTCACCCATATCAAACACAAAAATTTCCCCCCCCTTCCCCATAGTTCCGGCTTGTAAAACCAATTCACAAGCTTCAGGAATCGTCATAAAATATCTTACGATTTCAGGGTGAGTAATGGTTACTGGCCCTCCTGCCTCAATTTGCTTCTTAAAATGAGGAATCACCGAACCATTTGAGCCTAAAACGTTTCCAAATCTTGTTGTAATAAACTTCGTGGTATTTCCCTCTACGTTTTGCAACGACTGTACAAACAATTCAGCCGCTCTTTTTGATGCTCCCATTACGTTGGTAGGATTTACAGCTTTATCTGTAGAAACCATAACCAATCTGTTCACATTATACTTACTAGATAATGTTGCTATATTTTTTGAGCCTAAAACATTTACTAAAATTGCTTCATGCGGGTTTTCTTCTACTAATGGTACATGCTTATACGCCGCAGCATGATATACCATTGAAAAGTTATATTTCTGAAACAAGGGTTCAATCCTATGTTTATTGGAAACATCCGCTAAAACAAATTTAAATCTGATATGAGGAAATTTATCCTTCATCTCTAATTCTATATCGTATAGAGGTGTCTCTGCTTGGTCTAATACAACGATTAAAGAAGGATTAAATTGTGCGACCTGTCTTACAATCTCACTTCCGATAGATCCTGCCCCACCCGTAACAAGAACATTTTTATTAAAATGCCTGCTTTTAACCTCTTCATTTTCTATTTTAATCGGTTTTCTATTTAATAAATCCTCAATTTGAAGATTTCTGATAGATCCACCCAAATCGCTATCTCTTAGCTTTTGTACAGAAGGTGACTTAAAAATTTGAAGATCTTTCTCTAAAAATAAATTCACCCAAGAATTCATTTCATCCTTAGACATCATTTCTTTTATTACCAAAACCCCGTCTACAACAAGTTCTTCTTTTGTATTTTTTTCTATTCTTTCTTTGCCGAAAATAGGTTTTCCTAATAAAGATGCTCTTTTAGAATCTGTTCTCTGCGTCAAAAATCCTACAACTTGGTACGGTAAACTTGGGTTATCTAAAATAGCTCTTGCAATAGCAATAGACTGCTCATCAATACCTAATACAAGAATTCTCTTTTTCAATGCACTTCTTCTATATTCCCTCACCACCTGGAAAAATTCTTTCACATACAGCCTGAAAAGAAATAATCCCATAAATGAAATAATAAAATACAGAACCAAAAAAGAATTCATTATAAATTTAGTTCCAGAAGTCCAAAAATATAATGTGTTTACTGAACCGACTACAAACATTGTACAAAAAGAGGCGAGTAATAATTTAAATAAATCTATAAAAGTAGAATGTCTGATAATCCCCGCATAAGTCTTGAAAAAATACATGAAAAAAGTATTTATCAGAATAATCGATGCAAAGACCAAACTTTGATCGTCATGGTAAATAAATTCTCTCTGCGTAATTTTTTCAATGATGTAGGTTGAAAGAAATAAAGATATAACCAGAATAATAATATCTATAACAAGAATTATCCATCTAGGAAGGTATCTCACGTCTGAAAGGTTGACAACGTTATCCCCAGCAAATATTTTTTTTCTAAGAGACTTGTACATTGTCTTTATTTGTGTTCATATTTAATTAGTTGTAAAAAATCCGTCAATTCAAAAAAGTCAGGATCATGTGCGATGCAAAATTAAGATAAAATTTTATCTATTTACCAAATTCAAAAAATAAATTTAATTATTAAATAAATTCAAAACTTCTGCAATTCTGCCCATATCACTGCTATTTAAGCTACTTCCTGATGGCAGGCACAATCCAATTTCAAAAAGTGTACCAGAAATATTATCTCCAAAAAACCTACAATCTTTATATAAAGGCTGCAAGTGCATTGGTTTCCACAAGTATCTGGTTTCTATATTATTTTCCAAAAAGGTTTGCCTTAGTTTTTCCTTCGACAAGTTAGCGTTTTCTTTTATTAAAATAGTATTCAACCAATAGTTAGAATAAAAATTTTCATCAGGTTCGGAAAACAAGTTAATATTTTCCATTCCACTAACTACTTCATGATAAAAATCATGATTCTCTCGTCGTTGATTTATGCGTTTTTCAAGCACTTCCATCTGCCCTCTTCCAATTCCGGCAGAAATATTACTCATTCGATAATTATAGCCAATTTCAGAATGGCAATAATAATCTTTGTTATCTTTAGCCTGAGTTGATAAAAATAGAGTTTTCTCTTTATCAATTTTGTTTCTTGAAATTAAAATTCCGCCGCTGGAAGTCGTAATGATTTTATTCCCGTTAAAACTAATAATCGACAAATCTCCAAACGTTCCACAAAGTTGATTTTTATAAGTACTTCCCAACGCTTCTGCGCTGTCTTCAATAATAGGAATTTCGTATTTTCTGGAAATTTCAAGAATTTCATCCACCATAAAAGGCATTCCATATAATGAAACCGTAATAATTGCTTTAGGTTTTTTTCCTTTCTGCAAACAATATTTTATGGCATCTTCAACCGCATTGGGACATAAATTCCAAGTTGAGCTTTCACTATCCACAAAAACCGCGATTGCTTTCAAATATAAAATAGGATTAGCCGTCGCCACGAATGTAAAAGACTGGCAGATCACAAAATCTCCCTCTTCAACATTTAATAATTGTAAAGCTAAATGAATGGCTGCCGTGCCGGATGACAATGCCGTAACGAATGAATTTTCACCAAAATAATTTTCAAGACTATTTTCAAACTCATCTATGTTAGAACCATATTGGGAAATCCAGTTGGTATCAAAGGCATCGTTTATATATTTAAGCTCGTTGCCACCCATATGCGGAGGCGAGAGCCAAATTTTATCTTCTTTCAATCTTTGTTCTGTGTTAATTTCTGATTATTATATTTAATCAAAAATATCATTTATTTTCTCATATTCAAAGCCGCGGCTCATTAAATATTTTATGGTTTTGGATTTTCGCTGATATTCCTTTAATCCAGACTGTTTTGAATAATAATCTTCATAGATTTTCCGGATGGTTTTTAGATAATCATCCTCATCAATTTCGTCAAAACAGGAGTTAATCAATTTTTCAGAAATCTGTTTCTGCTTAAGATTCATTTTAATCTTAGCTTTTCCCCAATGCTTAATATAAAACTTACCGCGAATGTAGCTTCTGGTAAATCTTTCTTCATTCAGGTAATTTTCCTGTAAAAGATAAAGTATGATTTCTTCTTTAGCTTCATCAATCAGTAAAAACTCCTTCATCTTCTGCTCGACTTCCGAATGACAACGATCCTGATAAACACAGTAGTTTATCAATTTCAGTTTTATTTCATTGAAGGTAAAAGATTTCTTTTCCATAGTTATAAAAAAAGAATGAGCAAAGGCGCCCATTCTTTTATATTTAAAATTGAAAGTAAATGATTAATAATTGAATAACGCCTTACCTTCCATTAATTCATTAACACTTTTTCTCACAGAAGCAATAACTTCTTCATTTTTAATATTATCAACCACATCAGAAACAAATCCTGCGATGGTATCCATATCATTTTCCTTCAAGCCTCTTGTAGTGATAGCAGCCGTTCCGAATCTGATACCAGAAGTCGTAAATGGTGACTTATCATCAAACGGAACCATGTTTTTGTTACAAGTAATATCAGCAAGCACTAGCGCTTTTTCTGTTTCTTTACCGTTGACATTTTTATTTCTAAGGTCAACAAGCATTAAGTGATTGTCTGTTCCACCGCTTACAATATCAAATCCTCTGTCGATCATCGCTTTTGACAATGCCTGAGCATTTGCCTTCACTTGCTTAGCATACACTTCAAACTGAGTATCTAACGCTTCACCAAAAGCAACCGCCTTACCAGCAATTACATGCTCTAGCGGGCCTCCCTGAATTCCTGGGAAAACAGCTCCGTCAAGAACCTGGCTCATCATTTTGATTTCACCTTTTGGCGTTTTATGACCGTATGTATTTTCGAAATCTTTCCCCATCATAATCATACCACCTCTTGGACCTCTTAACGTCTTGTGAGTCGTAGTCGTTACAACATGACAGTGTTCGAATGGATTATTTAAAAGACCTTTTGCAACTAAACCAGCCGGGTGAGCGATATCTGCCCAAAGTGTAGCCCCAATTTCGTCTGCCACCTCTCTGAATTTAGCATAATCTAAATCTCTTGAATACGCAGAGAAACCAGCGATCAACATTTTTGGCCTTTCTCTCAAAGCCACTTCTCTCATTTGATCGTAATCGATAAGACCCGTTTCTTGCTGAACGCCATAAGAAACCACATCGTACTGAATACCAGAGAAATTAACCGCAGAACCGTGCGTAAGGTGACCTCCCATAGAAAGATCCATCCCCATGATTTTATCACCAGGTTTCAAAACTGCCAAGTAAATCGCCGCATTAGCCTGAGAACCAGAATGTGGCTGAACATTTACATAATCAACTCCGAAAAGTTCTTTTGCTCTGTTAATTGCTAACGTTTCAACCTCATCTACGACTTCACAACCTCCGTAATATCTTTTTCCGGGATATCCTTCAGCATATTTGTTTGTCAGTACACTTCCCATTGCCTTCATTACGTTTTCAGAAACGAAATTTTCTGACGCAATAAGCTCTAATCCATGAGATTGTCTTTGTCTTTCCTTTTCAATCAGGTCGAAAATAATGTCCATTTTACTTTTACTTTTAGAATTTTTTCACCCCAAAAGTACGAAATTTTCAGCGAGAATGAATAATCACAAAGGATGATTTTTGAAATGCCTCCATTGTTTATAAGCTTATCAGTAAATCAAGCTATTCTTTATATAAAATCTTCTTCCGACAGTTCTTTATTCACCACAGCTCCGGCAAAATTACCTTGAGCAACAGCATTCGCAACCGATCTCATCATCGTGGTATTATCTCCGCAGGCAAATATCCCAGGAATATTGGTTTTCATCATCGTATCAACTTTAATGAATCGATTTTCATTTAATTCAATTCCAAGATCATCAACATTGATGTTTTGTTCGAAAGGAATTTTAGCATACAAAGCTTCCAATGGAATTTCTTTTCCGTTTTTAAGAATCACTTTCTGAATTTGTCCGTTTTTATGTAGAATTTCAGCAATTTCATCTTCTATAATATTTATTTTATGTTGATTAAATTTTTCTGTTTGCTCTTCATTTAAAGCAGATTTTCCGTTCGTAAATAAAGTAACCTCTTTTGTTAAATTAAAAACAAGCTTCGTAAAATCAAAAGCCATATCTCCGTTTGCCATAATTCCGGTAGTTTTTCCTTTCACTTCATAACCATGACAGTACGGACAATGAATTACCGAAATCCCCCAACATTCTGCAAATCCGGGAATATCAGGCATCATATCTTTAACTCCGGACGCCAGAATTATTTTTTTAGCATTAAATTTTTCTCCGTTAGCTGTTTCAACCTCAAAATCATCTTCATTTTTAATTATTTTCACAACTTTTCCTTCATGAAATGTTACGGTTTTATATTTCAGAACTTGTTCTTTAGCCAAATCTGAAATTTCTTTCGGCGTTTTTCCGTCCTGGGTAATAAAATTATGTGAATGTGGCGTCTGTCGGTTGCAAGGTTTTCCGCTGTCTATGATTAAGACATCTCGTAGTGATCTTCCCAAAGCCATTGCGGCAGATAATCCGGCGTAGCTTCCTCCTATAATGATGACCTCTTTATTTTCCATAGTATTTCTTGTTGGTAGTTGATAGTTGATAGTTGATAGTTGATAGTTGCAAAGTTAAGAGAAATTTCCATTAATGCGACTTAATCGCAATAATAATTTTTATCTTTGTACTATGGCAAAGAGAAATACCCCGACCAAGCAATTGATTTTAGATTCTTTAAAAAAGTCTAAATCTGTGGTGAGTCAGGAAATTTTACAGAAAGAATTGGGTGAAGCGGTAGATCGCGCCACTATTTATCGGGTGCTTAATAGTTTTTGTGATGACGGAATTGTTCACAAAATTTTAGGGGACGACGGAAAGTATTATTTTGCTTTTTGTGTCAATTGTTCCGAGAAAAAGCATCGGCATAATCATTTCCACTTTAAATGCCTGAATTGTGGAAAAATTGAATGTTTACCCAATGAAGTTGAAGTTAAATTACCGGAAGGTTATCGTTCGGTTAATTTCAATGGGTTTATTTCCGGATATTGTTCGGAATGTTCCTAGACCTGTTTAAATTTTATTTCTATTGCCTTTATTAATTTTGCTAAGGATTTTTTATTTTTAACGCAAAGTTTTAATGTAAAGCAAAGTATATTATAGCGAGCAAAGAAGAATCAACAAGTTGATTAGATGAAGCTGTATTTTCAAGCTTCGCGAAGCAAATTCATTTGCGTTTACCTTCTAAAAATCAGTATAAAGCAATAAAATCTTTGCGTTAAAAAAAGATCATGATATTCTAAAATAAATATTGTATCAAAATTTTAAATGAGTTCTTAGTTATTCTTGAATAGTTTGATGGTATAATCCAGCAATTCTTCGCCGCCAATTTCACCATGACCAGGAATGACTATTTTAGCATCCGGATATTTTGCTTTCACTTTTTCAACGGTTGCTGACCAGGTTTTAACATTAGCATCACCAAGATAACCTTTTGTGGCATTCATTTCTTTAATTAAACAACCTCCAAACATTGCTTTTTCTTTCGGGAAATATCCCACCACGTTGTCTTTAGTATGCCCTTAACCAAAAAATTGGATATACACTTTTTGATTTCCAACTTTTAAAACCTGTGAATTTTCAAAGCCATGATTGGGAATACTTACTCCAGCTTTCTTAGCAAGCTCAATCGTTTTATTATTTGAATAAGAAGGAATATTATTTTTAGTAAATTCTTTCAACCCACCCAAACAATCTTCGTGAAAATGTGTGGGAATTACCGCATTTATTTTTGAATGAAGATTGTTTTTAATAAACGAAATTAATTCTGCAGAGCTTTTATCATTGGTTGGAGTGTCAAAAATAATGGTTTCGTTACCATCTTTTGCGATCATTCCGTTGCATTCAACTTTACCAAAAGAATCGGTTTGTAAATAGGAAATATGCTGAAAAACATTCTCCGATAACTGAATAATTTTTAGGTCATCAGAACTATATACTATTTTACTTTTTACAGCCACTGATTTTTGAGAATAGCAAACAGCAAAAGTGGTAATCAAGAGTAAAAACAGGAATCTGGATATTGATTTCATAGCAAATTTTTATTTTTACTAAAATAGAGAATTTCAAACATTCAATATTATCCTACCGTAGTTAATTATCTGTTAATATCCGCCTTTTTCTTCAATAATTTCTTCTTGAAGTCTTTTTCTGATATCTATTTTTGCACCTTCAAAACTGAAAATTACAGTACCCTTTTCTCTAGCATATTGATCAGTAACAGAATCTGCAATTTTAGATCTTTGAAAGATTTTACCGGTTTGCTCAAGCTCATCTTCAGGATTTTCTTTTACCCGAATAACATTATTGTAATACTTTGATAAATTAAACCAATTAAGATAATCTGCATTAAAAGAAACCGCCCTTATTCCTTTGCGGGAATAATAGTTAATCGCTCCCGCTTCCCCGTAATTATCACAAATCACAATGGTATTTCCGGATTTCGACAATGCTTCATATTCTTTATCTACTTTTTCAGCCAACTCCTTCCAGCCGCGCATATCTGAGAAATCCTGTGGCAAAGAATGATCTTTTCCATCTTCCCAACGAAGCAAGCCCAATTTTTTATAATTTTCAGGGTGATCTACAATATATTGCGGACTTTTATTCGGAAAAGCAACCTGATATAGAGGTAAAAAAAGCAAAATGGGAATCAAAATACTTATTGGTTGTACCAGTTTTTTCACCCAGCCTTTTTCAAAAAGATGAGCAAGAAAAACAGCTCCGACAGCGATATACGTAGGATACAAACCAATGGCATAATAATCTTTAGCTTTGAAAACTAAAAATATTGCAATCGTAAAAATATAAGTCCAAAATAAAAAACGAATTTTTTCGAAAGGTTGATAAAAAACTAACGCATAGAATCCTGAAATAATTACAAAAAGAACTCCAATAAAAAACAGAATCTGTGATTTCACAAAATCAAAACGATCAACATTTATCAATTGTCTTTCCGACAATTCTTTCATGTGCTTAATGACCGGAAAATGGTTATGGTACTGCCATAAAATATTCGGTAAAACGATCAATAAAGCTAAAATCAGAGCAAAATAAAGATGCTTTTGAAGAAATATTTTTCTTTGTTTTGTCACTAACAAACCAGGGATTAATCCCAACACCGCAAAAGCTATATTATATTTATTCAAGAATCCGATCCCGAAAATAATTGCGGCAGTATACAGCCATTTTACTTTTTCTGAATTAAAATATTTAATTAAAACATAATATAACATCGTCCAAAGTAATACTTCTAAAGACGTAGGTTGAAAAAGCATATTAACACGAAGTAAAACAGAGAATAAAATTCCGGTTGAAGTCAAAATTTTAGCATAAAGGTCACCTTTTAATTCTTCAACGATTTTCCAAACAACAACAATCGTTAAAGCACCGAATAACGCCGGAAAAAATTTCACCCAAAACACAGAATTACCTAACATCTTCACGATAAAAGCCAACCAGGAATTTACTGGCGGAACTGATAAATATCCCCACGCTAAATGATTTGCCTGATCTAAATGCAAATATTCATCGCGATGAAGCTCATATTCAGATCCTATCAAAGAATATTGCAAAATAAATTTCGCGAGAACAAAAAGAAAAAGGATAAGGTAATTATTTTTCATAGAATTAATTTAATAGTTTAAAGTAAGACATTTCAGGCTGTGATTTCATTACTTTTCAGAATACATTTTAATACAAAATTATTCACAGCTTCTTCCCTTCACCCCGTCTCGTCCTGAATGATAAATTCAACGCTAAACAAAAAATCCTGAGAAATAATTTCTCAGGATCTCAGTTTAAAACTATAGTGTTAGTTTATTATTTTTTTGTTTTTGCTTTCAGTTCTTCTTTGTCTTTGTCAGAAGGATTCCAAACTTTAACTTCAGAATTTTTGTCAATTCCGGAAAGAACCTGAACGTTGATTCCATCGCTCGCACCTAATTTAATATAGGCTTTCTTGAAATTACCGTTAGCCTGCTTCACCTCAACGAAAGGAACATCTTTTCCGTTTTTCTTTTCGTATTGAACTAAAGATTCATCCAGTAACAATGCATTTTTCTGGGAACTTAAAACGATCTCACCGTTTGCAGAGAAACCCGCTCTGATGTATTCGTTATTCGGATTGTTCACATCACCTTCCACCGGGAATTTAATTGTTCCGTTCGTATCTTTTCCTTTCGGAGCGATCATCGTCAGTTTTCCTGGAAATGTTTTATTTTGAAGAGCACCAATCACAATGCTCATATCCATACCTTGTTTTAATTTACCCGCTTGTGCTTCATCAATTTCTCCTTGGAAAATCAATGAATTTAAATCGGCAATCGAACAAATCGTTGTTCCTGCGTTGAACGAGTTCGCCTCAATTACCTGACTTCCTACTTTCACTGGAACTTCAAGCACTGTACCGGAAGCTTTTGAACGAATCTGAGTGGTTGCCAACCCTTGCAATTCTGGTGTAGAACCCGTTTTTGCGATCTGCAATGTTTTTTGGGCCGTCACCAAAGCCTGTTGAGCATTTTTAAGCGATTGCTGTGTAGAATATAGCTGTTGCTGAGAATTCAAAAACTCCTGTTTTGAAGCAACCCCCTGCTTGTACAGTTTATCCTGCATTTCAAATTGCTTACGCATGTTTTCAACATTCAGTTTAGCATTCGCGATTTGAAGCTGTTGGTTATCCACATTTTGTTGTGCACTGTTTACATCTGCAAGATTCGGAACAATTCTCACGGTTGCGATCAGCTGTCCTGCAACTACTTTATCACCTTCATCCACCAAAATTTTATCGATAATTCCTGCAATATTTGGCTTAATCTCAATTTCTTCTTTTGGAACAATTTTTCCTGTCGCCATTACTTTATCATCCATATTCTGAATGGTTGGTTTTCTGGTAAGGAAAGCTTCGTTCTCTTTGGAGTTCGATTTTATTAAATACCCGATTCCCGAGATCAATGCCACTGCAAATAAAAGCCCCAGCAAAATATAAATGGCCTTTTTCCAAGTGAATTTCTTTTTCATATAGATAGTTTATTTTTTTTTTGAATGAAAGATTTAATAACTCAAAGATTGGTTTTTGATGATCAAATTTTCAAATTAAATTATTTTCAAATTATTCTGTTCTTAATGCTTCGATTGGTCGGATTTTTACGGCTCTTTGTGCCGGAATCATTCCGATGATTAATCCTAAAAATACCATCACCGACATGGCTGCGAATACATTTCCATAATTTACCGTCGGATTATAAAACGGAAACGAATCCTGACCCTGGGTTGCCATATTTAAAATAATAAGCACAAATATTCCGAGTATGAATCCTAATATTCCCGAGGAAAGCGTAATCACCACGCTCTCCAGCAAAATTTGGTTTCTAACTTCAGAAGGTTTAGCCCCCAAAGCCCTTCTGATCCCTATTTCCTTGGTTCTTTCTTTTACTGTAATTAAAAGGATGTTGGAAATAGCAATTACCCCGGCTAAAATCGTTAAAGTTCCCACAATAATGGTTAACAACTGCATTCCGGTAAGGAAACCGGTCAGTTTTTTAAACTCTTTTCCTAAGTTGAAACTTCCGAAAGCATTGGTATCTTCAGGAGAAACTTTATTTTTTGATTTTAAAGCCTGCTTTACTTTTTCTTCAACATCATTAACGTTAGCATTTGGTTTACTTACGATGGCAAACATATCAATCTGGTCTCCCGCATTATACATTTTCGTATACGTAGAAAGCGGAATAAAAGCCGTCTGATCATTCTCAAAACCGCCGCCTTTTTTTATTCTGAACACTCCGATTACATTAAAGAAAATCCCTTTGATGTTAATTGATTTTCCAATCGGGTTTTCATTCTTTTTAGAATCGAAAAAGTTTTTATAAATCTCTTCCCCAATTACGGCTACATTTTTATTTCCTGAAACATCGGCATCATTAATATATCTTCCGAAAATCAGCTTCTTTTCAGAAATTTTATTTCCTACAGGATAATCTCCCGTTAAAGAATAGGTTGCGTTTTTACCGTTTCTAGACATTGATTCTCCCGGTGTTCCTGTGAAACTTCCACGAGAATTTTGAGGCGAAATATAATCGATCTCCGGAATTTTATTTTTCAACATCTGAATGTCGGGTAAATTAAGATGCAAATCTCTTCCTTTTGGAAAACCTTCGTAAGGAATCGCCGTATTTTGTGCCCAAAGGAAAATGGAATTCGTGGCGAATCCCGAGAATAATTTATCAAAACCATTCTCCATCCCTTTTGCGGCACCCAAAAGACTTACATACAAAAACATACCCCAACCTACCCCGATCATGGTAAGGAACGTTCGAAGCTTATTATTCCTCAACGAATAATAAATTTCCTGCCACGTATCTTTTTTAAATATGATGTTCATTTTTAATGTCAATTTTTTATAATATAAAAGGAAATATCAATAGTCAATTTACTTTGTAGTCAATTTTTACAATTTACTTGCGGAGCAAAATTCACTATTCACCATTCACATTTTTATTCCGTTCTCAATGCTTCAATTGGTTTAATTTTCGATGCTCGGTATGCAGGAACAAATCCTGCAATCAATCCTGAAAATACCAAAGCGATAAATGCCGCGAAGATCGTTCCCCAACCCACACTCGGATTTTTGATGAAAAATTCTTCAAGGCTGTCTCCAATCAAGCTTAAAGCTAAAACACCAACACCAACACCTACAAATCCTGAAACTACTGTGATCACCACACTTTCCTGAACAATTAAGGCAACAATACTTCTTGGTTTGGCTCCAATCGCTTTTCGAACTCCGATTTCTTTGGTTCTTTCTTTCACGATATACACCATGATATTACTGATCCCGATAATTCCTGCCAGTAAAGTTCCTAATCCGATGAAGGTTACAATTGCGGTAAGAACTGCCATAAACATGAAGGTATCTTCCATATTTTTAGCATTATTCCAAACACGCACACCGTTTTCGTCGTCTGGAGAAACACTTTTTCTAGCTTTTAATTTATCTCTTAATTCATCACCATATTTTACGGCTTCCTGTGGGCTCAGCTTTTCGTTGTAAGCAATATAAACCGTGCTTACCGTATCAGACCCCTTTTTCATCTGTTGCAAAGTGGTAATCGGAACAGAGATATGTCTTTCATCCCAGTCGCCGCCGTCGTCGGAGAACACACCAACCACTTTGAACATGGTTCCGTTGATATCTAAATCTTTACCAACAGGGCTTCCGTTTTTAATTAAATCTCGCTGAACCATTCTCCCGATCACCGCAACATTCTGTTTTCTTTCCAAATCGGTAGGCGTAAGATATCTTCCTTCAAGAATTTTTCTGTTTTCGATATATTTTTCACCTGGTTCAGATCCGTTTACAGAATAAGTACCGCTTTCCTTTCCGTATTTCACCAATAAACTCGATTGGTATCTCGGTGTCGCCTGCCCTACTTTTTCTTTATCTGTATTGATCAGGAAATCATAGTCATCATTATTCATCGTCACTACTCTATCAGACTGCAAACCACCATACGCAATGGTTGTTTTTCCTGTAAAAATGGAAATCAGGTTTTGGGCATCTCTCGCGAAACCTTCCGTAAAAGCATTCTGAAGACCTTTCCCAATTCCGAAAAGGACAATGAAAATAAATAACCCCAAAGCCACGGTAAAACCCGAAAGTACCGTTCGTAATACATTACTGCGAATAGAACTGAATATTTCCTGCCAACGATCTAGGTCAAACATAGTTTTTATTTTTTTACTTTGTAAAAAAGTCAATTAATATAAATTGTCAATTTCTCCGAATCAATTGTCAATTTTTAAGCGCCTATAAAATTCACTTGTAAGGCAAAATTGACCATTCACAATTCACCTTTTTAAAATTGACTATTTCAACATTCCACTTAATAAAATAAATGTGGTCTTTATTAAATTTCCTACTTTATTTAAATTCTCTTTTTCAATATAATTACATTCAATGATTATATCAAAACATGAGTCTAACTCAATCACTGAACCCCTTGCTATTTCAAAATATCTTTTTCTTTCTACTTCAGATTTTCTGGAACAACCTTCAGTAATATTTAATACTACAGAAGTTGATGCTCTTCTTATTTGATCCGTCAAATTAAATCTTTCAGCATCTGGAAGCTTTGATAAATTTTTATAACATTCACTTCTCAACTCTTTTGCTGATTTATAAACATCTAAATTATAATGGTTCAGATTTAAAAACATTTTTATTTTTTTTCATTTGTTTTGTGTTTTTGATTTATGGTAAATGTCGATTTTTTAAACGCTCACAAAATTCACCTGCAAAGCAAAATTGACCATTCACAATTCACCTATAAAACAATCTGTTTTATAAACTCATCGCTTTCGATGATTCCGTCGCGAAGAACAACATTTCGTTTTGTTTGCGCTGCCACATCAGGTTCGTGAGTTACTACAATGATTGTTTTTCCTTCATTATTAATTTCCTGAAGAAGTTTCATGATATCATGTGTTGTTTTAGAATCCAATGCTCCCGTAGGTTCATCCGCCAAAACAACTTTAGGATCGGTAATTAGCGCTCTTGCAATCGCCACTCTTTGCTTTTGTCCTCCGGAAAGTTCGTTCGGAAGGTGAGTCGCCCATTGCGCCAGACCTACTTTTTCAAGATATTCCATCGCTTTTTGGTTACGCTCTTTTCTGGGAACATTTTGATAATATAAAGGAAGAGCGACATTATCCAACGCCGTTTTATATCCAATCAAATTAAATGACTGAAAAATAAATCCTAAAAATTTACTCCTGTATTCCGCAGCTTTTACTTCTGATAAATGTTCGATAGGAACGCCATCCAATTCATAAGTCCCGGAATCTTTTTCATCAAGAATTCCGATAATATTCAAAAGGGTAGATTTTCCCGATCCCGAGCTTCCCATAATAGAAACAAACTCGCCTTCAGAAATATTAAGATTAATACCCTTGAGAACGTGCAACTTACTTTTTCCCGTATCGTATGATTTATGTAAATCCTGAATTACTAACATTAAGTGATGTATGTTTTTATAGCTAATAAGTAGATGATATTTTCGATTTGTTACAAGATTAAAAATTTATTGAATATTTTTATTGTTTAACTCATTAAACCTTTATTTAAAGCAAATTATAAAAAAGTGTTTAATTGTAACTTTACAATTCCCTTTATTTTCCACACATATTCGTGGATAAGCCAATACCTATGCAGGTTTTATGTAAATGTGGAAAACTTTTGCGATTAAAAGTCAATCAATTACTCTTTAGCTCTTTCAAATACAGTTCTTTTTTTCGACCTTTGTGCTTCGCACGGCACAAGAAATAAAAACACTTACTATGTGAAAAATTTACACCAGTAAATCACAAAAAATCAAGTTGTTGAATATTTTTTGCACTTTATCCACAGTGATCTAATTATTTTAATTTTAAAGACATTTTAATATGGGAATTTTTGATAAAAGAGTAAGTTACAAACCATTTGAATATCCTGAGGTTCTTCAATTTGTAGAAGCTATCAACAAATCATTTTGGGTACATTCTGAAGTGGATTTTACTGCAGATGTTCAGGATTTTCATTCGCAGTTGGAACCACATGAAAAAAATGCGGTGAAAAACGCACTTTTAGCAATCGCACAAATCGAGGTTTCTGTAAAATCTTTCTGGGGAAATCTTTACAACCACCTTCCGAAGCCGGAACTAAACGGTTTGGGATCTACTTTTGCAGAATGTGAATTCCGTCACTCGGAGGCTTATTCTCGTTTGCTTGAGGTGTTGGGATACAACGAAGAGTTTACGAATGTTGTAGAAGTTCCTGCTTTAAAGAAAAGAATTGAATTTTTGTCTAATGTTTTAAAACATGCCAATTCTTCAACTCCTAAAGAGTATGTTTCATCTCTTTTATTATTCAGTATTCTTATCGAAAATGTGTCTTTGTTTTCTCAGTTTGCAATCATCCTTTCATTTACAAGATTTAAAGGTTACATGAAAAATGTTTCTAATATTATCGCTTGGACTTCGGTAGATGAGCAAATTCACGCCAACGGAGGAATTTATTTAATCAACAAAATTCGTGAAGAGCAACCTAACCTTTTAACAGATTCTGACATTGAAGACATCTATACTTTGGTAGATCAGTCGGTAGAACTGGAAGGTGAAATCCTTGACTGGATCTTTGAATTGGGTGAGCTTGATAAATTCTCAAAATTAGATTTAATCAACTTTATGAAATACCGTGTGGACGACAGTTTAAAGAAAATAAACATGGCTCCGCGTTATAATATTTCTCCTGAGCAATATCGTCCTTTGATGTGGTTCGAGGAAGAAGTTTTTGCCAATTCTATGGATGATTTCTTTGCTAAAAGACCTGTAGATTATACGAAGCACGATAAGAGTATTACGGCGAACGATCTTTTCTAAATTTTAAATTGGAAAAAGCGCGAGCGAAGCGAGCGTCAAAGCAGTTAGTATTCGCAATGTCATGCTGAGCCTGTCGAAGCATTTATAAAAAAGATTCTCCGACAAGCTCAGAATGATACATTTAATAATAAAAACCAAACACAAAATATGATTAATGTAATTGTAACCTACACCGTAAAACCTGGCTTTGTTTCAGAAAACAAAGCCAATATTCAAAAGTTTTTAAGTGATTTTAAAAATCTTGATCAGGAAACATTTGAATATAAGGTATATGTAAAAGAAGACGGTGTTACGTTTGTACATTATTCTAATTATAATAATGAAGAGGTTCAGCATGAGGTTTTGAATGTTCCGTCTTTTAAAGAATTTCAAAAATTAAGAGATGAAAGCGGATTGAATGATTCGCACAAAGTAGAAATTTTACAATCAATATAAAAAACAACAAAATTCCGGAGTATAAACACTGCTTCGGAATTCGAAAATATAATTGCAATGGACGAAAATAACAATATTTGGTGGCTCAATGAAGAATCTGAGCAAATGCTAAACAGAGGATATTTGCTGAAAGGTGAAACTGTAGAAGGAGCAATCGACAGAATTACTACGGCAGCTGCCAAAAAACTATACAAACCTGAGCTTCAGCCTGCTTTCAAAGAAATGATCACCAAAGGATGGATCAGTTTCTCATCTCCTGTTTGGGCAAATATGGGAACGCAGAGAGGTCTTCCAATCTCTTGTTTCAACGTTCACATTCCGGACAGCATTGAAGGTATTACTCACAAAATGGGTGAGGTGATCATGCAGACGAAAATTGGCGGGGGAACTTCAGGATATTTCGGAGAGCTTCGTAACAGAGGAACTGCCGTTACAGACAACGGAAAATCTTCTGGTGCTGTTTCTTTCATGAAATTATTCGACACCGCAATGGATGTTGTTTCTCAAGGTGGCGTAAGAAGAGGTGCTTTTGCCGCTTATTTGGATATCGATCACGGAGATATTGAAGAATTTTTATCAATTAAAGATATCGGAAGCCCGATCCAAAATCTGTTTACAGGAATTTGCGTTCCTGATTACTGGATGCAGGATATGATCGATGGTGACATGGATAAGCGTAAAATCTGGGCAAGAGTATTGGAAAGCCGTCAGCAAAAAGGGTTACCATATATTTTCTTTACCGATAACGTAAACAGAAACAAACCACAGGTTTACAAAGACTTAGGAATGCCTGTTAATGCAAGTAACCTTTGTTCTGAAATCATGCTTCCTTCCACAAGAGAAGAATCTTTCATCTGCTGTTTATCGTCAATGAACTTAGAATTATATGATGAGTGGAAAGATACAAATGCTGTACAATTGGCTGTATATTTCCTAGATGCAGTTTTAACTGAGTTTATCGAAAAAACAGAAGGAAACTATTATCTTCAGGGAGCTAGAAACTTCGCAATGCGTCACAGAGCACTTGGTTTAGGAGTTTTAGGATATCATTCTTATTTACAGAAAAATATGATTCCGTTTGAAAGTTTTGAGGCAACTCAATTCAATGCCAGAGCTTTCAGACATATCAAAGAACAGGCAGAACAAGCTTCAAGAGAATTGGCAAACATCTACGGAGAGCCTGAATTATTGAAAGGTTACGGATTGAGAAATACCACGACAATGGCAATCGCTCCTACCACTTCTAGTTCTGCAATTTTAGGTCAAACTTCTCCAGGAATCGAGCCGTTTGCTTCTAACTATTATAAAGCTGGTTTGGCAAAAGGAAACTTTATGCGTAAAAACAAGTATTTAGCAAAATTGTTGGAAGAAAAAGGCATCGACAACGAAGAAACCTGGAGAACCATCATGTTGAATCACGGATCTGTTCAGCATTTGAAAGAATTAACTGACGAAGAAAAAGCAGTATTCAAAACGTTCAAAGAAATTTCTCCAATGGAGATTATTTCTCAGGCAGCGCAAAGACAGCAATACATCGATCAGGCACAGTCGCTGAACTTACAAATTCCTTCTACAATGCCGGTAAAAGACGTAAACTATCTTTATATCGAAGCTTGGAAAAAAGGTGTAAAAACTTTGTATTACCAAAGAAGTTCTTCTGTTTCTAAAGAGATGATGGTAAATTTCGTTACCTGCTCAGCTTGTGAAGCTTAAGATCAGCAAATAATAAACATTTATATATTACGAAGCACGCCGAAAAGCGTGCTTTTTTATTTCTTCGGATTGTTTTATCTTTGTTTACATAGTTTAATCACAAAAAGAAAGCAGATATGAAATTCGGACAAGTAGAAGATCCTTCAGAAATAGATTTTACATTACCAAAAGACCATTCTAAAACAAAGGAAATTTTAAATCAAAATAAAAAAGGATTAGAAAATATTTCTATCGGATGTGCAAAATGGAATAAAACAGATCTTAAAGGATTTTATCCGAAAGGAACAAAAGATGAATTAACCTATTATGCCACTCAGTTTAATTCTATAGAACTGAACGCTACTTTCTACGGAATGCCAAGTCCGGAACAGGTACAAACCTGGAAAGAAAAAACTCCGGCAGATTTCAAATTTTTTCCGAAGATTACCAACACGGTTTCACATTTCAGAAGATTGATTGATGTGACGGATCCGGTGACTCAATTTGCAACATCAGTTTTAAATTTTGATGAAAAATTAGGAATGGTTTTCCTTCAACTTCATGATAATTTTAAACCAAAAGATTACGACAGATTAGAAAAATTCGTGAAAGAATGGCCTAAAGAAGTTCCGTTAGCCATTGAACTGAGAAATACGGAATGGTTTACAGATGAAGAAATCTTAAACACAACTTGTGATCTTTTTGAAGCTCATAATATCACCAATATTATTGTTGATACTGCAGGAAGAAGAGATATGCTTCATATGAGATTAACGACTCCCAACGCATTTATCCGTTATGTGGGAGCCAACGCAGAAAGTGATTATGCAAGATTGGATGACTGGATGAATCATTTAACAAAATGGAAAAAAGAAGGACTTCAAAATCTATATTTCTTTGTTCATCAAAATGTGGAAAAAGCATCACCATTACTTTCAGCCTATTTTATTGAAAAAATGAATAAAGAATGGAAAACTGACCTTCAAATCCCTAAAATGGCTACAGAAACCAACGGAACATTATTTTAACCTACTTAAATATTTTCATTCGATATAAATATTCACTATAAAATCGAATAGAAAATCAATATTAAATAAACAGAATTCATCTTTTCTTTTCGAAGAGATGAATTTTTTTTGATTGCTATTTTTTTGAAAAAACTTATGTAAATTTAGTATAGACAGTTATATAGAATATTAAACCATAAAACAAAAAAGTTATGGAAAATAAAATTTGTGAAATTAGCATTTCCGACAGTTGGCTTGGTGACACTTACATTTTTTATGAAGACAATAGCATCAAGCGAGTTTTTGATTACAACAGCCTAAGCTGCGATGTTACAGAATGGCTGAAGCCAAAACAGATAAGCAAACATAATAAGGATAAACTGATAAAAAAATGTCCGGAATCGTGTAAAGAAAGAATAATGTTAATTTTAGACTATCCTTAACAAAACTGAAACATTATTCATTAAAACACAAAATCCCTACTTCCACTTATTCCAATCTCAACTTAACAATTTACTTCTTTGTTCTTATCAGTAAAACTAAATTTAAGAACAGCAAAAGAAAATCCAGGGAAACCCAAATTCCTTCTTTAATATTCTCATAATTATACGCTTCAATCTGTTTTTTAGCCTTATCTGAAAGCCTCATACTCTGATTGATATAATTCTGAACCTCAATAATCTGATCAATATTTTTATTCGGAACCGAATGCTGAGAAAAGTACACCAGATTTTTCTTTCCTAAATATCCCACAATCCAATATTCATCAGACTTATCCATTTTCAAATATTCTATTCTGTAATATTCTGGACGAATTTTTCCGATGTGCTTGGTATCTAAAATTCCATTATTATCTACATCACTTTGATTGATTACGTAAAAATCTAATGGCTGTGGAAGTTTATTAACGACTTGCAAGGCCACGGAATTTTTCACAATCCCCACTGCGCTTTTCTTAATAAACCAATAAGTAAACACAGAAATTGCGAAGACCAGCGTCAATACGCGAAATAATTTTGCCCATTTTGCCGCATTTCCTGATTTTACTTTTGATAAAATCAAGGAAAGGACAGATGCCCAAAATATGATGAAAATAATGAATGTCATATTTTACAAAGATACAGATTTCGGGAATGCCAGATTAGTCCACATTCCATTCTTTATAAAACTGGTCGAGGAAATTCAGCATATATTGATGTCTTTCTTCGGCTAATTTTTTTCCTTCCACAGTATTCATTAAATCTTTTAGCAGCAACAGTTTTTCATAAAAATGATTGATTGTTGTTCCGTTCGATTTTTTGTATTCTTCTTTAGACATATTCAGTTTGGGCTCGATAAAAGGATCATACATCAGATTATTTTTAAATCCTCCAAAATTGAAAGTTCTTGCAATTCCAATCGCACCAATGGCATCAATTCGATCGGCATCCTGAACAATTTGAAGTTCAATGGGTGGATTCAAAGGCGCTTCTCCTCTATTTTTAAACGAAATATTTTTGATGACATACAAAACCTGCTCGATAACATTTTCCGGTACATTCTGACCTTCTAAAAACTCTCTGGAAACTGTTAATGCAATCGTTTCATCACCATTGTGAAATTTCGGATCGGCAATATCATGAAGCAAAGCTGCCAATTCTACAACCTCTTCGTTGCATTTTTCGGTTGCCGCAATTTTTTTCGACAATTTCCAAACTCTTTCAATGTGAAACCAATCGTGTCCTGCTTCTGCACCTTCCAACTTCTCTTTTACAAAATTTACCGTGTTTTCAATTATACTTTTCATTGATCTTTCAATTCATTTAAAATAATACTCCAAAGCTTTTTATTATAACTTCTAAAAAAATTCACATGTCCGATTTCACCTTTCTCAGATTCCGAAGTTTTTATCAATCGATAAGTAGGTTTAAGATTAGGATAAGTATCATTCAACAAACTTTTCACTCCTTTTTCCGTTAACCAAACATCATCTTCAGCCCGAATGACGAAAACTTTCTGCGTTAAATTTTTAGAATAATCATCAATTTTCTCCAACAGACTGTTGGTTGATTTCTTGTTTAAAATTAAGGTTCTCCAGTCATATGCGCAATTTTTCGGAAGACTTTCTCCAAGCCCAAACCAATTTCCGGGGAAATACCCTAGCAATGCGGTAGTTAAAGGTTGAGCAATTCCGAAACCGAGATAGGCTTCAACTTTTGTTCTGAATTTTAAATTTCCGACAAATGCATTTTGAGTTCCTGCAAAAATCAATTCATCAAATATCTCAGAATCTTTATTCATTCCTAAAATCAGTGCGCCCACAGAATGACCTACACAATATTTTTGATACTCATTAAAATGAATCTTGATATAATCTGTTAAAGCTTTATAATCTTTCGAGCCCCAAATTCGCATCGAAGCCTTAAAACCCTTCATATTTTTTGGCTTTGAAAGCCCAATTCCGCGGTAATCATAAGTAAGAACAGTAAATCCTTGATCGGCAAAATATTGAGCAAAAGAAAAATAAATTTGTTGCTTCACACCCGTTGCCGAATTAATCAGCAAAATTTTCTGATTGCTTTTTTCAGGCCTAAAAATGTGTGCCGTGAGTAAAATCTGATCTTCAGTAGAAAGAATTAGTTTTTCCATATTATAAAAAGAAAAAATCCACTATAAAAGTGGAAATTTTACTTTGTATTTTATATTAAGTTTACAACTTTCGATATGTAGCAAATAGCTTAAAAGAAATCTGAAACTCTCGGAAGTCCCGTTTGAGAACCTTTTTTCTCAGCAACTCTAGATGAAACTTCGTTCCCGAATTTCACACATTCTTCAATAGAATTTTGGTGACATAATGCGACTGCAAAACCAGACGTAAAGGCATCCCCCATTCCCATCTTGTGAACCGTTTTATCACCATCATTTCGGAAATATTTCATTTCTGTTCCATCAAAATAAATCGTAGCATTGGTATCATCACGCAAGAAAACTTTGTTGAAATATTTTTTAAGAACCTCTTCTCTTTGTTCTTCACCGAAAATAATGTGCAATTCGCTACTTTTAGCAATAATAAAATCTACATTTTCAAGCACATATTCGCTTAACTTTGCTCCCGGAGAAGCATACAGTCCGATTTTTTTGCCAAATCTTTTAGTCTTTTTAACGGCATATTCTACAACATCCATCGGCGCCTCCAATTGCACTAAAACCAAATCTACTGTGTGAAAATATTTATCCGCAGCTTCTACGTGATCTTTGGTTAAATATTGATTAGCTGCCGGCACTACAACAATAGCAGCATCACCACCGGAAGTAGTAACATAAGCCGTTCCTGTAGAGTCTTTGTCGGTTTCATAAACAAATCCTACGTTTACGTTTTCACTCACCATGTTTCGCATGATCTGCTGTCCCAAAGGATCCATACCAACGCAACCGATGAAATATACACTGGCTCCTAATCTTGCAGCTCCTACAGCCTGATTGGCTCCTTTTCCTCCAAAATAGCTGTCTGAATTGTAAGACAAAACCGTTTCGTTTGCTGAGGGAAGTTTTTCGGTTTCCAAAACCAAATCGATAGAGCAACTGCCTATAACGATGATTTTGGGTTGTTCTGAAGAGAATTTCATTTCCTTACTATTAGTTTTAAATTATTTTTCTGTGTTTGTGTATAAATATAAAAAACGAAATATAGTTTCAAAAAGAATTAACTTTAATTAACTAATTTCTATAAATTCAGTTACAATCTTAATAGGTGAATTATTTTTATCATACGCAATATAACTTGCATAAAAACCTTCGCCATATCCCGTTTCAAAGGCAAAAATAGTTCCAGGATGCGTTTCTGAGGGTTTTAAAAATGCATACTGATCTATCGCTCCTTTTTCATCAAAGAAATGTTCATGGAAAAATTCTTCATAAATTCCCATAAAATCAACTCCTTTGCTTTTGTATAATTTTTGTTCTAAATCATTCAGGCTATTCTGAGTATCAACGTCCATAAAGCATCCCATCCCGCTTTCCACAGGATATCCGAACACTTCTCCTTCTGCCAATTCCTTTACATTCTGTCCGGCAGTGGTTGCTAATTTCCATTCTGCAATCTCCGCATTACTGAAAATAATTTCGGCATATGCTACACAATTACTATCCTTTTCTTTGTGTAATAAAACAGAAAAATCTCCTTTAGGAAATTCTGTGGAAAAAGGCTGCATATCACTTGTAATCACAGGATCGCAAGCCACCAATTTCCCACTTGAAAGGTAAATCTTCCCAACTTCAAAGCTTTCCAATAATGGACTTTCTACGAAGTTTTTTGAGAATAGTTTTTGTATGTTTTCTATATGTTTCATTCTAATTTTAGGCTAAGATTAAGACTAAGGCTGAGCTTGAAACTCAACCTTAACCTCCATCTTTAATTTTATAAACTTTTCAGCTTCTCTTCTAAGATCGCAATCTTATCAAGAGCATCTTTTTGTTTTTTACGCTCTACTTCTACAACTTCCGGTTTTGCGTTGGCAACAAATTTTTCGTTAGAAAGTTTTTTATCAACAGAAATCAAGAATCCTTTTAGATATTTTAATTCTTCTTCTGTTTTTGTTTTTTCTTCTCCTAAATCTAAGTTTTCACTTAAAGGAATTGAAATTTCGGTTGCACCCACCAAGAAAGTAAAGCTTGGCTTATCTGTTTTTGTTCCAAAATGAATTTCTGAAACGTTGGCTAATTTTTTAATAACCGATTCGTTTGCAAATTCTGAAGCATTGGTATAAATTTCAGCAGCTTCTCTTGGCGAAATACCTTTTGTCTGACGGTAATTTCTTACACCCGAAATAATTTCAGATGCTGTTTCGAAGTTTTTAATAATATCTTCGCTAAATGCTTCTGCTTTTTTCTGTTGAGCAATCACCAAAGCTTCATCTGCTTTTCTTTCAGAGATCAATTGCCAGATTTCTTCTGATTGGAAAGGTAAGAATGGATGAACCTGCTTCATTAATTCTTCGAAAAGAGCAACCGTTTTGTTATAAACTTCTTTAGAAATTCCTTCACCATAATTTGGTTTGATTGCTTCAAGATAAGAACCACAGAAATCATCCCAAATCAATTTATAAATTAAATGTAAAGCATCAGAAATTCTGAATTTTTCAAACTGATCGTTGATTTCAGCAATCGTTTTATTTAATTTATTTTCAAACCATTCAATCGTTTCTATTTCGGTTGTATTCGCAGGCTTATCTTCATGATTCCACATGTTGATCAAACGGAAAGCACTCCAGATCTTTGTCATAAAGTTTCTTCCCTGCAACATCAAATCTTCATCAAATAGAAGGTCATTTCCAGCCGCAGAACTTAATAAAATTCCTACACGAACTCCATCTGCTCCGTATTTATCCATCAGTTCCAAAGGATCCGGTGAATTTCCTAAAGATTTTGACATCTTTCTTCGCTGCTTATCTCTTACAATTCCTGTGAAATAAACATTTTTGAACGGAACTTCTTTTCTATATTCTAATCCGGCCATGATCATTCTCGCAACCCAAAAGAAAATAATATCCGGACCTGTTACCAAGTCTGAAGTCGGATAATAATAATTGATGTCTTTGTTTTCAGGATCGATTAAACCATCAAAAACCGACATTGGCCACAACCAAGATGAGAACCATGTATCAAGAGCGTCTTCGTCTTGTTTTAGGTTGTCAATTGTTAGTTGCTCGTTGTTAGTTTTTTGTTTTGCTAAAACCAAAGCTTCTTCGATCGTCTCTGCAACTACAAAATCATTTTCTCCATCTCCGTAATAATAAGCAGGAATTTGTTGTCCCCACCAAAGCTGACGAGAAATATTCCAGTCGCGGATGTTTTCCATCCAGTGTTTGTAGGTATTTTTAAACTTTTCAGGATAAAATTTAACCTCATCATCCATTACAACATCCAAAGCCGGTTTTCCCAATTCAGACATTTTTAAGAACCACTGAACAGAAACTTTAGGCTCAATAACGGCGCCTGTTCTTTCTGAAGTTCCAACTTTATTTACATAATCTTCTGCTTTTAACAAAAGATCTTTTTCTTGTAATTCTTTTGCAATTTGCTTTCTTACGTCAAATCTGTTTTTTCCGGCATAATGTAAACCGTAATCATTTAAATTACCATCATCATCCAAAGCATCAATCATTTGAAGATTGTGTTTTTGTCCGATTTCGTAGTCATTGATGTCGTGAGCCGGCGTAATTTTTAATGCGCCTGTTCCGAATTCAATATCAACATATTCGTCTTCGATGATAGGAATTACTCTGTCAACGATTGGTACGATTACTTTTTTACCTTTTAAATGAGCATATCGCTCATCATTAGGATTGATACAAACGGCAGTATCTCCGAAAATCGTTTCAGGACGCGTTGTAGCAACTGAAAGGAATTCTTCCGAACCTTCAATTTTATATTTTAGGAAATATAATTTTCCGTTTTGCTCTTTAAAAATTACTTCTTCGTCAGAAATATTTGTTTTTGCTTCCGGATCCCAGTTTACCATTCTGTAACCACGATAAATTAATCCTTTATTGTATAAATCAACAAAAGATTTGATAACCTGCTGAGAAAGTTTTGGTTCCATTGTGAAACGGGTTCTGTCCCAATCGCAAGAACAACCTAGTTTTTTCAACTGCTCAAGGATCGTTCCTCCGTATTTATCGGTCCAGTCCCAAGCATGTTTTAAGAATTCTTCGCGGGTAATATCAGATTTATTGACCCCTTCAGACTTCAGTTTAGCAACAACTTTCGCTTCAGTAGCAATTGAAGCGTGATCTGTTCCCGGAACCCAACAAGCATTAAAGCCCTGCATTCTTGCACGACGGACCAGAACATCTTGAATGGTATTATTCAGCATATGCCCCATGTGTAAGATCCCCGTAACGTTTGGCGGAGGAATTACAACAGTGTAAGGCGGCTTGTCATTGGGCTCTGAATGGAAGTATTTGTTTTCCAACCAGTAATTGTACCACTTTTGTTCTGTTTCCTGTGGATTGTACTTTTCTGAAATCTGCATAAATTCTATTACTTTAATTTACAATTTGCAAAAATAGTCTAAAGAAAAAAAATTTTAAGTATGAATTAAAATAATTTTTAACTTTGTTTCTCAAAATTTATCTAACAACATATTTAACATTCAAGAATATGAAAAAATTAATCGCAGGAATTGCATTATTCGGAACCTTCGCATTGGCATCTGCACAAACTATTACTTTCGACAAGACTACGTTCGATTATGGAACTGTAAAGCCAAGTTCTGATGGTACAAGATTCTTCACGGTAACAAACACTGGTGATAAGCCTTTGGTACTTTCAAACGTAAAAGCATCTTGCGGATGTACGACTCCTGAATTCAAGACAGATCCTATCATGCCAGGAAAATCTGCTCAGATCAAAGTGGGATACAACACTGCTATCAATGGGCCTTTCAACAAAATGATTGAAGTATTTTCTAATGACCCTGCAAACAGCAGAACAGTTATTTACATCAAAGGAAATGTAGACGCTAACGCTCCTGAAGTTGCTGCTGCACCTGCAACTCCGGTAGATGCTAAAGCTGCTAAGAAGGCTGCTAAAGCTGCAAAAAAAGTAGCTGCTGCAAAGTAAGCTCTACTCAAAAAAAATAAAAGAACCGTCTCGCTTGAGGCGGTTTTTTTATTATATTTAGGTGAGTTTAGTTAATGGTTGCTTGTTTTTGGTTGATAGATGACTGCTCAACTTTGAAATTTAGATCTTATTTAAACCAATCTTAATCTTAATCTTAATCTTAATCTTAATCTTAATCTTAATCTTAATCTTTTAATTAAATAAAATATGAACACCAATTTTTCAGATGATTTCGAGGTAAAAGGAAAATTTTCTATTAAGAAAACCTCTACAAAATATGAAGGAAAACTTACAAAAGAAGAAGGCATACAAATATTAATTCAGGAAAAAGAGAAACTGCGTGAGCTTCAGGAAAGATTGTATGCCGATGGGAGCCAATCTCTTTTGGTTGTGCTTCAGGCGATGGATGCAGCTGGTAAAGACAGCATGATCGAACATGTTTTTGGTGGCGTAAATCCGCAGGGCTGTAATGTAACGAGCTTTAAAACACCCAGCTCAAAGGAATATTCTCACGATTTTCTGTGGAGACATTATTTAGCTTTACCTCAAAAGGGAATGATCGGGATTTTCAACCGTTCGCATTACGAAAGCGTTTTGGTTTGCAAAGTTCATCCTGAATATAACCTCAGCGAAAAAACATGGAAGTCGGTAAAAGATTTCGACAATCAATTCTGGGAAAACCGATATGAAAGCATTCGTAATTTTGAGAAACATTTAGCCCAAAACGGAACAAAAATTATTAAAATATTCCTCAACGTTTCAAAAGACGAACAAAAGAAAAGGTTGCTAGACAGAATTAAAGAAGACGACAAAAACTGGAAGTTTTCTTCAGCAGATCTTCCGGAAAGAGCGTTGTTCGATAAATATATGGATTGCTACGAAACAGCCATCAACGAAACTTCAAAAGATGATGCACCTTGGTACGTACTTCCGGCAGACAATAAATGGTTTGCCAGATTAGCGGCTATTCAAATCATTATTGAAACCTTAGAAAAAATGGATCTTAAATACCCTGAGCTTTCAGAAAAAGACAGACTTGGATTGCAGGAAGCGAAAAAGCAGCTGGAAAGCGAATAAATTTCATTCATAAAAAAAGCGGAGACCACCTCTCCGCTTTTATACAATAAATAAAATCTTAGCAAAATCACGAGAAGATCTATAAGCCGGATTTTGTGCTTCCGAAGAAGTGCCTGTTATTTATCTATGTCTTACATTGCTGCAAAACTTGAGCTGATTACCCCTCGGCTTTCAGAGCGAGCAACTCCTATTTTCATTACTGAAAAGAACCGATATACTTATCATTGCACCACAAAGAGTTTACCTGGTTTCACTACAGCCGAACTGTACATACTTTCTGTTGCACTTGTCCTACCCTCACGGGTGACGGATGTTATCCGCTTTGATGCTCTATGGTGTCCGGACTTTCCTACCCTTACCGAAATAAGAATCAACAAGCCGAAATTCTCGTGGCTGCAAAGATAGGAATTTGCGGGAGATAATCGGGGAATTGTGAATTTTACTTCGAAAAGTAAATTGCCAATGTATTGTAATAGTTGAAAGTACTCGCAAGCATCTAATTATTAGTCTTAATAATATAGCTATACGTTTAATTATACTCTATATAAGTATTAATCTTATAACAATTAGTTTTAAATATATTGTTTGACGTTTAAAACTATGAAAAGTATATTTTAAACATATCATGATAATATTTAAACATATAAGTATTATATTTAAACGTAAAAACACACATTATGGTCTCAAGAAAGTATTTAGAGAAAAGCAAAAATCCTCATCCGCATATTGGGCAGATGATTTTAAAATTTCTTTTTGAAAAGAAAATCACGCAGGCCGATTTAGCAAGACGACTGAATGTAAGTCCATCTACCATGGCCAGCTATTTCAGGCAACCCTCTATACAATTCGGAATTCTTTGGAATATAGGTATTGCTTTGGATCATGATTTTCTTACAGAACTTACCAACTACTACCCTTCTGATTTTATTTTTAATGCTAAATCTAAATTAGTGGAAGAGTTGCGAAATAAAACCCAACAGCTTGCTGATTTGGAAAAGGAAATTGCAATTTATAAAAAGGCACTCGGGATAAAGGAGTAAAAAGTTATTGTAAACACAAATCCCACCAATTTCTTCACAAATGCCACAAGGATTTATAAAGTTTGCACACAGTTTGTCTTCCCGTAGGGATCTAGGCTAGAATCTTTCCAGTATTTTTCCTAATACTATGCTTAGATCCCTACGGGAAGACAAACGCTGTGATAAATTGTATGATGAAAAGCTGTCCGAAATAATGCTGCATTATATTTTCAAGCATCATCCCATTAGCTATTACAGCTTTCTTCCTATAAAATAATTCACAATTCCCTCATTCACCATTGACTTATTATTATTATCTTCGTACAACTTATTACACATCTACATTGGCTTCAAAGGAAAAAGAATTTGCGCAGCTTATTAAAGATAATCAGGGACTGATTATTAAGGTTTCGCGTCTTTACACCAATTCTTTGGAGGATGAGGAAGATCTTTTCCAAGAGATTGTTTTACAATTGTGGAGAAGTTATGAATCATTTAAAGGAAATTCTAAAATTTCTACGTGGATGTACCGTGTTGCCTTAAATACAGCCATTACCCTTTTCAGAAAAAAAAGTAAAAGCCTGCCGACAAACGAATTAGACATCAATCATGCTGATTTTATCGAAGATGATGATGAAAAACAACAGCAGGTATCACTTTTGTATACAGTAATAAAGACGCTCCCGAATGTGGAAAGAGCGATTGTAATGATGTATTTGGATGATTTGCCTTACAAGGATATTGCAGAAAACCTCGGAATTACCGAAGTAAATGCGCGTGTGAAAATGAACAGATTAAAGAAAACCCTTAAAGAACAGATGGAAAAATATGCCTGAATTTGATTTAGACAGCTTTAAGAAAACATGGCAGGAGCAACCTGTTCAACCGAAATACGATCACGCTGAAATACTTCAGATGCTGAACAGAAAGTCACGTAATTATGTGAAATATATTTTCTGGATCAGTGTTGCGGAGTTCTTATTTTTTTCTGTGTTGGGAATTTTTTATTTTTTCCAGGGTGAAGAATCGAACAGCTTTAAGAAAATTCTGGAAAGATTAGGCGTTCAGAATACTGGAGATGTTGAAAATAATTTCGATCACGCCTATTTAGGTATAAAAATTCTGGGGCTTTTAATCACTGCTTATTTTGTTTTAAAATTTTACCAAAATTATCGTAAGATTAAAATTGAAGAGAATCTTAAAGGTCTTATCACTAGAATCATTAAGTTTAAGAAAACCGTTAATGCATTTATTTTAATCAGTATTGTTCTACTTTTGGTCTTTACGCTGATCTTTACAACCTTCATTTTCTATGCATTAAATACACAAAATATACAGCCTAATAATTCGGATGTTATCATCGTAATTATAGGAATTATTATCAGTACAATTCTTTGCGTATCATTAATTTGGTTGTATTACAGACTGGTTTACGGAATTATCATCCGAAAGCTCGATAGAAATTTAAAACAGCTAAAAGATATCGATTCTCAGGAAATTTAACGGAAAACGTAATAGTTTTAAGATTTAATCGTTAATTTTATTTAACTAAATCTTTCACTATGCCTTTATCTTATGTTTATGGGGCTTCAGATATCCCTTTATTAGGGCAAACCATCGGAGGCAACTTAAAAAATACTGTTGAAAAATATCCCAATCAGGAAGCATTAATATCTGTTCATCAAAATTATAGAGCCACCTATCAGGAATTTTATAATCAAACGACTGCCGTTGCAAAAGCGCTGATTTATTCAGGAGTAAAAGCCGGCGATCGTGTGGGAATATGGGCTGCCAATCGTTACGAGTGGGTTCTTTTACAATATGCTACTGCAAGAATCGGTGTTATTTTAGTCAATATCAACCCGGCATACAGAACCAGCGAATTGATTTTTGTGATCAATCAGTCGGAAATGTCTCATATTTTTTCATCGTTAACTTTCAAATCCAGCGATTATAAGAAAATGATTGCTGATGCAAGAGAATTTTGCACGACGTTAAAATCTGAAATTTTCTTTGATCACAATTGGGAAGAATTTTTAAACAACGGGCAAGAAATTTCCGATGATATTTTACACAGTTTTGAAGAGCACGTTCAGTTTGATGATCCTGTAAATATTCAGTATACATCTGGCACAACAGGCTTTCCTAAAGGTGTTACGCTTTCTCATCATAATATTCTAAACAACGGCTATTTTATCGGGGTAAGACTAAAATATACCGAAAAAGACAGAGTTTGTATTCCCGTTCCTTTTTATCATTGCTTCGGAATGGTAATCGGAAATATCTGCTGTACAACGCACGGTGCCTGTATGGTGATTCCAAATGACAGCTTTGATCCTGATATTACCTTAAAAGTAGTTTCCGATGAAAAATGTACATCTTTATATGGAGTTCCGACGATGTTTATCGCTGAGTTGGCGGTTAAAGATTTTGATACTTTTGATTTTTCAAGTTTAAGAACAGGTGTTATGGCAGGCTCTGTTTGTCCGCCAGAAATCATGAAAAAGGTGGAAAATTTAATGAATATTAAAGAAATGAGCATCTGCTACGGAATGACGGAAACCTCTCCCGTTTCCACACAAACGATGATTGGGACACCATTTGAAAAGCAGGTAAATACAGTGGGAACCGTTCAAAATCATTTAGAAATAAAAATTATTAATGAAAACGGAAAAATTGTAGAACGCGGTGAACATGGCGAATTGTGCACACGAGGATATTCGGTGATGCTGAAATACTGGAACGACCCTGAAAATACAAAAAAAGTTCTCGACGACGCACGTTGGATGCACACCGGAGATATGGCAGTGATGGACGAAGAAGGTTATATCACGATTTCCGGAAGAATAAAAGATTTGATTATCCGCGGAGGTGAAAATATTTCGCCAAAAGAAATTGAAGATTTTTTATATACTTATCCTAATATTTTGGATGTTCAGATCATCGGAGTTCCGAGTGAAAAATTCGGGGAAGAAGTCATGGCGTGGGTAAAAGTGAGAAAAGGATTTACCATCAATGAAGAAGAGCTTTTGGAATATTGCAAAGGACAAATTGCCCATTATAAAGTCCCTAAATACTGGAAATTTGTGGATGAATTCCCAATGACGATCTCCGGAAAAGTACGAAAAGTAGAAATGCGTGAAGTGTCGGTAAAAGAATTAGGGTTGGATAAAGTTAAGATTTAAAGTGTTTATTAAGCTTTGTCAAAGTTTAAAATTTTGACAAAGCTTAGCAAAATACGACTTGCCATTCCGAATAAAATAAAGTTCTCTAAAGAATGTACTTTATGAATAGAGATTCTTCCTTCACCAAAATAACAAACAAGTTTTAAGTTAAATTGAAATTAATGATTTAAAATCATTTAAAATTTAATTTAGAATAGTTATAAAGATTGAATTTCATATCGTAATTTTGTCTTTATGAACAAAGCAGAAACTTTAAAAGAGATCATAGAGCAAAGAAAAAGTATCTTTCCAAAAGATTATGCAGAAACAGAAATTTCTCAGGAAATTCTTGATGAAATTTTAAATTCGGCGACATTTGCTCCCAATCATAAACGTACAAAACCTTGGCGTTTTAAAATATTCAAAGGTGAAGAGAAGGCAAAACTGGCTTCAGAAATGCAGGAAATCTACAAAGCCTCTCAACCCGAACAACTTTTTTTAGAGAAAAAATACAACGACATCGGTTTTAAGATCAATAAAGCAGATGCTGTGGTTTCTATCGTTGTTAATTTCAGCGGAATGGTTCCTGAATGGGAAGAAATTGCTGCTGTTTCTATGGCGGTTCAGAATATGTATTTGACTTGTACAGCCAACGAAATCGGTTGCTACTGGAGTTCTCCGAAGATTGTAGATCATTTGAAAGAATCTTTAACGATTGAAGAAAACCAGAAATGTTTGGGACTATTTTATTTGGGTAACCTTTCTTAAATAGCCCTGATCAAGCGGCCTGTTTGAGCTCTTTTTCTTTGCAAAAGAAAAAAGCGAGTAGCGAGAGCAGGTTCCTGGCTCCTGAAAAATTATTTGAATTGATAAAACTTTTTGCAGAGGGCTTTTTACTTCCAACTTTTTTACTATCTTTGCACTCTTAAATATTTAACTGGGACGAGTTCCCATAAAATTCACAACATTATGTCAGTAAAAATCAGATTACAAAGACACGGATCTAAAGGGAGACCTTTTTTCCACATCGTAGTTGCAGATTCTAGATCTAGAAGAGATGGTAGATTCATCGAGAAACTAGGAACTTACAACCCAATCACTAACCCTGCAACGATCGACTTAAACGTTGATTCTGCTGTAAAGTGGTTAAACAACGGAGCTCAGCCAACTGATACTGCAAGAGCTATTCTTTCTTACAAAGGTGCACTTTACAAAAAACACTTACAAGGTGGTGTTGCTAAAGGAGCTTTTGATGAGGCTGAAGCTGAAAAAAGATTTGCTGCTTGGGTAGAAGCTAAAGATGCTAAAGTACAAGGCAAAGTAGAAGGTTTGGCTACTGCTAAGTCTGATGCTAAGAAAGCTGCTTTGGAAGCTGAAGCTAAAGTAAACGAAGCTAGAGTTGCTGCTGCTGCACAGGCTATCGCTGATGCTAAAGCTGCTGAAGAGGCTGCTAATGCACCTGCTGAAGAAGCTACTACAGAAGGAGAAGCTGCTGCTGAATCTACAGAAGAAAACACTGAAGCTTAAGACAAACCTGTATGCGTAAAGAAGATTGCTATTTATTAGGAAAAATCACACGCAGACATGGACTTGCGGGAAATGTTATCCTTAAATTGGATACCGATCAACCCGAGCTTTACAATAAACTGGAATCAATATTCGTTGAAATCAACGGATTATTGGTTCCTTTTTTTATTGCTAAATCAGCCTGGAGCAAATTAGACGCTCTGAATATTGCCTTTAAAAATTCTTCGGAAGCATTAGTAGATCAGTCTTTGGGTAAAAATGTGTATTTACCATTGACTTCTCTTCCAAAACTAACAGGCAAACAATTTTATTACCACGAAATTATCGGATTTGAAATTTTGGATGAAAATGATAACAACTGTGGTGTCATCCGATCGGTAAATGATCAGACGGCGCAAGTTTATTTCATTACAAATTTAGATGGAAAAGAAGTGGTAATTCCTATGATCAAAGACTGGATTATTGAAGTGGATCGTGAAGAAAGAACGATCAAAATGCAACTTCCTGAAGGTCTTATTGATGTTTTTCTAGTTCCTTCTAAGAAAGACGAATAATTTTCTTTAAAAAGGTTAGAAGAAAAATTCACTTTTGACCATTTACTTATTCACAATTTTTAATTGCTCATTACTTATTATTCATAAACCGCGGGTAATAAATATTCCTGTACTATTTTATCAACCTGAGAATGTGCATAAGGCTTATTATATGCTTTTGCCGTAATGACGATCACTAAAGGAATTTCTTTGAAAATAATGATCTTATTTCCACCGTTTCCGCTGGATTGATAAGATTCAAATTCTTTGTTTCCGACTTTATACACTTTTCTCCAGAATAAATATCCGTAACCTTCAAAGTCTTTGTTATCAGCAAAATAATTGGTAAATGATTTTTTGATCCAGTTTTTATCTAAAATTTGATTTCCATCCCAAGTTCCATTGTTTTTGTAAAGTTGTCCGAATTTTGCGAAATCCAATGCTTTCATTCTTAATCCTCCTGCCAAAGATGGTTTTTCCTGAGGGGTAAATTGCCATTGGTAATTCTTTATTCCAAGAGGTTGAAATAGTTTTTTATCTGCATAATCTTTCAATCCGGTCGGAACAGATTTATCTAAAATATCACCTGTCAAAACCACTCCGGCGGTGAAATAATTCCACTTTTTTCCCATTTTATTTTCTGTCATGGGTAGATCTAAAGTAAATTTGATCCAATTGTCGGTTGGGTACATATTTTCTTCGTTTCCGGGAGATTCATAATCTTCATCATTTCCATTAAAGGCAGAACTCATCGTCAATAAACTTTTAATGGTTACGCTGTCTTTTTTAGAAGAATAATTCTTGAATTTCTTTACATCATAAAAATCTTTCAGACTTTGATTTTCACTTTTAATATATCCATCTTTTATGGCGATTCCCATGAATGCGGATGCAAAAGATTTTCCAACAGAACGTGTATCATTCAAGCTATCTCTTTTATAGCCGTTAAAATATTCTTCCAATAACAGTTTTTCATTTTTAATCACAACAATTCCTGTAATATCACGAAACCTATTTTCTGCTATTTTTTGATTTAAAAGTCTGATTTTTTCCTGATTGAATTTGTCTTCAGAAACTTTCCAGCCATTGTTTGGTTTTATTTTCTGAATAGCAACCTGGTCTTCGGAAACATTCTTTTTCGGAATATTTAATTGAATTTCTCCTTGCGCGATTGTTTTTCCAACTTTCAAGGTTGAAGTTTTTAAATACGGTTTAATTTCAATTTTTAATAAATGATTTCCTGTTTCCAACGCATCAATTCCGCCATTGGCAAAGTAGAATCTCATCCACAGATATTTTCCCCAAGAATCTTCATTTTTTGAACTGAGAAAAGGAATTCTGAAACTTGTTTTAAATTTTTTCTGATCCGTAGTTCCTGCTCCTGGATTTAAGTTTTCTGAATAAATTAATTTTTCGTCAACAAAGAAATTGAATTGATAATTTCCTTTTTTTAACGATTCTTCAACAGATAAAGAAGGATCAAGCTGATGTAAATAATTAACCAGAGAATTATCCATAAAAATCCGAACATCAAAGTCTTTATCTTCCTGAAATGTTATTGATTTTAGAAAATCAGTTTCCTTCATATTTTCAAAAGAAACAACTTTGTCTGAAAAAACAATCGTATTCAAATGATTTTTCTGAAACTGATTTTCGATTTTCTCAGGCTCAACAATATTTTGAATTTGTCCAAAAGACAAACTGGAAGCAAGAATCAGAACAAATAAGAAGATGTTTTTCATGGCAAATTTTATCTCAACAAAAATATAAATCAGTTTTTAGAAAAAATAGAATGAAATTAACATTTGAACTTTCTTTGTATTATAGTTGTTGCTAACAAAGTTGCTATTTTAAAATTATGGATGAAAGTTATTTCAAAATCTGCCGATATTTCAAAGGTGTAATCCCCATATTTTCCTTAAAACAACGAATAAAATGACTTTGATCTGAAAATCCACAATCCAAAGCAACTTCCGATAAAGATTCAAAATCATTTAAAACTTTCAACGATTTTTCTAATTTTAACTTTCTCAAATATTCTCCCAAATTACAATGAAAATATTTCTGAAAATCCCTGCTTAAATGAATAGGATGAATATTCAAAGTCTTAGAAAGTTCATGTAAACTCAACTTTTCTGCGAAACTTTCATGAAGAATTTCATCAATTTGCTTTACCCAAATCGGTTTCTTTTCTAAATCTTTTTTATGATTGGATAATTGATCAAATAGATGAAGTAAAAGTTGATGAACAGACAGATTAAAAGAATTATTATTCAGTTTTGTTTCCTTAAAAATCTTATACATTAATAATTTGACTGCAGGATTTTTAATATTAAAACTTCCTTCAACCTGATTTTTTGAAAGTTGAAATTTTTCAAACCATTCTTCTGTAATATTAATGTGAAAACCTCGTGTAAAAATGTCAGGTTTTATATTGTAATGCGCATCTTCCCAATGATGATAAAGTAGCGTTCCCGCCGAACAATCGTAGATTTCCTTTTTATTCCCTTCCTTCATATTTCCCTGTAATAGAAAGGTGAAATATGGGTTTTCATGATAATGCCAATCCACAAAATCATGCGTATATTCTGTATCCGTAATAGTTAATCCATCGAAATTGAGGATTTCGTTGGTTTGTCCGAAAAATTCACCATTACGAAGATTTTTCATATTAAAGTTTTTGATTTAAATTTTCTATTTGCTGATACATTTTATTGAAAAATATTTTTCTGTCTCGATTTCCGGAGGTGTTTAGTGATTTTGAATTTTTGATTTGATGCTCAAAATAATTCAAGGTTTCAAGGCAAGTTTTAGCATCATTAATTAAAATATAACCAAACATATTTGTAGGCAATGCAAAAAGCGACTGTTGCGGATGATGAAAAAAGATGTCGTTGGAAAGGTGCATCAATTCATTTTCATACAAATGAAACTTCGGATTATTTTCTGTCTTTTGCTCAATATATTCTATTAAATCTTTCAATTCACTTAAAATAATTTCAGCTTCATTTTTCTTTAAAAGTCCTGTTTCATAATAAAATAAAATTTGCTGCAGAATGCTTGAAACAGTCATGTCGTTCCATAATTCAACCACATTTTGAGCTTCGTATGTTTTTCTTAATTTTTGAGTATCGGTTTCTAATTGAGGTGGCGAAAATTCTAGAAAAGGAACAAAAACCTGTTTAGCATTCAATAAATTCATCCAGACATAAATTTTAAAACGAGAAAGTAAAGTATCCGAAAGTGTATAAAAAAACGGAATATCTTTCGCGGAATAATAAATGGTCATTTCATCAGAAAGCGGAAGGTTTTCAAAAACACTGAGATTATTCTGGAAAAAAGACTGCAAATCTTCTGTCTGGGTTACCGCAGACGTTTTTCTGACTAAAATCTGATGATCTGAAGTCATCAACTGATCCAAAGAAATCTGATAATATGTTGCCAGTTCCAAAGCTTCTTCAAAACTGAATTTTGCTTTCAGGGAAGTTCTTCTGTGTGCCGCATCATAGCTTATATTGAGAATATTCGCAATCTCGTCATTCAGCGATTTGTTACCAATTTTTTTTCGAATTTTTTTAAGCAAATGTTCCTGCTGCATTGTTTTTGTGATTTTCACAAATTTAAACATTTATTTTAATTTTTTTTCGCATTCGGATTTGTGCTTTTCGCAAATAATTTTGAAGTGTAATTTTAAAATAATGAACTATGAAAAAGTATGTTATGTTTTCAATATTTGTTTTAATGCTTAATTCGTGTGCTACTTTCAGCAGGAAAATGATTAAAAATGATTTATCAATAATTACCAAAGAAGGTGTTTCGTTGATTGATGGAGAATATGAATTTAAAGGATATGAGCATATTAATGCAGGAAATCAAAGATCTGATAAAACGAGAGATTTTGCAGGAATGATGGATCTGAAAAATTCTAAAATTGTTGATTGCGATAAAGTTGTAATCAAGTCAAAAGCATTAAATAAAAAGAAAAAGTATGAATTAGAGTTTAAACTATTGAAGAATGACTCCGTAAAATATTCCTTTACATATAATGGAACGCTTAAAAACGGATTGCTTACACTAAGCAATTACACCTCAAAATGCCACGGAATTCCTTTTTTATTGGGTGGATGTCAAAGCTTCCAAAGCAGAATTGGTCTTACAGATCAGAAAAATCTTTTGATCCAGGATTATTATGATAACAGTGGTGCGGCTTTGTTTATAATGTGGGCAGGTTATACTATTAATTATGTTGAAAAGTATAAAAGAATTCAATAATGATTATTCCCAAAAAAATATAAAACCATGAAAACAATACCTTATATATTAATCGCCACACGATTTATCTTGGCTCCGATTATTTTATCATTAGCTTATTTTAAAGGGGAAGAATCCCGATTTTTAATTTTAGGATTAATGTATTTCGGACTATTAACAGATATTTTTGATGGAATTATCGCCCGAAAAGTCGGCGCTTCTTCTGAAAAATTAAGAAGATTAGATAGCCAAACCGATTTGATATTTTGGCTTTCATTGGGATTTGCCGCTTACTTTTTAAACCCGGAATTAATTAAAAACGAATGGCCAGGAATTGTTTTAATCTTCGTTATGGAAGCTCTTTGCTACATTATAAGCATATGGAAATTCGGTAAGGAAACCTCTACACATGCCTTTTTATCAAAAATGTGGGGATTGAGTTTGCTGATTACTTTTACCTATTTAATTGGATTTCAACAGACAAATTGGGCTTTTTATCTCACCATTGTATTAGGATTGATCGCTCATATTGATGTTATTTTAATTATTCTGATTCTTCCGAAATGGCAATATGATGTCCCAAGTTCTTATCATGCGTGGAAAATCAGGAGGGGAAAACAGCGTAAGAAAAATTTATTTTTTAATTGATTAAATCTGTTATTTGTGATATATTAGCTCTATCTAAATTTAAAAAATATTTAATCATGAAGAGAATTCAAATTTTAAACTATTTCGCAGTTTTATTATTTCTTTTAAGCTGTAGTGGAAGCAGTGATGAAATGCAATCTGAAAATCAATCTGCATTATCTAAAAAAAGTAAAACTTTAAGCAAATCAACCTCCGAAGAATTACCAATAGTTTATGCAGTTGTTTTTCCTTACGAAAATTGTGTAAATGGTTCCAGATACAAGTATTATGCTACTGCTACAGATGTTGTGCCATACGATAGGCATGTTTATTCGATAGCGAAAAGAGGGGATGCAACAATAATTTTACCCGTGAGAATTATTCCGGCAAATCAAAATGTTTCTCCTGCTATTGGTATATTTGTTAATGATCAAACCAAAGTAGGTGACATCTCAATACAGGCTCAGCATGTTTTTAAAAATAATATAGCTACAGATGTATCTAGTGAATTTGATAGACCTTTCTTGGATTTTAATATTAATAATTGTGTAAGTGAAGATTATTCATCGAATTGTAATTCTGATGTAAATAATAATAGTATACCAGATTGTTTGGAATAATTATTATTTATATTAAATCATATTAAAAGACAGCGCCATAATCAAGTTGCGCTGTTTTTTTGTAACTTTGCACTCATTAATTTTTATAGAAAATTTTAATCAACAAATGAAAAAGCAGACCATTAAGGAAATCCTACAGGATTACAAGAAAGTATTACATCATGACATTACGGTTTACGGTTGGGTAAGAACGTTCCGTGCAAATCGCTTCATAGCGCTTAATGATGGTTCTACGATTAATAATTTGCAAATAGTTGTTGATTTCGAAAATTTCGACGAAGAGATTATTAATAAAATCAGCACAGCGTCTTCTTTGAAGATTGTGGGTGAAGTTGTAGAAAGCCAAGGAGCCGGACAAGCCGTTGAAATCGTAGCTAAAAAAATTACAGTTTTAGGAGATAATTTTACAGAAGATCGAGATAAAACGATTCTTCAGCCTAAAAAACACTCTTTGGAAACATTGAGAGATCAAGCGCATTTAAGATTCAGAACCAATTTATTTGGAGCAGTTTTCAGAGTGCGTCATGCAGTGAGTTTTGCGGTGCATTCTTTCTTCAACCAAAACCAGTTTTTTTACATCAACACACCTGTCATCACGGGAGCAGATGCGGAAGGAGCTGGAGAAATGTTTGGAGTAACGAACTTCGATTTAAACAATATTCCGAGAGGAGAAGACGGTGAGATTGATTTTGCTCAGGATTTCTTCGGTAAAAAGACCAACTTAACGGTTTCCGGACAGTTGGAAGGAGAAACTGCAGCAATGGGATTGGGAAGAATTTATACTTTCGGACCTACTTTCCGTGCAGAAAACTCTAACACAACACGTCACTTGGCGGAATTCTGGATGATTGAGCCGGAAGTTGCTTTTAACAATTTGGAAGATAATATCGACCTTGCGGAAGATTTCTTAAAATATGTGATTCAATATGTTTTGGATAACTGTAAAGATGATTTGGAATTTTTAGACAAACGTTTTGAAGAAGAGCAAAAATCGAAGCCTGAAAAAGACAGAGCTAAAGAAGGTTTGATTGAAAAGCTGAAAAATGTTGTTGCTAAACGTTTCATGAGAGTTTCTTATACAGAAGCGATTGAGATTTTATTGAACTCTAAAGAGAATAAAAAAGGGAAATTCCAGTATCCGGTTGAAAATTGGGGAACCGATCTTCAGTCTGAACACGAAAGATATCTGGTTGAAAAACATTTCGAAAGTCCGGTAGTTTTATTTGATTATCCAAAAGAAATCAAAGCATTCTACATGAAACTGAACGACGACAACAAAACTGTTGCTGCAATGGATGTACTTTTCCCTGGAATCGGTGAAATTATCGGTGGTTCTGAAAGAGAAGCAAGATTGGATGTTCTAAAACAGAAAATGGAAGATATGCATGTTGATGAACACGAACTTTGGTGGTATTTAGATACCAGAAAATTCGGTTCTGTGCCGCATGCAGGGTTTGGTTTAGGATTGGAAAGATTAGTTCTTTTCGTAACGGGTATGACGAACATCAGAGACGTGATTCCTTTCCCAAGAACTCCGAAAAACGCAGAGTTTTAAAAAACTTTAAGTATATTATACAAATCCTTCTCATTCAATTGGGAAGGATTTTTTTTATTAACTTTACCTAAAATTATGCAAATGAGTACCATTACAATACATACGGAAAACGAAAATCAGATTAATTTATTAAAAGCTCCTTTGAAAGAGTTAAAAATTAATTTTGAAATCAATAAAGAGGAAGAACTGACCGAATGGCAGAGAAGGCAGCTGAAAGAAGGAATTGCTCAAGCCGATAATGGTGATTTTGTAACAAATGAGGAAGCTAAGAAAATTCTGGATCAATGTTTCAAGTAAAATGGGCTAAAAAGCATTACATTCTTTTGCTGACACTTTAAAATACTGGAATATTCATAATTCTTCTGAAAAGTATTCAAGAAAGTTAAGAATTGAATTAGAGAAAAAAGAGAGATTACTTTCCCAAAATCCTTACATTGGTTCGCAATCAGAAATAGAAGGAGTAAAGTTTGTCTTGATTGATAAAAATTTTTCACTTTATTATAGAATTAATGATAAAGCTATTGAAGTTCTTGCATTTTGGGATAATCGAAGAAATCCTGAGAACTTAAATTTATAGTACAAAAAAGCCTTTAAAAATCAATTAAAGGCTTTTTTTGTTTATTTAAATAGTTTATTATACTATAAGTATAGCAAAAATCGTGCTAAAAATTATTTTATATCAAAAAAATGACTAAATTCGTAGAATATGTTATGTTAAAACACAAAATAGTAATATGCTAAAACAACATTTACAACTTAAGTTAGGACAGAAATTAGCTCCCCAGCAAATTCAGCTGATGAAGTTGATTCAGCTTCATACGTTGGAGTTTGAAGAAGAACTGGAGAGAGAGCTGGAAGAAAATCCTGCTTTAGAGATAGCAAAAGAAGAATCTAAGGATGATGAATATTCTTCATTGGAAGATTCGTATGAAAGTGAAGGTACAGAAAGCATTGAAACTGATTTTGATGTAGACCAATATCTTTACGACGACGAACCAAGCTATAAAACAGCCTCCAGTAACTATTCTCCGGATGATGAGGAATTCGATAATGAAAGCCTTTTAACTGAAGGGCAGTCATTGTATGATTATCTGATGGAGCAAATTCATTTGGTAAATATTAATTCCGAAGATGTAAAAATCGCTGAATATATTATCGGAAACCTTGATACAGACGGATATTTGAGAAGAGAAATCAAGTCTATCGTAGACGATTTGGCATTCTCCCAAGGAATTTATACCACAAAAGAAAAAGTGGATGATATTCTTGAAAATTACGTCCAAAAGCTGGATCCGCCAGGAGTGGGAGCAAGAGGTTTGCAGGAGTGTCTTCTTTTACAGATCGAAAAGAAGGTAAGTTCTGATAAAGCAGTTTCTTTGGCTGCGAATATTTTAAGACATCAATTTGATGCGCTTACCAATAAGCATTACAATAAGATTATTCAGAAATATGATATTGAAGAAGAAGATCTTAAAGATGCTTTAGATGAAATTTCAAAGCTTTCTCCAAAAGTTGGTGGGAATTTTGATACACAGACGATTACCATTAATCAGGAAATTATTCCGGATTTTGTCATTCAGGTGAAAGATGGGCAAGTAATTCCTATGTTAAATAGCAAAAATGCTCCAACTTTAAGAGTTTCTGAAGAATACAAGGATATTTTAACGACTTATTCTCACGATAAAAACTCTTCTGAGCACAAACAGGCTGCCTTATTTATTAAGCAAAAACTGGATGCGGCAAAATGGTATATTGATGCCATCAATCAACGTCAGAACACTTTATTGCAGACAATTACGGCAATTGTAAAATTTCAGAAACAATATTTCATCACAGGTGACGAAAAATCTTTGAAACCAATGATTCTGAAAGATGTTGCGGATATTACAGGTTTTGATATTTCGACGATTTCTCGGGTTGTGAAAAGTAAATATGCCGACACCCCTAATGGAATTGTTTATCTGAAAGATCTATTCTCAGATAGTTTGACGAATGACGACGGAGAGGAAGTTTCAACCAAGGAAATTAAGACTCACCTGCAAGAAGTTATCAGCAAAGAAAATAAGAGAAAACCTCTTACCGACGATGCTCTTGTAGTGATTTTAAAAGAACAGGGATACAATATTGCAAGAAGAACGATTGCTAAATATCGTGAGCAATTAAATATTCCGGTGGCGAGATTAAGAAAAGAATTATAAAATGCAGAAAAGCATTTCAAATTGAACTGCTTTTTTATTGTTTGTAAGTTGAGGAATGTCTATTAGACACTATCCCACGAAGTATGTAAGTTAAAAAGTAAGGGCTTGGATTTTATAATCTGAGCCTTTCTTCAAAAATAAGCATAAATTGGTTGAGAACAATACCCCAATTCTGAATAGGCATCGACCGTTTTTTTGTGGCTTCTTTCAAAGCAAGGTAAACAGATTTCAAGACCGCATCATCCGTAGGGAAAGACATTTTGTTTTTAGTGTATTTTCGGATTTTACCGTTGAGATTCTCAATTAAATTGGTGGTATAAATGATTTTACGGATCTCTAAAGGAAATTCAAAAAATACGGTTAATTCATCCCAATTATCCCTCCAGGATTTGATGGCATAGGAATATTTGGATTCCCATTTTTCTGCAAAATCCCTCAAAGCAGCTTCTGCGGCCTGCTTGGTAGGAGCGGTATAAATAAGCTTCATATCTGCAGAGAACTCTTTTCTATCCTTCCAAACCACATATTTACAGGCATTTCTGATTTGGTGAACCACACAGATTTGGGTTTGAGATTGTGGGAAAACTGAGCGAATGGTTTGGGTAAATCCATTCAGATTATCCGTTGCCGTAATGAGGATGTCTTCTACACCACGAGCTTTAAGATCCGTTAAAACTCCCATCCAGAAGCTCGAGCTTTCATTCTTACCGAGCCACATTCCAAGAACTTCTTTCCTTCCTTCACGATTTAATCCTACTGCCAAATAGATGGTCTTATTAATAACCTTGGAGTTTTCACGAACCTTGAATACGATTCCGTCCATCCATACAATTAAATACAAATCTTCCAAGGGGCGGTTTTGCCAGCTAATCACTTCGGAGGCAACGGTATTGGTAATCCTGGAGATGGCAGAAGAAGATATTTCAAAATCGTACAGCTCTTTAATCTGCTCTTCGATATCGCTCACACTCATTCCTTTGGCATAGAATGAGATGATAATATTCTCCAGACCTTCGATGATGTTATGCCTTTTGGGTACTAGTACAGGTTCAAAACTGCTTGCTCTGTCTCTGGGAACTTTGATTTCACTCTCTCCAAAAGAGGATTTTATTTTCTTGGTGCCATGCCTGTTGCGATAGTTCCCTTCTCTGGTTTTTTCATGTTTTTCATTGTCCAGATGAGCATCAAGTTCTGCCTCCAGCATATGTTCAACAGCACGTTTGTGCATCTGTTTGAAGAAAGAGGTTAAATCTTCCGTTTTTAAAGGATTTATAGAAATCCTTGTTGTTTAATAATTCTTCTTTGTCGATCATAACTATATAGGTTAAAAATAATAAAAAGTGAGTTCCGAAAATTATTTCTGAGCTTTTGAGCCCTCAAAAATTTTTCAGAATAACTTTTCAACTTACACAGTTAGTGAAACACTACCCTATTAATTTAACAAGAGAAAAATCTTAACGGATAATTCTTTGAATTTTCGCCACCCGTTCATGAAAAGGAAATTTTTAGAGCATTTTATCTGCAAACTAATTCCTAAATAACTATAAAACCTCAACAATTTTCTGATGAATCTTATTTAATGTAAACTCATCGCCTGGTTTCATGCCCATCATCTTTTTAGCCATCGGACTTTCGGAAGAAATAGCATAAAAACGGTCACCTTCAAAAAAGAATTCGCCCAACGAAACTGAGATATAAAAACGGGCTTTATTGGTAATTACCAAAGAACCCAACTGAACTCTTTCGGTAGAATTATTTAAAACTTTTGCCATATTTCTCCTCAAATCATGCAGCGCAGCGAGCTGTCTTTGCATTTGGTAAATTTCCTCCTGCATTTCTTCTCGCATACTGTCATATTTCGGAGTTTTTTTGATGTCGCGACTTGCCTCCAAGGTAAACTCGATAAAGTTTTTTAGCTTTTCGATCTTTTCTGCAATCACGTTTTTTACATAACTTCTTATGTCATTTTTCTCAAATACAATCTTCTCCATACATCGAATCTTTATATAAAGATAATATTTTTTAAATAATATTTATATTTGCAGAAACACAAACAATTAAAATGATGAAATCCAATCTATTTTCCTTTCATGGAAGAATAAAACGTTCAGAATATATCGTTTCTATAATGCTCAATCTATGTTTTGGAATTCCTTTACAAATCGTCTACGGAATGACAGACAATCTTGCAGTACACATTATTTTATTCCTATTAAGGCTTATACTATTACTTTTTATGCTTGCTCAGGGTGCAAAAAGATGTCACGATTTGGGAAATAGCGGCTGGTTTCAGCTCATCCCGTTTTACCCTATTTGGATGATGATTGCGGATAGTGATTATGGTTCGAATGAATACGGACCAAACCCTAAAGGCAATGGTGGCTATGGTTCATTCAACGATAAAAGATAGTAAAACGTAAATATTCTTATCCTCAATATAGATTATTATTAATACTTTGACATCATACTCTTTGGTAAAGAATATTCATTATGTACTTGTGTGCATTGCAATCATCATCACCATTGCTATTGTAATAAAATAATGTTGATTTTAAATAGAAAAGCCCTGTGAATTTCACTAGGCTTCCGTTTTTATTTTTCTGAAAGTTTTTTAAGATTATCAAGACCTTCGCCGTAAGATTTTCCCATCTGGTAATCCATCATTGGTCGCATGAGTTTCATCCAAGTTTCCTGTTCGGTATCCATACTCCAAGTTACTTTTGTGGAACTCCCTTCTGTGGTTAAAATAATTTCTGAAGTTGCCTGTCCTTCGAAAGGTCTCATAAAAGTCATTTCTGTTTTTTGCTTTTCATTTGCAACCAATTCTTTGATTTCTTGGCAGCCAGCTCCGGCATCATCATTTTTACTGTCCCAGCAATACTTATCGCCTACTTGACCAGGATTTCCGGTGTAGTCAATTTTCATTGCAGGATCGAGTTTCATCCACGGGTTCCATTCGTTAAAAGCTTTCATTGAGCCTACTTGTTGCCACACTTTTTCTTTCGGAGCATTAATCACAATCGATTTTTCATAATGATAAGTTTTACCGAAAGCCAGCATTGCCACAATACCATATACAATAATGAAGAAAAGAATTATCCCGATGATTTTTAAGAATGTTTTCATAGTTTAAATATTTAGGGTTTATTTTAATTTTAAAAGCTAATCAACTTTGTCAAAGTTTAAATCTTTGACAAAGTTCTTTACAACCTATTGTCAAAATTAGCCATTCCCCCAACATTCCAACTTCGCATATGACAAGATTATTAAAGATAAACAATTTTGTCACAACTTTTCAGTCGGGCATTATTTTTGCGCCATCACCTCACGAATCAACTATGATTCCTTACATTTACAATAATTAAAAAACGAAAAATGAATATTTTAACAGAAAATTTTAATACACCATATCATTCCGCGCCGTTCACTTCTATTAAAAATGAAGATTATCTTCCCGCTTTTCAAGAATTAATTAAAAAATCAGAGGAAGAGATCGACGCAATTGTCAACAATTCTGAAGAACCAACTTTTGAAAATGTGATTGAAGCTTTGGCATATTCCGGAGAGCAGCTTGATAAGGTTTCTAATATATTTTTCAATTTAAATTCTGCTGAAACGAGCGATGAATTACAACAAATTGCTCAGGAAGTTTCGCCGATTTTAACGGAATATTCTTCAAAAATTTCTCAAAACGAAGCACTTTTCAATAAAATTAAAAAAGTTTACGACGAAAAAGAAAAATACAACCTGAACGAAGAACAGCAAATGCTTTTGAATGAAACTTACAAAGGTTTTGTAAGAAGCGGTGCATTATTAAATGAAGAAGACAAAGAAAAATTGAAGAAAATCAGTATGGATTTATCTTTAAAGTCACTTCAATTCGGACAAAACGTGTTGGCTTCAACGAATAATTATTTTAAACATATCACCAATAAAGAAGATTTGGCAGGAATTCCGGAAGCGATTTTGGAACAATATGCCGAAGAAGCAAAAGAAAGAAATCTGGAAGGCTGGGTTGTGACTTTACAATATCCAAGCTATATTCCGTTTATGACGTATGCTGAAAACCGTGAATTGAGAAAAGAAATTGCATTGGCAAACGGTAAAAAATCTTTCGATGGCGGTGAATTTGATAATCAAAACTTAATTAAAGAGCTTTTAAATTTAAAGCAACAAAAAGCAGAATTATTAGGTTACACGAATTACGCAGATTACGTTTTGGAAGAGAGAATGGCAAAATCTCCAACGAAAGTGATCGACTTTTTGAATGAACTTTTAATTAAAGCAAAACCTTACGCTAATAAAGAAATCGAAGAATTAAAATCTTTAGCAAAAGCCGACGGAATCGAGGAAATACAAGCTTACGATCATGCTTTTTATACAGAAAAACTCCGTAAAGCAAAATATGATTTGAATGATGAGGAATTAAAACCTTATTTTCCATTAGAGCAAGTTCAGGAAGCTGTTTTCGGATTATCAAACAAACTTTTCGGATTGACTTTTGAGGAAAGAAATGACATTCCAAAATACCACGAAGACGTAAAAGTTTACAAAGTTTTTGAGGCAGGAAGCGGGAAGTCGGAAGATGGAAGTAACAATCCTGAAAAAACTTTCAAAGCTTTACTTTATGTAGATTATTTTCCGAGAAAAGGTAAGAGAGCCGGAGCCTGGATGACGAGCTATAAAAGCCAGTATCAAAAGGACGGAGAAAATTCTCGTCCGCATATTTCTATCGTTTGTAATTTCAGCAAGCCGACGAAAGATACACCGAGTTTATTGACGTTTCAGGAAGTGACGACTTTGTTTCATGAATTTGGTCACGCTCTTCACGGAATGTTAGCAAACACGCAATATCCTACCCTTTCTGGAACTTCTGTGAAATGGGATTTTGTGGAATTACCTTCTCAGTTTTTAGAGAATTTCTGCTACGAACCGGAATTCTTAAAAACTTTCGCCCAACATTATAAAACAGGTGAAGTTTTACCGGATGAAAAAATCGAGAAAATCGCTCAGTCGAAAAACTTTATGGAAGGTTATCAGACGTTGAGACAGCTTGGTTTTGGACTGCTGGATATGAATTATCATACTAAAGTTGCAGAGTTGGAGAATAAAAGTGTGAAAGAGTTTGAGGATAACTATACGAAAGCTACGCAATTGTACCCTGCAAATCCTGAAACAGCGATGAGTCCGAGCTTTTCCCATATTTTCCAAGGTGGATATTCTGCAGGATATTATTCTTACAAATGGGCGGAAGTTTTGGATGCAGACGCCTTCCAATATTTCAAGGAAAATGGAATTTTCAATCCTGAAATTGCCACAAAATATAAGGTTCTTCTTTCGTCCGGCGGTACAAAAGATCCGATGGAATTGTATAAGAGTTTCAGAGGAAGTGAGCCGAAAGTGGAGAGTTTGTTGAAGAGAGCGTTTGGATGACAAATAAAACATTGAAACCATTAAGTTTGATCTTAATGGTTTTTAATTTTAATACAAAATCAATGGAAATAATCAGAGATATTGTCTGCCAAGTTTATTATGATGGGAAATCATCTGAAAAAATCTTTGAGCTTTTAAAACTTTATTTACCAAAATACGAACCACTAAATTTGGATTACACTTTCAGAGTTGATAGTGATAAAGGATTTAGCAGCAATCAGGAAATGATTGATTATTTTGTGAATACGGATAATGTTGATACAACGTTTTACTGGAATCAGCTTTCGGACAATCCTAATAATATTTCGTTTGGTGTGAATATTACGGATGACAATAAAACTATATTTAGTTTAACAATTGATGGTACAATTACATTGGCTGAAATTTATTTAAATGATTTAAAACAAAGATTAAATTCTGATATTGGAGTGATTACTTTTGTAGATCCTGCAAATTATGAAAACGGAATTGATTTTAAAACAAAATATCAACAACCTAATTTTTGAAAATGTACTGTAACCTCGTTTTTTAATCTTCAAAACCTTTCTATTCCATGTAACATATTAAAACAGGCGATCCGGGAAATGATTCAAATGGATAATCCGTTGTTTTTTTAGATAAAAGCAAGTATGATTTGAAATTCAGATAATTTGTAAAAATTGTACTTTTAAATTATGAAATACCTTCTCACCGATCAGGAAACCTAAAGACTTCTTTTTCGAAAACTGGAAAATTCCGATTTTGATCATTGGCTTGAATTATTTAAAGATGAACATACCGCCAAAAATGCTCGGAATGGAAAATTTTAAAACGCCAAAAGAATGTTGTGAAAAATGGTTTGAATGGACTTTTCATCGGTATGAAAATAATCTCGGCGGGCAAAATGTACTGATTTCGAAAGAAACTCAGCAATTGATCGGACAATGCGGATTATTGGTACGTGAAGTGGAAAATACATTTGAACTGGAAATTGCTTACTCTATTCTTCCTGAATTTCGAGATCAAGGTTTTGCGATTGAAGCGGCTACAAAATGTAAAGATTTTGCTTTTGAAAACAATCTACACAATCGGTTGGTTTCCATTATTATTCCAGAAAATAAAGATTCAAAAAATATTGCGTTAAAAAACGGAATGACCTTTAAAAAATCAATTGATTATTCCGGAAAAATGATGGATTTATTTCAAATAGATAAACAAGATTGTGAAAATTTGAATTAATTTGTACCTTAATAAAAATCAATCCGGGAATTTAGACGATGAACACGATAACAAAAAGATTAGAAAACATAAAAAAACTCCAAGCCAAAAGGTTGGAAAACGAAGATTATTGGGATGAAATCAATGAACTGATGCTGACAGAATTAAAAGATATTCTGACTATTGAACCACAAAATACTTCTGCTTTAATCAATTTGGGTGCTGTTTTATCTGATTCTGGTGAAAATGAAAATGCTTTGGCGGTTCTAAAAATGGCAGTAGATTTGGGTTCGGAAGATAAAAATCTGTATATCAATCTCGCCATTGTCATGATCGATTTGGGAATGCACACGGAAGAATACCATGAATATTTAGAGATTTCTGAAAATTTTAGTGAAGATCCGCTGACTTTTAAAGCTTATTTTGATCCTCAATCGCATTAAAATAAAAAAACTACAAATATGTTATTAGCCATCTTATTACCCTTTTTATCATTCATCGTTCGCGGAAAAATTTTCACGGGAATTCTTTGTCTTATTTTACAAATTACGTTGATCGGTTGGGCTCCGGCAGCGATTTGGGCAGCATTATCACTGAATAACGAAAGAGCAGAAAAGAGAAACAAACAGTTAATCAGAGCTATGCGCGAAAATAAAAAGTAACATTTTATAACAAATATATACCAATCCTTTAAGAAATTAAAGGATTTTTTATTTCCATCAATCACAATTAAAAACTAAGCTTTGAAAAAATTTACGATACTTTCATCCACTCTACTTTTACTTTCAGCAACTTCCTTTTTTAGTCAAAACTTATCGAAAAAAGCTGAAGCTACCATTGACAGCATTATTTCAACTGAATTTAAAGATAAAAATGCTCCGGGCGGTGCTTTTATGGTAACTCTAAAGGGAAAACCACTTTATAAAAAAGCATTTGGAAAAGCCAATCTCGAACTTGATATTAATATGACTCCGGATAATGTATTTCAAATCGGTTCTATGACCAAGCAATTCACTGCCATTGCTATTTTACAGTTGGAAGAACAAGGCAAACTGAAGGTAACCGATCCAGTTTCAAAATATGTAAAAGATTATCCTAACGGAGATAAAATCACGATTCAGCATCTGTTGACGCATACCTCGGGAATTAAAGATTTTACCAAAATGAAATTGATTTCTACAATTGCTCAAAAAGAAATGAAACCCGAAATGATGGTCGATTTTTTCAAAAACGAGCCTGTAGATTTCCTTCCTGGTGAAAAATTTGATTATAATAATTCAGGATATGTTTTGTTAGGCTATATTATCGAGCTCGTTTCAGGAGATACTTACGAAAATTTTATTCAGAAAAATATTTTCGATAAAGCAGGAATGACACATTCTTATTATGCAACCGACCGCCAAATCATTCCCAAAAGAGCGTATGGTTATCACAAAAAAGAACATGGCTATGTAAATAAAACGATCATTAATTTCAGTATTCCATTTTCGTCCGGCTCCCTAATGTCTACTGTTGACGATATGCTGAAATGGCAAAATGCTTTAAATCAAAATACCTTATTAAGTTCGAAAGAATCTCGGAAAGCCTTTCAAAAATATCAATTAAATTCCGGTGAGGAAATTACTTACGGTTACGGTTGGCATCTTAAAGAGATTAATGGAATTCCAGACAGAGAACACGGCGGAAGCATTTTTGGCTTTAAAAGTATGGCCGTTTATATCCCGAGTAAAGATATTTACGTGATAGGATTTAGTAATTGTGATTGCCACTCTCCTACCGAAATTACGAGAAATATTGCTAAAATAGTTGTAGAAAATTTCAAATAAACATTTAAATTTTAGTGTATTATTTTAACGCAAAGTTTTAATTTAACTGTAAAATATTCAAGTGAGCCAAGGAGCATCAACAAGTTGATTTGATGAAGCGTTTTTTCAAGCTTCGCGGAGCAAATTCATTTGCCTTTGTCTTCTAAAAATCAGTAGAAAGCAATAAAATCTTTGCCTTAAAAAAAAGCATTACATATTTCACAATTTAAAAAAGAAACCAAAACTGTAATATAAATTAAACTTTATTTCCTAAAAATTTAATTGAAAATTTGGTGATAAAAATTAAACTTTTTACATTTGCATAACTAGTTATATAATAAATTATAAAACAATGAATGTTTTTGACAAAACCGGGAAAATGGCTTTAGGAAGCAGAATGAGAGTTTTAACTGCAAAAATGACCGACGATGCGGCTAAAATCTATGAGATGTATAATGTGGAAGGGTTTGTTCCGAAATGGTTTCCGGTCTATTTTTTACTTTCCGAAGAAGGAGAAAAAACGATCACTGAAATTGCTGAAGAAATCGGGCATTCTCAACCTTCCGTGACGAAAATTGTAAAGGAAATGACGAAGGAAGGATTTATTAACGACAGTATTCAGTCGGCGGACAAGCGCAGAAATGTGGTTGCTCTTTCGGAAAAAGGAATGGCGCTTTCAGATAAAATCAAAATCCAGTGTCAGGATATCGACAATGCTGTGGAATTGATGCTGAATGAAGCTTCACACAATCTTTGGGAAGCCATTAAAGAATGGGAACATCTTTTGGAGAAAAAATCTTTGTTTAAAAGGGTTCAGGATCAAAAGAAAACCCGCGAAAGTAAAGAAGTTGAAATTGTGGAATACGAAGAAAAATATCAGCAGGCCTTTAAAGATCTGAATGAAGAATGGATCTCAACTTATTTTGAAATGGAAGAAGCCGATTATAAAGCGCTGGATCATCCAAAGGAATATATTCTTGATAAAGGCGGAAAAATTTTGGTCGCGCTTTATCAAAATGAAACTGTCGGCGTTTGTGCTTTAATTAAAATGAATGATCCCAAATATGATTTTGAAATGGCAAAAATGGCCGTTTCACCAAGGGTTCAGGGGAAAAGTATTGGCTGGCTTTTGGGTCAGGCGATTGTAAAAAAAGCAAAAGAAATGGGTGGCTCGACCTTATATCTCGAAAGTAACACCATTCTAGGCCCCGCGATTAACCTCTATTACAAACTAGGTTTTGAAAAAGTAGCGGGCAATCCTTCACCATACAAACGTGCCAATATTCACATGGTTTTAGATTTAAAAGATTAAAATTTTAATAAAAAGTTTGTTTAAACTAATTTTAAATTTAACCGTAAAAGAAGCAAAAGATCTTATTGAATTTATTTAAAGGAGTTCAAAAGTCTGCAAAGAGAAAAAATCAAAGATTTTTTTAAACTTATGTGATCTTTTTTTATTTAAGTATTAAACTTAAAATAACTAAAGTGTTAATATCTTTTGTTTCTTTTGTGGTAAAAAAAGTTTAAACAAGTAAAAAAAAGATATTAGAACTCGGAAACAAATCCTTGTTCTAATATCAAATCTAAATCTATTAATAATTACCTTTATAAGTAAGTTTTACTTTTTGATGAAAGTTTTGGTTAAAGAATTTTGACTTCCATTGATTTTAATGAAATAAATTCCGTTTAGATAATTTTCGATATTCAGTTTTTCATTATAATTTCCGTTCAAAGAATTCATCTTTTTAGAAGTTAAGATTGAACCTTTTGCATCGATAACTTCAACTTTCAATTCCTTTTCATCTGATTTGTATCGCACATTGATATCGTGAGTGGCAGGGTTTGGAAACAATTCAAAATCATTATTTTTTAATTTCACATCATTCACGCCTAAAACATTTCCTTGACAAACCGGAATTCTGTTGACTCCATCAACTCCCCAAGAAGCCTGCACCGGAATACAAAGCCAGTTCAGCACCGTCGGTAAATGATCCGTTTCTCTTGTTGTTGATAAATAATTAAAGATCTTAAAGTTGCTTGTTGTGGCTAAATCTCTTGTCGGAGAACCTGTAACTGTAGCATTATTTGCATTTACACTTGAATCTACCAGTGTATTTCCGGAAGTTTCATCGCATTTCCAATTTGCCAATAACTGACTGTAATAAGGATGCGAAGACGTAATATCCTGATTTGCCCAGTTCACGATCACATCATTCGGAAGCGCAGATTTCCAAACTCTGATGTCTTTATAAGAAGCCGCCAGATTTTGTCCGTACACATTTGTCCCGTCTTGATTAATCGTTAAAGGAAGCCCGGAATCGATATTTCCAATGGTATTCATTTTAGCAAAAGTCACAGGCACGCCGTCTTCATACATCGTCACAAGCCCGTCTCTGTCGAAGCTTACGGCAATATGTTTCCACTGATTGGTTTCTGCTTTTCCGCCTACCAAATCTATTCTGTTCACTCCGTCTCCAATATTCATTTTAAAAGTCTGCCCAGAATATCCTGAAATCACAAAACCTTTATATTTTCCATTTGCCCAGTTTTTATTGCTGATCATCACCGGATCGCTGGAATAATTGGCATTCGGTTTTACCCATAATTCAATCGTAAAATCCTGAGTGGCTCCAAAATTAAAAGGTGTTTGATTCGCAGGTTTTGCATAAGTACCCGCTGGAAAATTCAATTGATTGAAAGTTTTATTCGATTCAACAATTGTTTTGCTAATCTGCTGAGGGGCAAAATTTGGGTTGGAATATACCGTGAAAATATCTCTTTCAGAAAGACTTCCGCCACCGTGAGAAGTGTCTGTTGCACCGTGATCTGTGGTTAAAACCACCATCCAGTCTTCATTATTGTAAGTCGAACGGTTTTTCATAGCGGCAACAATTTCTCCGATGTAAGCATCTGTGGTTTCAATTGAAGAAACATATTGCGAGGTATTAGAATTGAATCCGTAAGAGTGCCCCGCATGGTCAACATCATCAAAATCAATAAATAAAATATCCGGATTATCACTTTGCAAAGCGCTGACAGCAGCATTTTTTACGCCTAAATCTGTTCCGTAATTTGTTTTTACATCTGCATTCTGAACAATTTCATCATTAATGGGATTCCAATGTGCCAAAGAAATCGTTCTCAAATTTGAATTATACGTTTCCGCTCTCGTCAAGAAATCAGGATAGTTAGCATAATTAGGACTAGTAAAATTATTATCCTGAACATTATGTTTTGTATGCCAAACACCTGTTAACATCGTGCTCCAGCCATTTCCGCTCCAGGTTGTTGCCGCGCAAAGTCCGTCAAGAGAATAAATAGACTGATTGATCAAGCTGTGAATGTTTGGCGTATTGGAAGACATCATCACATCTGCCCTGCAACCATCGATACCGATGAAAAGAACTTTTTTGGTTTGAGCCATTAAAGAACAGCCAACCAGAACAGCCATTGAAAATAGTTTTGTTTTCATAAATAGATTGTTTTTATAAAAGAAAAAGTTTACAAATAGTAATTTTATTTTTAATAATTGTAAAATTAGTTTACTATTTGTAAAATTTCATGAACTGAATATTAATTGATAATTAAATTTTTACAGGGCTACTAAGGATATTCTGTACGAAAGAACTTTGTCAAAGTTTAAAATCTTTGACAAAGTTGGTGAAAGTCTAATAAATAAAGAGAAGCTTACTAAATAACTGAATTTGAAAGAACTAGTTAAATAAAGTTTCAGCTTCAGAAATAGTATTTAAAATATAATCGGGATGTGATTTTTCAAGTTCAGATTGCGTTTGAGCGCCTGATAGAACGGCAATTGTGAGCCCGCAACCCGCATTTTTGCCTTCCTCAATATCAATTACGGAATCGCCTGCTTTTAAAACCAATTCAGGTTGACTAATATTAAACTTTTTCATCGCCAACAAAATCATTTCCGGACTTGGGCGGCTTTCAGAAACGTCATTTGCGGTAATTAAAGCATCAAAATGAACGTTTTCTTTCCATTGTAATTTATCTAAAAGTTGTTGCGCGATTTCGGAAGTATAGCCTGTGTTTAGAACTACTTTTTTATTTTTAGACCTCATATTCAACAGGAAATTTTCAACACCATTGATAGGTTTTACATCTAAATTTTGATAGGCTTCTTTTAATTCATCTGAAAAGTTTTCAAAAATGGCGGGTGCATCGTCTTCATTTCCACCAATTTCTTTTAATAAACTTGTGATAGCTTCCAGTTTTTCCATTCCGGCGCAGACTGATAAAACTTTGTCTAATGTGACATTATAACCATAATCATTTACAGAGCTCATTACTGTTTTGTACACTACATTGTCTTCATCTATCGTAGTTCCGGCCATATCCAGAACCAATAATTCTATATTCTTCATTCTAATTTTTATGCGTAAATTTTGTCTATATTAAATTTTGAAAAGCCACCGCTTCCTGTCATTCCTTTCCCTCCGATTCCTGTGATAATGTGGATATTTGGAGAAGGATTGTACTCGAAAATGTCTTTCGATTTGCATTGAGAATACACGCCAAACCAACGTCTTTGGATCTCATAAGTCGGCAAATCAATAATCTTTTTAGCTTCTTCAATCATGAATTCATCAATATCCATATTTAAATCAAAACCGAGATCATCGGCATTTTTCGCATCGGCATATTCATGAGAATCTCCCAAAATAATCGAACCATCCAAAGCCTGTTTGAATAAAATATGAATCCCAAATTTCTTTTCAAAGGAGTTTTTATCTTCCAATTCTTTAATTTTCTGGAAAGACGGACACTCACCAAACGATTCATATCTTCTGATGGAAAGTCCCGTTAAAATATTTCCCAGCAAAGAATAAATTCCCTGTGGTTTTGTCTGAAGCATTTGCAGTTTGCTTACTTCCAAATCGCTTTCATTGAATACTTTTGGATATAAGGTTTTAAACTCATGACCACCACAAATAATCAGTTTTGAAGCATAAAATTCAGTTCCTTCCGAAGTTACTGCGATACATTTTTGATCGTCTTCATTCGTTTCAACAACCGTTGTATGATAGAAAATCTGCAATCCGAATTTTTCCTGTAAAAGTTGGTGAAGCTTCACAATCATTTTCGCTGAATCCACCGACAATTCCTGAGGAAAAAATAATCCGCCTTTGCAATAATCCGAACGAAGTCCGTCATATTTCTGAACGCATTCATTTTTAGATAAAAGAACCGATTCGTAACTATTATTTTTATTAATTTCAAAAAGTTCCTCAATCAATTGTAATTCTTCATCGTTGGAAGCAATGTACACCGAACCGTTTTTTCTGATCGTTAAATCTGTTTGAGCATGCAATTCGTTATATATTTCCAGACTTTCGCGCCCGAAGTTTTGCCATTTCAGATCCATCCCGGAAGGAACAACCTGTCCGAAATTTCTCACCGTTGCGCCTTGAGGAATAGAATTTCTTTCCAGCAAAGCCACTTTTAGATTTTTCTTCAACGCATGATAAGCATGGAATGTCCCAAGAATTCCGCCTCCCACAACGATTAAATCAAATTTTGTTGTCATTTTTTACTATAAATTTAAATTTTTCGACGTATCGAAATTGATATATTGATTAGATTTTGAATTCAAATTAGAATTCGGTTTTGCCTTCTTTCTAAACGATAAAAAGGCAATGATTGAGGTAATTAAAACAATCCCTACAATAATGTAATTCAGATGAATATAAAAATTAAGCCATGACGTTTTTGCCGATCCGAAGTTTTTATAAAGAAGAATTAAAACGCTTCCTAAATAGCCAAAAGAATCAACAACGTAAATCAAAAATCCTACATTTCCTTTGATATCGAAAGCGGCGATCATTCGGTCAAAATAAATTCCGTTGAAAGGAATATAGCAGATATACATCCCAAAACCGGACAAAACCATCCAATAAAACGGAGAAATTGAACCATTTTGAAATAAATACGTGGAAAAACCAACCGTAAGAATTCCTGCAAAAAGAATGTAATGATAATATTTAAAGGCTTTTTTGTTGTTTTTAACTTTCACCATAAAACTTAAAATCAACAAAACCATGACCGCAATCGGAATTTCCGTTAAAGTGAAAATCGACGAATCAAATTGATAATGTAAGCCATCCCAAATTTCGCGGTTAAAATTATCCCTGAAATCTCTCAAAATAGTTAAACTTACATACAGAAGCACAATACAAAGAACAGGAACAAAAAACTGTTTGATTAGTTCTTTTCTTTCCGTTTTATTCAACGGTTGTCTTTTATTTTTCGATAAAATATCTTCTTCCGAAGGTTCAGGAATTCTTTCCAGTAAAAATCCGAAAAGCAATAACGGGATAATAAAAATCAAACCTGTAGAAAACGGCATCCAGAATTCTGAAATATTAAAGGTATCCATTAAAAATTTTCCTACAGACTTTGTAAATCCGGAAGAGACAACAAAGCTTGAACATAAAAATAACCCAATGATTTCCGTGGTTTTCCGACCTTCAATATAAGAGAAAACGATGCCCCAGATCATTCCCAACGGAATTCCGTTAATGAACATCAACGCGATATTATAAGGCGCCGGAACCGCCGCAAATCCTAATAAAGCCAATTCTGCAATGGCTATGAAAAAGAATAAATAAAAAATTCTTTTCTCCGGTTTCAGTTCTGAGATGAATTTTATTCCGATGAATTTTGAAATAAAATATCCTACCGCCTGAGCAATAATGATTAAAATTTTATAATCAACTCCAAAGTAAGCCAACCCTTCAAAAGAAGCTACTGTAAATGGTTTTCTAAAACCATACATGCAAAAGTAGACACCAAAAGCAGCGAATGCCGCCTTCAGTGTTACTAATGATTTTTTGTTAATGGATTTCATCATTTTATATTGTGTTAGTTTAAAAATTCAACTTAATTCCAAGATTGCATCTTACTCCATAATATTCAACCTGCTCCGGACGCGTTTCGTCTTTTCCGAAGTGATAAATCAAAGGTTTATTTAAGATATTATTCACGTCAGCATATAACATCAAATGCTTTGTAAATTGATAAGAACCTCCGAAATCCAGACTTGCATATTTGCCATAATATGAATCATTTAAGTCTTCCTCAGCATATTCAACCGCATATTTTCCTTTATAATTGTAAGCCAATCTTGCATTAAATCCTTTCTTTTCAAAGAAAAGCTGAATATTATACAGTTCTTTAGCCTGATAAGGAAGTTTAACGGTTCTTCCGCTTGGTTTTTCCATTTTAGAATCCATGAAAGTAGCGCTCAACTGAGTTCCGAAATATTGGAGGAAGCCAGGCAGGAAATCAAATCTTTTAGTAATTCCTAATTCAATACCGCCAAGCCAAGCTGCTTTTCCGTTGTTTGGAGCAGTAAATTGTACTCCGTTCATTCCGTTATAATTTCCGATAAAAGAATCCTGGAAAATTGGATCTGTAATTGATTTATAGAAAACTCCACCACTCAAAATCCCTACATTTGAGAAATAATATTCTCCCATCAAATCGAAGTTTAAAGAATAGGTCGGATTCAAATTCGGATTTCCACCTTTGAATTCATTGTCTGCTTCAATATAAGTTCCACCCGGCGTTAAGTCTCCAAAATTTGGTCTTGAAAATGTTCTTGTGGCAGCAAAACGTAAATTCGTTTTGTCATTCAAAGCGTATTTTACGTGGATCATCGGCAAAACGGCTAGATAATTTTTGGTATTTTCCACCGGAGTCAACACATCATCAATCACATTATAACCTTTCACTTTTGTATGCGTGTTTGACAATCTAATTCCACCTAAAATGGTGATTTTCTCATTCAATTTATAGGTTCCCATTCCATATGCATCGGCGTGTTTTTCAAAAACATCGAAGTTTCTTCCTAATGCTTTGTTGTATTCCAACGCTTCAGAATCCGTAGGATTGATCTTTAAATTTCCATTATTTTGAAACCAAAACTGATTCATTCCTTCCGTCGACGAAACCGGCCCGAATGTATTTCCGATATGAGCATTCATTTCACTCAAATATTTTGATCCGTTCGCCTGAGCCGTGATATATTGCGACATATCCGATAAAAGTGGCGCGGTTCCGTTTGTCCAATTGTAGAAAATATCTGAAAATCTGGCATTTCTTTCTTTGTCACGATATTTAAAACCATATTTCAAGGTCAAATTATCCGAAACATTGATTTCGTGATTGAAAGCCGCCACAATTTTATCCTTTTCTTCCACAAAAACTTTGTAAAATTCAAGGTCGGTAAATCTCATCTGTGAAGCATCCATTTTGAAATTCGGATCGCTGTAAAAACCAAATAACTGATCTGCATTTTTGTAGTCTAATTTTCCGCCATCTGCTTTCCAATAAGCTCTCGGACCATTTCCGTGATCTGAAATATAATCAGGATTAATACCAACTCCGGACTGCGTATATTTTATGACATAATAAGAATTGTTGGCTTTATCAGGAATATTTCCGTACTTGAAACGGTTGTCGTAATACGATAAATCCCAGTCTATTTTTCCGTTATTTAAATTGTGAATTCCGCCTAATGAAATGGAAGTCAGTTCCGTAATTAAAAGATTATGAATGTTTTGCAGTTCAACTCTTGCCGTATTATTTGCCGAACTGAATTTATCAAATCGAACTCTGTGTTTGTAATGCGTTTCATCATCCGAAAGTGTTCCGTACATTCCTTTTAAATACAAAGTGCTCTTCGGCGACAAAACATATTCGAAAGCGGCATTAATTCCTGTCGTTTTTCTAACTCCATTATAATCACGAAGTTCCAATCGAAAAACGCCTTCATCACCACTTCTTCTCGCCTCGAAATTATCCGTCGACCAGTTTCTGATAAAGTGTGCAAAATTGATCAAATAACCGAACTTTTTATCTTTCGTTCTTCCGCCATACATCAATCCTATATTATAAACACCTTTGTCGGCTTTTGCATTATAGCCGCTTCCCAATGTAGCTTTAAACTCCGTTTTCATCGGTGGAGTTTTGGTGATAAAATTCACGCCACCTCCGATTCCATCGGCTTCCATGTCGGGTGTAAAAGATTTATTGACATGAACATATGAGATCAATTCTGTCGGAAAAAAGTCGAATGCGGTTGCTCTTGAAGTCGTTTCTTCTTCAGCAGTTGGAAGTCGATTTCCGTTGATGGTTGTTGATGCCCAAAACGGCGGAAGTCCTCTCAAAGAAACGAATCTACCTTCTCCCTGATCTCTTTCAATTGAAACGCCCTGAACTCGTTGAACGGATTCGGCAGCATTTCTGTCTGGTAATTTCCCGATTCCGTCCGAAGCGATAACATTGGAAATATTGACTGCGTTTTTTTGAAGGTTTAAAGCTTTTGCTTCCGTATTTCTCAAACTTCCGGTCACCACAACTTCATCGATGCTTTTTTGTTTTTGAGATAATTTTAAAACTCCCAAATCTACTGTTTGCCCAGATTTTACATCAACATTAATATCTGAAGTTTCGTATCCTATATAGCTGATTTGTAGACTGTATTGACCTTCTTTAATATCATTGATGGTAAATTTTCCTTCAACATCCGTCACAACATTTTTCGATGAACCTTTTATTTTGATCGACGCGCCAGGAAGTGGTTGGCTGTCATCGAGAACAGTTCCTATAATTAATTGTTTTTGCGCTGAAACAAATACTATCAGGCACATAAAAACAAGGGTAAGTAATTTTTCGGTTATTGTTTTCATTTTTACATATATTAAATTTTTATTGCAAATCAAATCAATAATTTTAATATATGTAATTATTTTATGTTAAGTAATGATTAATAAATCAGACAAAATTGTTAAGTCAAATTTATGTCAAGCCAATATTTTAAATTTAATAAAATAGTGAAATAAAGCCTTTAAAATAGCCATTTAAAAGATTATTATAAACAAAAAAAAGGGATCATTCCATCCTATTAATCATTAATGAATTCATTAATCGGGATTAACAGAGTGTTAATTCTAAAGTTGCAAGAAATATCAAAAGTTGAATATTAGTAAACTTTTTAAATGAAAATCGATTAGAATTGAGAAATTAAATAACGTAAGAAAGTGATGAAAAATTACTGAAAATTTTACTCTAAATAAACATTTATCCTGAGTAAAAATAAAGAACCAACATGATACAACTTTCATTGCTGATACTTACAGGAACGTGTGGAAATTTTCCGTTAAAATACAAAGAATCGCCTTCTTTTAAAATCACTTCTTCGTTATCGATGATATATTTTACTTCACCTTTCAGAATATACTTGAATTCCCAAGCGTCTGTGATTACTTTTTCTCTTTTAGAATTCGGTTCCAGCGTTAATAAAACCGCTTCAAATCCCAACGAATGCAGACTTTTACTGAAAATATGCATATATTTAAAACCTTGAGCTTCGACTTCTTTTTCGATAACCTGCTGACTATCTTTAGGTAAATGAATAAATTTTGAATTGGATTTTTTCTCAACGCCCTCAAAAAAGAAACTTGCATCTATATCCAGAGATTGAATCAGTTCCAGCAAAACAGGAAGCGAAGGAATCGTTCTTCCGTTCTCAATTCGGGAAACCAAGCCATTGCTCACATTCGCTCTGAAAGCCAGTTCGTTAATGGTTAAATTATTTTTTTTTCTAATATCTTTTAATCTTTTTCCGATGCCTATTAAAAAATCATTCATATTATTTACAATTTAACCTAAATTATTTTCGTCATTTTTAGTTGTAACAAATGTAGCATTATTCCAGGGAGTTTTTGTAAACTTTAAATCAATTATCCTTATTTTTAAGCATCAATAAATAAAAATTAATGTTTTTAAAATCACCAAACTCTCTCCTATTATTTTTCTGTGTGATTTTTTTACTGTCATGCAACAAATCTGATCAAAAAAATATAAAAACCAATCCTGTTGTTTATTTTGAAATTCCTGTAACCGATCTCAAGCGTGCAGAAAAATTTTATACTCACGTTTTTAATTTCACATTTGAATCTGAAATCATTGACCATTATGAAATGGCATTATTTCCGTTTTCAAACGAGAATAGCGGAATAACGGGCGCTTTGGCGAAAGGTGATGTTTATAAACCAACAAAAGACGGGGTAATTATTTATTTTAAAACGGATAATATTGATGAAAAACTAACTTCTGTTGTAAAAAATGGCGGAAAAGTTTTATACCCGAAAACAATTAATGAAAAACACGGATTTGCTGTTGCCGAATTTGAAGATTCTGAAGGAAATAGAATTGCATTACACGAAAGCATCAATTAAATCTTGAAAAATATTTCTTATAAATTACAGAATCAAATGCATTCATTTTGTAATTTTAATTAATCACTTAACATTATTTCCCAAAATATTATAAGTTACAGAAAACGAACCTTAAAAATCATTTTTTAACTATTTATTATTTAAATTTGAATATATAATTCAATACTCATTGATAAAAAACACAATAAAAATGAAACAATTATTTTCGGTACTTGCTATTGCTTTAATCATGAACTTTGCAAGCGCACAAAAAAGCTCAGATCGGGATTTGATCACAAAAATTAATGCTGAAGTAGAAAAAGCAGAACATAAACAGATTTACAAAGAAAAAGCCTGGGGCGGTAATTTTGAAAAAACAGATGTTTATTATGTAAATAATACGCCTATTTTGATTGTAAAAGAGGAAAAGCAAGACGTAAAATCGATCAACCAATCCAGTAACGGAGGAAATTCTAACATCAATAAAACCGTTTCTGCTAAATTTTATATTAAAAACTGGGCAGAAAATCAGTTCGTGAGAGTAGGCGAGATTAAAAATAATAAAGAAAAATCTGCTATGCCTTCAGAATTTGCTTTTAATTATGATAAAAAAGCAATTGATAATTTAATTTCAAAATAAAATATAATTGGTAAATATATTTTACTCCAATATGTATTTATTGGAGTAAAATATTATGCGTTAATTAATAATAACTTTTAAACATATTCTATTTTTCTTTAACTTAGTTTAGAAAATCGCTTGTGACTTTAGAATAAATAAGCTTTCAAAACTATGTCTGAAGAACTGTATTTTATAAAATTCAATCCTGTTGTTGCAAAAATAAATTTATATAATAAGCTTTGCCGCGAGGAAAAAGCAGTACTTGGTTTTCTTGAATCAGATTCAAAAACAAGTCTGGAACTTATTAAAAATAAAGTTCAGGGTGGCATTCACAGCCTTTCAAAAGAAGAATTGATGAGTTTATTTTCTTGGTTGAATAATCAATGTAATGCAAATCAGGAAGAGTTAAAAATACAGCTTTTCACTAACGGAATAGAACTTTTTTATGAAATACCGGAAGCCGATCAAATACATGATTTTCAGCAAATTGTTTCTGATTATGAAAAAATTTCTCAAACCAATTTAAATTTCATTATCAATTCGGAAAATTTTAATCAATTTCTTATTTATGGAATATTTTTTTCCAATTTAGCTAGTAAACATATTACAGAAGAAAATGTTTGCTATAATTTTCTGAAATCAGATTATGCTAATTTATATTCACTTGCAGAAGAGCAATTCCATAAAAATAATTTGGAAGTTAGTCTAAATATCAATAAATATTTCTCAGATTTATATGATCTCACCAAATACTATAAAGGATCAGTTATTAAACTTCATCATTTTTAAATATAGAATTTAAACTAATTTGGCTTCTTTTAGATTTTAAACTATGAAAAAGAATTTTCATGAAATTGCTCGAAAATACATACATGAAAAAGTAGGCGGAGATTTTGATATATCGCCAGATGAACTGACAGATCTCGACGATATTTTCTGTTTTTATTATCAATCTAAAAAATTTCTGGAGACTGGAGATCATCGCTATATGTCTGTGGGAATTGGTCCACAACTGCTTATAAAATCTGACAAACGAATTATTAGCCTACCGCCCTCTTATACGTATGATGCAGCGATTCGGGAGGTGCGAAAAAAACTTCAGATTGAGAAAATAATTCAAACAAAATGTCCCAATTATAACTATTGGCACGATAACTACATTCTTATCATTCAAAAAATATATAATGAACCTAAATTGATTTCAATCTTAAGAGATTATCGGGCGAGTTATATCGTTCCTGAAGTTATTGGTCATTCTATTCATCGTGTGGGAAAACCGTATCAGAAAAGTGAATTAATTAAAAGATTTGAACATTTGCCCGCAGAGTTCAATACTTTGTACGGGCTTTTTCCTAACATTTTGATGGAATTGATTGAATCTTTTTGCTGCGAATTTAGCATTCAACCCAAAGAAATAAAAAAGTTTTCTTCTTACATCGAAAATGCAATTGAGACTGATTATGAAACCGTCTGGTAAAATTTACCTAATATATAATACAGAAATCCGCCTACCGCATACGAGACTACATCAAAAAAATCTCCTGTAAACCGATCAGAAATCATTGGACATACCAATTCAAATAAAACAGAAAGATAAATAACAGATTCTATGATAAATTTCCTACTGGGCTTCCAATCCTTTTCAAATATTGTATTGGTGATGTACTGAATGAGGTAACAATACATCGGAATCGTAAGAAAATCTGTAAGATAGCTATTGACAACAGGAATTATAATTCCGAATTGTCTCAGCAGAAGAATGCTCATCCAAACTCCTAATCCTACAATAAACCATGGAGAGATCGCGAGCCGTTTACGCATGAAAAATAGCCATTAATATCCCAACAACCACCTGCAGAACTTTTGTAACAATCTCTTGCGGATCTTTTTTTGAAGATTGAGTTTCTTTTTTTGCGGCAGCTTCGTAGTCAAATTTTTTATTGCCTTCCATATTTAAAATTTTATAATGCAAATATATTTAAATTAGAACAAATGTTCTAATTTAAAAACATGATATTTACGATCTATTGTATCTTTGTAAAATGAAAACCAAAGAAAAAATAATTTCTACTGCACTTAACCTTTTTAATGAAAAAGGTTATAATAGCATTACAACACGGCATATTGCCGCAGAAATGAATATAAGCGCAGGGAATCTTCATTATCATTTCAAACATTCCGAAGATATTATCAGAGAAATTTTTTCCTTGCTAAAAAAGGAGATGGATACTATGCTTGATGGGCTAAGAAATAAAGCTACCAAAAGCCTAGAAGATCTGTTTAATTATACTCAGTCAAGCTTTGAAATTGTATATGCTTACCGTTTTATTTTCCTGAATTTTGTAGATATTCTCCGAAATATCCCTGAAATAGAACAGCAGTATAAAGAATTAAATATCAGCCGTAAAGAAGAATTCCAATCTATATTTTCCGGTTTTCAGGAAAGCAAAATTTTTGTAGAAGAGATCCCCGATTTTATTATTGACAATATGGTCTCTCAGATTTTCATTATTGGTGACAACTGGATGACATACAACAGCTTAACTTTAAAATTAGATAAAAAAGAAGCGATACAACATTATTCTTTGATATTTCTCAACTTGTTTTATCCTTGGCTTAGTACAGATCAGCAAAATTTGTATCAGCAGAAGTATATAAGATAAAATTTCTATCTTTGCAACGCAATGAAGCACTTAAACAACATATTACGTCTTCCATTCTTCACTGAGTATTACGCTCCGAGCTATCGTTCGGGAAGACTTTCTATGGATATCATTCAGTAAAAAATATTCTAATATAACATAGAGCCCGAACACTATTGTTCGGGCTTTTTTATGCAAAAAATTCAACAAAATGAAAAACGTATTACAAGAAAATGTAGAAATAATTCTACCGGAAAATGGTTTGGAACAAAAATTAAAACAAGCCAAAGAAGAAAACAGAAAATTAATCATCAAACTTGGTTTTGATCCTACCGCTCCGGATTTACATCTGGGACACGCCGTTGTTTTGAAAAAACTGAAACAATTTCAAGATCTGGGACATCAAATTGTTATCCTGGTTGGAAGCTTCACCGCTAGAATTGGTGATCCGACAGGAAAAAATAAGGCAAGAAAACCTTTAAGTATTGAAGATGTTCAGCATAATGCCGAAACCTATATCAATCAGCTTTCAAAAGTAATTGATGTAAACAAAACAAAAATAGTCTTCAATTCCGAATGGCTCGATGCTTTGCCTTTTTCAGAGGTTATACAATTGATGTCTAAAGTTACTATTGCCCAATTGATGCATCGAAATGATTTTAATAAAAGGTTCACTGAAAATATGCCAATCTCCATGCACGAGCTTATTTACCCAATTTTACAAGGTTTTGATTCGGTAAAAATTGCCTGTGATATTGAAATGGGCGGAACCGATCAGCTTTTTAACTGCACCATGGGAAGACAGTTACAGGAAGTTCACCAAATGTCGCCACAAATCGTGATGTGTATGCCTCTGTTAAAAGGACTTGACGGCAAAGAAAAAATGAGTAAATCATTAAACAATATCATCGGATTAACAGATGATCCGAATGAAATGTTTGGAAAAACAATGTCAATTCCGGATAGTTTGATTGATGAATTTATTGATTTGACAACCGATTTTCAAAATGAAGAAAAGAAAAATTTAAAGCAAAGAATTAAAAACGGTGAAAATCCGATAAATATTAAAAAACTGATCGCTAAAAATATTATTACTCAATATCATGATGCTGAATCTGCAGAGCGTGCGGAACATTTTTTTGTGAATCAGTTTCAGAATAAAATATTTGAAGAGAAAAGTTTTGAACCCGTTTCTATTGTTTCATTACATCTCATTCAACAGACGACGACATTGTTAGAACTTTGCCATCAATTAAAAAATGATGAGAGCAAAACATTTATGAGAAAATTAATTGAAAGTGGCGGCATTCAAATTAATAATATCAAGAAAAATAATCCGAATGAAGAAATTGAATTAGTTCCCGAAACAAAAATTAAAATAGGAAAAAGAAGCTTTTTTGAACTTATTTAAATATAAAACCAATATATTCGTTTAGATAAATAGTTTATAAATCTTTAAGAATATTAATAAAAATCATGGATTTTACACATCTTCAATTGAGAAAAGCAACACAAAATGACATCGATTTTCTGCTAGATTTAAGAATTAAAACCATGAATGAACATCTTGAAAGCTCAGGTTTTCCAACTGATAAAAATTCTCATCTCAAAAGAATACTTCATGAGTTTGAAACCGCCAAAATCATGATGTACGGAAAAGAAGATATGGGACTGTTAAAAATAAAATATGGGAAAGATGAAATTGAACTTATCCAGCTTCAGATTCATCTCGATTTTCAGGGTAAAGGTTTTGGAAAGCTTATTTTAGAAATGATTATTGAAGAATCTTTGTTTTCCGAAATTCCTATTTATTTAAGTGTCTTAAAAACCAATCCGGCACAAAAACTTTATGCACGCGTAGGTTTCAGAACCATTGAAGAGAATGAACATTCTTTTACAATGAAGTTTTCTAAATATAACTTTGTCAAAGTTTAGAACTTTGACAAAGTTGATTTGTTAAGAATATTTCTTGAGGATATCCACAAAATTATCCGTTGTGTGCGGTTCTCCGACAGCGCGGAATTTCCAGTCGCCATTATGACGATAGGCTTCGGCAAAAACCATGGAACATTTTCCGTTCATGCTAGCATCGCTTGAAAGACTGAATTTGGTAATTTCTTTTCCTTTTGCATCTATCGCGCGAATGAAAGCATTTTCAATCATTCCGAAATGCTGATTATTTTTAGTCCCTTGATAAATAGAAACAATAAAAACAATCTTCTGATATTTTTCATCCAGCTGATCCAATTTTACGATGATTTGCTCATCATCACCATCGCCAGCACCGGTTCTGTTATCTCCTGTAAGCCAAACATGACCACTCGGATGCTGCATTGAGTTGAAATAAACCACATCTCCCTGATACAACCTGATCTGTCGACCGTTTGAAGTGATCGATTTTCCTTTGTTAACCACTTTCCCGTTGGCATCCAATAAAAATGCAATGGCATCAAGATCATATTCCGCAGCTTCTTTACCAAATATTTTCCCGAAAAAACCTCCTTGTTTTCGAACATCCCAACCCAAACCAATGGTTACTTTTGAGAGATCGTATATACTTTCGCCACGATCATTCTTCCTCAGATTAATCGTTTGCCCTTTCTGTAAATTAATTGCCATATTATTTTATGATTTGTCCTTTATAATATTTCTCAAGGAAAAACCCAAGATCTGCTCGGTAGCCGATTCCTGAAGCCTCAAACTTCCAACCGCCATTTCTTTTATACAATCTTCCGAATTCGATTCCGGTCTCTATGGAGAAATCTTCATCAAGCTCATATTTTGCAATTTCCTGATTCGTTGCATTATCAACAACTCTGATGTATGAATTTCTTACTTGTCCGAAATTTTGTTTTTTCCTTTCAAAATCTTCAATCGTTACTACGAAAAGTATCTCTTGGACTCTGGAATCTACCTTATCCAAATCTACAATGATCGCTTCATCATCGTCTCCGTCGCTGCTTTTCCCGTTCGGATCGTCTCCTGTATGCGTTAAAGCGCCATCCGGAGATTGCAAATTATTATAAAAAATAAAATATTCTTCACTTACCAGTTTTCTGTCTGCATCCACCATAATAGCAGAGGCATCCAGATCAAAATCAAGACCTGTACCTTCATTGGGATCCCAGCCCAGCCCGATCGTCATTTTTGTAAGTCCTAATTCAATCTTTTGTCCTTTCTGTAAATTAATCGCCATAGTGTTAAAACTTATTTTTCCTTTAAGATAGATGTGATTTATGAATTGACCAAATTTATCGATTAAAAAACGCTTAAAATTACGGTTTCGCGTAAAAATCATTTAAAATTTTCAGAAAACAAAAAAGGTTCGACAAATTGCCGAACCTTTTACATTTTATAATAAAATATATTTAATCTTCTTTTTTGGAAACAATTTCATTTCTTGCTTTCGCCAACATCGGAATTGAAATAAGCCCCATGACAAGCATAATAACAATTTGCATAGGCAATGATATAAAAGAATACGTTAACCCGATTTCTCCGCCTAATTCTCCACTTTTACCCATTGAAATAAACAAAGCCATGAAGCCATATTTCATCGCCAGATTAAAAGCTCCAATTCCGCCACTTGCCGGGATCATCATTCCTAATGTTCCAACCACAATGATTAGAAAACCATCTGCAAAAGTAAAATTGGAAGTTTCCGGTAAAGCAAAACACACCAAATACGCTGCAAAATAATACGAAAGCCAGATTCCTAAAGTGTAAAGTATGAATTTACCTTTTTGTTTTAATTTAAAAATTGAAGTTAATCCCTGAAAAATTCCATCAATAAAATTAATGATCTTTCCTAAGAACGGAACATTCGCCAATTTCTTTTTAAAAGCAAAAAATATGATTGTTCCTAAAACTAAAATTCCCAGAACCAGCAGTATTTTATTTGGATTAATATCTAACCCTGAACTTTTATAAAACGAAATAATAGCTTCATATTTAAAAATCAAAGTCAATCCTAAAAAAGCAACCATGCAAACCAGGTCTACTACCCTTTCAAGGATAATTGTTCCGAAAGATTTATCAACAGGAACTTTTTCTACACCGTACAAAGCCGTTGCTCTCGCTACTTCCCCACTTCTAGGAATGGTAAGATTCATTAAATATCCGAATGACAGCGACCATAATGAGTTTGAATTTGAAATGGAGTGCCCCATCGGTTCCAGCATCAGATTCCAACGAATTGCCCTGAACCAGTACGCCGCCACCCCAAAACATGCCGCAAATAAAACCCAAAGGTAATTTGCCTTTGCCAAAGACTTTTGGATCACTTTGAAATCAAGCCCTCTTAGAGCCAGCCATAAAAAAAAGCCTGCGCAAGCAAGCGATATTACTATGGTTACAATTGATTTTATTGGATTCGATTTTTTATTCTCCATGAATTTAGGTCAAAAGATTTGTTTTTTCATCCGGGAAAACAATTTTTGGCTGGAAAGTCTGCGCTTCTTCAGGGGTCATCTGTGCATATGCAATAATGATAATGATATCGTCCCTCTGAACTTTTCTGGCAGCCGGCCCGTTCAGGCAAACCTCACCAGATTTTCTCTTTCCTTTGATAACGTAGGTGTCGAAACGCTCCCCGTTATTTACATTTACGATATAAACTCGCTCTCCCACTACCAATCCGGCAGCTTCAATAAGCTCTTCATCTATCGTAATACTCCCAATATAATTAAGGTCTGAAGCCGTAACCCTTACCCTGTGAATCTTAGACTTAAAAACTTCTATTAACATGGTGCAAATTTATTAATAATAATTTATAAATAGCACTTTTAGAATCATTTTAAAACACACAGATACACAGCGGTTTAATTTTATTATCATCATTTTTTTTGATTTTTACTTGCACATTCTACAAGCATATCTGTAAAAATATTAATAGTTGATACAAAATTCAGGATTTAATAAATGTAAGAAATAATTAATAAAAATTCATAAAGTCAATACACATAAGCATTTGGCATGATTTTAGTAACGTGTAACCTAGATTTTTCGTAAAAAGTCAAATTATCATATTTTAACTGTTTTCACCTAAAATCAAAAAAATAATACATATTTCTATAAAAAAATTGCACAATTAGAAAATAGTATTATATTTGCTATAATTACGAACTAACTTTAATATTAAAAATTATGAACAAGTCTGAATTAATCGACGCAATCGCAAAAGATGCAGGTATCACTAAAGTTGCTGCCAAAGCTGCACTAGAATCTTTCATTTCTAACGTTACTACTACTCTTAAGAAAAAAGATGGTAAAGTGTCTTTAGTAGGTTTCGGAACTTTCTCAGTAGCTGAGAGAGCGGCAAGACAAGGTATCAACCCTGCAACTAAAAAGCCAATTAATATCGAAGCTAAAACAGTTGCTAAATTCAAAGCTGGAGCAGATCTATCTACTGCTGTTGCTACTGCTAATGCACCTGCTGCTGGTAAAAAGAAAAAATAATCTTTTCAGATTAAAGAAAAAATTGAAACCCTCATCTTTTAGTGAGGGTTTTGTTTTTATTGTAAAAGCTTGAAAATTTAAACTTTAAATATTAGGTGCTAGGGAGCTAAACGGGAAATCTTCCAATCCAGATCATCTAAAGTATATACAATTCTGTCGTGAAGACGATTCGGCCTTCCTTGCCAAAATTCAATTTCATAAGGTTTTGCAATGTATCCGCCCCAGTTTTCAGGTCTAGGAACTTCAGAATTTTCATATTTTTTTTCTAATTCTTTTAATCTTTCTTCCAAAAATTCCTTATTCGGAATTACCTGACTTTGCGGAGAAACAGCCGCTCCCAGCTGACTTCCTTTTGGCCTGGAATGAAAATATCCGTCGCTTAAATTCTCTGCAATACGATCTAAATTAGCTTTAATAATAATCTGTCTTTCCAAATTTGGCCAGAAAAAGTGAAGACAAGCCGTATGATTTTTCTCTATCGCTTTTCCTTTTTTACTATCATAATTGGTATAAAAAATAAAACCTTCGTGAGTATAAGCCTTTAAAAGCACCATTCTCGTGCGCGGGCAACCGTCTTCTTCTACCGTAGAAATCGCCATTGCATTGGCTTCATAAATATTAGGATTTTCGCTGGCTTCCAAAAACCAATCTCTGAATTGTTCGATGGGGTTTTGTTTTATCTCACTTTCAATAAGTTGGGATTTATCATACACTTTTCTTTTGTCGTGCAGGTTTTCCATAAATATTTTTTATTAAATTTGAGTATGAATTACTCTTACAAAGGTAAAATATTAATTTCCACACCCGACATTTCCGGCGATATTTTTTCCCGATCTGTCGTCTTGGTTATTGAACATAACGAACACGGTGCATTTGGTTTAATATTAAATAAAAAGAACGGCCAAATGAGCAGTAAATTCAAAAATTTCTTTGATTTTAAAATTGAAGTATACGACGGCGGCCCTGTGGAAAATGACAAGGTTTTCTTTATTGTAAAAGGAAAAAAAGTAACTGAAGTTTATACCGAAATCACCAATGAATTTTATTTAACGGAAGACATTGAAAATATCATCAGCGCGGTTTTAAGTAATGAATTGAATATTAATGATGTTAAAATCTTTTCAGGATATTCCGGATGGGGTGCTATGCAGCTTGATACGGAAGTTCAACGCAAGATGTGGACGGTTGTAGACGTTTACAATTTAGACTATACTTTACCTAACGATCAGACCCTTTGGAAGTCTATTATGCAGAATTTAGGCGGCGAATATCTTCTGTGGGCGAACTCTCCTGAAGATATTTCATTGAATTAATCGATTAACCTATTCAATTGAATTCATTTTAAAATTTTAACAAAATTTAAGATTCCATTAACCAATTTTTAAAGAATAATTCACGTTATTTGATAAACCAAAATTCAAACAAAAATGAAAGGACTAAAGCTTCTTATTCAACAAATTTTTTCCAGACCATCTTTGAACCTTCAGCCGGTTTACGTTAAACGTAATAATATATTTAAAAAGTAATAAAAAAATCGTGAAGAATAATTTTCACGATTCAAAATACAAATTCTGATTTTTCAGAATAAAACCCGGTAAAGGACTTTTGGAACTTTGTTGTTTACCGGGTTTGTCAATTATTTTAAAAACTTTTCTTCCAATTTTCCACCATTTCTGTAAATCGGGAATTCTCGAAAGTCTTGTTTCTTATTTTACCTACAGAAAATATGCCTTTCTCGTCAGAAATTAATAAAATTTCTTCTGCTTTTTGAGATTCAAATGCAATAATCTCGTGTTCTTGGATATCTGCCAGTTTATTTTTATGTAAAAAAGTGACGAAACTTTCCATTAAAGGCGAAATGTATGCTCCTTCTGTCTGCTTAGGAACTTTAATAACATCTCCTTCTAAAAATAAAAGATTTCCAAAAGTGGTACGTGCGATCCTTTTATTTGGATTCAACAAAATAACATCATCCAGGTCATTTTCCTGTGCATAAATTCCTCCGTAAATATTTTCCGGACAGTGAACCCTGATATTGCTTAAAAGGTTATTATTAACGTTAATTTCTTTAATTAAATCCAATTCTAACGCTCTTGAATGAACCGTTAAAATATCCTCCATTTCTAAAACCTCATAGAAATATGAAACTGATGATTTTGCCAGCGTTAATCCATCATTATTTCTATAAACCTGAAAATTGATGATCCCGTTCTGAATTCCTTTTCCTTCAATAATATCATTCTGAAAAAGCGACTGAAAAAACTCCAGCGTATACGTTAACGGAATATTCATTCTCATCTTTCTCATGGAAGCCATCAGAAAGAAATAGCACTCTTCATCCATAATCAGTTTGCCTTCTCTTACAAAGAAAGAAACCTTTACCGCGTCTCCAAAAAGAAACGCTCTGTTTTTCACATGTAATTCGCCAGATGTAAAATATTGATTTTCCAATTTTTGATGTGATTTATTTATAAAAAAATAATGAACGATAAATCGTTCATCAGTTTTATCATTTTAGTACAGCATACGCATTATGCAGCACCTAATTTAATTCTAAGGTTTTCGATAAGGTTTTCCCAATACATTGCGTTTTCGTTCTCGTCTCCTTCTTCACAAAAATCTGTAATATTAAGGGCAAGATCTTCTGTAATGTCGTCTATTACGATCGTCATTTCAAAGAAATTTTTTGTTCCTTCGTCTTCTTCCCATCTGAAACGCACGAAACCTTCTGGCTTATACCTAATCAAAGTAGCCTTCTCCGCAGCGCTTCCGCCCCAGCTAAAAAAGAAGTCATCGCCTTTCTCTGTTACCTCATCCGCAAACCATTCAGACAATCCTTCTGCCGTTGCCAGATATTCATACAAAATCTCTGATAAACAGTGCATTGGAAACTCGTAATGGACTTTATGTTTCGCCATATAATCTTTGTTTTAATCGTCCCGCAATATATAAATTAATTTTTTTATTACACAAAAATGTATTTACTTTTTTATATAATCTTTATGATATTTATCAGAGATTTTTAAATAAGCGTTTAATATCGTTTTTAACAGATTAACTCTACTTTTTACCACAAAAAAACTCTTCAGATTGAAGAGTTTCGTATATTAATTTTCGTTTAAAACGTCGATAATGATCTTACAGCCTTCGCGAATTTCATCTAAAGAAAGCGTAAGTGGCGGAGAAATTCTCAGATATTCATTTCGGTACAATTGCCAGAAAAGAATCAGCCCTTTATCCATACATTTTTTAGCAACATCCAGCGTATATTCCGGTGAACCTAGATTTACAGCAAGCATTAAACCCATTCCGTTGATATTTTTAATTTTCGGATGAACCAACAATTCTCGGAATAATTTTTCCTTTTCTTCCACTTCATTCATCAAACCGCTTTCCAATACTTCTTTTAAAGTGGCATAACTTGAAGCTGCAATCAAAGGATTTCCACCAAAAGTGGTGATATGACCTAATTTCGGAGAATGTGCCAACGTTTGCATAATTTCTTTTGAACTCATAAAAGCGCCCACAGGAACGCCGCCGCCCATTCCTTTGCCCATCACGAGAATATCAGGAACGATTCCGAAATGTTCAAAAGAGAATAATTTTCCCGTTCTTCCGAATCCTGGTTGAATTTCATCCAAAATCAATAATGCACCGACTTCTTCACATCTCCTTTTTAGTTTAATTAAATAGTTCTTATCCGGAACTAAAAATCCGGCCGCTCCCTGAATGGTTTCAAGAATAACACAAGCAGTTTTCTCGGTAATTTTATCGAAATCATTTTCATTATTAAATTCAATAAAAGAAACCATCGGCAATAAAGGGCGGAATTCTCTTTTGTGCGTTTCGTTTCCCGAAACACTTAGAGCTCCATGCGTATTTCCGTGATAAGAATTTTTGAAAGAGACAATTTCTTCTCTTCCCGTATATCTTTTAGCAAGCTTTAAACTTCCGTCGATAGCTTCTGCTCCACTGTTTACCAAATAAGTAATTTCCAAAGGATCTGGGGTCGCTTCTGCCAGCAATTTACATAAAGCAACAGGTTTTTCCTGAGCATACTCGCCATACACCATCACATGAAGATATTTATCCGCCTGCTCTTTAATTGCATTTACAATTTTCGGATGAGAATGCCCCAATGTATTCGCGGAAACTCCGGCAACAAAATCCAGATATTTTTTCCCGTCTTTACCATAAATATAGCTTCCCTCTGCTTTTTCAACCTCGAAGCCAGCTGCAAACTCTGTCGTTTGAGCCTGATATGTAAAAAAATCTTTTTGCATTTGAGAAATATTTTAAAAGAAACTTAAACTTCTTCTTTAGAACTTTTCTTTATCTTAATTTTAGATGTATTGTTATAATCAAAATCAGAAAGATCCTGTAGATCATTTTCCACTTTTAATTTCCAATTCTCTACTTTATGAGCATCAATGCCATAACCCGTTTCTTCATTCATTATGGCTTGAGTTTTCATATATTCAGCCGTTAGATTATTAAACATCTCTTCGGCATGATCAAAACCTTTCCAAAGTTTATTTTTATGAATAAGAAGCTCTTTACGCATTTTTCTAGCATACACTTCACAGAGGTCAAAATTTAACTGCTGATAATCTAGCAAAGCAGGAATATCTTGTGCATCTGGATTAAAAGATGATGCATTACTGGAAAACTTATTGATAATATTTTTATTAAAATTAGCATTAAAAACGCTAAAGCCTCTTAGATGATAAGAAAAGCTGATAGAAGATTTCACGTGTACATTAGGATCATGCGTTATCAACTTATAGTCTTCTTTTTGTAATTTTCTGTCTTTGCTCCACAGAAATTCATCCGGCTGTAAGAAGTTTTGCGAGAAAAATAACGCTGGAATCAACAAAAATAACATTAATATTTTCTTCATTATTATTTTCTTGTTCTTTTCGGTTTTTTAGCTTCTTCTTTTGCCCTTTCCTTTTCTACCGCTTCCTGAGCCTGATTATAAAGCTCATCATCAGCCTGATATTTTACTTCTTCATTATTTGGCGTGTCTACGAGAATATCCTGCCATTTTCGGATTCGGTCTTTGGTATTCCAGTTGAAGTCGGGGAATTTTCTTTTGGAAGGTTCAATCTTACTCATAGGATAAGTGTCGGATGTTGCCCCAATACTACAAGAAATAATCTGCATCAGTTTTTCCTCAAAAAGTGCACCGATGATACCGCATGAAGTAAGAGAAATACCAATTCTTTCATTTTCCTTCGTTTTTTCATTAAAATCATCGGCATACGTAATTGCCTGAGCATTTCCGATAACTTTGATTTCTTTAATATCATTATCCTGATAATAGGCATTCATGAATTTCCCTTTCACTTGATTGAATTCATCTTTCAGTGTTAGAGAATCTACTTTACTGATCGCAAAAGCATTTCCGATAACTCTTACAGAATCTAAATCTTCAGTTTCTGTGTTAAAATAGGCTTCTACTTTATCACCTGTCACCTGCTTTTCTCCACTCCACAAAATAGGATCTCTGTACATGTGAAGAACACCATCTGTTTCATTAAAAGCCAATGAATCTGCCCTTCCCTGCGCATTTGATTTATAAAATCTACCTTTTCTGAAAGCTCTCATGAAGCTTTTTTTCTTTGTAGGATCAAGAGAGTCCGGTTTTTGATAAGAAATAATTTTCACAGCCGAAAAGTAAATAGAATCTTTTTCAAGTATCTTTACCGCGTAAGGACTTTTGGTCATCATGGAAGAATCCTGCTTTTCATAGATTTCTCCGTAGCCGCCCTTCATGTATCTTTTTTCTTTAGGATCATCCAGCTTTACATTCCCGGTTGCTTTTCCGAATCCTGAAAGTTGATTAAAATACATATCATCACCTGTCAGAATTTTATCATTGTAATGAATTCTCGAGTTTTTATTCAGAAAAGCTTCCTTTGTATTCATTTTATATGTACCTCGTTCGGTATATACATAATTTTTAGGATTTTGCCTGTTGGTAATAGTTGTAGGGCCAAAGAAATCGGCAACCTTTGTATTTTGATTCTGTTTGATATTATCTCCTTCAATAATATAATCTTTGTTGTCAATTTTAACTTTTCCAACAAAATCAATCATTTTTGTATCTAAAAAATACGTGGCAGATTTGGTGTACATCACATTCTGGCCATCAGAAATTGTACCTCCTGTATTAAAATAAGCCTGATTGGCAAGCCTGTCATAATACAGAGTTTCTGTTTTTATGGTCTGTTTAGGATCAGTAAGCACTACATTTTTTCGAGCAACCCCTTTTTGAGTATTTCCATCATACTCCATTTCGGCAGCTGTGATTACAGAACCGTCTGCATTTTGAAGTTTTGTATTCCCGATTGCCCTTACAAAGTTTTCTTCTTCATACATTACTACTTCATCAGCGGTAAGGATAGAACCTTTATGCTCAATTTTTACATTTCCCGTTAAATAACGGTTTCCATCGTATTTATTGGCCTCTTTTTTAATCTCATCAGCATTAAGAATCTTCACCCTATCGCCCGCTTTAATCTGTTGCGGAGTAGGATTTTTAACCGGATTTTGCAAATAAGGATCTCGTTGCGCAGGCTTTTTTTGATCTTGCGCAAAAGTAATCATTGAAATAAAAAGTAAGAGAACTAAAAACAGCCTCGTTGGTTGGTTAGTCATTCTTAGTGCCATAAAAATATAGCGAATGGGAATCAATTTTTACGCCAAAAGCGTCTTCAATTGCCTCTTTAATTCCTTGGATTCTTGGATCGCAAAACTCGATAATCTCTTCAATCTCTTTATCAGAATCTTTTTTGTAGATCACCAAATGGTCATGCTGTTTATCAAAATAAGATTTCTCGTAAGAAGAAGAAGTTAATGTTTTTTCACCAAACTGATGCTTACGGATTAAACCTGCATCAAGGAAAATCTCAATAGTATTGTAAATTGTTGCTTTAGAAACGTGATATTTTTTCTGCATCATCAGAAGATACAGATCATCCACATTAAAGTGATGATCCATATTATAAATTTCTTCCAATATCGTATATCTTTCGGGTGTATTCCTGAAACCTTTTTCTAGTAAATAGTTTCTAAGCACATCCTTAATTAAAGCTATATTTTTTTCTTTTTGTAAAGTATCCATTAAAAAAATTATCTACAAATTTATTGAATTTTATTTAAATAAATGTTAGACTGGTTTGTTAAAGGATCTTAACTATTATGTCTTATAAATCCTGACTGTTCAATTTTATTATCATAAACAGTGAGTTCTGTAATTGGCGCAGACTCCACTACTACGTTGTGAATCGTGACTCCCCAAGACTTGAAATCGTCACTTCCAATGTACTTCACAAAGTTGTAAATATTCAACGTAATCTTCTGTTTAACAGTTAAAAGTATATCGTTGATATAGGTGTTATCTATGATGACATATTTAAGATCCGGCGGTATATTATGCGCTCTCAAAGAAGGGTGACTGCTTCTTGAAGGAATCGTTCCGTCAGCCATCAGATCTTTTAAAACCATGTTAAAATAATCGTTGATTCTTCTGTCAACTTTAAATCCTAACAAGAAATTGATTTTATAAACCGTTCCGGGTAAAATTTCATCCACCGTATATTTAAAAGTATACGGATCTTCCTGATTGACAATACTTAAAATAAAATAATGATCTGCTCTTTTCGGTTGTTTTTTAATGATAGAATAAATAATTTTCGATTCTACCTCATCATTTCTTTTTGCTCTGCTCAGATAGGCTAAATTGGTACAATATTTCGGAATCGTTTCATCCAGCTTCATATCTTTAATGATAGAAACATATTTATCGATCTTCACATATTGGGTGAAATTAGATTTTATCAATCGACCGTTATACCAAGCATACATACAAACCGCGATGAATCCGCCAAGAACCATTGTTAGCCAACCACCATCCATAAACTTGATGACATTCGCATAAAAGAATCCGGATTCTAAAGCGATATATACTAAAGCAAAACCAAGTAAGAAAATTTTATTCACTCTTGTTCGGCTCAACCAGAAAAGTAAAAGTACCGTAGTCATTAACATCGTAATTGTGATGGTAAGACCATACGCAGCTTCCATTTTTTCTGATTTTTGGAAGAAAATAACGACTACAAAACAGAATGCCATTAACCCCCAATTGATTCTAGGAATGTACATCTGCCCTTTTACCCCTGAAGGATATTCGATGTGTTGGTTTGGCCAGAAAGAAATTGACATCGCTTCTGAGAACATGGTAAATGAACCTGTAATTACCGCCTGACTTGCAATAATTGCCGCAGCCGTTGCTAAAATTACTCCCGGTAAAACAGCCCATTCCGGCATAATTCCGAAGAAAGGATTTACTCCCTGATGTACCAAATGATAATTATCTAATAACCAAGCGCCCTGACCTAAATAATTAAGAATCAACATTAATTTAACAAAAATCCAGCTGATTCTGATATTTTTCGCACCGCAGTGCCCTAAATCTGAATATAATGCTTCCGCTCCTGTTGTACAAAGGAAAACTGCACCCATGATCACAATCGCACTCGAAGAATGCGTAATCAGGTTATAAGCATAAATTGGGTTGAAAGCTCTGAAGATCTCCACATGATCGAAAATATGCACAGATCCGAAAATTCCTAACACCAAAAACCATGTTACCATGACCGGCCCGAAGAATTTACCGATAGAAGCTGTCCCAAACTGCTGAACAACGAAAACGATGAAAAGAATAAATAAGGTAATTAAAACCACCGGCGTTTCCGGATTGTAGATCTTTAATCCTTCAATCGCAGACATCACCGTAAGCGAAGGCGTAATAACGCTATCGGCAACCAACGTGGAAGCACCAATAATGGCGACCACATAGAGCCATTTTTTCTTTAGCTTTTTAACCAAAGAATAAAGAGCAAGAATTCCTCCTTCTCCTTTGTTATCTGCACGAAGCGCAATGATCACATATTTCAACGTGGTCTGAAGCGTCAATGTCCAGATGATACAAGACAAAGCACCTTCGATATACTCATCGAATGGCATTGCTGCTCCGTCTTTTCGGGCATTCACAATTGCCTTCATTACGTAAAGCGGCGACGTACCAATATCCCCGAATACAATCCCTAGGGACACGATAACTCCTACAAATGAAAGTTTCTTAAGGTCAAAATGATGACCGCCTTCTGTAACTTCTGCCATATCAGCAATTTTAAATTTAAACGCGCAAATTTATACTAAATTTATGACCTCAAGAATTTTTCTTCATGAATATAATAAATGAAAAAACTTCCTTTCGGAAGTTTTTTTCTATAATCATTGAAAATTATTTTACGTACATCGCTTTTTTGATTTCCTCTTTTACTTTTTCAAGTTTCGGGAACCACTCTGCGAATAAGGCAGCTGAATAAGGTGCCGGTGCATCTGGAGTCGTAATTCTCTTGATAGGAGCATCTAAATAATCAAATGCTTTTTGCTGCACCATATATGTAATTTCCGAAGAGATTGAACCAAATGGCCAAGCCTCTTCTAAAATAACCAATCTGTTTGTTTTCTTTACTGATGCTAAAATAGTATCAAAATCTAGCGGACGAATTGTTCTAAGGTCGATAACTTCTACAGAAATACCTTCTTTCTCCATATCTTCAGCAGCCTGAATAGCCAACTTCATGATTTTTCCAAAAGATACCAATGTAACGTCTTTACCTTCTTTTTTGATTTCAGCTTTTCCGATTGGCAAGTAGTACTCTTCCTCAGGAATTTCCATTTTATCACCATACATTTGCTCAGATTCCATAAAGATCACAGGATCGTTATCCTGAATAGAGCTTTTCAATAATCCTTTCGCATCGTAAGGGTTTGAAGGAACTACTACTTTAAGCCCAGGAACGTTTGCGAACCAGTTTTCGAAAGCCTGAGAGTGTGTTGCACCCAACTGACCTGCAGAAGCTGTAGGCCCTCTGAATACGATAGGACAGTTCCACTGGCCACCACTCATTTGACGGATCTTTGCCGCGTTATTAATAATTTGATCAATCCCCACTAACGAGAAATTGAATGTCATATACTCTACAATTGGTCTGTTACCGTTCATCGCAGCTCCTACAGCAATCCCTGTAAAACCAAGCTCAGCGATAGGTGTATCGATTACTCTCTTTGGACCAAATTCATCCAGCATTCCTTTTGAAGCCTTATATGCACCATTGTATTCTGCAACTTCCTCCCCCATTAAAAAAATGGATTCGTCTTTACGCATTTCCTCGCTCATTGCCTGTGCAATTACCTCACGAAAAGTATATTCTGCCATATTTATTTGAAAAATTTAGACTACAAAAATAGTGTTTTTTTATTATACACATAACAAAAAAGGCATCGCATTGACTGAGATACCTGTATTAATTTTAATTTAAATGAGAATTTATTCTGCTTTGCTTAATTCTCTGTAATTTTTTTTAAGGTCTGAAAGTATTTTACCGTACGTTTTTTTGTAAATCCAATACAAAAAATAGATAACCGCTGCAAGTATAAAAGCAAAAACGATATAATTTACCATTGTAAGATTTACTGTATCCGAATGAGTACCATTCTGCCCATCTTTCCAACCGCGAATAAAATCTGATGTATGATGTTTAAAGTTAATTAAACTATCAAAAATAATCAGAGCAAAAGAGATTCCGGCATATCCGAAAACCGTTTTTCTTAGATTTAAAATATTTTTCATTAAAGCTAAAGAACTTTCGCCCGATTTTATTTTATTAAACCAATAAATGATCAATCCGAAAAATATTGTAAATAATCCTATTCTTATAAAAGGAAATTCACCGTCAATATATCCATACGCCGACCAAATAATAACTTCAACCACTCCAATAATCAATAAAGTTTTCGTTACTGAAACCGATTGTTTTTTTATCATCCCGAGAATATCCTGATCTGAATACTCTTTAAAATCTTCGGTATTTTTATTCCAGTCGTTTTTTAATAATTCAAGTTCTTCCATATTATTTTGTGTTGAGTTGTTGTTTTAAATTATTTTTTGCTCTGTTCATTTTCACGCGAGCGTTTCCTTCTGTAATTCCGAGGATTTCACCAATCTCACGATAAGATTTATCTTCGAGATACATCATAATCAAAGCTTTTTCAATATCCGACAATGTATAAATCGCCTGGTACATTCTTTTCAGTTTATGTTCATCATCTTCATAGGTTTCGTATTCGATCCTTAAAGAAGAAACATCAATTGCTGTAGTGACATCATTCCTTTTTGCTTTTTTAAATAAGGTAATTGCCGTATTCAAAGCCACACGGTACATCCATGTAGAAAATTTAGCATCACCTTTAAAACCCGGAAAAGATTTCCAAAGCTGAATCGTAATTTCCTGAAAAAGATCTTCATGATCTTCTTTATTATCTGTATAAATTCTGCATACCTTATGTACGATCCGCTGATTTCCCTTCAAAAAGGCGATAAAGGTTTTTTCCAAATTTGAGTTCATATTGTATAAGTGTGCAGATTTTTTTTTCGTTACAGATTTTTCAAAACAAAAACGGCATCTCTTCCGAAATGCCGTCTGTAAAATTCTATTTTTAAACGTATTTAGTTCGCTTTTTCCCAAGTCTGGCTTCTGCCCATCAAAGAAATTCCTACATAACCTCTTACGTTCAGTTTGTCGCCATTTCTTGTAATCGTACACTTGTAAGTTTTACCTGATTTAGGATCTGTAATAGTTCCTCCGGTAAATTCGTCACCATCTTTTTTCAAACCTCTGATGATTTCCATGCCCAAAATTGGTTTTCCTTTTCTGTCGTCTTTACATTCCGTACAGTTAGGATTTGCCGGTTTTATCAACAATTGAGAAATTTTCCCAAAATACTGATCTCCTTTTTTATAAATCTCTACAATAGATTTAGCCTGTTTCGTTTCATCATCTATTGTTTTCCATTTCCCTTCAATTTGAGCAAAAGACATTACTCCAAATAATGAAAGCATAAATGTTAATAATAATTTTCTCATATTCTTATAGTTTTAATTCAAATAAAATATTTCTGTTGTCTATTCTCTGCTAAAAATATAAATTAATTTTAAACAAACAAAAATTTTTATTATCCTGAGCATATATAACAATTGACGTACCAGTTTTTTAATTCAAACACTTACTAAACAACGTAACGCTTAATCTAATATTTGAATCAAATAAATCTTATCAAACTGCTCAGGACGCGTTTTAGGATTTAGAAATTTCAAGGAAAGTCTTGTAATTCGGTAATCATTTTCCTGCAAAATTATTTTATACTTTCTGCTTACTGATTGTAACGCATCTTTATAAATAACGAAATAGTCTCCCTTTCTTAGCTTATCAACATCCGTTCGTGGCGTATTTCTTTGAGTGTAAAAATCAAAAGCCCAAGATTCTGAACCTGTGGTCGCAAAAATTCTGTCTTTTGCAATCCTTTCATTATTTACGCTTTGTGCCAATCGATAACTTCCCTGATATTGAGTAAGAACTGGATAAAACTGTGTATTCAGAAAAATATTAACTCCAATAGCAAAAACCAAAGACATAAAAACATATTTCTTAAACAGATCTTCTTTCTTGAAAATAATCATCATTAAATAAATGAAAACCAAAACCGCTACAGTATACATTATAATATGATCAACGCCAGTGAAGAAATACGTCAGTAAACCAACTCCCAATAAAGTTCCAAAAACCACTACCAATTGAATGATATATAAAACTTTAATCTTCTTCACCTGATTTCTTCTAAAAATATCAAATAAATAAGAAGCTGTAAAAACTGCCAAAACAGCTATCAAACCATTTAAATAATGTGGAAGCTTAAATTTCGAAGCTGAAAAAAGCAACATCACCAACCAAAATCCACCTAAGGTTAAAAATTCTACTCCTTCTGTTTTTCTGAATCTATTTTTAATGAAAAAAGCAGATTTTTCGAAAACACCAACATAAAAAGCCAAAGAAAACGGTAAAAATGCCCATAATAAAGTGTGGAAAAAGAAAGAATAATCCGGACTCGTTTCTTCAAATCCCGAAGCCGTTAGCCTATTGACACTTTGATTGAATAAAATAAACCGAATTCCTTCTTCGCCAAACTGATGGTGATAAGCGTATAAAACAGGAATAATTCCTACAAAAAAGCTTAACGCGGCAATAATGATTTTAAAATTAAAGAACTTTTTCCATTCTCTTGAATATAATAAATAAGCAAAAACACAAAATCCGATGATTACAATTGCCATTAACCCCTTGGATGAAAAAGCAATCGCGGTTCCCAATCCAGCCAGAATTACATTCAGAATATTTTGAGTTTTAATGAATTTTATAAACTGCCACAAAGAAAAGATGATAAATCCTGTTAAAACAGCATCCGTTCTTACATCATGCGCTGAAAGGATAATCGTTTGCGCCGACAGAAAAATAAGCGAAGCCACACTTCCCATATTCTTGTTTTCATATAATTGTTCCGTGAGTTTTTTGGTTGAAAAAGCTCCTAAAGCTAAGCACAACAATGCCGGAATTCTATACGCAATATGATTAATCCCAAACAATTTCATGGAAATGGCCGCCAGCCAAAAATGCATATGCGGTTTATCCAGATAAGGCGAATCTCCTTTCATAATGTTCAAAAAATCGTTCTCCAAAGCCATTCGCATCGCCATTGATGCATGTTGTGCAGAATCGTTCTCCATTAAAGGAATAAACAAACCTGAGATGTAAACTATTGAAAAACCGATATATAGAAATAAAATTTGACCTGGTGACAGCAGTTGATTTTGATTCATCTGAAAGATAGTTTTTTAGTATTTTTGCAAAAGCAATTCTATGCAAATTTAATAAATCAATATAAACTGAATGGATCATAATAAATTTTACTCTCTGGTAATCCCCATGTATAATGAAGAAGGTAATGCCGGACTACTTATCGATCGCATCCGTGAGGCCATGAATGGCTATAATTATGAATTGATTCTTATTGATGATAATTCCAAAGACGGCACTGTGAAAGAAATTAATGATAAAAATGATCCTAGTGTAGTTTTGATCCAGCTGAAAAAAAATTACGGACAAAGCTCCGCAATGATGGCGGGTTTTGATTATGCAACGGGCGATTATGTAATCACGTTGGACGGAGATTTACAGAATGACCCAAGCGATATTCCTGCAATGGTTGATCTTCTGGAAAGCGGAGATTACGATTTGATCGTCGGCAAACGCCAGAAGAGAAAAGATTCTTCTATAAGAACGATTCCTTCAAAAATCGCTAATTTCATTATTAAAAGATCAACAAAACTTAATATTTCAGATCAGGGTTGTGCTTTGAAAGTTTTCACTCAGGAAACGGCTAAAGATCTGAATTTATATGGTGAAAACCACCGTTTTATCAGTTTAATGGCACATCTTAACGGTGCCAGAATTGCTGAAATGCCGGTAAAACACCACGCAAGACAGTTTGGCGTTTCAAAATACGGAATGAACAGAACCTTCAAGGTAATCAACGATCTACTTTTGGTTTTGTTTAATCAAAAATACCTTTCGAAACCTATTTATCTTTTCGGAAACATCGGTTTGGTCGCTTTTGTTTTAGGAATGCTTATCAATGCTTACCTTTTGGTGGTAAAATTAATGGGACACGACATCGGCGGAAGACCTTTATTAATTTTAGGAGTATTGTTGGCCTTCATCGGAATCCAGTTTTTCACCACCGGAATTATTATTGATATGTTGATGAAAACCTATTATGAATCTCAGAGCAAACGACCTTTCAATATCAGAAAAATAACAAATTTTGGAGAAATCAAAGCTTAAAAAACTTCTGATCAATGCGGTAAAAATTCTGGTCAGCGTTGCCTTATTGTATTTCGTTTTCAAAAAAATACCGTTTCGAGACGTTGCCCAACTTTGGTCGACTTTACATGTCGGGTACGTTATTTTGGCAGCAATTTTCTTTTTAGCATCACAGGTTTTATCTACAAAAAGACTTGAATTTTATTTCAATTCTAATGATTTTAACTTGAGCTTCAGAAGTAATTTGGAACTTTATTTTTTAGGAATGTTCTATAATTTTTTCATTCCCGGCGGAATTGGCGGCGATGCTTACAAAGTGTATATTCTGAATAAAAAATTCGGATGGGGCGCAAAAAAAATCACGTCTGCTCTTTTCAACGATCGATTGAGTGGCCTTTTAGCAATCTGTGTCCTGATTTTAGTTTCAGCAGCATTTTTGTTTGAAACACAATGGCTTGGGCTTATTATCGTTTTGCTGTTGGCAGGAATTGCATTTACCTATTTCCTAACCAAAAAATTATTTTCCACCTATACCGGAATTTTCTTTAAAACCTTTTCAATATCAATCATTATTCAGCTTTTACAGGTAATTTGCTTTATTTTGATCATGAAAAGCTTAGGTATGAATGATAATTTCACGATCTATACCGTTACCTTTTTAGGAAGCTCTGTATTGAGTCTCATCTCTTTTGCAGGAATCGGAGTCAGAGAGATGTTGTTTCTCCAAGCTTCAAAATATTTTGATTTCAACCCGTCTGTTTCGGTATCAGCCTCTTTACTTTTTACGGTAGTTACCGCATTTTTTTCTTTTTTTGGAATTTTATTTCAATTGAGAAAGCTAAATTTAAAACTTACAGAAAAATAACATGAATTTTATAAAGAACAACCTCGCCAATGCTTTAACCTTAGGAAATCTCTTTGCAGGTTGCGTGGGAGCCATCCATTTGATTCTTGGAGACTATCAAACTACGGCAATCTGCCTGATTTTATCCTCTATTTTCGATTTTTTCGACGGTTTCGTGGCAAGAGCCGTAAAATCCAATTCAAATTTAGGGCTTCAGCTCGATTCTTTGGCAGATATGGTAAGCTTTGGAGTTATTCCGGGATTAACGATGTTTAAAGCGCTAGAACCTTTCGGAAGTGAGATTTTTGGAATTAATTTATTTTTCGAAATCAAGTATATCGGTTTAATTGTTACCGTATTTTCCTGTTTAAGATTGGCTATTTTTAATCTGGATGAAGAACAGCGATATTATTTTAAAGGCTTAAATACCCCGACAAATACCGTTTTATTATTCGGATTATATTATGCTTTTAAAGAAATGAATGCCTTTAGTTTTCTATTTGAAAGCGCACCGCTGCTGATTGTATTAACAATCCTTACATCATGGCTTCTGATAAGTCCGGTAAAAATGATGGCCATGAAATTTAAATCTAAAAAATTACAGGATAATTATTCCAAAATCGTACTTTTAGGAGGCGGAATTGCTATTTTAGCGATATTCCAGATCGTGGGAATTCCGATGCTTGTCATTTATTATATATTAGTATCAATTATATTTCAGAAACAGCTGTAATTAGCGAGAAGCTGGATGATGGGAGCCTGAAACTTTTCCCTGAAAACATTTTCAAATTATCAATTTAACACATTTTCAAATTATTAGAAATGAACTTAAAACTACATAAACCTCTTTGTATCTTTGATTTAGAAACGACAGGAACCAATATCGGAAAAGACAGAATTGTTGAAATCTGTATTTTAAAGGTAAATCCTGATGCATCGAGAGAAAGCAAAACATGGAAAGTAAACCCTGAAATGGCGATTCCGAAGGAAAGCAGCGAAATTCACGGGATTTATGATGAAGATGTGAAAGATGCACCTACTTTCAAAGAAATTGCATCCAAAGTAATGGAAATGATTGCCGGTGCCGATTTGGGAGGTTTTAATTCAAACAGATTCGATGTGCCATTGCTGGCAGAGGAATTATTGAGAGTAGGAATGGATTTTGATTTGAGTAAATTCAAATTGGTTGATGCTCAGACGATTTTCCATAAAAAAGAACCTAGGAACTTAGGTGCTGCCTATCAGTTTTACTGTGGAAAAACCTTGGAAAATGCGCATTCTGCAGAAGCAGACGTTATGGCGACTTTTGAGGTTCTGGATGCCCAAATTGGGAAATATGATGATATTCCGAATGAAATTGCAGCGTTAAGTGAATTTACATTCCATAATAAAAATGCGGATTTAGCAGGATTTATTGGGTTTAATGATAAAAATGAAGAAATTTTCAACTTCGGTAAATATAAAGGACAGGCTGTAAAAGCTGTTTTCCAGAAAGATCTGGGATATTTCGGATGGTTGCAAAACGCTGATTTCCCGCTTTACACGAAAAAAGTTTTAACTAAAATTCAACTTTCAAGTAAATTTTAAAATATGAGCGAGCTGGTTAAATTTAAATTTTACGAAACGGCTCTTCAGGCCAACAGAGACAAACAGATTTTGGCTGAAAATGGCATCAATAGCTTTATTGCAAACGAACAGCTAATTCAGTCGGATTGGTTGCTTTCTCAGGCTGTGGGTGGCATTCAGCTGCAGGTTTTCGATGAAGATTTGGAGAAAGCTAAAAAAGTATTGGAAGACTACAAAGAGAATGAAGAATTTTCTCTGGAAGTAGAACATACAATTGAGAATCCGGAATTCGATTTTGTTTGTCCTAAATGTGGTTCGAATCATATTTATAGAGACGATAGCGCAACGAGCTTCTTTGGTGTTTCTATTTTGAAAAGCCATAAGTTTATTTGCTACTACTGTGGGAATGAGTTTGTGCATTAATTAACGAGGTAATTGTGAATTGTGAATTTTGCTTCGCAAGTGAACAGTATATCTGTCATCCTGATCTGTCATCCTGAAAGGATCTAAACATAGTATTAGAAATATAATTTAGAAGATTCGTGCCTAAATCCTTTCAGGATGACAAACTTTCTGGTTATTACAAAATATTGAAATGACAGAGAATAATTCCCCTTCTCTGGAGGGGTGGCGAAAATTCGAAAGAATTTTTGACGGGGTGGTTTTGCAAGGTGAATCATAAATGGTAAATTTTGCTTCGCAAGTGAATTTTTAAGCCATATTAAAAATTAACTATTCACTCGAAGAAATTGACAATTGACATTCATAGCCCCGATTGCAGCGACATCCTTTTGTGCAGCGCAGCGGAACAAAAGATACAGCGGAAAGCGGGAAGAAGCTCCTAAAAAAAATAAATAATAACAGCGAGATTGCTTTACTTCGACAAGCTAAGTATAAGCTTTTACACTTCTCGCAATGACATAAAAAATTATGAAAATAATCTGTATAGGAAGAAATTACAGCGAACACGCGAAAGAATTAGGAAATGAGATCCCTGAAAAACCGGTGATCTTCATGAAGCCTGATACGGCAGTTTTGAAGGGAAATGATTTTTATATTCCTGAATTTTCTAACGATGTTCATTATGAACTGGAAGTGGTAATAAAAATTTCGAAAGGCGGAAAATATATTCAGAAAGAAACGGCTCACAAACATTATGAAGAAATTGGGCTTGGAATAGATTTTACGGCCAGAGATCTACAAAGTGAATTGAAATCTAAAGGTTTGCCTTGGGAACTGGCGAAAGGTTTTGACGGTTCTGCCGTAGTTGGAAATTTCTTTAAAAAGGAAAATTATAACCTGGAATCGCTTAATTTCTCATTATTGAAAAACAAAGAGAAGGTTCAGGATGGAAATACAAAAGATATGATCTTTACCGTTGATGATATTATTGCTTTTGTTTCGCAATATTTTACCTTGAGAGTGGGTGACCTTATTTTTACAGGAACACCAAAAGGAGTTGGAAAGGTAGATGAAAATGATATTTTGGAAGCTTATCTTGAGGATGAAAAAATTCTGGATATTCGAATTTTATAGGTAATTAGACCTCTGCTTTGGCATAATTTTCCTATCTTTAGTAAACAAAATAAAGGTTATGGTAAATATTATATTACCCGTAGATTTTGGGGACAAAACAGAGCAACTTGTAGAAGGTGCAGTAAAATTTGCAAAACAGGTAAATGGTAAAATTTTCCTGATCCATGTGGCTCCATCGGATATTGGTTTTGCCATTGGCGATATGGGATTTCAGTATTTTCCTGAAGTGGAAGAAAATGAAATTCGTGAGGAGCTGGTTCAGTTAAATAAAATTGAGCAGAAAATTTTAGCCTACGATGTAGATTGCGAACATCTCTTGAAACAAGGAATTGCCAAAGATATTATTCTTGAATATACTCAGGATAAAAATGCTGACTTTATTGTGATGGGTTCACACGGAAGAAGCGAAATCTATGATGTCTTTATCGGAAGCTTAACGAAAGGGATTACAAAGAATTCTCCCGTTCCGGTTTTGGTGCTTCCTATTCACGAAAACAATCAGTGAGATTTTAATCATTAAAATAAAAAAACCGATCAAACATACAGTATTGATCGGTTTTTTACTATATAACCAATTAATTAACCTTCTTTTTTGTAGATATTCGGATCGTAGTAAGGATGCTTACCTTCCGTTGGAGAATAATAGTCTTTATCTTTGTCACCACCCAGTGTAGCTACAAGAACGTAGCACCAGTACGTAAACAATACGCAGCAAACAATAAATAGAATCCAGTTTAAAACATTACCGAAAGCATCAAAGAAACCGAAAGACCATTTGAAAACTTTGCTTAAGAATAGAAAGAAAGACGTCATTATTTTCCTTTTTTAAATTAACTTTGTACAAATTTATAAAAAATGTTTAAATTACTTTCAAAAGAAAGCAATATTTTTTCAATTCCTGTTTATATTGGTTTTCTTCTTTTAGTAGTAATATTATTTAACATACTGAATTTCAACACTTATGAAGCTATTATTGCCGGAATTACTTTTCTGGGAATCGCTTTGGGATATTTTTGTTTTCACAGCATTGCGCTGAATTACCAAACGCATCTGCCATTATTTTTATATACATTTTTTATTTTCGGTTTATATCCTGGAAATTTAGATATCGGGATTGCCGTTTCTTTATTAACGAATTCTTTCCTTTTGCTGCTTTTAACGAGTACCAATGAAGATATAAGAAAGAAATCTTATGTTTTGGTAGGCTCTATTGTGGCACTGAATTTTATTTTTCTTCCGACAACATGGCCAATGGCTGTTTTTGTGATCGTGCACGTAATTGCAACGTCTGAAAGAATTGCTTTAAACCTTTTCAGATTTTTATTGGGAATTATTCTAATTGCTTTCAGCTATTTTTCCATCATGTATTTCTTTGATTATACAACGTGGAATATAGATTATTTACCATTCGGAAAAATGAAGATCGTGACAGACTACAGCGACATTTCACCTTTAATTCCGATTGTATTAATGCTGATCTATGCCATATATGATCATTTTAAAAATTATAATAAAAAGAGTCCGATCAGCAGATACAAATACACTTTTTTACTTGTATTTTCTTTGGCACAGCTTGTTACTATTATTTTGTACATGAATAACAGTTATGAATATTTACTTCTTCTTGCCTTTCCCTCAACAATTATCATCAGCAGAATGATGAAGTTTTTACCTAAATATTGGATGCAGGAAGTAGGTGTTTGGCTTATTATTTTTAGTTTAATTACCTTTAAAATAGGTACTTATTTTGATTTTTTTTAGATTATGATTCAGATTGACGATAAATTGATTTCCGAGGATATTTTTTCCGAAGAGTTTGTGTGTAACCTTTCAAAATGTAAAGGCGCATGTTGCGTAGAAGGAGATGTGGGCGCTCCGTTGGATAAAAACGAGCTCGAAATCTTAGATAACATCTTTGAGAAAATAAAACCTTATCTTACCCAAGAAGGCATCAAATCCATCGAAGAAATCGGAACATGGACGACCGATCCGATGGACGGAATGTACGTTACCCCAATGGTGGAAAACCGTGAATGTGCTTATGTAACCTTCGACGAAAAAGGAATTACCAAGTGCGGAATTGAAAAAGCATACGAAGATGGCGCTGTAGATTGGCAAAAGCCTATTTCGTGTCACCTCTACCCTATTCGTGTGAATGAATATTCTACATTTACCGCTCTAAATTATCATGAATGGAATGTTTGTAACGACGCGTGCACTTTAGGAAAAGAACTTCAGGTTCCTATCTACAAATTCCTAAAAACTCCTTTGATCAGAAAGTATGGTGAAGAATTTTATGGCGTTCTGAGCGAGGTTGCCGAAGAATGGAAAAATGAATATGGTTCTTAATCATTATCATTTAAACAATAAAAAACCGCAGAGAGATCTGCGGTTTTGTGTTTATAATAAGCTTAAATTATCCTTTAAAATCTTGATCCGAAACTCCAGAATTAATCACCACTTTCGTTGTTTTAATGGTAATTTTCTGTCCGTTTCCTTCAGCTTCTATTTCTTCTGGGAATTTAATTCCGTCAACCGTCATATAGCTTTTAATAACTGCGGTGCCTTCTTTAGAACTTGATTTGTACAGTAATCCTGTTGTTGTATCAAAATAATACTGTCCTTTATCCGAAGACAAAACATTATAATCTTTTCCGTCTACTTTTTCAACCGTTACCGTTTGGAAATTACTCGCATCATAGCCTAGAGCTTCGATAGGTTTTCCTTTTTTTAGATCAGCCACTTTATCGGCAGGGATCATATTTTTTTGTCCCATTTGGTCAAAATATCCTTTTTCACCGTCAAAAAGCTGAGTCATGGTTTGCCCCATTACTTTTTGTTCAGATTTGAATTTGTTGCCCATCTTTTTTGTAGACATCGTAAATTCCATTCCCTGTACAGAAAGTGTGTTATCTGTAATTGTAGTTTTTACCGCTTCCAGTTTTTCTTTTCCGCCTAATGCTTTAAGATAGTTATCAATAACTTCCTTAGGCGTAAGTTTAGACTGTTTAGCCTCTGTTTTCGTTGCTTTTGCCGCAGTTTGCTGTGCTTCTACCGATGTGGAAAAAAGTAGAACACAAAAGAACGGTATGATTAATTTTTTCATATACATTATTTATGACTGTAAATATAAAAAATGTAAAAGATAAATTGGTTTTCAAAAACAAAAAACCACCAAAAAAATGGTGGTTTTGAAATATTTATATCTAAATAAATTATTTTTTAAGCTCTTCTAAAAACTCATCGTGAGAGATTGCAGTTTCTTTTTTAGTAGCTTTTTCAAGAATTACATCTTTCAATTTAGCCATAGCTACTTCAGATGAAATTTGTCTTACTTGCTCTTGGTCTTTCAACATTTCAACAGCATATTTCTGGATTTCCTCATCACCTAAGTGGTGGATTCCGTAAATAGCCAATTGATTTCTTACCAATTGCTCAGCTTGTGCTAAAACATCAGCATAATCTAACTGAATTTCGTTATCAGTCATCAATTTACCTTCGATGATTTGATATTTCAATTGAGTTTTTTCAGCTTCAAGGATTTCTTTAGCTTGCTCTTCAGTTTGAATGTTTTGGTTAGAGAATAATAACCACTTGATTAAGAATGCTTCAGGAAGTGCAACTTCTTCTTTTTCAGAAACTTGCTCCAACACTTTATTCACAAAGTGAACATCAGCATTTTGCTGGAAGTACTCGTCTAATTCAGATTTTACTTTTTCTTTAAGTCCATCTTCTGTTGTGATGTTTCCTTCTCCGTATACTTTGTCGAACAATTCTTGGTTAAGTTCAGCTAAGTTAAGACCATAGAAATCTTTTACTTTTACCTCAACTTCAGCGTGGTGTAAGTGCTCAACTTCTTCTTTAGAGAATCCTAATTCTTTAGCTAATTCTTCGTTTTCAGCAAGAGTTTCTTTAGAAACTTTTACAGAACCGTCCATTTTCAAAGATTTTACCAATTTGAAAGCTTCTTTATTTTCAGCATTAATGGTAACGTTCTTTGGGTGGTGGTGGTGCTCTCCTTCAGCATCTTCCTCAACAACCTGAGAAACTTCTAAAGCGATGTAAGAATCTTTATTGATTTTTTCTTGAGGAGCCTGCTCTGCGAAACGCTTCTGCATGTTCTCAATACTTTTGTTGATTTCTTTTTCAGAAGCTTCTACTTTGTAGTGAGGAGCCTCATATTTAGCTAAATCGATAGTGAATTCAGGCTCGTACCCAACTTCAAAAGCAACCTGAATTTGATCAGCATTGTAATCTAATTCGTTCACTGGTTGAGGAACCGGCTGACCAACTAATCTTAGCTTGTTATCGTTAACATATCCATTCAAAGCATCAGAAACCTGCTTGTTGATTTCTTCAAAAGCAATTCCCGCTTCATATTGTTTTCTAACCATACTCAAAGGCACTTTCCCTTTTCTGAATCCAGGAACTTGTGCATTTTTAGCATAATTAATCAATTGTTTTTCAACTTTTTCCTTATAGTCAGATTTTTCCAATGTCACTGTAAGCAATGCACTTACATCATCATGGTTTTTTGCAGTAACCTTCATTATTGATTAAAATTTTAGGTTGCAAAAATATGAAAATTTTATGAAAATCTATCAATTAAAATCAACTTATACAGCCAAATATTGTTAAAAGGAAGACATTGCAATTTTCCTTCTTATCTATAAGGAATAATACAACTAAAAACTTGACCAAAATCTGGCACCTTTAACATGATAATAAGTTTACACGACAACTATTAGGACGTACCACAAAAATTCAATTTTCATTAAAAAAATCCATAGAAATATTAAAATTCATAAATATTAATCTATAATTATTTATAAATTAATATAAAAAAATCATTAAAAGCCAATTTTTTATTTACTTTTGCAACCGAAAACTAAATACTAAGGCAAATTTTACTTCTCTTTAAGTTAAACCAAAGATTTTACGCTTAAAATCGCAGGATAATCTATTGTCCCTTATTGTATTTTTTCCTAGAAATTTTTATGTATAGCATAAATACAAACTAAGCCTTGAAAATAATTTAATAAAAAGTATAAATAATAAACTATGAAAATCTCTACCCGATTTGCAGAATTTCAATTTGGTAAAAAACAATTTGGAATCTCTGCAATTGCGCTATTATTAGGAATTTCACAAACCAGTTTTGCACAAACCAGAGTTATTGTAAATCCCGGATTGGAATTTGGAGTTGCCAATGCAACTGTGGTTCAAATTGACTCTAATTTCGGTTATGGTTCAACTTTCGATGCAGGCTCAGGTGTTACTTCCCCGTGGTATACTTCACATCCATCTCAGGCCAATTCATGTACGTCAGGATTTGTGGGAGCCTGTCACCCGATTGAAGTTTGGGGCACGGGATATAATAGTGTGAATGCAGCTCAGGGAAGCAATTTTGTTGAGTTGAATGCTTTTGTAAGCTCAATGATTTATCAAAATATGTATCTGGTTCCTGGCGATATCATCAGTTATGATTTCAAGCACAGAGCAAGATCCCGAACTCAAGAGCAAGCTGCCATGGTGATCGAAAATCAAAGTGAAGTAAATATCGCAACGATTAAATCTACAACTACCCCTTCCAGCATATCTCAATGGTCAACCAATTCTGGAAATTATACATTCAACGGAACAGCCGGAGTTTACAGAGTAGGATTCAGAGCTCTTGTTGACGGTGGAAGTGGCGGTCTTGGAAATTTTCTGGATGATGTTAAAATAACAGTAGATCCTATTATTGATTTAAAATTTTCCAACGCTTTGTCATCTTGTGAAGGATCAAGCAATGGAAATTTATTCCTACGAATAAACGGAGCTGTAAGAGCATCAACTACTGTAGCCGTAGAATTAATCAATCCAAATAACGGTACTGCATTAGCTTCAGATAATGACATAACCTTAACGCCTGTAGCGAATTCACACGGAACACCTACAATAGCCCACACAGCTGGATCCAATATTTATCTGATTACCATTCCTGCTGGTAATTATGATGGTGGTGTTACGCCCGGATACGCAAGTCCGAGCAATGATGAAGATGGAATTGCCATCAATATTGCGTCGGTAAATGATACCGTTTATGAACCCAACGAAACCTTTAAGTTTGAAATAAAACAACAGGGAACCAATGGTTCAACAACCAATTTCCGTTCTACAGAAACTCCTGTATTCGGAGATACATATTATCCGAGAACGAATGATTATTTTATCCTGAGATGTGTATGCTATGACGACGCCAATACCGCAACAGCAGGCACCATCACGAAGGTAGGTATTTCTAATTTACAAAAAATAACGCCGAATAACGGAGCTTGGCCGGCGAATAGAACATCAGGACATTTAGCTTTAGAATCGAATAATAAAGGATTTGTAATCTCAAGATTATCTACCACACAAATAACTGCTTTAGTTTCTCCACAAGAAGGAATGATGGTATATGATACAACCGTAAAATGTTTAAAAATCTATGACGGAACTGCATGGAGCTGTTTCAGCACACCAACTTGTCCGTAATCTTTTTTAAAACTAACAACTCAAAAATTAATACAATGAAAAAAATAATATCAGGAATATTTATAGGAATGGCGGCCCTTTCGAATGCACAAATTATCGTAGGAGATGCGGTAGGTACTGCAACTGTAAAAACGTCTGTTTTATTAGACTTTGCACCTAATCAAAATAAAGGAATCATTCTGCCATATGTAAGAACTTTACCTACAGCTCCCGCAGAAGGAACTTTGATTCTTGACGCAACAGATGCCACAAAAGCCCGCGTAAAATATTACAACGGAGCATGGATAGATCTAAGCGGACAGGATGCAAACATCACAACTGCATTAGCAACTCAGCCAACAGTAGCTCAGATTACTGAAGGAGCGGGCGAAAAAGTAATCATCGGAGCAGCAGCAAGTACAGCAAATGGTCTTCTGGTGTTGGAATCTACTACAAAATCAATGGTATTGCCGATTGTTCAGGATGTTCAGAATATCCCAAGCCCGGCAGCCGGAATGATGGTGTACGTAAACAAAGCCGGAGCAAAACGTCTAGCCATCTACAATGGCAGCAAATGGTCTTATTGGAAACCATAAAATAATCGATTGATATATTCTAAAAACATAAACTTTGTTCCCGCAAAACCTCCTATTCTGGAGGTTTTTATTTTTAGCCAACAATAAAACAGGCTGCCCCAAATAAGGACAACCTGTTTCTCTAGACATGAAGTTTATTTTTTATTAATGTGCATCTACTGTAATATCTACATCACTTTCTCCACCAACGGTTTGACCTAATTGGTTAGAAGCAGAAGGATAATTTTGGTTAACAGAAGTAGGCGCGTGAATCAATTTAATATTCATTTTTCCTGTAGAAGCTACAGAAGTAATTGTCCATTCAGTTTTCATTCCCAATTTCTGCCCGTCTGTTCTTTCGATGTCATCTGATGCTCTGATTACTTTAATATCAGCATCAGCAGGGCTGAATGTAATGAAGTGATGATCTTTTTCTTCTTTAATTTCTTCTGAAGAATGGTAATGATCATCATGTTTAATCTGGAAATCCAATACGGCAACATAAGTATCTCCTTGGTGTAAATGAAGATGACCATCTGCCACACCTCCGATTACATTTAAAGTCTGTATATCGGTAGCGTCTGCTTTATTCGTTAATGTTAAAACTACCTTTCCGATCTCATCATGCTCGTGGATATCTTCAGGAATATCATCATCCCCATTTCTACATGATAAGATAAAAACTGCAGCTAAAAGTAATAGTGTTATATTGAATAATTTTTTCATTTTAAATTTAATTTTAAAGTTTTAATAATTTAGAAGTTGTATTTCAGAGTAACGATAAAGTTTCTACCGGATTCCGGCATAAAATATCTCAGTCTGTTAAGATATTCGCGATACTCTGTATTAAAAATGTTGTTGATTCTGAAATTAAGATTCAGATTCTTGAATAGGTCTGTACCCACAGACGCGTGGAAAATACTGTAGGCAGCAGGAGGAGTGCTCAGATCAAGCTCTTCTGTTTTCGCTGTTCCGTCTTCAATAAAATCTACATTCTGATTTCTGATCGGAAAACGATTTTGTCTGAACACATTTTCATTTTCCAGTCTGATATAGAAATTTTTCGGCGTATTTAATTTAAATTCCACTGCATTTCGAAGATTGGCTGGCATCATTAAGATCAAAGGTTCGTCATGAGTTAGATCGTCTCCTTTCAGAGCACTGAAACTTGTATTCCATTTTAAATTATCCAGAATATTAAGTTCGGCATCGGCATCAATTCCAAAAATTCTGGCTTTGATCTGCTGATAGCTCCACACCGGAAAAACCCCTCTGTTGGAAGACTCGATCCCCGTCGGAACCTGATTGATAAAACTATCCGACATCATATAATAAGGATTCACCTCAATATGCAATCCTTTCAAAACATTGAATTTCCCTGCTAATGAAAGGCTCGCGTTATACACCGTTTCTTTCTGAATCGATAAATCTCCTTCCTCAATAATCGCAGCAGAATGGTGAAGGCCATCAGAAAAAAGCTCTGCCGGATTCGGCGTTCTGTCTGCTCTGGAAAGGTTTAATTTCATTTCAAAATTATTATTCGGCTTATAATTCAATCCTACATTGGCGGAAAAATTATGATAATCTAAAATAGGACGGGTTAAAATTCTGCTGTCTACCTCTTTCACAAAAAACTGAGGATAGCGGCTTGCAAATTTCTCGTTCCAGTCTTTCGCATCATAATATTTATAAGAATCATATCTGCTGAAATCATATCTCGCCCCTGCTTCTGCATTCAATTTTGAACTGAATTTATATTTGAATACAGAAAAAGCACCTGCATCATATTTATAATAATCAGGAATTAAACGTCTTGCTTTTGTTGCCGGATTCGGATAATTATCCTGAAAACCTGCTGAAAGACCGCTTTCAAGACTCCAGTTTCCTCTTTCCAAAAGATGACTTACACTCGCTGAATGGGTGATCAACCTTAAATCCATAGACGGAAGTTCATTCAGTTCACCCCTTCTGATATCGTATTCTTTACGACGATTCAACTGAAAGCTGTATTGAAAACTTACTTTTCCAAAATTTTCAAAACGCTTGTAGGCAGACAGTTTTGCGATATGATGCTCTACCTCTTGTTTAGGATTCACAATATCATAACTGAAATCATCCAGATAATAAGGCTGCCCGAATTTAATGGCATTTCTGAAATCTAAAGGACTTCCCAAATGCGCCCCTTTAAAGATCCCAAATTCCTGATTAATGCCACTGTACGAAACATCAAATCCTTGCATAAAACCATGATTTCCAAAAGAGAAATTAAAAGAATTCACCTCCGCGCCCGTATTTTGCAGCGTATGATGAGGAATATAAAGATCCCCTAACTTTTTATAACTTCCTCCGGTCTTTACATACCATTGGTTTTTCCAGGTTTTGGCGGCATTGGCAGCAATTTCGCCTCCTCTTCCGTTAGAAATACCGGAAAGTTTTATGCTTCCCATCACGGTATCTTTTTTAGGTAAAACAGCAGGTTCCAGAACGACAACTCCTCCTACAGCATCGCTTCCGTATTTTAAAGCAGAAGCTCCTTTAATGACATCAATATGCTCAAAATCATTAACATCTACATTCGGAGCGTGCTCTACACCCCATTCCTGTTCCGCCATTTTCACACCGTTATTCAAGACAGCGATACGGCTTCCGTATAACCCGTGAATAACAGGTTTTGTGATATTATTTCCAGTTTTAAGCGCGGTAACTCCCGATATTCTAGAAAGTAAATTCCCCAGATTTTCGGTAGAATTTCTTTCAATATCAGCTTTATCCAGCGTTTTTATAATTACAGAACCACTTTTTTTGTGATTTCCGTGCAATGTAACGACCTCAATATCCTCAACATGATGTTCAAGGGTAATTGCTAAGTGCATATCCTGATTAACTCCTATATTTTCAGTATAATCATTACAATCAGGATGTTTAGCAATGAGTATATATTTTCCCGCAGGAATTTTATTGAAAGAAAATTTACCGTTTTTATCAGTTTTTGTAGTAAAATCTCCAATTTTCACTACTGCATTTTCCAGCATGGTTTTGTCATGAAAATCCTGTACAGATCCTTCTACGGTAAAAGTCTGTTGTGCGTTTGTAAATGCAAATCCACAAAGAATAAGCATTAAACTATATATCAATTTCATTGTTAAATAGATAGATTGCGTACCTCACAAAAGGTACATTTCGTAAAAAATGTGAAATTTATGGCTGATAGATTTTCTTTAAAACCAATTGTATTGATGAATAATGTAAAGTATCAATTATGATCCTCTTTACAAATATCAAATGATGAATTCAAAATTATCCATTTGAAAAATTCAACGAAATACAATAAACTTTAAACCTAATTAAAGCCAAAAAAGAATCTTAAAAAATTAAGAAAGTGCGGGCGGACCGCGAAGTTGAAAAGTGAATTTTGTCTGAGACCAAATTTTTTCCTGAACTGCAATAATTTGTTCTACTTCGTGCGTATAAGCTTCGAAATGAAAACTAAATTCTTCAGGAACCAAAGTATGTCCGGTAGCTAAGAAATGACAAGCCAAACAGTCGCCAGCTTTTTCTTTAGCTACATTATTTGAGATTTTATGTTCTGTTTTTTTGAAACTGAAATTCTTAAAAACTTCTTCAGAACTGTGATTGTGAAAATTTTGAGAAAACAGCGCAATAAAGTAAATCCCAAACAATAGCTTGGAGATAAAACTTTTCAGATTTCTGCTTTCCTTAAAAATCATTTGTCAAAATTATAAAAATAATTTAAGTTTTAGCTTAAACTTTTATTAAAATGCGTTTTGTAATATGTAGAAATGATTTGGGTTTTGTTACATTTCTTTTGAAATATACTTTAAAATCCTTCGACTTCGCTCAGGATGACAGCACTAATACTAACTGTTTTTATTAGCTATTAATTTTTAGCGATATCATGCTGAGCCAGTCGAAGCATTTATTAATTTCAAAAATTAATCCAACTGAGCACCTAAATGCTCCCACTCCTGCAAAGCAAGATCAAGGTCTTGTTTAATTTTATTATATTTTTCCAGTGTTTCTTCAGAAGGATTTTCTTTGGTAAAAGAAGCTTCAAATTCTTCCACTTTTGTCTCAAGCTCTGAAATTCTTTCTTCTACTTTTTTTATTTTATTCTGAATATTTTTCTGCTCTTTGCTTACAATAGTTGATGGTTGATTGTTTTCTGTTGCCGGTTTTTCTTCTTTCTTAATCTTTACCTCAACCTTAGCCTCTTCTCCGTGAAGTTTTGCTTTTTCGGCAGAAATTTCTCTGATAGATTCTTTTTGTCTGAACTCAAGATATTCGTTGATGTCTCCTAAGAATTCTTTCATTCTCCCATCACGGAATTCATAAATTTTATCACAAAGCCCTTGCAGGAATTCTCTGTCGTGAGAAATTACGATCAACGTACCTTCAAATTTCTGAAGCGCCAGCTTAATAATTTCCTTAGACTGAATATCCAAGTGGTTCGTAGGCTCATCCATAATCAACGTGTTGAACGGACGTAGCAACAATTTACAAAGTGCCAGACGGTTTCTTTCCCCTCCAGAAAGTACTTTCGTCTTTTTATTCACCGCTTCGCCCTGGAAAAGGAAAGATCCTAACAAATCACGAACTCTTGGTCTTGTTTCTTCCGTGGCAGCATCTTCCGCCTCTTCCTGAACCGTTTTATTTGGTGTTAAAACTTCCTCCTGATTTTGAGCGAAGTAACCTATATTTACATTATGACCCAAATTCCAGTTTCCTGAATAATCTTTGATATCTCCGGCAAGAATTTTCGCCAATGTCGTTTTCCCCTGTCCGTTTTGTCCAAGAAGCGCAATTCTGTCTCCTCTTTGAACGATGAAATCTACATCATCAAAGATTTGTTTTTCACCATAAGATTTTCCAAGATTTTCAGCTTCGAAAATAACTTTCCCCGGAACCTGTGATTGAACGAAACGAATATTGAATTTTGAAACGTCTTCATTATCCACTTCAATACGTTCAATTTTATCTAATTTTTTAATCAAAGACTGCGCAAAAGATGCTTTGGTAGCGCTTGCACGGAATTTGTTGATATTATCTTCCATTTGCTTGATCTCCGCATCCTGATTCTTTTTGGCCTGAATCAGTTTTTCACGGCGATCTTCACGCATGATCAGATATTTGGAATAATTGGCTTTGTAATCATCCACCTTTCTGTTATTCACATCAAAAGTTCTGTTACAAACAGCCGTCATGAACTGTTTATCGTGACTTACCAGAACGATCGCTCCCGGATAATCTTTCAAGAAGTTTTCAAGCCACATGATCGATTCCATATCCAAGTGGTTGGTAGGCTCATCGAGAAGCATGATGTCATTCTTTTGAAGAAGCAGTTTTGCCAGTTCAATTCTCATTCTCCAACCTCCGGAAAATTCATCGGTGATTTTTTGGAAATCATCTGCTTTGAAACCAAGACCAAACAATACTTTTTCCATATCGCCTTCCAGATTGTAGGCGTCATGGTTCATCAAAAGATCGTTCAGTTCGGTCATTTTGTTGATCAGATCCGTATAAGAATCACTTTCGTAGTCAGTTCTTACGGTCATTTGATGGTTCACTTCTTCCAATTCATTCTTCCACGCATTGATTTGTTCGAAAGCCTGCATCGTTTCATCCCAAACCGTTCTTCCTTTTACGAAATCTAGATCCTGTTTCAGGAAACCAATGGTGATATTTCCTTCTGGAACTACATTTCCTTCGTAGAAAGTAATTTCTCCGGAAAGCATTTTCAATAAAGTGGATTTTCCCGCTCCATTTTTTCCAACTAAACCAATTTTATCATCCTTTTTTATCGTGAAATTCACGTTTTGAAACAAATATGTTCCTGAATGATGTAATCCTAGACCTTGAACCGAAAGCATGTTAAATAATGATTAATAAGTGAGTAATGAATTTTCGGGTGCAAAAATACGGAAAAAGAAATGAATGACCGAATATGAAGCTAATCATCATAAGATTATTAATTTTAAACCTTAAATTATTCCACATTTTCAGTAATAATGAGATTATGACAAATGTTAATAAAAATTTACTCTCATTTTTGTGAAAAATATTCAATAACTGATTTTTAAAGTGTATCTTTACTTCACACTAAAAAACTATTACTATGATTAAAAATTTAAAATCCGAAGATCTGGCCAAGCTTGACCAGCTAGAGAAATATTTAGATGAAAAATCTAATCACTTTTTTGGATATCCCTGTACATTTGATTTCGACTATTCACCGCTTCAAAAATTTTTGAAATACCCAATCAATAATGTCGGTGATTCTTTTTACTCAGGCGGATCGTATCAAATAAACACCCACAGTTTTGAAAGAGAAGTCATTGATTTTTTTGCTCAATTGTTGAAAGCTCCCATCAATAATTATTGGGGATATGTCACGAACGGAAGTACAGAAGGAAATCTTTACGGATTATATTTAGCGAAAAGAATTTATCCTTCCGCAATCGTCTATTTTTCCGAAGAATCTCATTACAGTATTGAGAAAAATATTAATCTTTTAGGAATAAAATATGAAAAGATTAAAACACAGAAAAACGGCGAAATCGATTACGAAGATTTTAAACAAAAACTCAGCTTGCATCAGCATTTGCCTGCCATTGTTATAGCTAATATCGGAACTACCATTAAAGAAGCCAAAGATGATGTGACGAAACTTCGCGATATTTTGGACGATTTTAATATCAAAGACCGATATATTCACTGTGATGCGGCTTTTTGCGGAAGTTATGCACAATTTATTACTCCAAAGCCTAATTTTGATTTTACGGAAGGCGCAGATTCCATTATCATTAGCGGACATAAATTTATCGGGTCGCCCATTCCTTGTGGTGTGGTGATTGTTTTAAAACATAATAAAGAAAAAGTATCAAGCTTTGTGAATGTAATTGATAATCTTGACGATACTATTACCGGATCCCGCAACGCATTAACTCCGCTTATTTTATGGTGTGCCATTAAAGCTTTTGGAGCTGAAGGACTGCGTGAAAGGTTCTTTAATTGTCTGGAACTTACAGAGTATACTTTTGATAAAATTTCAAAACTCGGAATTAAGGTTTGGCGAAATCCTAATGCTTTAACGATCTTAATTCCTCGCGTGAATAAAGAACTGCAATACAAATGGCAATTGGCAACGCATGACGATATTACGCATATCATCATAAAACCTGGCATGACGAAATCGATGATTGATACATTTATCATTGATCTTGAAAAAGAAACTCAAAAGGATTTGGCAGATGTATTTTAACTGACCATTCAATATAAAATCAGAAAAGCTGCCCATTTGAGCAGCTTTTTCCCTATAAAAAATGTTATTTATTAGAAGGTTTTAGGCGTAACATCCACAGTGCTTACTCCATTTCCACCTCTTAGGAACTGAAGCAAAGGAATATTATTCTGTTGATTGCTGGATGCGCCACAAATTACCGTATTACCGCCATTGTTCATTGCCTGCTGACCTCCGAACCACCAATTATTACTACCTGCGCTGTGACCCTGAGCAATCGCTATATTGTAAAAAGTACAGTTGATTCCGTTTGAGAAATTAAGAACCAACGTTCCGATCATTGCAAAATTAAGATCATCCGGATCGTGATTAAATGTTGTTCTGTTGGCCGGAATATTTTTCGAGAACCAACTCGCCACATCTGAAGAGCCTTTTCTTCCTACCGAAAAAGTAAATATACCATCACTTTTGCAGCTAACTACTAAACCTGCATGAATTTTATTATCCGGATCTTGTCCGCTTGTTACCGAAAAACTATTAACGGTAAAAGTTCCGCTTACTAAATTGTTCGAAGCCACTGAAAACGTGACCTCATTATCGTGATACGTCATGATTTTTGTTTTTAAATTGTTATTCTACTAATTAATTTTTTTGCTCTTTGCTGAAGCTTCGTTTAAAAGAACAATTCAAAGTTGCGACTATTAAAAGAGTAAAAAAACAGTATAAATCACCAATTTAAGATTTAAGTAATTATACCTATTCAAGTTATAGTTTAAGATAGATAACAATATTTATAAGTTTTATCATTTAATTAAACAAAAAAAAGAATCGCCCTGACCGACGACTCTTTAACCTAAACTTAAAACTGAAAAAATACTAACATTTATTATATAAATTTTCGTTTATCAATATGGTACGGCTCCAGCTATCATTATTCGGGATATTGGTGCCGTAAGCGTAATCTATAATGGAATCTTCCATTAAATGTACTTCTGAATGAAGCTTGGCGCCCACCGAATTCACAAGATCGCCCTGTGCATTGCTTGGGACATTCAGCCCGTTGTTGATGAGTTCCGCATCCATCAAACCTTCATAACTTCTCAGCAATGTACTCGGATACATCCCGAAATTGGCGGAAATGTGAGTATAATCTGAAAGTTTTTCTTCATCATAATTTGGTCTCAATTCTTTTGAAAACGTTGAAATATATTGTTCAAGCTCTTTTGAAAGCTGAATTAAATAAGGATGCTTCGAAGAATCTATCTCGAAATTTGTTTCGTTAAAATCTGTTCTAAAAACAGCCTCCACAGCATTTGTTTCAGCGGCCATTAGTTTACCGTAAACTTTTGATAAATCATTGTAAACCAAATTTCGGACAACATAGCCCTGAGAAAAAAATGTTCCTTCCTCTATTTTATAATTTTCAAGAGGATGATTCCAAATTCTGTTGCCATAAATATCTTTGGTATTCTGCCTGATATTTTCGACATAATTAATAACCGAACTGTCTCTCTGATGGTTTGCAGAAATATAAACCGATTGCGAAGCCGTTAAATAACCACCACCAACATCTGCATGCACTCCCGGAACGAAAATTTCTTTATGTACAGAATTTCCTTCGTTCTGCAAAGTATCAATCCTATCTTTTGAATTTTCGAAAAAGCCTGTCAACGGAAAAAAATATCGGCATTCATTCACAGCACAAATATGAAGCGCATTTTCCACTTCCGGTAAAACATTGACTTTATAATGATTGAAAGGAGTAGATTCCACTGTATCAAAAACGCCCAGAAATTTAATTTTAAAATTCATTTTTATTTTCGAATCTGGCTGTAACAATTCATAGCAAAATGTTCTTGCCAACATACTTCCTCTGCTGAATCCGTAAACAAAAAACTGATATTCTTGCGTTTCATCCTGAACGATTTCCTGAAGTTTTGCAAAAGCTTCCGATAATTTATCATCAGAAGAATATCCTGTAAATCCTACTGGATTTTTGCAGGTTGCCATTGCAAAATCGCTGTCTTCAGAACCTGTTAAAGTTCCGATTCCTTCGATGTATATTTTATGATTTCCGCTAAATAATTCAAAAAGTTTAAAAATATTGGTTGTGGCTCCGTAATAGCTTTCGTTATTTCTATAAGGTTTTTGTGGTGAAATAGCATTCAAACCATTATTTCCCGTACCGTCAAAGAAAATACCAACCGAAATTATATTATTTTTCATGCTTTGTGGTTTTTAGACTTCAAAGCTGAAGCCCATACTTTATCAACACCTCAAAGTAACGATGAAAAAAAAAGACGGAATAGCGTAAAAAGTACCAAATAAAAAAATCCGTATTTCTACGGATTTATATTTTTGTTGAAATAGAATAAATATTATTAATTATTGCGTAGATCACAATGCCTACGGTATTTTTGGCGCCAATTTTTTCCAAAACACGCTGCCTGTGACTTTCTACAGTTCTTGGGCTTATGAAGAGTTTTTCGGCGATTTCGTTGTTGGTAAACTCCTGACAGATCAGCTTTACGACATCTTTTTCACGTTCCGAAAGCTCATCTTCCATTTCGAATAAAGATCTTTTCTTTGTAGAACTGTTCATGTAAGAAAACAGCATTTGGTGATCTTCCTGAGTAAAGAAAACTCCGTTTTTATACACCATGGTAATGGCATCAATAAATGTTTTTCGGTCGGAATTTTTAGGTAAAAAAGCAGAAACGCCCAATTTTACCATATATCCTAAAATAGAAGTTTTATAATGAGAAGACAGAATAATGATTTTAAGATCGGGATACTTTTCTTTGAGAATTTCTACCAATTCAAAACCATTCATAGGTTGCATTTGCACATCTACAAGGGCAATATTTGGAAATTCTTCGGGAGATAATGCTTCTAACTTTTCAATAAAATCAGGCCCGTTATTGGAGGTAAGACTTACTGAAATGTTTTTTTCGGTAGACAATAGCATTTTCACCCCTTCGAGGATCAGTTGTTCGTCATCAATTAATGCTATCTTGATTTGGGAGTTCATTGTATGGAATTTTTATGATTAAACGGCTTCCTTTATCGATAATATTTTTCCATTTGTGTTGTGCATTCATCGATTTGATGCGGGATTCTATATTTTTGATGCCCATCCCTTTTTTTACGGCTTCATATTCAAAACTTTGTCCGTTATCTGAAATAATTACCGACAGATGGGTTTGATTATCTTTGATATAAATCCAGATTCTGGTTGCTTTAGAATGCTTCAGAACGTTGGTTGTAAACTCCTGAATAATTCGATAAAGCTGAACTTCAATAAATTTATTTTTTCTCTGAAATTTCGGACTTACGCTTAAAGCAATATTAATTCTGTTGGATAAATTGGCAATTAATTCTTCAATATATAAAACCAAGCCTACCGATTCCAGATTCACGGGATACAAAGAGTGCGAAATACTTCTTGCAGAATCAATTAAAGAAGACATCTGCCCGGAAATATTTTTTTTAATCTGCTCGTCGCCTTTCGTATCCAGATTATTCAGCCATAAAGATAAGATATTCAATCGGTTTCCGATATCATCATGAATCATAACTGCGATTCTTTTTCTTTCTTCTTCCTGAACTTTAATGTTTTCTAAAGCCAATTGTTTCTGATGCTGAATTTCAGCAAAATTCTGAGCATCTTTTTCTTTCAATATTCTGGTTACAAACGTTCTGTAGCCCATCAATATAAAAAATACGATAATTGCAAGGGTTACAATTATCAGAATAAGCAGATTGATATTTAAGGTTACTTCTTTAATTTTAAAAACGTATAAATAATTGAACAATATAAAATACTCGATAAGATATTATTGGTTCCTAAAAGCAGGTAATAATCATCTTCTTTTAAATTCGCGATCTGATTCTGGATGATAAATATAAAAACAGATACGGCGTAATAGAAAAAAATACAGGCATCTACCAACAGAAAACGGTTTTTTCGATGGCTGCCCTTAATTTCCTGTAACAACACAAAACCAGAAAGGCAAATAACCACGATATTGGAAACTACTTTTACAATATCTCCGTTCTGCGGAAAATTGAAGCCATATTTAGCGATTAAAAAAGCCAGCGTAATGAAAGACGTTACAAAAACTCCTATTTTAGATAAATTGAGCTTTCGGATGAATAAGGTTGTCAGCAGAAAAAATTCTCCTGCAATGTAGATTGGGTACAAAAACGAGGTGTCTTCAAAATGAAAAAACTGCGTGAGTACATTCGTAACCGCCTCTATGATAAAAAGAAAAGCAATATAAAGGCTATATTGCTTTTCTTCTTTTATTAATGATGAATACTTTATACCTCCCACAATACAAGCCGCAAGAAGTAGAAAGTTGGTAATTCCCCAAGTTGTTATAAAATAGCTATACATTTTAATTTAAAGCTTACAAATCGGCGGACAAGGTCTCGACCAATCGTAAGTATTTGAAATCATTTCTACACTAGCTCCCACTCCATTTTCCAACTTATCTTCTTTGTAATAAGAAATGAAAATAAGCGTTACCAAAGTTTGTTGAAAAATAGCAGAATATTTAAGCCCGAAAGAGCAAATTACTTTGTCTAAAGTTTTCCCTGATTCTGATGAAGATATATCCGCAAAAGGCACATAGAATCTTTCAAAAATATTTCTTTGTTTTGTTTGCTCGTATTTTTTAGATTCGTTGTAGAACCAATCCATACCCTCATTTCTCCAGCTTTCAATAGCAGCAACTACTTTATCCTGCTCCAAAACCGGAACATTCGCCACTGGAAAATATGTGTTTGAATTGTCGTCTATTCTTTGAAGATCATTCGAAAGAACGGCATGCTTTACCACCGTATACTGCTTGGTTTCTACCAATCTGATATCGCCGCTACATTGTGCCAATCTACTGAAGGCATATTCGTCCTGATCGATCTTATAACCTCTCTCATCAAGCGGGCAGAAAATAAGGATCAGTTTTCCGTCGTAAACTCCTACTTCTGCACAAAACTCGTTGCATTTGTTTTTATCTTTTAACCATTGAACCTGATCTGCATCAAATTCGAAAATATTACTGGTAGGAATCAGGCGTTCAACCTCCTGATATCTTTCTGAAACAGCAATCCACTCGGAAACTGCGCGTGAAAATTCATCTCTGTTTAATGTTGTCATATTGCACGGTAAATTTAGTTGCATAAAATTATGTAAACTTAATAATGTGTGCAACTATTCACGCTAAATTGAATTTAATTTAATTTAATAATTCCTTACCGTAATATGATAGCAGCTCTGTTGCTTTTCTTTGATGTAATAAATTCTACCGATGCTCGCATAATGCTTTAAAACTTTCTCCAATGCAATTTCCATTTTCGGGTTGTATCGCAAGACATCATTAAAACGTACATAAGAAATATCGAAAGAATTTCCGTAATTGTGAGAACTTATGCCCAAAGAAGCGTTTGAATTTACGCGTCGTAATCTGCATTGGTCTTCCAGCGTTCTGGTAATAGAAGAAACTGTGAATGTATGCCCTTTTGTTTCTTTGCTGAATCGGGATCCCATATTTTCAAGGGTAGCTTTTGCTTTAGAAACCATCCACGCTCGGCTGTAATCCAGCTTTTGAACTTTATATCCTTTTCCTGATTTTTTTATTTTGTGAAATTTTCCGTTGTTGATGTATTTCTGAACTGCCTTAGAATCTTTTAAAAGCTGAACCCCAAAACTTTTAGAAGCATTAAGGTGCGGCTGATAAAGCGGCGTTGCCTGTACTTTTAAAACCTCATGAAGATCGTAACAAGGCAAAACTTTCTTAATCGTTTTTTTTGAAGCCTGAGCATAATGAACACTAAAAATAAAAGACACAAAAACAACACTCAATAACTTTTTCATTAACCAGACTTTTAAATTTTCAAACAGAAAAAAGGAAATAATAAAATTTCTTTCAATAATAATACCAATCTAAGCGAATGATATTAATTAAAAATCCTATCAACTGACAGGATTTACTTTAGCTTTTTAATATCAAACGGATTTTTGAAGATCAATTCTTCATGCTTACCTTTAATTTCCATTTTTCTTTGTAGGAGATTCAATGCCATTTTTCTCAGGAAAAGATCTTTATCGTTCAGCTTCCAATAAGAATCTTCATGAACGCGTTTGGGTTTTCGGATTAAATAAAATTCCGTTTCCCAGGAATCTACATTGTGATAAAACTCGATAATCCCGCAATGATCCGGAATCATATTATGTTCCACCATTCCCATCGGCAGCAAAAAACTGAAGGCATTGCAAACATAATCTCCACAGGAAATTTTATCATGTTTTAAAAACTTTTCGCCCGTATTTGAATTTGTATATGACTTTTTGAAATCATTTTTAAAATCACTTTTAGATAATTTAATTTCAATTTCATGACTGAAACCTTCAGAGTCAATAATTAAAATATCAGCTTCCCAATCTGCCTGAAAATGATTAGTCAGTATCATTTCTTTCTCAAAATCACATTGAGAATGAATGAATGCATGAACTAATTCTTCTATTTTTAACATGATTCTTTAATCGAAATACTTTTTTTAACGCGAAGATCGCAAAGACTTTATTTTAAAATATTCTGAATATTTTTCGTTCGCAAGGGCGTTTCACTCAGCAAATGATAGCAAAATTTAATACAACTAACTCTCAAACTCTCCCACACTCAAACCCATTAGCTCACTAATAAGCTACAGCCGCGAATATCCGAGTGATCGATTCTTCCCAATACCTGAAATTGATCTCCGAAAGTTTTACCCAAATCCTGCGTTGCAATAAACGAACACGAATGAATATTAGCCAAATCAATGATATTAATCGCACCCGTTCTTCCTTCCTGTTCATAATTAAAAGGATCTTCGGCATTTCTCACCAAAATTCTCATCCAATTCGGGCATTGGTAAATATTTTCACCTAAAGAATAAGCCTGAGAAAGCAATTCCGTCATCGAATATTCGGAATAAATTTTATCTGTTTTGAAACCTTCCTGCAAAATTTTCAACAATTCGTCTTTTGTCATTTCTTCTTTCCTGCCTTTCATTCCGCCAGTTTCTATTATCGTTAAAGTGTTGGAATGTTGGAGTGTTGACGAGTTTAAGTTGCAATAATCAAGAAAATCTAATAAGGCAAATGAAACTCCGAAAAGAATGACTTTTTTATCTTTTAATTCATCTAAAAGTTTAAATAAATCTTCGTGATTGTAAAGAAAATATCCGTTTTCCGGCTTGGCAGATTTTTGCATCAAAAAATCTACCATATATATTAAGGAAGAATGCTGTTTTTCCAGATAACTCGGAAGCAGTCCCAAAAAGATAAAATCTTCAGGTTTCCCGATAAACTGTTCAAAACTTTTATAAATACTTTCCTGATAAATATTCTCGTCTGCAATGTGATGTTTAGACAAATTCATCTGTGTCGTTCCCGAACTTTGAAAATACAAGTCGGAAGTCACATTTTTATCTAAAATCTGATGATTTTTGAACATTTCAATGGGAAGAAACGGAATTTTAGCCAAGCTATCCACTTCTTCGGGATTGATTTTCAGGTAGTCAACAAATTTTTTATATACCTCAACATTGTCATACTGATAGCGAAATGTCATCAACGAGGCAGCCAAAAAGTCATGCTCTGTCTTTATGTCGAATATATTTTTCAAGATGAAATTATTTTTTTAAACTCTTTAATGATTCAAAATGAAACATTTACAAAAGAGCGTTGTTTTTTTAATGATTTTTTAATAGTAAAATTAAAAATTTGGTCAGGTTCTTGCAATTACAAAATCGGAATATGGATTAAAAACAGGGTGATTTCAAACTCATCCGAAAATTACCTCTTTATGGGGTAATTTTTTTTGTGTTTTCGCCAAATGTTTTCAATTCAAAATCGCTTTCAAAAACACCATACGTGAAATAAGAAATCCAGTCTCCAAGGTTTACATATTTCGCTTTTCCATCCAAATCCAAAACCATAGGAAGATGTCGGTGCCCGTAAATGAAATAATCGATTTTCTCTGTTTTCAGCTTTTCTTTCGAATAAATAATCAAAAACTCTTTGTCTTCGCCCAAAAATTCTTTGTCTTCGTCTCCTGAAATCATTTTATTTTTCTGAGACATATATAAAGCGATCTTCATCGCAATATCCGGATGAATCCATTTAAAAAACCACTGCGCAACAGGATTTGTAAAGACTTTTTTCATTCTTTTATATCCTTTATCGCCTGGTCCCAAACCATCGCCATGAGCCAGCAAAAACTGCTTTCCGCCCATTTCGAAATATTGCTTTTTATAGAAAACCGTGCATCCAATTTCATCTTCCAGATAATCTTTCATCCAAAGGTCATGGTTTCCTACAAAAAAATAAACGTGAATTCCTCGGTCTTTCAGTTCAGCAATTTTACCTAAAACCCGCACGTAGCCTTTGGGAATTACGTGTTTCCATTCATGCCAGAAATCAAACAGATCACCCATTAAAAATAAAACCTGAGCATCATGTTTTATCTCATCCATCCAACGAATAAAGCGTTCTTCACGCACTTTACTTTCCTTTGGATTGGGCGCACCAAAATGCTGATCTGAAGCGAAATATACTTTTTTTCCAGGTTTTAAATTGATGATCGTTTTTAACACCGTCTGAGTTTTTCTAAATTACTGATTATCTTCTGCAAACCACTCTCCGTAGGAGTTTTCAGTTTCGTGAAGTTTAAGATAAGCCAAAGAAATTCCTTCAGGAAGTCTTGATTTTATTTTTGAAGCAATAGCGTACAACATATTTTCACATGTTGGCTGGAAGGTACAATAAATCACTTTATGCCCCTGCTCTTCAAGAGAATCTCCTAACATTTTGTGTGGCGAAAGTGCATTGATAAGCACTGCATGATCCCAAACATCTACAATTTCAGATTTCACGATTGTTTTAATATCACCGAAATCTACCACCATCCCGTTTTTGGGATCCTCCAAATCATTTATAGGCTTTCCTTTCACTGTTACGAACAGTTTATAGGAATGTCCATGCATATTTTTACATTTTCCGTCGTAATTGTAAAGCACATGCGCGGTTTCGAATGTAAAAATTTTTGTAATACGTATCATAGTACAAAGATATGATAAAAGAGCTTACCAAAGAAAAAGCTTAAACTTCGATTAAGTTTTTACAACTTATCAAGCCAATTACTTTCCAATCTTTTAATTCTCTGCGTTTCTTTATCAATAAAAACCCAAAGCGTAAAAGAATCTACTACCAACTGATCGTTACAATAAAACTCCACTCTTCTTGGCTGCCGAATCCCTTCCGGAGCTTTCGGGTAAGTTTTTACGGTAATTATGTCTCCTAAATAGACCTGCTTTTTATATTGAATATGATGATCGAGAAGCATCCAGATATCATTAGGAAAATCGGTTTTGTGTTTTACAAAATCCCAGTGTTCTCCTGCTATTTCCTCAACCCAACGGACATATTGAACATTATTTACGTGATTATTTGCATCAATATGATCTTCCGTTACCGTTATTTTCTTTTCAAAAATCAAACTCATATTCAAAGATATGAACTTATTTTTTTATCTAAAAACACTACTATTTCTATTCAAAATCATTATATTTAGTTTCATAAAACACACAAATGATCTTAGATATTTTCTTTCCAAATCGTTGCCTTCATTGCAACCGAATTATTGAAGCTGATTTTCTTGTCTGCAATCTTTGTTATGAACAAATTCATTTCACTCATTTCGATTATTTTGAAAATAATTTTATCAAAGAAAAATGCAAATTATTATTTCCTGTAGAAAATACATTTGCCTTAATGCAGTTTCAAAAAGAAAATCTAAGTAGGAAAATTATTCATGAATTAAAATATAAAAGTCGAGAAAAAATTGGAAAAACCTTAGCCGAATGGACAATAGAAAATCTCAATTTTAAAAACGAAAAACCAGGTTTGTTAGTTTCTGTTCCGCTTCATCCGAAAAAATTAAAAGAAAGAGGTTATAATCAATTGCATTTATTCACTGAAACATTGTCTGAGTTTTATAAAATCCCTTTCAGTCATGATCTAATAAAAAGAAATTATTATTCAAAAGCTCAGGCTTTAAAAGATAAAAAGCACCGACTGGAAACGGAAAACACGTTTTCAATTACTAAAAATATTACGGGAAAGCATGTTTTATTAATCGACGACGTTTTCACCACAGGAAACACTTTATCAACAATTGCCTGGGAAATTTTAAAATCGGGAGAAAATAAAGTAAGTGTTTTGGTGATGGCTGTTGATGAATAATTGTAAATAAAAAAACCTCAATTTTAATAATTGAGGTTTAAAATTACTTCCAAATAATGATAATTATTTATCTATTTTTTTCATTCTGAAAGTTTCAAAATCATCTTTGTATTCAACAACTGCATTATTGCCTCTCATTAAATCATTATTGTTTTGCGATTTATAGTAAGTATTTAGAAAAGCAAGATATTGATTCATTGATTTGAAATTCATCGCCATATTATAATCAAAAGAAAACTGACCGGTATCGAAACTTTCGCCCTTCAAATTTCTATTGTAACGAAGGAATTCTGGAGTGTTGTAATTAAAGAAAGTTGCCCCTTTATCTGGCGACGGAAGTAAAAACGAAGAAAATTTCTGTTGCGATGGCAAATGACAGCTCATACAAGAAGTTATCGGTAATCTTGGATAAGTTATAACCGTTCTTGATTTTTTTTCTTTATTCACAATTACGACTTTACCATTCAACATTACACTTCCGTCATTCGGACCGCTTAACCTTCCACCCCAACCCAACGTTTCTCGGCTGTAATAAGGTGCATTATTATTAACCCAGGTTTGTTTTAATTTTACATTCTGTTTTTCTACTGATGCAAAATCTGTGGAAACATCCGGATCTAAACCCCACATTGCTCCCAACGGAACAAATTTATCCAGAATATTATTCGCCTTAACATCTTTATCGTAAACGAGAGTACTAAAAACCCAGCCCGTTTCGGGAGCCGCCTTAGAGTCTTTCACCACAACATCTATCTGAAATAAGCTTACATTTCGGTAACTGTATTTCGTTTGACCTTCCAACTGATTATAGAGTGTAAAAAGCGGAGCATCCTTCATCGCATCCCAATCGTTGCCATTCAATTCAGAGAAGGCAAACTTTACAATCACAGCCCCTTCTTTGAACTGACCTTTGTCTTTATTTAAATCAATACTAATAAAATTATTAATAGGTTGAGTACTTTTAAAATAAGACGAATCTATTTTTAGCGGAACATTTCCGTTTTTATCAAAAACCTCCCCGATCGTAAAAGCCGCCGTCGGATCATACATTACCAGCACAAACCCTTCCTGATTTTTATCAACATGCTTAAAAGTTCCTTTACCATTAGGATTTCCAGGATAGGTACCCATAATAGGATCTCTTTGACCTCCCATCCACGGCTCATGAAACCACCCGACTTCTTTAGCATTAAATTTATCTTTTTCATTAATCATTTTTGTAATGACGGGTGATGCATATTCTTTCATTTTAGACACATAAGTTTCCGCATTTTCTACTGTGATGGGTTGGTTAAATTCATTAATAAATTTAAATCCAACGCTTGGTTGTGTGCGGGGATAATCGGCATTGAGTTGAAAGAAAGCTTTTCGATCTTTAGGAATAGAATCGGAATGATTTTTAAAAGCTTGTTTTCTTACGAGATCATCTGGTATTTCCGATGTAGATTTCTTGTCGTTGGTACACGACCACAGGATAATTGAGCCTATAATAAGGCTTAAGATTGATGTTTTCATGGAATTTTTGTTTTTTTCTGGTTATTATTATTGAATCAAAAAATTCAACAGTTAAATATACAAAAAACATTAAATATAATTCAATATATAATGAAAAATCATTAACATAATTTAACAATAAAAAAATTATATTCTGTTTTTCAAAACAAAACTCACCAATCACTAAACATAAAAAAAGGCTATATTCAAGATGAATACAGCCTTTAACCGTTATATTAAAAATAAATTATCTCTGTAATTTTTCACCATAACTCAAATCTCCTGCATCACCCAAACCTGGGGTAATATATCCTTTTGAAGTTAAGCTTTCGTCGATTGCTCCTACCCAAATTTTTGCATTTGGATATGCTTTTTCAATCGTTTCAACCCCCTGTCTTGAAGCGATTGCAGCCACAATATGAAGTTGAGAAGGATTTCCGTTGGTTAATAAATCTTTGATCGCTTCAATTAAAGAAGCCCCCGTTGCCAACATCGGATCTCCTACAATTAGAGGTCTTCCTTCGATATTCGGGCAAGTTAAATAATCTTGCTTGATAGAAAAATAATCGTTCGCATCGTGTTTTCTGTAAGCCGCTACAAAACCACAATCTGCTCTGTCAAAATAATTTAAAAGACCTTCAAATAAAGGAACTCCAGCTCTTAAAATAGTAGTAATAACGGGCTGAACAGCGATTTCCTTCACTTTAATAGTATCTAAAGGCGTCTGAATTTCCACTTCTTTCTGCTCCAAACCTTTACTGATTTCGAAAGCTGCAATTTCCCCGATTCTTTCCATATTTCTACGGAATCTCATTCGGTCATGCTGAATGTCAACGTTTCTTAGTTCATTAATCCAAGTATTCACTAAAGAAAATTGTTCTGATAATACGACTGTATTCATTATTTTGAAATAACTTTTTTAAGTTTAAATTTAATTTTGAATATTTTTTTAATGCAAAGCACACAAAGATTTTTTGACTACTTTTCGTTTTTAAGTTCACAAAGGCGTTTTACTTAATAAAGACCACTAAGATGTCCAATTTATTCAAAATTATTAATATTTTAAGAATAAAATCCCTCTTAGAAAAATCTAAAAGGGATTGTAAATTATTTTTGTCTGAAATATACTTCAATTGGAACTCCGGTAAACCCGAATTCTTTTCTCAATTGGTTTTCAGTAAATCTTTTGTATGGTTCTTTTACGTATTGCGGTAAATTACAGAAGAATACAAACTGTGGCGACGGCGTTGGAAGCTGTACGCAATATTTGATTTTAATGTATTTCCCTTTGTTTGCTGGTGGCGGGGTTCCTTCGAAAATAGGAAGCATCACTTCATTTAGTTTTGAAGTTTTAATCTTCTTCTTACGATCGTCATATACCTTCATCGCCATGTCAACAGCTTTTAAAATTCGCTGTTTCGTTAATGCTGAAACGAATAAAATTGGAATATCTTGGAATTGCCCGATTTTATCTTTGATTGATTTTTCGAAATCACGCATTGTGTTGGTTTCCTTGTCTTCAATCAAATCCCACTTATTCACCAAGATTACGATTCCTTTTCTGTTTTTCTGAGCTAAACCGAAAATATTCATATCCTGAGATTCCCAACCCTGCGTTGCATCAACCATGATAATTACAACGTCAGAATACTCAATAGAACGAATAGAACGCATTACAGAATAGAATTCCAAATCTTCGTTTACCTTAGATTTTCTTCTCATTCCGGCAGTATCCACCAATACAAACTCGTGCCCGAATTTGTTGTAAAGCGTTTGAATACTGTCTCTTGTAGTTCCCGCAATATCGGTTACGATATTTCTTTCCACATCAAGCAAAGCATTCGTCATTGTAGATTTTCCTACGTTCGGACGACCTGCGATTGTGATTTTTGGCAATCCTTCGAAAGGATCCTTATATTCAGTTGTCGGGAAATCTTTTACAATATCATCCAACAAATCTCCTGTTCCTGAACCAGTTGCAGAAGACAAAGTATAATATTTATCGATTCCTAATTGATAGAATTCCGTTGCTGGAAGCTCTTCTTTTGAAGAATCTACTTTGTTGATAACAATATAAATAGGTTTGTTTGATCTTCTTAAAAGTCTGTAGATTTCGTAATCTGTATCAGTAAGGCCTTCTTCCACATTCATCATAAAAATGATAGAAGTTGCCTCATCTACAGCCAATTGTACTTGCTTACGGATTTCTTCTTCAAAGATATCATCCGTTCCTACATCATAACCACCGGTATCGATTACGGTAAAATCTACCCCATTCCAGTCAGATTTTCCGTAGTGACGGTCTCTGGTTACACCTGCAGTAGAGTCTACAATAGCTTCTCTTCTTTCTAATAAACGATTAAATAACGTGGATTTTCCTACGTTGGGACGGCCAACGATTGCGACAATATTCGACATAAAAATGTTTAATAATCCTTTGCCAAAGCTCAGGATATGTTATTAATGGGTTTCTCCAACTTTTGGAGCCCAATTTTTTGCAAAGATATGATTTTTATTTGATTTGATTTTTTGAAAAAGAAAAACTGGAAAGAATTATAAGCAAATTTACTTATAAGGTTATTGCTAAATATTTAGTCTTTCAATTAGCTGAACCTAAAAATATAGCTTTCATTCGAAAAAATATTCATAAAATAATTCTTTGAATATCAATAAACAAAGGCATTTCATGAAATTTTTATTGATTAATTTCAACTTTAAATTTTTATTTTCAAAATAAATTTTCTAATTTCGCGGAACAGAAATACAGACTCATGGTGTAGCGGTAACACTACTGATTTTGGTTCAGTCATCTGGGGTTCGAATCCCTGTGAGTCTACGAAAAACCATCCTTGCTAGGATGGTTTTTTTTGCTTTTTAATTACAGCTTGCGCAATATTTTTCCATTTATACAGGATCAAACAGATTTTATCCAGTACACTTTACTTTTTTTTCCTTCGTTCTGAAACTGATCCCTGATCCCATATCAGTCCCACTAAAATTACAAAATAGCTACCAAGTAAAAACTCTGTCAAAAAAATTAAAATTACTTCAAACACGTCAACTTATGGCGTGACCTAGGATTAGCTTTGCTTTAGAAACATTTAAACAAAATATTAATTACTAAAACACAGCTTATGGAAGAATTTGATGACGAATTTGGTGATTTATCCCAGTTCAAAACACTCTCTTTTGAAGAAGTAAATCAAGAATTTAAAGGAAACAAAACTTTTACTAATACAATTATCAGCAAAGATGATTCTCCTGATTACAGAAGCCCATTTCATGATTACAGAAATACTCCTTTAGGATATTCTTATCTTATTGATAATCCTGTATCTGTCTTTCCTTCAACTGGAATAGATGATAAAGGCGTGAAAGGATACGAGTATCAAGCTCAGGTATTACCTTGCGAGAATGGTTCTCAGGTATTGGGAAGCTATAATGCCAACAAAAGAGAACCTCAAAGTCTTTTTCTTTTCTATGAAAAACCAGACTCTAAGAAGTCCAACTTTGCAGGTGATTTTTGCATTGCCAAGATGGGAGATTATTTTGTCCAGCTTTTTAAGAGATTTCCTGAACCATTACCCTCCAGTGTTGGTGGGAAATTCTTTAAGAACATTACCTCTATGGAAGATGAAGCTGCTTATCTAGCACAGTTGGCTTATACTTATGAAGGAGATAAGATTAATGCTACTATTGCTCGTGATGCATTAATGAGAGAATATCAGTTTTATACTGGTGATAGGAGGTTTGAAGAAATTATAGGTAATATTACCTCCATTCCTGCTGATGCTTTTGGATGGTGTGCAGAACAACTAGAAAATTTAAAACCTACAGAGAAGAATTATAATCCTGAATCCAAAGACTATACTCCTTTAGTACCTATTGTAATAGGTGCAGGACTAATCCCCATACCCATCAATGTGAATAAAGCATCTCAATTCTTTGAGAACCTGGGGAACAATCCTTTTGTTCAGGGATCAGAGGTTGCCTTTACCCAAGTTTGGGAATTGGTAAAACAGGCAGCAAGTAAAGTCAAAGATGCTTCTATTGAACATCTTCCTGATGCTTTCAAAGGACTTGTAGAGAAAATTAGTAGTGTGATTAATACTATTAAAAACTTTCTTTCTGAGGTTAAGGATGAATTGGTAGAACTAGCCAAGATAGGTGTAGAAGTTTTGAAAGTAGCTAATGCTTTTTACTGTGGTATTAACAGTGGTCTTATTGGTCTTTTACAATGTATTTTATACATCTTACAGTTTCTTTTTCAACCAACAACAGCTTTATCTTATGAACAATATAAGGACAGAAGAGATTTATTAGAAAAAGCAGAAGACGTGCTAGACTGGGCATTAGTGAATATTCCTGAATTTTTGAAAGGAGTTAAAAATATTTTCAGTTCAGGTGATAGTATCTCCCAATCTGATTTTGAGGGTATATTTGACAAGATGAAGGAGTATTGGGACAAGGTTTCTCGTTACACAATAGCATTTTATGTAGGTATTGTCTTTTTTGAGTTCATCATTAATATTTTACTTTTTATTTTTACTGAAGGTGCAGGAAATGTTATAAAAGGAACCACCTATGTACAAAAAGCTGCTAGTCTATTAAAAGTAATAACAAGGGAAGCAATGTCAGCTGTTACATTTGGAATTACAGATTTACTCACTCTTTTAGGAAAACTTATCTTTAGATTTGGAAAAGCATGCCTCAATGGTTTCAAAGGTTTTATAAATTTTATTGAGGAACTATTGCAAGGTGCTAAGAATGGTGCTAAAGCTGAGGATTTAGCTGAAGAAGCAAAGGACATTGTGGGAGTTATTATTCAAGGAAAAACCCTAAGAGGATTAATTGCTCAAGACATAAAGAGATGGCTACAAGCAAAATACAGAATTGGTAGAGCTACACTTGAATTGTTAGAGGAATTAGGACTTACTATCATTCGAAATATAAACGACCGATTGAAAGGCGCAAAAGTACTTGAAACATCTGAGGGTTTTATTGTAAAATATGGTAATGATGATATTTTAGAAGGAACTGGTGATGCAATTAAAAAGTTCTCTAAGAAGATTGAAGATATTAGTAGGTCTGGAGGGAAAAGTGCTGCTAAGCAATATATTGATGAATTAAAAGATATTCAAAAATATATTAAGACAAGAAAAGCTCTTAAAGAAAGTTTAAATGAAGCAACTTTATTAGCTAAATTTAAGAATACTTTTACCATAAAACATTTTGATGCCGTTGCCTATTATGAAAAAATGGTTAAGAAATATCCAAAACTAAGAGGTATAACGGATGAAATGGGGAATGTAAGGCAAGTAAATTTTGCTGAGTTTACGATAGGTAAAACTAAAAATGGTAAATTTGAAAAAGTAGAAGAGTTGTATCATTCTGGGCAAGATGAATTCTATAGAAATGACTTTACCCATCCCTTCGAAAAAGGAGACCAGTTGACAAATACCTTTAAAAAAGGAATTTCAGATTTAGATGGTAATTCTCGAAGAAATGATAGTGAAGCAAAGTTTATCCTTAATTTTATACGAAAACACCTTCATACCGCAGATGAATTTGTAATAGAAACAAGGAATATTTATTTCACATGTACTTCATGCCAGAGAGAAATGCTTATGCTTCAGGAATATGCAACGGGTTTAGGTAAAAAAATGGAAATTATTATTCATGGAGATGAAAGTATTTTAGGAGGAGCTCAATTATTTGAAAAAATGAAAAAATAAAAATTATGGAAATAGTATATTTAAAAAAATACAAACAATACATAGAAAATGGAATTGGTAGGTTATATAGCACATTCGGCTCGCCGAGAGGATTAAGTGAAGCTGAAATTTCACAAATGGAATTGGAAATGAATAATGGCTTACCTTTCCCCAAAGCATATAAAGAATTCTTGTTTTTAGGAGGAGAATTCAGTACGATACAGTTAAATCATTATGGCAAAAAGACCCCAAAAGGCACAGAATTTTTTAAAAGCGGATTAAAAAAGAGAAAAATTAATATGGTTCGCCCGTTTGCTATACTTAATGTATTGGATGGAGAATCTGGAACATTTATTTATTTAGATGAAGGAGATAATCCACAACCGAAAAACTGTTCATTACATGAATCTTATGATAGTGATGATGATGAGATTATTTGGAATACTCCCTATAAAACTTTTTCAGAAATGATAGATAAACGTGTTTATCTTGCTGAAAATAATTTAGCAGTTTAATAATCAAAATATACTGTTTTAACAAAGTCTCTTTTTTAAATTATCTGTCCCGTCCTAAAATAAGTTTATTTTGTGTGAACTTATTTTAGGACGGGACATTGAAAACTATTAAGGACTACACTTCATATAAAATATTAAAATAAATCCCTATAATAACTTGTGCCTGTGTGTCTACAAAAAACCATCCTTTTTAGGATGGTTTTTTCTTTTAGTTACAACCTACACAATATTTTTTATCAACATATTCTTTATTTCCTCCTGACGATAAATAATAGCAACCTCCTTTTTCTCCTACATAAAGTTTATGCCCATTATAGGTACAATATCCAGAACTATTATTGTAGTTGGAATCGCTACCGCCATCTCGATCACTTTCTCCACCGCCGCTTTCGCAAGAATAAATTGTTAATGATAATACAATAAGTAATGATAATTTTTTCATGGTTTAATTTTAATAGTTGAAATTCTATGTGGCAAAACTAAACCATGATTAAAACTAAAAAATACGGGAAACCATAAAGCAGAATTTAGTACTTACAAATCAACTACCTTTTCATTTTTACTCTTCCTCTTCTCCGAAACAATACTCAAAACCACTCCAAAAGTAATCAATCCAACGCCTAGTGCTAAATTCAAAGTAAAATCTTCACTGAAAAATAAAACGCTTACGACAACGGCGACAATCGGTTCCAAAGCTCCCATAATCGAGCTTGGTGTAGAACCTATTAATTTGATAGCATACACTAGCGTTAAAATTGAAAGAACAGTGGTAATTAATGCAAATAAGGAAAGATTAAAGAAAATTTTCACATCAGGAATTATCAACGAATCTCCCATTAGTAAAGCTTTAATCAAATAATAAAAAGAAGAAAATAACATCGAGTAAAAGGTGATTTTTAAACTTGAACCTTCAATTTTCACTTTATTTACGGTCACAATATATAATGCATAGAAAACCGCGCTCAACGTTGCAATGCACAATCCCAAAATGTTAATATCAAAAACAGAATCTTTAATACTTAAAATAAAAACGCCAAAAACCGTTATGAATAAAGATAAAACCGTCAGTTTAGTAATTGCTTCTTTAAAGACAAAGAAGACAATTAAAGCCACGATCACCGGATAAACGAAAAATATGGTTGAGGCAATTCCGGGAGTGAGATAATCGTAGCCAAGGAAAAGAAATTCAGACATTAACGCGAAAAAAATTCCGAGGATGAATAAAACAAAAGTTTCTTTTCCAGAAATTTTCAACGATTCTTTTTTATAAATCAGCAAAGGAAGAATAAACAATGCCGAAAGAAAAAACCTGTAAAATAAGGTAATATTCATCGAGAAACCAATCGTTTTCAGAGGTAAGATAAACAAAGGAATCAAACCATAAGAAACCGAAGAAATAATTGCCGAAATATAACCTTTTGTCTTTGTATTCATAGCGAAAATTCGCGCACTTTTTAACACAAAAGCAAAGTTTTCAATAAAAATTCTTTCCGCAAATGATTTACATCACCGTTTTGATGTGATCTAAGTCAAATCAAGGTTTAGAAATTCGACTTAAAGTTTCTCTGGAAATTCCCAGATAAGAAGCAATAATTGATTTTGGAACTCGCTGAATCAACATAGGATATTGTTGTAGGAAAATTTCGTAACGCTCTTTGGCATCATTACACAACAATGAAACCAAGCGTTTTTGGAACGCAGCATACGCTCCTTCGATTTTTTTCCGAAAGAAATATTCCATTTCAGGCAATTCTCTGCAAAGTTTTTCTCGATAGTCGAAAGAAAGTACCAGTAATTCACAATCTTCCAGACATTCCACATTCAATGTTGCCGTTCTTTTCTTGAAATACGCGTCGTAATCGCTAATCCACCAATCTTCCATAGCAAATCGTATAATTCGGTCTTTCCCGTCTTCCGAGATTACGGAAGCTTTCAGACAACCTTTCAGCACCCAATATTCAAAATGAACCGCATCGCCTTCCTGAATTAAAAATCGATGTTTTTTAATAATCTTTGATTTGAAAAAAGAAAAGATATAGTTAAACTTTTCGTCTGTAAGAGGTGATAATTTTTCAATATGTTGTCTAAATTCTTCCATTCATCAAAAAAATCATTGGAGCATACATTTATAAAGTTTGATAAATATATTAAAAAATCGCTTAAAATAAATAAAAAAGACCATTCTTAAAAAGAACAGTCTTTCAATTTTTAATGACTACCTGACTCATATCAGGTATCCCTTTAATTAATACCTAGAAATTACCGCCCAGGCAGAACCCGTACTCTGAACAACAATTCCTTTTCCCCAATCATTAGTATTCAATCCATAATTGGAAAAATTGCTTCCGTTGATCCTGAAAGTACCGTTAATTGTAATATTTCCGCTGGTGTCATTAATCAAATTATAAATTTTTCCCTGATTGGAACTATTTGCCGCCGGAAGAGCAATATTCCCGGTAAGAAGAAGTGTATAATCGTCATTGGTCGCCATCCCTGTATTCATTGTTCTGATTTTTTTATCTTCAGATGAAATCAATTTAGCCCAACGATTTACGGCTGGATCTCCGTTAAAAAAATAATACCCCGATGCATTAACTTCCTGTGTTTGTCCTGATGGTGAGGTGTCGGGTGTGGTTACGTACACCAAAGCTCCGGTTTGAGAAGAAGTATAGGTTTTTGATCTCAACTGATCTCCTGAAATTCGAGGAGCGATAATTCCGTCTAATTTGCTGTTATCTGCCGGATTTCCAACTACATCTAAAGTCGCATTAGGAAGCTCGGTATTAAAACCTACCTGAGCAAAAGTGAAAGAGCCTACCAATAGTAAGGCAGGAAATAATTTTTTCGTCATGTCTTGAATTTTGTTGTTTTTTCAAAACAAATGTAAATTTTTATTTCTAATTAATGCTAAAATCACCAACAAAAAACCAAAATATTCACATAAAAAAAAAGGCAATCTTATCGATTACCTTTAATTATTATGCTAAACATTGTAATTTTAATAAATTTATTTTAAATCAAAACGATCGGCATTCATCACTTTTACCCAAGCTGAAACGAAATCTTTTACAAACTTTTCTTTAGCATCAGAACTTGCATACACCTCAGCGATTGCTCTCAATTCTGAATTGGAACCGAAAACTAAATCTGCGCGGCTTGCCGTCCATCTTTTCTCTCCGGTTGAGCGGTCGGTTCCTTCATACAATTCGTTATCTGGAGATGCAGCTTTCCATTGAGTTTTCATATCTAATAAATTCACAAAGAAATCATTCGTTAAAACACCCGGTTGGTGAGTAAAAATTCCGTGATTTGAACCATCAAAATTTGCATTTAAAGCTCTCATACCCCCGACTAAAACAGTTAATTCCGGAGCTGTAAGATTCAACAATTGCGCTTTATCAATTAATAAAGATTCTGTAGAAACAGCAAATTTTTTCTTTAAATAATTTCTAAATCCGTCTGCTGCAGGTTCCAAATATCCCATCGATTCAACATCAGTCTGCTCCTGAGAAGCGTCTGTTCTTCCCGGTGCGAAAGGTACAATAATAGTATGTCCAGCATCTTTCGCAGATTTTTCAATACCTGCACTTCCAGCAAGAACGATTAAATCAGCTATTGAAACTTTTTTACCTCCTGTTTGATTTTCATTAAATTCTTTCTGAATATTTTCTAAAGTATTTAAAACTTTTTGAAGCTGAGTCGGATTGTTTACCGCCCAATATCTTTGCGGAGCCAAACGAATTCTCGCACCGTTTGCACCTCCACGTTTATCGCTTCCTCTAAATGTTGAAGCCGAAGCCCATGCTGTTGAAACCAATTCAGAAACTGATAATCCTGAATTTAAGATTTTAGATTTAAGAGATTCTACATCAGAATTGCTGATTAATTCATGATCTACTTCAGGAATCGGATCCTGCCAGATCAATTCTTCCGTCGGAACTTCAGAACCTAAATAACGGGCTCTTGGCCCCATGTCTCTGTGAGTCAGTTTAAACCAAGCTCTTGCAAAAGCATCAGCAAACGCATCAGGATTTTCATAAAACTTCCTTGAAATTTTTTCATAGATAGGATCGAACCTCAACGATAAATCCGTTGTCAACATGGTTGCTCTGTGTTTTTTAGCAGGATCAAAGGCATCAGGAATAATTTCTGCTCCATTTTTCGCTACCCACTGATGAGCACCTGCAGGGCTTTTCGTTAATTCCCATTCGTTTTCGAAAAGGTTTTTAAAGAAATAATTGCTCCATTCTGTAGGAGTTTCCGTCCAAGTTACTTCCAATCCGCTGGAAATGGCATCCGTTCCTTTTCCTGATTTATAAGAACTGCTCCAACCTAATCCCTGATTTTCGATTCCTGCCGCTTCCGGTTCTTTTCCAACATGATCTGCGGGGCCAGCACCATGAGTTTTACCGAAAGTATGTCCTCCGGCAATTAAAGCAACCGTTTCTTCATCGTTCATGGCCATTCTTCCGAAGGTATCACGAATATCTTTTGCCGCTGCAATTGGATCAGGATTCCCGTCCGGACCTTCAGGATTTACATAAATAAGTCCCATTTGTACCGCAGCCAAAGGTTTTTCTAAATTTCTTGAATGAATATCACCATCGGCATTATCGTCACTTGGCAAAACTCCATGTCCAGGAACGCCTTCTGAACCGTGAGCATAACGAATATCTCCGCCTAGCCAAGTTTTTTCCATTCCCCAATAAACATCCTGATCTGGTTCCCAAACGTCTTCACGACCTCCGGCAAAACCAAATGTTTTGAATCCCATCGATTCCAAAGCAATATTTCCTGTTAAAATCAATAAATCTGCCCAAGAAATATTTCTTCCATATTTTTGCTTGATAGGCCATAAAAGCCTTCTCGCTTTATCCAAACTTACATTATCCGGCCAGCTGTTTAATGGTGCAAAACGCTGTTGTCCCGCGCCTGCTCCACCTCTACCATCGCCTACTCTATACGTTCCTGCACTATGCCAAGCCATACGAATGAACAAAGGACCATAGTGTCCGAAATCAGCTGGCCACCAATCCTGAGAATCTGTCATTAATGCGTGAAGATCTTGTTTCACAGCTTCCAGATCAAGGCTTTTAAATGCTTCTGCGTAATTAAAATCTTCATCCATAGGATTTGAAAGTGAGGAATGCTGACGAAGAATGTCAACTCTTAATTGATCGGGCCACCAGTCTAGGTTTTTAGTACCTCCGCCGGCAACATTTTCTTTTTTCATTGTCCCATTATGAAACGGGCACTTGCTGATATCATTTGAATCTTTTTCCATTGTCGTTTAAATTTTTTATGTTGATTACAATTAAATTTTCTGTTTAATAACAAGGCAAACCTACAACAGTTTTAAAATAAATACAATCTATCAAAAATATTTTTACAATAGTAAAAAACTATAATAAGTTTTAAAATATTGATTTGGTGATGTTATACTCACAAATAGTTTAACAATGCACTTAAGATAGTAATATTTTATCTTAAATTAAATAAAAACAATTATAAAAGATTCATATTTAGAATAATTCAACACAGTGTTAATATTTTCATAATTATTAAAGTTTTTAATTACGAAAAATTTAATTAACTTTATCTGTTTACAAACATGAATTTTTGGATATGAAAAAAATATTAATTGTTGTTCTTGTCGCTTTTATTATCATTCAGTTCTTCCCGATTGACAAGACGAATCCTGCTCCTACTCCCGGGATGGATTTTTTGAAAATTAAGAAAACTCCGACTGATGTGGCTAAAATCATCAACACATCCTGCTACGACTGCCATTCTAATGAAACAAAATATCCTTGGTATGCCGATATTGCCCCTTCTTCTTGGTTGGTAAAAAATCATATTAATGAAGGTAGAAAACATTTAAATTTCTCTACCTTTGCTGTATATGAGCCTAAAAGACAAGCTCATAAACTGGAAGAATGTATTGAAATGGTTGAAAAAAAGGAAATGCCGCTGGAGTCTTATTATATAGGTCATCAGGATGCAAAGCTGACCGATGAACAGCGAAAAATTTTAGTTCAATATTTCAAGAAAATGAAAGAGGAAACGGAAAGAGCAATGGTATTTTAAAACTGAGAAATCATGCAGGAAAACTGGCAAAACAAACATATTGTATTTTTCGACGGCGAATGTGGCGTCTGTAATTTTTGGGTACAATGGATTTTGGAAAGAGACAAAAACGATCAATTCATGTTTGCCTCTCTCCAATCTGATTTCGGACAGAAATTTTTATCCGAAAGAGGATTAAAAACCACAGATTTCAGCACTATGTATTTGTGGAATCCCAATAAATATTATCTTGTAAAGTCGAGTGCCGTTCTTCAGATCGCCAATTTATTAGGTGGAATTTATAAACTTTCAGGCATTGGAAAATTACTCCCTAAATTTTTTAGCGATAAAATATATGATCTAGTTTCTAGAAACAGAATGAAGTTGGCAAATCAGAAATGTTATTTGCCTACGCCGCATCAAAAGAAGAAATTTATTGAGGTTTAAAAATTAGCCATTCAATTCTTTTGCACGTTTTTCTGCATTCAGAATTCCCTCTTTTAAAATATCTTTAAAATTATTTTCGTTAAAAGTTTTCAGAGCAGCTTCTGTTGTTCCGCCTTTTGATGCGACATCTTTAATTAATTCTTCTAAATTTTTATCCGAATTATTAATTAAATGATAAGCTCCTAACATTGTTTGTTTAACGAAAAGTTTAGACAAATTTTCATCAATTCCCATCTCAACGCCAGCTTTTATCATGGCATCAACGATGTAATAGAAATACGCAGGACCACTTCCGGAAAGCGCAGTGACTCCATCCAAAAGTTCTTCGTTTTCAAGATAAACAGATCTTCCGGTTGAGTTTAATAATCTTTCGATATTAATTAACTGACTGAAAGAAATGCCTTCTGCAGAAGTGTAACCAGTAATTCCCATTCCTAAAAGGGCTGGTGAATTGGGCATCGCTCTTACCACCAAAGGATGGTTTAATAATTTTTGAATTTTCTCGATTTTTATTCCTGCCATTATCGATAAAACCATCTGATTTTCCTTTAACTGAAACTTAAAATTTTCAGCAGCATATTGAAAATCCTGCGGTTTTACGGCAATGATAATTAAATCTGCATCCAATTCATCAACATCATCAAAAGTTGAGATCTTCGATTTGGGAAAATCTTCTGATATTTTGGAAAATCTGGATTCGTTTCTTGTAATTAAATGTAGGTTTTCAGGTTTTATCAATTCGTATTTCAAAAATGATTTTGAAAAAGATAACCCCATATTTCCGGCTCCGAGAATAACAATTTTCATATTGTGTTTGTATTGAAATAATTATTATAGTCTAAAAATAAAGAATATTATCGACTTTAAGGCATTAAATCAATGAACAATTAATAAAAATGTATGGAATTTTTCTGAATGTAGAAAAGATTAGTCAACCATATTCATAGCAACTTCTTCTTCGTTTTGAAGCTGTGGAATCTGGTTTTTAGGCATTACAATTACTTTAAATTCCGAATCGGAGCTGTACATTTTACAGCTTTCATCGATGAATGATGATGGCGATTTTTTGAATTCACTAACATATTGATCGTGTTCCTCTTTGTTTGCAGGAGTAATGATGCAATGGTAAAGTGATTGTGTGTAGTTGCTTGAGTCTTTCAGGAATTGCTTTTTGTGTCTTATTGCTTCGTTAAAAGTCATGTAAATTAGTTTGTGCAAAAATAACTAATTCATATGTAAGTACTTAGCTTAAGATGTTAAATTTCGGACAGAAAAGGACGTTGTAAAAATTTAAAAAATAAATGTTTACGCACAAATAAATAATAAAATTTCAAAGAAAATATTGAAAAGCTTTCAAAAATGATGAAAACTCATTCATTTTCTTTCAATGTTTAGTGAAATAATTTTATGTTAAAGTTTATAAAATTGCTTGTATTAAAGAGATTTTATAATCTAAAATTAATTTTCCAAGTTATTTTGTTCAACTATTTTTTAATGATAAATTTAAATTACTCAACTGGAAATTCAGGTCTTCTCATTTTGTATTTTGTACCCGAAAGTGCTTCCAAGAATGAAACTAATGCTGTCTTTTCTTCTTTTGTTAATTTTAAAGGTTTTAATAAAGGATCTGTAACCGGATATAATGGATCTTGTTGTTTTTGTTCGGCTGTTGGATCGATCATGTGCATTCCGCTGTTGTACATATTTACCAAACCTTCAAGGCTATCGAATAAACCATTATGCATCCAAGGCTGGGTAAGCATTAAATCTCTTAATTGAGGGGTTTTGAATTTACCTACATCTTCTGGCTTCTTGGTAATGACATAGAGTCCTAAATCTTCATATTTTCTCTTATAATACGTCATCCCGATATTGTGGAAAGACTCATCGGTAAGGTATTGTCCGCTGTGGCAGTTCATGCAACGGGCTTTTGTACGGAAAATATGCATCCCGTAAATTTCCTCATCGGTTAATGCATTATACTTTCCTTCCAAAAATCGATCAAACCGACTTGGTTGACTTTTAATTGTCTTCTGAAAATCTGCAATTGATTTTACAATTCGGTCGTAAGTTACTTTATCGTCTCCAAAAGCATTTTTGAAAAGTTGTTTGTAACCTTTTACTGCCTGAATTTTTGCAGGTAATGTTTTCACATCCATCGCCATTTCGTGATGTGCTCCCAAAGGTCCGGCTGCCTGCTCTTCAAGAGTTTTTGCCCTTCCGTCCCAGAAAAAAGAAGTTCTTTCGGAAATATTAAATAAAGACATCGTATTTCGGGCTCCTAAAAGATGATCGTTCCCTAAAGCCACACGCCTCCTGTCTGACCAGCCCATTTCCGGATCGTGGCATGAGCTGCATGAAATTTGATTGGATTTTGATAATTTAGGATCGAAAAACAGCATTTTCCCCAACATAACATTCGGTTTATCCTGTTCTTTGAAATAAGCGGAATCTATTTTTATGGGTGCAAATTCTTTCCATTCCACACCATAATCAATATTGGGTTTTGGCCATTCTGTGATCGCCTTTTTATAACTTTTTACAATGTCTTCAATCGTGGGATCCTGAATTTCCATTAAATCCCGATTCACTTTTGGTGTAAAACTTAATAAACTCAATAAGATAATTCCCGAAACCCAATATATTCCTCTTTTCATTTCCTAAAACGTTATCCCGATACTTGCGCCTACAAAATTATTATTTTTTTTCTGAATTTTTTGTGATTGATATTCCGCGTTTACAAAGAATGCCGGAAGTTTTTCAAGCTTAAAATCATATCTTAAAGAAGCTCCAAATGTAGAAATATCACTTGCCTGAAATTGATAATCCTGAAGAATCCATTCATTTACAGAAGCTGTACCTGTTGATGCTAAAGCGTTAATCGATTTATTCACCACTCTTTTAGAAAAATAAGGCTGGAATGTCAACACCTGATTTTCTTTGATCTGTTGTTTGTAATCGACATTTAATCCAAAATAAGAATATTCAAATTTTTGTCCTGCATCTGGATATAATCTTCGTTCTTTGATTTCTTCATACCTGTAAAAAGGAGTCAATGTAACGGAAAAATGATCCTGATTGTATTGGTAGAAACCTTTTATGGTTGTGATGTAATTTTCTTTACGATAAGCCTTTCGCTTGAAAATTTGCGTTATACTTGCCGTGTTCAGTGAATAACCGTATTCTGATCCGGTTTTAATAGAAGAAATAAAATTTCCTAAAAGACCAATACGATGTTTTTCATTAAAATTAAAAAATTTGGCGCCTTCCACCTGAAAATTTTCGTCTACCAAATCGGAAAGATCATAAAAAGTATTTCCTGAACCTTTGTAACTTTTAATATTATTGGCTCGTCCTACGCTTGCCTGAAGATAAAAATCTTTCCCGCCTTTATTGGAAATCTGTATGCCACCTTTCGCGCCTAACTCTTCATACGTGTAATTAGGATTGGTACCTCCATTGAAAAGACTGTTGGAAAAACCTAACCCCACCATCTGATAAACAAAAGGTCTTCCTAAGTCACTTTGAAAAACGATAGAAGCATTTTGTGTGTATTTGCTGAATTCTCCAAAAACTCCTACCTCGTATTCTCTAAATACATTATAATTAATCCCAGCATTAATTCTTAAATCTGAAGTGGTGCTTTGTAATCGAGGATCTCTTGAACGATAGCCTTGTTGAGCCAAATAACTTATTTGCCCAGCAACAGACCAACGGTTGAATTTTTGTAAATATCCTCCCGCGAATTGGTAACGTTCAATATTTAATTTTCCTCCAAGAGAATCTGCAGATGAATACGGAGCAACACGGTCATAATCTAATGTTTCGTTCCATTTAATGGCTCCTGTTTTTATACTTTGATAGTTTGCATTTCCCCAAACAAAACGATTGGGTTTTAACTTTTGAAAAGATTTTGCTTCTACAGTCAGGCCTTTGTCACTATCTCCAAATTGTTGGCGAAATATTTTTCTGTTTTCACTATGATAGCCCACTCCGAATTCTGAGAAGGAAGTAGAACTATAACCCGACATAGAAGCCGGATTATAGTAATAGTTTGCTTTTAAATTTCGCTCTATATTATATTGATTATTGATGGTCTTAAATAGAGTAAGACTGTCTTGAGCTTTAACGGAAAAAGTACCTAAGCTTAGCAATAATAAATAGAGAGATGTTTTTTTATGTAGCATAATGTATTGTAATAGAAATACCAAACAGGCTTAGTTTGGATGCGTAATACCATCTTTCAAGCTCGGTTGAGAATCTTTTATAAAATCTGTTGTAGAATTATTAGTATCAGAATAAGCAGGTAAGCCGTTAGCCAGTTTACCAATTACTTTACGTCTTACCGATTTTCCGTAACGTGTAGCATCATTATCTACTGTTCCGGCAGAAGTCCATCCTGCATCAATGCTTGCAGAAGTTAATGTATGAATGAATTTCGTAGGAATACTATTATTTTCACCATCCACAATCCATGAATTTGGGATAGCGTAAGCACTTTTCGAAGTTACAGTTCCGGCACTGTTAATATAACTATAATCATACTTATTATTTTGTAGGAAAGTTGTTTCATTTTCTCCTGCAGGGAAACGCGCAATTACATAACTTTCAAACCCTCTGTTGTGCAGGAAAAACATATTGTAAGTCATTTGGGTATAAATAACTTTAGCATTCGGAACCGAAGGGTTATCCACTTGTCCTAAAGCCGGATTTGTAGAAGGGAATTCAAAATTCGCATTGTGTAAATCGTATCCTGTACTTGTGTTTTCTTTATGGTTAATCGCATTGTCTGCAATTACGATGAAATCTCCTGGTTTTACTACATATTGATTTCCGGTTCCTGGTAAAACCATTACTCCTTTCACAGGAAATTTCTGAGTTACATCGTATGGAGTCGGATTTTTATCATCTGTGGTAAGGAATTCTGACTGACCAATGATTAAACCATCTGCATACAAATCTTTATCTGTATTATTCGTCAGTTTAAAATATCGTCCTGAATTATAGTTTTTGTTATCAGCAGTTTTAATTCCTGTAAAAAATACTTCTTCGATAATAAAATCATCATGATAGGATTTGAAATATAAAGGTACATTTACATTCGTAGCCAACGTTGTAATGTCTGCATTGGCAGAACCTCCTGCTCCAGCAACTTCTGTTACATTCGTGATTACCTGCCCGTTTACATAGATTTTATAAGATCCGTAAGGAACTTCTATAGAAATGGAGTTGGTATTTTGAATTTGTTTAGTAATAATTTTTCCAGTATTGATTTCTGTAATCTGGATGTCTAAAGTTTGATATGAATTGATATTCTCTCCGGAAAAAGATAATGTTAATACTCCGTTTTGAACAGTTTCTGCTCCAAAATCGTCGCTCGAGCATGAGGTCACAGTAAATGTAGTGGCCATCATTGCTGCTAAACTTAATAATAAAACTCTTTTTTTCATGTTATTTCCTTATTGTTATATATTATTAAAAATTGTAGTTTAATTCCATTCCGAAGTATGGCGTATTCGCTCTTCTTCTGTAAACCTTTACATTATTGAAAGTATACGGAGCGCTATAATTGAAAAGTCGGTTAACAAACAGAGAGGTTTTCAATGCTTTATAAATGCTTTTGGTTACTTTGATGTTTCCTGTCAACGTGAAAGTATACAAAGTAGGAAGGTTATCTGATGTAGAAACGTTTCTTACCAACCATTGCTTGTAAAGATCCGTTCTGTCGGCATCGGTGAAAGGATGAACCACACCATCTATTCCGTAATATGAAAGAGGCTCGGCAATTCGCTGATCGTTTTTTCTGTGATCAAACAAACTTCCCTGCACAGAGGCGGAAACAATTAAATCAAGACTTGGAATGTAAGTATCAATCAAAAAGTTGTAATTCATATTAGAATTCACATACCCATAATCGTTTTGATATATTCCGTAATAAGGATATGGATCTGTTCCTATGGAAACCGTTGGTTTATAGATTATAGGAATTGTATTTCTTAATTGGGTTTTAAAATAGGCTCCGGTAAGCGTAAATCTTGTATTAATCGCTTTAATCCTCGGAGATGTATAACCAAATTCAATCCCTTGTTTTAATGTCGCGCTACCATTTTCAGTTGTTTCATAAATTGCGAAATTATTTTTCATGGTGTAAGGTACATTCGTTAAATCCGGCCCGTTGGCTGTCCATTCATTAATATCAACCTGCGTAGCATCATATTGCTTATACGTATGTACAACAGAATTCTTCATTACACGAAAACCATTCGTCATATCTTCTTTAAAATAAGTGATGAAGAAATCATGATTTCTGTAACTTAAATCTAATCGGATTTCTTTTTTAACACTTTTTGCGGCCTCAATATCTTTATTTTCTCTTGGTTGAACGTAAGTCATAAAGTTTACATAACGATATTGTGCATTATTATGATAATAATTCAGCTGGGTGTAATCCCAATAATCTTTGTTGGGATAAAGCATCAATAAAGTCGGCTGCTTGTAAAACAAACCATATCCTAATGTGACATCCGTTTTTAAAGGAAAATTATTAATCATTAAATGAGGCAAACTATATTGTAAATTCAACCTTGGCTCGGTAAAAACCTTCTTGCTGATGGCGTAAGAATTATCGATTCCCAAGTTGTGCGAAAGCCTTACCCCTGCATATAAAGTAAACTTATGCTGGTTAATCGCGTAGCTCATTTGATCTCCTGCAAAAGCTGCTAATAAATTGGAAGCAGGAATATCGTTAAAAGATCTAGGTCGTGTTAAAACATTACTTGCAGAAGGCGGAGTAAGCATATCATACACCAATCCCGCTCCGTTATTTTTAGAATATCTCCAATCTATTCCGGCTTCATAATTGTGGATAATTCCTCCTGTTTTTTTAATTCCGTTGAGCTGGAAAAGAGCATTAATATCTAAAGGTTTTCCTTGCGTAGAAAAATCTGTAATGTATCGTAGCTGAGGAAAAAAACCTACATTTTCACCTTGTTCGTAAGCTAAAGAAAAAGAACGCGGGCCAGATAATTGAACAAGTTTTCTTTGTTCAATTTTTTCAAATCCGGCACGAATAGACGTGTTTAGAGTAACTTTATTAAAAAATGAAGTTTTGTCTAAATGATAAATAAAGTTATTTGCAAAACTTATCTTTTTATTGTTCGATTCGTAGGTGTCAATATTGGCAGTTCCGTTGTCTGGATCTTCCTTCTTTTTATCGATATTGGTCGAAAAATCAATATTTGATCTCCATTCTAATGTTTTTCCCAAAAGGGTTGAAATCTTCTTAGAACGAAGAGAAGCTGTAATACGTTGATAATTTTCAAAATCATCGGTTGGTGTTGCTTTTGAATCTAAAAAATCTACACTGGCACTTAATTGCCATTTATTGTTGATTTTAAAACCTTTCCCAACATAATATTGTTTACTGAAACCATCCGCTTTGAATCTTGCCTGAAGAGGTGTCTGCCCAATTTTACGTTCGATCTTAATTAATCCTGAAGTTAAATCTCCGTAAGAAGCTGATGGGATACCTCGAATAATCTCTACCTTTTCAATATCATTTGTAGAAATCGTTCGCATATCAACTCCGGAATAAGCAGTTTCTCTAGATCTTGGAGAATAGCCAAATTGAGAATTATCTATCGACATCTGCATATCAGCATTAGAATTAATGATATTGTCATCAACCATAAACTGTACGCCGAGTGAAGAAGTTTTATATTCGTTAGCCACTAAATCATTCGGGTTTTCACGAAGAAAAACTCTGTTTGTAGAATTTAAAACAGGCGCTTTTGATAATCCTCCAGGAATAAGTTCCATTAAGTCTGAAAAACTGGAAGGCTGCAAATGCTGCATGGCCTGCCTGTCGATCACCGATTTTGTGGTTAAACCTTTTCCTTCTTTTGAAAAAATTACCACTTCTTCCAATTTATCAATCGGCTGCAGACGGAATGTAAAAACCTGCTGATTTGTGGAGTTAAAATTGATCTCTCTTTCCTGATAATTCGTATGAATTATTTTGATACGGTGTTTTCCCGAAGGCAGATAAATGGTAATATTACCATTATTATCAGTCGTTAAAGTAGAGTTATCTATAGTTACAGTAGCACCTTCAAGCGCTTTATTGTTTTCGTCCTGAACGGTAATGTTCAGTTGCGATCTGTCTTCCTGAGCGTAAGCAAGTTGAGTTCCTCCCAACAATAAAACAGCAACTGATAAGTGTTTGATCATTCTTCTTTGTTCTAAATAAAAGCACTGCAAAAGTATAATTTTATTTAGAATAAATCAAAATAGTTGATAAAAATCAGAAAATACTTTGTGAAAAATTTACATAATATCTCTTAAAAATTATATAATATTCACCTCTCTTTCCAGCTCAATACCGTACTTTTCTTTTACGGAATTAATGATTTCAGTTGAAAAATCGAAGATTTCTTTTCCGGTGGCATTTCCGGTTGCGTTGATGATAACCAAAGCCTGTAATTTATGAGAAGCTACGTTTCCGATTTGCTTGCCTTTCCAGCCAGATTGCTCGATCAACCAGCCGGCAGGAACTTTTACGAAATCTCCATTCGGATAACCTTGAATGGTTGGGAATTTTTCTCGTAATTCTTCAAATTGACTTAAAGGAATTGTCGGATTTTTAAAGAAACTTCCTGCATTCCCGATTTCTTTTGGATCCGGAAGTTTGCTTTGCCTGATATTAATCACCGCTTTCGAAACATCCTGAATCGTCGGATTTTCAATTCCTAAATTTTCCAATTCAGATTTTATGGCACCATATTCGGTTTTGATATGATGATGTTCGGTGGTTAATTTAAAAGTAACTTCCAAAATCACATATCGCCCTTTTCCTTCCTGTTTGAAAATAGAATCTCTGTATCCGAATTTACATTCTTCAAGATTAAAATTTTTAACTTCAAGATTTTCAAGATCAAATACTTTGCAGCTAACAAAAACATCTTTAATTTCTGTTCCGTACGCGCCAATATTTTGCATTGGCGAAGTCCCTACATTTCCGGGAATTAATGAAAGATTTTCCAATCCCCCATAGTTTTTACTTAAACAGAATAGAACAAATTCATGCCAGTTTTCACCTGCTTTTGCAGTCAGCCAAACTTTGTTTTCACCGATAAACTCTTCAGTAATACCTTTTAAATTCAATTTAATAGCAAGTCCGTCAAAATTTTGAGTTAACAAAATATTACTTCCGCCGCCTAAAAATAGAAGAGGAAGATTTTGAGTTTTAGAGAAGTTAATTGCTTCTTTCAACTCATCTATATTTTGAACTTCGATGAAATATTTTGCATACGCTTCCACACCAAAAGTGTTGAAAGGCTGAAGTGAAAAATTTTCTTGCATTATTGTTATTTGTATTCTTTTGGAAGAATTTTATCTAGTTGAGATTTAAATTTTTCAAATTGCTTGTAATGAATGCTGTCATTATAAGAATTTACATACACATGGGATTTTTTTGAAGTTTTAATCTGGAAAGTTTCATCCATTCCATCTTGTGCCTGTATGCTTTCAGAACTTTTTATTTTGTCTAAAGTAGCGGTGTCAAAAGATGAGGTTAGATTTTTCCAGTCTTCATTGTTGATATTTGAAGCCCATTTTTGATGTTTTTGTGTGGCTGTGCTGCCTTGTTCTAATTTAATAGAATCTTTTGTAATTTTTACGGTTTTGTAATTTCCGCCTTTTCCGCCAACTTTTGAAAAACCCATAAAAGTAATTTCATTGGAAGTTTCTGCCTTTAGCGAAATTTCTTTTTTCTGTTCACAGGAAAAAAATATCAGCAATAAAAATGTCGGAAAAAGATTTTTCAAACTGAGATTTTTTATTGCTGACATGTATATTTTAAATTAAAGGTTGAATTCTAATTTATATTGCTTTAAAGCATCTTTCAAAATCGCAACGCTTCTTCTTAAATCTTCTTCTTTAAGAACATATGCAATTCTTACCTGCTTTTTACCCAGTTCAGGATCGCTGTAAAATCCTCCTGCAGGGGCAACCATAATGGTTTCATTATTATTGGTGTAGCTTTCCAACAACCATTGTGCGAATTTTTCAGTATCATCTACCGGAAGTTCGGCAACACAATAGAAAGCGCCTTTTGGTTTAGGGCAAATAACGCCTGGAATGGCATTTAATTCATCCACCAAAACATTTCTTCTGTGTGTATATTCTTCTCTTACGGCTCTGATATAAGCACCATCATTCTGGTGAGCTGCCGTTGCTGCAATTTGTCCTAAAAGTACCGGACTTAATCTTGCCTGAGCAAAAAGCATTGCCGCATCGTGGATTTTTTTAGAACGAGTGATTAAACATCCGATTCTTACGCCACACATAGAGTAACGTTTTGATTCTGAATCGATAATGATGCAATTTTCGCTTAGTTCAGGAAACGCAAGCATAGAGATCTGCTGTTTCCCATCATATACATATTCTCTGTACACTTCATCAGAAATAACTACGATATCATATTTTAAAGCAATTTCTGCTAATTTCTGAAGCTCTTCACGTGTGTAAAGATATCCTGTCGGGTTTCCTGGATTACAAATTACAATTGCTCTTGTTTTTGCAGTAATTTTTTTCTCAAATTCTTCAATCGGAGGAAGTGCAAAACCTGTTTCAATCGTAGAAGGAACGGCTACAACGTTTACATTGAAAGTACTTGTAAATCCGTTATAATTCGCATAATAAGGTTCAGGAATAATCACCTCATCACCATCATCACATAACGTGGAAATGGCAAAATTCAAAGCCTCAGAACCTCCGTTGGTTACAATGAAATTATCTGGTGTAAGATCTGTAAAATCTAAAGAATGATAATATTCTGTAAGTGCTTTTCTGTATTCTATATTTCCTTCAGAAAGAGCGTATTCCAATACTTTTAAATCAATATTTTTTAAAGCATTAAGTGCCGTTTCCGGAGTTTCAATATCTGGTTGCCCGATATTAAGGTGATATACTTTCATTCCTTTTTGCTTTGCTTTGATAGCGAAAGGAACCAGTTTTCTTACCGGCGATGGCGGCATGTGTTGTGCTCTGTTTGAAATATTCGGCATTGTTCAAAAATTTGTATGACAAAAATAAGATTTAATTTCTCAATAAGAAAATATTAGACCAGATGTGTAAAATTGATGGTATGATTGGTGAAATATTTATTTTGGCTTTAATTTTTATTAATTAATGTTAATTGATACCATTTTACCATTCGTTAATTCTTTAATTTTTAATGTAAAATTTGAATCATTTTTAATTTTGTTTATTGAATTTTTAATAAAAATATTTTTGTATTGTTTTTTTACTAAATTTACATCAATAATATTAGGTAATATGAAATTAAATCTATTTTTTGGAGTTGCTAATATTGCGGCTCTTTTTTGTGCATCAATTCTTTCGGCACAAAACTTTCAAACCATGCCTGTACAATCTGGTTATACTGCAGATGTAATTGCAAACGGTGTAGGTTCATCTTCTATTAGTACATCTACGGATGTTGACGGTGTTTCTTTTGCTTTTGTAGCGAGAGGTTTTCAAGCTACGGCAACTAATACGCCTATTACGTATGGTATTCCTTCAGACGGTATCATTAATTCTGTTGTAGCAAGTACACCGGGTTTAAGTTTTCAGATGGGAGATCTGAGTGCGAATAATTCCTTAAGATTATCTACTATAGGACAATCAGGAACATTGAATTTTACAACACCAAAGCCTGCTTTTAAGCTATATATGCTTTCCACAAGCGGTAGTGGGGCATCAAGTGTGGACATTGTGGTTAATTTTACAGATGGAACTTCACAAACATTTTCTAACCAAGCAGTATCTGATTGGTATTATGGTGCCAACTTTGCGATTCAGGGAATTGGAAGGATTAATAGAGGAAATGATGTGTTGGAATCCAGCACAACCGAGCCTAGGTTATATCAGGCTGCATTAAATATTGATGCCGCAAACCAAACAAAACCTATTCAAAGTGTTGCCATTACTAAAGTTGGGACTGGAACAGGAATTTCAAACATTTTTGCATTCTCAGCCGATGTATATTCAGATTGCGTAGCGCCAACGTTACAACCTGTAGCTTCTATTACCTCTAGTTCTGCTCAGGTTTCGTGGACGGCTAATTCAGCAACAGCAGTAAGTTATGATATTTATTACAGTACAACCAATACGGCTCCGGCAATGGGCGCGGCAGCTACTATTTCAGGAGTTGTGGGTACTTCAAGAGTTTTAGATAATTTAAATGCTAATACAAACTACTATTATTGGGTAAGAAGTAATTGCAGCCCGGGAACAAGCCAAAGTTCTTGGTCTTTTTCAGGAACCTTCAAAACTGCTTGTGGAGCAGTATCTTCATTATTTGAAAATTTTGAATCATATAATACAGGATCCATAGTTCCTACTTGTTGGAATAGAATAGCTGGAACAGGTTCTCAGACCATTACAGCTACAAGCCCGGCATCTGGTATTAGAAATATTTATCAATACACCTTAGCTTCGGCTACTCCAACATATGTTGTGCTTCCTGAATTTAGTAATATTAGCTCAGGTGGAAATCAGTTAAGGTTTAAAGCAAGAGTAAGCAGCGGAGCTCCGGGATCACTTATTGTAGGATATGTAACAAATGCTACAGATGCTAGTACATTCGTTGCCTTGCAAACTTTATCTATTGCTAATACATCTTATGCGTCCAATTCAGAATATACAGTGCAAGTTCCTTCATCTGTTCCTTTTGGTGCAAGATTGGCAATCAGAAGTGCCAACGATGGTAAATCTTATTATTGGGATGATATTTATTGGGAAGCTTCTCAGCTGGCAACGTCTGAAGTAAATGCGAATAAGAAAAATTTGGCAATTCACCCGAATCCATTCAAAGATGTGTTGTACATTTCTGAAATTGATAAAGTGACTTCAGTTACCATTAATGATGTAACAGGAAGAACGGTAAGAACAATTGATAATCCTTCAAAAGAAATTGATTTAAGATTCTTAAATTCAGGATTGTATTTAGTAACCTTGAAATTCAAAGACGGATCTCAATTGACAACAAAAGCAATTAAACAATAATTTTTAGTTTTATATAAACTTCTATCAGAACAGTTACATGCAATTTGTAACTGTTTTTTTTATTTAAATCGAATATTTTGAATCATTATTAATGATAAATTTTGTTATTTTGAAAAGTTTAAAATTCATTTAAAATGCAAATTCCGGCAACATCAGTAGAAGATTATATTTCCAAGATTCCTGAAGAAAGACAGGAAGTTTTTGGGAAATTTTTCAACACGATTAATGATAATTTACCGAAAGGTTTTCAGGAAAATATCAGCTATGGGATGATTGGCTGGGCGGTTCCTTTAGAAGTTTACCCAGCAGGTTATCATTGCACGCCGGGTTCACCGCTTCCTTTTATGGCGCTGGCTTCTCAGAAAAATTTCATTGCGTTTTATCACATGGGAATGTATGCAAAACCCGATCTGCTGGATTGGTTTGTTGCCGAATTTCCAAAATATTCCAAAAGAAAATTAGATATGGGGAAATCTTGTGTTCGGTTCAAAAAAATGGATGATATTCCTTTTGAATTAATTGCGGAAGTGTGTAAAAGAATGACGATTGAAGATTGGATTAAATGTTATGAAAGTACTATTAAAAAGTAAAATATTTCTGATTTTATCAATTATCTCTTGCTTTTTTCTTTTCGGATGTAAAGCAAATGTATATTCAGATTTGAAAAACGGAGATTTATTATTTGTCACCGCCAAACAAAGTGGACTTTCAGGAGCAATTAATAATGTAACCCAAAAGCAGAAAAATGTTTCCTTTGATCATGTCGGAATTTTAGAAAAAAATAAAGAAGGTATTTTCGTTCTTCATGCGGCTCCAAAAGGAGGTTCTCAAAAACAAAACTTGCTGGATTTTCTGAAAGATCAAGCCAATGACGGACAAAGAGTCGTTATTTATCGTTTGAAACCGGAATATCAAGAGACAATTCCTCAAGCGATTCAAAAAGCGGAAACAATGTTGGGAAAACCTTACAACTTCAATTATATTTTAGATGAAAATTCCTATTACTGTTCAGATTATATTGAAAGGGCTTTTCGACAAGATCATATTTTTAAATTGGAACCAATGACGTTCATTGATCCAAAAACCGGAAAAACAAACGAATTTTGGGAGGAATTTTACCACAAGAAAAATCTTAAAGTGCCTGAAGGTGAGTTAGGTTGCAATCCAAATGGTTTGGCAGCTTCGGATAAATTAAATAGAATAAAAGAGTTATAAAAACGAAGAGAGGTTGATAAACTTCTCTTTTTTTATGTTAAAATTAAAAATTATTAGTCTACTAATTTGGTGGACTAATAATTTTTTATATTTTTGTCAAAGATTTGAGACTTAGTAATACTTAAATCAACGATGTTTAACCAAAAAATAATGTTTAGTTATGATTACACCTAATCCAAACCTGCAGTATTTACAAACGAAAGTAAACCTGCCGAAAAAAGAATTGATCTTGGAAATAGAGTTGAATGGGAAGATGAAATTCGAACATTTGATGAATACTATTTACAATAAATTCGGGATATGTCACAGAGTGTTGTCGGCTAATGTGGAATATGTAAACGGAAATAGTTTTGGTTCGGTACAGTTATATATTAATGTAAACTCAGATGATTTTCAAAAATTAGAATATTATCTGGAAAACAATAAACTTTTGAGTACTACGGTAGAATATCTCTGTAGAAAATACTCTTAAGCGAGATTCATATAGTTTTAATTACGAAAAGGATGTTCATTTTGAGCATCCTTTTGTTTGTGTTATAGAAAAAAGACTTATTTTTAAGTAACATTAAAAAATTTAAAACTATGATGATTTTAATTATTGTAATCGCTTTGGTTGTCATTTTTCTTCTTTACGGAGTTTCGGTGTACAACAAATTGGTAAGACTCAGAAACCTTGTTCAGGAAGGCTGGAGCAGTATTGATGTGATGTTGAAAAAGCGTCATGACCTTATTCCAAACTTGGTAGAAACGGTAAAAGGGTATGCTACTCACGAAAAAGAAACGTTGGAAAATGTGACCAGAGCAAGAAATCTGGCGTTAGGTGCTAATTCTGTGGAAGCAAAAGAAGCGGCAGAAAAAAATCTGAATCAGGCAATGATGAATTTATTCGCGGTTGCCGAACAATATCCTGATCTAAAAGCAAATACTAATTTCCAGCAATTACAGGCCGAACTTACTTCCATCGAAAACGATATTGAAAAATCAAGAAGATATTATAACGGAACCGTTCGTGAAAACAATACAGCGGTTGAATCTTTCCCAAGCAATATTATCGCCAATATGTATAAGTTTGAAAAATCTCCTTTCTTCGAACTTCAAAATGTTGCTGAAAGAGAAGTTCCAACGGTAAAATTTTAGGCAATGAAGAAATTTTTATTGCTTTTTTACCTCTTATTTTTTGCATTTACCTTTGCTCAGCAGCATATTGAAGATGATCTAAATTCTTCTGAAGCGGTAAGTGTTGATTATGAAAAGGAAAGAATAACTTCGTTTCATTCTGATATTGATGTTAATAAAAATTCAGGGCTTACAATTACTGAAAAAATTAATGTTTACAGTACCGGAAATGAAATTAAAAGAGGGATTTTCCGCACATTGCCTTTAAGCAGAAATCTGAATAATAAGAAGCAAAAAGTTACCTACGATATTATTTCTATCACAAAAAATGGTGAAACAGAAAATTATCATACAGAAACCAATGGTGATAATCTTGAAATATATGTTGGAAATAAAGATGTGATTCTTGAGGTTGGAAACTACGCTTATGAAATAAAGTATGAAACGAAAAACCAGATCGGCTTTTTTAATAACTATGATGAACTCTATTGGAATGTCAACGGAAATGCCTGGAATTTTGATGTTGATACTATTTCAGCAAAAGTAAATCTTCCGGCGGGCGCCAATATTTTGCAAAATTCTTGTTATACAGGAAGTTCGGGAAGTAATTCTCAAAATTGTAATGCGAAAGTTTTGTCGGATACTTCCATAGAATGGGGCGCTTCAAAGTTATATCCTTCGGAAGGACTGACTATCGCTGTCGGATTCAAAAAAGGAATAATGGTTCCTCCACCGCCGCCCGAATTTTTAGAACAATACGGACTTTTATCAGTTTTTGCGATTCTATTATTTGGATTGTTTGCTTATTTTTTCAGAACATGGCAAAAATATGGTGTAGATCCAGCGACTCCTGTTATTTATCCGCAATTTAATGCTCCGGATAATATGTCTCCAGGTTCCATGGGATATATTCAGAATGAAAGTTTCAGAAATAATTTCTTAACTGCGGCTTTGGTAAATCTTGCCGTAAAAGGATATATTAAAATTATCGAAAGCGAAAGTTCAGGAGTTTTCGGGGTTTTTAAAAGTAAAGTTTTTACAATTCAGAAGTTGAAAGAACCCGATCAGAGTTTACCTGTGGAAGAAATTGGTTTGATGAATAGTTTATTTATAAACGCACAGTCTTCTATTAAATTTGACGGGAATTATAATTACAAAGTAGAAAATGCAGTAAATGGTTTTCGCTCATCATTATCATTTCAACATGATAAGCTTTTGAATGACGGAAATAACCGAAAAAAATTACTGTTGCCATTTTTCCTGATCTCCATTATTTACGTTATAGGATTATTTGTAAGTCTCTCGATATCTTCAGATCCTATATTTCTGGTAGCGGGAGGAGTATTTTATGTCGTTTTACTCATCGCATTTATCATCTTCACCTTTATTGTCAGAAAAATGTTTTGGTGGGTATTTGCTCCTTTACCAATGTTTACCATCATCGGATTGGGTGGTTTTGCTGCCGTAAACTATGGAAATTACGAGAATAATAATTTTATTTTCTGTTATGTTTTTCTTGCGATTGCATTTATGTCTTTAATTATTTTTCAATATTTGGTTAAAAGGCCAAGCGAAGAAAAGTTGAGAAAAAAATCTCTGATTGACGGATTTAAAATGTACATGGGCGCTGCCGAAAATGAGCAGTTGAAATTTCACAATCCTCCTCAAATTACACCACAGGTTTTTGAAACCTTATTGCCTTACGCCATGATTTTGGGGGTTGATGATATTTGGGGAAAAAAATTTGAACAGATCATGAGCAGAATGTCTACAGACTATAATAATACATGGTATGCTGGTTCTACATTGAATCAATATGCTTTTGCCAGTGCATTAAATTCAAGCCTTACCAACTCCATTCAGTCTACTTCTACACAACCATCATCTTCAAATTCCAGTAGCAGTAGCTCTGGTTCTGGAGGTGGCGGATTCTCCGGCGGAGGTGGCGGAGGCGGTGGAGGCGGAGGCTGGTAAGCCTTTAGATGATGGAAAAAGTGAAAAGTAAAAAGAATCAAGGGGGAATGTAGCGTCCAAATCAAGCTCCATCAATCAATTTGTTGATCTCTCCTCTTTGCTCTTTTTAATAATATCGGTATTTAAATTAAGCTTTGCATTAATAAAAGTAAAAAAGCGTTCAAAATTAATTGAACGCTTCTTCTATTTTGAGATTTAGATAAAACTAATTTCTAGCTTCTACTATCTAATTTCTTTATTAAATTCTTTCAATATCAGCACCAATAGCTTTCAGTCTGCCATCAATATTCTCATATCCTCTGTCGATTTGTTCGATATTGTGGATGATCGATTTTCCTTCTGCAGAAAGCGCCGCGATAAGAAGTGCGTTACCTGCTCTGATATCCGGAGAAACCATCGTTGTTCCTCTTAAAGGAGTTTCCTGATTTAATCCGATTACAGTTGCTCTGTGCGGATCACAAAGAATAATTTGCGCTCCCATGTCGATCAATTTATCCACAAAGAATAATCTTGATTCAAACATTTTTTGGTGAATCAAAAGACTTCCTTTTGCCTGAGTTGCCACTACTAAAATAATTGATAATAAATCCGGAGTAAATCCTGGCCAAGGTGCATCAGAGATTGTTAAGATAGAACCATCAATAAATTTCTGAATTGTATAATTTTCCTGAGCCGGAATGAAAATATCGTCATTGCTTTGCTCAAGCTGAATTCCTAATTTTCTGAATGTATTGGGAATTACGCCAAGTTGGTTCCAGTTTACATTTTTAATGGTAATTTCAGATTTTGTCATGGCTGCAAGACCAATCCAAGACCCGATTTCTACCATGTCAGGAAGCATTGTGTGTTCAGTTCCGTGAAGATATTCAACTCCTTCAATCGTTAATAAATTAGAACCGATTCCTGAAATATTGGCTCCCATTCTGTTCAACATTTTACAAAGTTGCTGAAGGTAAGGCTCGCAAGCGGCGTTGTAAATTCTTGTTTTTCCTTTTGCTAAAACTGCAGCCATTACAATGTTTGCAGTTCCTGTTACAGAAGCTTCTTCCAAAAGGATAAATTTCCCTTTAAGCTCAGTTGCTTTTAATGAATAGAAATATTCTTCTTCATCATAATGAAATTCTGCACCAAGTTCTACAAGTCCCTGGAAGTGAGTATCTAATCTTCTTCTTCCGATTTTGTCACCACCCGGAGTCGGCATGTATGCTTCACCATATCTTGCCAACATAGGTCCCATCAACATAATTGAACCTCTTAGCTTTGCTCCGTCTTTTTTGAACTCGCTGGATTTTATATAATCAAAATTAACTTTATCAGCCTGGAAAGTATAATCTCCCTGTCCGTTTTTAGTCACTTTTACCCCGAAGTCACCCAAAATTTCAATCAGTCTGTTCACATCATGAATATCCGGAATATTTTTAATTCTAACTTCTTGGTCAGTTAATAAAACCGCACAAAGAATTTGAAGAGCTTCATTTTTGGCCCCTTGTGGAGTGATTTCACCATGCAATCTTTTTCCTCCTCTTATCTGAAATGTACCACTCATTTACTTTCTGTTTTTATGATTATTGTTGTTATTGTTATGCCTTCTCTGCTTGTTATTATTGTTATTTTGGTTTCGGTTGTTGTTATTTCGGTTGTTGTTATTATTATTCCTGTTATTGTTGCTTGTGTAGTAAATTTTACTCTTTTCAAGCGTGTCAATTCCGGTAAGATCCAACCTGTTTTCCGAAAGCTCTTTCAAATGACGGAAAATCACATCATCCGTTACGTGTTCTTTATTATATACGTTGTAAGATTTCTTCATATTGTTGGCAATTACCTCGATCAGGGCTTCTTTTTCGTCACCTTGTTCTAGTTCAATTGCTTTTTCTATGAGTTGAAGAATACTTTTTCCGTAAAATTTAAAATCTCCCTGAAGTTTAGGATATTCCATTGTTTTTGGTCTCTCTGCCAGTTGCTCTCTGGTAGGGAAAGGATAAGGCGAATCTACATCCAAATCATAATCCGCTAAAATGAATAAATGATCCCAAAGTTTATGTTTATAATTTTCTTCATCACGAAGCTGAGGGTTTCTCTGACCCATAAAATCAATGATTGCCGCTGCCATTTCGTTTCTTTCATCTCTGTCAGAAGTTTCTTTGCAACGTTCAACCAACTGTTGTATAATTCTACCGTATTCCGGTATATGAAGCTGGGTTTTTTGGGTATTATATTCCATAGTCTGCAAATATATGCAATAATGGAAAAATTGTACCGAAAATCTTTAAAGTTTATATTTTTTTAATGAAAATTTAAATTATGATTCCTCAGTGTTTTTTGTTTAAACTTAAAATTAAATCACAAAATATAGAATTTATATCAATAAAATTGTAATTTAGGTAATAGGTTAATAATTAAAACTTTTTATATGAAAAAAACACATTTCCTACTTTCCTTACTGGCTTTAGGCTTGGTAACCTCTTGTCAGAATAATGATGAATTAACAAATGAAACGTCACAAAATACCGAGGTGCATGACAAAATTGTGAATGTCACAAAACATGATGGTCGACCTTTCAGCACCGGAACCAATTCTTCAATTAACGGAAAATTTGTAGCAGGTCCTGGCGGAAGTGTTTTGATGCAAGGGTTCTATTGGGATGTTCCTGATGGTGGAAATTGGTGGAATACTGTAAAAGGAAAAGTAACCGCGTGGTCTAATGCAGGAATTGGAGCGATTTGGTTGCCTCCCGCTTCAAAAGCACAAAACGGAGCATATTCCATGGGATATGACCCTACCGATTACTATGATTTCGGAAATTATAACCAAAATGGAAGCGTAGAAACACGTTTTGGATCAAGGTCAGAACTCGAAGCTTTGATAAGCCAGGCACATGCTGAAAATATGCAGGTGTATGCCGATATTGTAATTAATCATAACAGCGGCGGGCAATCGGAAGCGAATCCTTACACCGGAACAAATACCTGGACGAACTTTTCTGGTGTGGCTTCAGGAAAATTTCCAAGAAATTATAATGATTTTTACAAAAATGCTTACGGAAATAATGATGAAGGGGCTTTTGGAGGTTTCCCGGATCTTTGTCACGCCAATCCTTATGTTCAGGAATGGCTTTGGGGAAGAGATGATTCTGTCGCGAAATATTATAAAAATGTGATGAAATTCGACGGTTGGCGATTTGATTACGTGAAAGGTTTCGGACCTTGGGTAGTCAATGCATGGAATTCCAGTGTTGGTGGATTTTCTGTGGGGGAACTTTGGGATTCCAATGTTAACACGTTAGAATGGTGGGCAAATAATGCCAACAGTTCTGTTTTCGATTTTGCAGCCTATTATAAGATGGATGAAGCATTTGATAATGGCAATTTAAATGTTTTGAATGACGATATGATGTGGAAAAGAAATCCGTACAAAGCGGTAACCTTCGTAGCTAATCACGATACGGATATCATTTATAATAAACAGCTTGCCTATGCTTATATTTTAACACATGAAGGTTATCCAACGATTTTTTATCGCGATTATGAAGAATGGTTGAATAAAGATAAATTGAATAATTTGATCTGGATTCACAACAATAAAGCCACTGGAAACACCTCAATTTTATATACCGATAATGATGAATATATTGCCCGAAGAAACGGCTACAACGGAAATCCGGGATTGGTGGTTTATATCAATAATTCATCAAGCTGGCAGGAAAGATGGGTAGATACCAACTGGAGTAATCAGCAGATTAAAGATTTTACAGGAAATTCTACATGGTATCCAACGACTGCGGCAGATAAACGTGTGAAAATTCAATGTCCTCCGAATTCTTATACAGTTTGGTCTTTGAATCAATAATTTTAAAATATACTTAAATAAAAAAGACTGTTTCAAATTTGAAGCGGTCTTTATGTTTTATAAGTGAAGCTTCAAATTTGTCTATCTAAAAATTAAACAACCCACTTATCAAAGCTTTTTTCTAATATCTTTTTTATCAAAAAACCTAAAAACACCCCAAAACTATTCAGAATAATATCGTCTAATTCAAAAATTCCCATTCTTGTAAAATACTGAAGAGCTTCTGCAATCGTAATTGCAGAAACAAAATTGAAGAGTAAAATTTTCAAATTATTCAATTTTGGAAAAACCCAGCCTAAAAATCCGAAAGGAATAAACATTATGATATTTCCTAGAACAATCGTAATAATGGTTTGCAGGCGAAAGGTGTTCTCAATAAACATCAAGGTGGAGAAAAATGGTTTTATCCTAATCACATTTTCATCAAACTGCGTTCTGCCAAATCCTAAAAACATAAGATAAAGCAAAAACAAAGTGTAAGGGAGAATTAAAATTTTATAAATTTTCTTTAACATCAATTGCAAATTTATTCATTTCAAAAACATTAAATTTGTGTGTTAAATTAATTTAATGAAGTACCTTTTACTTACGCTTATTTCAGCGATGTTATTATCCGTTTCGTGGCCCACTTACGGAGTTCCGTTTTTTATATTTTTTGCGCTCGTTCCACTTTTGATGATGGAACACGGAGTTTCAAAATTTTCAAATTACAGCAGAAAAAGTTGGGTAGTTTTCGGACTTTCCTATCTATGTTTTGTGATTTGGAATGTCGTTACCACAGGTTGGTTGTATGGTTCTAAAAATCCGGACGGAAGTCATTCTTTGATGGCGGTTTTATTTCCGGTTTTGGTTAATTCTTTCCTGTATTCTTTGGTTTTTCAATGTTATCATTGGTATAAAAATGCTCAGGGAACCTATTGGGGATTAGGATTTTTCATCGCCATTTGGATGAGTTTTGAGAAATTTCACTTGAATTGGGAACTTACATGGCCTTGGCTGAATTTAGGAAACGTATTTTCAGAATATCCAAAATTTGTGCAATGGTATGATACACTGGGCGCAACTGGTGGAAGTTTTTGGATCCTGTTAATCAATGTTTTGGTATTTTACACGATCAGAACTTGGGAAGCGGGAAGAAAAAGAAAAGATTTAATTAAAAATTCTTCCATTTTAGTTGGATTAATCGCCATTCCGATGATTATTTCGATTATTAAATACAATAGTTTTAACGAAAAACCAATCGGACAAGTCAATGTATTGATGCTTCAGCCCGATCTTAATCCTTATGGTGAAAAATATTCTAAAGACAGTTTATCAATTTTAAATGATCTTTTAACCCTTGCAGATAAAAATGCCAAAGGAAAAATTGATTATTTTATTGCTCCAGAAACTGCAATTCCCGGAAGAGGATCGATTTCTGAAACGGCTTTTGAAAAAAGTTTGCTTTTAAATAATATCAAAGGTTTTCTTGCAAAACATCCGGGTGCTGTTTTTGAAACAGGAATTTCTTCACACAAATTTTATTTAAGTAAAGACAATTTACCTTTAGAAGCATATCAACTCAATCAAGGGCTTTGGGTTGAAAGTTTTAACTCGGCAGTTCAGATTATGCCTAATCATAATGTGGAAGTTTATCACAAAGGAAAACTGGTTCCCGGCGTTGAAATCTTTCCTTATATGAGTGTTTTAAAGCCACTTTTAGGGGATGCGATGCTTAATTTGGGCGGAACGGTAGCTTCTTTGGGAACTGATAAAGAGCGAGTAGCTTTTTCCAATCCGTACAACAAAGGAAAATATGCACCAATCATTTGTTATGAAAGTATTTATGGAGAATTTACCACAGATTATGTAAAAAAAGGAGCCAATTTCTTAGGAATTATGACCAATGACTCTTGGTGGGGCGTAACGGAAGGGCACAAACAACTTTTATCGTATGCAAAATTAAGAGCGATCGAAACCCGAAGAGAAATTGCCCGCGCTGCCAACAGCGGAATTTCAGCGCATATTAATGCCAAAGGAGAAATTGTAGAAGATACTTTTTATGGCGATCAAACGGCATTATTTGCAAAAGTAAATCTGTATGAAGGCATGACTTTTTATGCAAGAGCCGGAGATTTATTATCTCGATTTTCTATGTTTGCTTTAGGATTTTTATTGTTTTATTATTTAATTAAAAGATTCCAAAACAGAAAACAAGCTATATAATTTTCTGTTGGAAAACACAAAGTCACAAAGTTTTATAAAAAAATACAGTTTTTAAGGCTCAAGAAAATCAAAGATTTTCAGAATAAACAGCAGAATTTTATCGTAGATAAAATCTTTGCGCCTTAAAACATATTTCATTTTATACTTTGTGTCTTTGCGATTACCAACAATGAAATTTCAAATAAAAAAGGTGACTTAAAAGCCACCCACAAAACCAAATATAAAAGGAAAAGCCAGCTGGACGTCTGGCTTTTCTCATTGAAAGAATGCTCAATTATTTAACGATAAGTTTTTTGGTGCTTGTTTGTTCTTTTATTTTTAGTTGTAAGATATACGCGCCTTTTGGCAAGTGAGATACATTGATTGACTGATCATTATTTAACGTTACATTCAATTTTCTTCCATCGATTGAATACATTTCAACAGCAGATACTTTTTCTCCTTTGATGAATACTTTTTCCGTCGCCGGATTCGGATAAATTGAAATTTCTTTATCTAAATTAGCAATATTCTGAACCGCTAAAACATTCTCCACAGACGCTTCTGAATATGTTTTTGAAGCATCAATAGATTTCACACTCCAAAACACATTCTGAATCGACGGATCTAAATCTAAAAACCATGATGGCGTTGTCACGACATACTTAGCGATATCCTGAGCGCCCGGCGTTGATCCTACTTTTATTTCGTAACGCAACGCATTCAGCGGTGTTTTATCATCCGAAGTACCACTCCATGAGAAATTTATACGGTTTCCGGTTCTAGTAAAGTTCAGGTTTGTAGGAGGCAAAGGTTTAAGATTGATTCCTGTAGAACCAGCCTTAAATAATTTTGTTAATGAAGGTAATCCCGGAGTTGCCCAATCAAATCCGGAAAGTAAAACATCGAGCTGATGGTCATTGTTAATGTCAAGTAAATTCACAAAACCCGGACCTCCTAAAAAATTCAAACCTGTAGGTGTAATCTCTGTAAAAGAGTTATCTGTAGTATTATATGTAAATATTTTTACAACGCCTTCGGTATCTTCATCATTTCCAGAAACAATGAAATCGTAATAGCCGTCGTTATTTAAATCTCCTGTAACCACGGATGTTTCAGACATCTCGTCTGTCGGAATTTGTTGAAGCGTTAATTGCCCCGTTCCATCATTCATCAAAACACCCAAATACCCTGAATAATTTTCATCCTGTGCAGAAACTACGATATCCTGAAAGCCATCTCCGTTAAAATCAGCAAAATCTAATTTTCCGCTTGACATTGCAGGAAAGCTTTGAGATTCTACCAACGTACCGTTTTGATTTAAATAAGATTTAAAAAGTGGCACATAGTTCGTATCAAGTCCCATAACGATCATATCTAAAAGGTTATCATTATTAAGATCTACCATTTTAAAGCTTGAATTCTGCGTCCCTTGCATCCATCCGTTAGTAACCTGAAAGCCGTTTCCTGTATTCTGATATAAGTCTAAATCGTGTACGAAGCCTACTCCATCAATATATTGAGTTCCATTCAGTGCATAATCCAACTTTCCATCATGATTAAAATCGAAAACTTCTAACGAACCATATATTTTCCCGGGAAGATCGGCTTCTTTCACAAAACCCGTTCCTGTATTTCTGAATCGATAATGTTTGTAATTCACAATATCATTATAGCTTAATCCTGTAGAAATAATATCCATTAAACCATCATTGTTAAAATCGACAAATTTAATGTCGCCTAAATGCGTTGCATCTACTCCCAAATCTGCATAAGGCACCAATGTAGTACCATTGCTTTTATATATCTCATTAAACGAAGTATCTACCTGACCGTCGCCGTTAGCGTCTATTGCTCCGTTGATCACAACATCGGTAAAACCGTCGCCATCCATATCTCCTCCATCGGCTGCACCGTAGTAAATATCCTTCATCGCAGTCGGAACTTCTGTGAAAGTTTGCGCCATAAATCCTATCGGCAACATATTTAATAGAATAAAAATTGTCTTCATCTTATTTTTATTTAGATTAATTAAAAACAAAGATATGCGATTAATTTTCCGAATTGAAAGAAAAGCGATATGAAATTTATCATTCATCAGGGTGGAGGGCGATAGGATATATTTTATATCAAAAATCAAGATTATTAATCAAGAAGTTATTTGGAAATATTTTCTAAAAGATTTGTCTATCTAAAAAATTCTTCGTTATTTTGCAACCTCAAATATTATACAAATAAAGAACATCGAGATATGTCAAGAATTTGCCAAATAACAGGAAAGCGTGCAATGGTTGGTAACAACGTTTCTCACGCTAATAACAAAACGAAGCGTCGTTTTGAAATTAACTTATTGGAGAAGAAATTTTACCTTCCAGAGCAAGATAAGCACGTAACACTGAAAGTATCAGCTCATGGATTGAGAGTGATTAACAAGATTGGAATCGAGGAAGCTATTGAAAGAGCTACTAGAAACGGATTGATTAAAAAGAACTAAATCATGGCAAAAAAAGGAAATAGAGTTCAAGTAATCCTTGAATGTACAGAGCACAAAGAGAGTGGTATGCCAGGAATGTCTAGATACATTTCTACTAAAAATAAAAAGAACACTACAGAAAGATTGGAATTGAAAAAATACAATCCGGTTCTTAAAAGATCTACCCTTCACAAAGAAATCAAGTAATTTATTAAATTATAATTTACCATGGCAAAGAAAGTAGTAGCAACCCTACAAAGCGGACAGTCAAAAAAAATGACTAAAGTTGTGAAAATGGTGAAGTCTTCTAAATCAGGAGCTTACGTTTTCGAAGAAAAAGTAATGAATGCAGACGAAGTTGACGGATTTTTGAAAAAATAATCCTCACTTTATTTACAATATAAAAAAACTACTCATATTTTGGGTAGTTTTTTTGTTATCTTTGCTTTTAATCTATCTGGAAGTCGGAAGCTGGGTACTGGAAGTTCATAACAAACTTAAAAAACTAAGTTTGCAAACTTCACGCCTCCATCCTCCAGCTTTCATCATTTAATTAAAATTACTTAATTCATACTATGAGTTGGTTTAAAAATATTTTTAAAAAAGAAGAAAAAGAAACTTTAGATAAAGGGTTGGAAAAATCTAGCCAAGGTTTCTTTGAAAAAATGACAAAGGCCGTAGTCGGTAAAAGCAAAGTAGACGAGGAAGTTCTGGATGATCTGGAAGAGATACTTATTGCTTCAGACGTTGGGGCATCTACAACCATCAAAATCATAGAAAGAATTGAGGAACGCGTTGCAAGAGACAAATATGTAAGCGTAAGCGAGCTTGATAAAATTCTTCGTGATGAAATTTCAGGTTTATTACTTGAAAATCCTCACGCCAGAACCGGAAATATTGATACTTCAAAAAAACCTTATGTTATTATGGTAGTTGGAGTAAATGGTGTCGGAAAAACCACAACAATTGGTAAACTGGCTCATCAATTCAAATCTGAAGGAAAAAAAGTGGTTCTTGGAGCTGCAGATACCTTTAGAGCTGCCGCTGTAGACCAATTAGTGATCTGGAGTGAAAGAGTGGGTGTAACTATTGTAAAACAGGAAATGGGATCAGACCCTGCTTCTGTTGCTTTTGATACCGTACAAAGCGCGGTTGCTCAAAATGCAGATGTTGTAATTATTGATACTGCAGGAAGGCTTCATAATAAGATCAATTTGATGAATGAGCTTTCTAAAATTAAAAGAGTAATGCAAAAGGTAATTCCTGATGCTCCTCATGAGATTTTATTGGTTTTGGACGGTTCTACAGGTCAGAATGCTTTTGAACAGGCAAAACAATTTACAGCTGCAACTGAAGTGAATGCTTTAGCTGTAACTAAATTAGACGGAACTGCAAAAGGCGGTGTGGTAATTGGCATTTCAGACCAGTTTCAAATTCCTGTAAAATACATTGGTGTTGGAGAAAAAATGCATGATCTCCAACTTTTCAATGGTACAGAATTTGTAGATTCATTTTTCAAGAAAAGATGATTTTACATCATGTTTTCCCTTTATTAGCAAACAAATCATTTTATAAATATTAACAATTAAAAAATTTGCAACTATGGGAGTTTTAACATGGATTATTTTTGGGCTTTTAGCCGGAGCTATTGCAAAAGCTATCATGCCTGGTAAACAAGGAGGTGGTTGGCTCATCACCATTATTTTAGGAATTATAGGAGCTTTCGTCGGGGGAGCAATTGGAGTCTACATTCTTCATTGGGGAGATGTGACAACGTTCTGGAATCCCCGAAGCTGGATTTTAGCAATCGGAGGCGCTTTAATTGTCCTTTGGCTTTACGGAATGGCTACTAGGAAGGGTTAAAATTTAAGCTACTAAAAATAAAACGCCGGATGTGAAATTCAAATCCGGCGTTTCGGTACAATAATAATTTAGTTAGTTTATCTTTATCTGATAAGGCATTTCCATCTTCACCTCAGATTTTAGTTTTTCATCTGTAATCTGCTGTAAAATTTCATAGTTGGCTTTACCAATTTTATTTTTAATAATTCTTGCTGAAATTTCATCTTCATTAAAATCATTGAATATCTGCTCAAACGCATTCATTCTTTTCGGATAAGAAGCAACGTTGTATGATTTTAAACCTGCCTTTTGAGCGGCAAATTTCACGGCATCATTCAGCGTTCCCAATTCATCTACCAATCCGATTTGTTTGGCTCTTACACCACTCCATACTCTACCGCCACCCACGTTATCAATCTGCTCGAAAGTCTGTTTTCTGTTTTGAGTCACAAAATGAACAAATCTCTTATAAGTTCCTTCCACGCTTCTCGTCATCATCGTCACTCCATACGGGGTAAGACCATGCAATGCCGAATAATATTGAGAATTGGCATTTGTAGAAACGATATCTGAACGTACTCCGTTTTTATTTGCTAAATCTTTATAATAAGGCAATACACCAAAAACCCCGATGGAACCTGTAAGTGTATTCGGTTCAGAATAAATTTTATCAGCAGCCATAGCAATATAATAACCACCTGAAGCAGCATAATCACCAAAAGAAACTACCAAAGGTTTTTTCTTCTTCAACTGTTGAAGTTCAAACAAAATTTCGTCTGAAGCATTCGCACTTCCTCCCGGAGAGTTAATTCTTAACACCACCGCTTTCACTTTATCATTTTCCTGAAGATCTTTAATGTATTTCACATATTTTTCAGAATAAATATCGTTGTAGCCGCCCCCATTATTAATTGATCCCGATGCATACAGAATAGCGATCTTGTCTCCCGACTTACTCTCGTCTGCATAAGATTTAATATAATTTGATAAAGAAATTTTGTTTAATTTCTCTTTGTCTTTAACACTCAATTTTGACTTCAATAAATTATCATACTCACTTTTCTGAGCCAATTTATCAACCAATTTATATTTCAAACTTTGCTCAGGAATCATTCCATACAAACTATCAACAGCTGTTCTGAACTGTGCTGTATCTATTTTTCTTGAAGCAGCAATTTTTGAAGATGTATTTTTCCAGATATCATTTAATAAAGTACTTAATTGTTCTTTATTTTCCGGTGAAATGTCGTTTCTCAAAAATGGTTCCACAGCAGATTTGAATTTTCCGTGACGGATAACTTCAATCCCAATTCCGTATTTTTCAGCAAAATCTTTAAAGAAAACAACTTCCGTAGCCAAACCTTTCAATTCAATTAATCCTGCTGGATGAAGGAAATATTTTTCCGCCACAGATCCTAAATAATAAGAAGATTGAGAAACCCCGTTTCCGTAAGCATAAACAAACTTTCCACTTTTCTTAAAATCTTCCAACGCACTTCTAATATCATCAATTTGGGTGATACCTGCGTTCAGATTATCTGCCTCAATGCTTATTCCTTTAATATTATCATCTGTTTTTGCTTTGTTAATAGCTTCAAGCACATCATAAATCAAAACACTTTTGCTTTCTTTGCTTAAACTGAAAAAATCTGATTTCTCTTCCGTAGGGCTGTCGAGAATATCTGTTGTAAGATTTATCGTTAAAATTGAATTCTTTTTTACCGTTACAGATTTGTCGCTTCCCATCGAACTAAAGACAATAAGCATAATAAAAAAGATGAAAAATACGGCGCACAATATCACAATTGCCACTATATTTGCCAGAACATTTTTAAAAAAACTTTTCATAAAATCAATCATTTTTCAATATGTCGCAGCAAAAGGTAGTTTTGTTACTGGGAAGTAACCTCGGAGATCAAAAAAAAAATTTAGAGACTGCACTACAGATGCTTAAGGATAGAGGAATTGAAATATTAAAGAATAGTGAATTTTTGACATCCGACCCTGTAGAATTTGCCAGTTCCAATATTTTTTGTAATATTGCATCAATAATATATACGCGTCTTTCGCCCATTCAACTGCTTGATTTAGTTAAAAGTATTGAAAATGAGATGGGAAGAGTAAATGATTCAAAGGTATCGGGAGGTTATGCAGATCGCATTATAGACATCGATATTGTTAAATATAATGACTTGAATTTTATCTCTGAAAGGCTTGAAATTCCTCATAAAAAACATTTATATGAAAGGGAGTTTTCCAAGATATTATTAAAAGATTTATCTGAATAAAACATAAAACATATTGTATGAAATTAGGTTTATTATTATTGGCCGCTTTGCCTATTGCTACTTATGCTCAGGACAGTATTGCTGTAAGTTCCACGAACGAATATCCTAATACTTTCTCCTCAGGTTCTGCCAATGTTCAACCTTTCAACAACAAAGCAAGACGATTCAACGATTGGTCGATCTCTGTTGGTGGTGGTGGAGCGTTTATGGTGCACTCTGACCTCAAATCGATTTACGATAAAAAGGTAAATTGGGGATATAACACTTACGTGAGTATTGACAAGCAAATTACCCACTCTTTTGGGTTGAGCCTTATCTATCAGAGAGGTGAAACAACTCAAAAAGGGCAATTGGAAGGAGCAGCAGGATTGGCAGCAGGTGTAGCTACCGCAAAAACTAAGTATAACCAGATTGCTTTAATGGGAGATGTTAACTTTTCTAATTTTTTAAGAAGAGTTGATAATCATTCTCCGTATAGATGGGCTTTCCACGGTTATGCAGGGATTGGTGTAATGGGATATGATACGTCTTTGTATGACAACGATCAGTACAGATACAGTACTACCCCTAAAAGAGCACCTCTGTTTATTAAACAAGACATAGACATCAATTCACTTTTCTATCAATTCGGTATTGGATTAAAATATAATGTATCCAGACTTATTGATGTTGAAGCAAGAACCATGTATATCATAAGTGGTGATGATGAATTCGATGGCGGTGGATGGGCTGGCCCAGATAACTATGACACAAGTACAGCGACGGCTAAGTATAATATGCTTAACAAAAGACGTTCGGATAACATGTGGACAGTTAATCTTGGGGTATCCTTCAAAATTGGAAAGCAACAATCTCACTTAGCATGGCATGATCCTTTGCAAGAGGCATATTACAGAGCAAACGTTCTTGAAAATGCATCTACAGATCTTGTAGTTTGCGAAAAAGGAGATGCTGATAATGACGGAGTTTGTGATGACTGGGACAGACAGCTTGACACTCCTGCCGGAGCTAGAGTTGACGGTGCTGGTGTAGCGCTAGACATGGATTTAGACGGTGTTATCGATTTATACGATAAATGTGTGACTGTTCCGGGACCTGTTGAAAATAACGGTTGCCCTACGAACAAGTAATCAGTAAAAAATAAAATCATTTAATTAACTAAATAAAAAATACACTATGAAATTAAGTTTAGCAATTGTTGCATTTGCCCTAGCTGTTCCGACAGTAGCCTTTGCACAAGACTCAACGGCAGTTTCTTCAAATGGAGAATATCCAAATACATTTTCTTCGGGCTCTGCCAATGTTTCCCCATTTACAAATAAATCTAAAAGATTTAACGACTGGTCTATCTCTGCTGGTGCAGGTGTACCTTTGATGCAGTCTGCCGATTTAACATCTATAAAAAATGGTAACGGTAAGAATCTATTCGGTTACTCTGCTTATGTAAGTATCGATAAAGCAATTACTCATGCTTTTGGTTTAAAATTACAGTATGACAGAGGTGAAACAAGACAAGGATGGTTCAATACAAAAGATCCAGTTCCTAATAATCTACCTTATCAACAAGTTGGTGCAAGAACTCAATATGATGCGATTTCAATTTTAGGAGATATTAACTTTTCAAACTTATTAAGAAGAGTTGATAATCACTCTCCATACAGATGGGCATTACATGGTTATGCAGGTGTTGGTACGATAGCATTTAGAACATACCAAAAAGATTTGGCTGGTCAAAGAATGATGACTGAAGTTAAACCTTTCCAACTAGGATCAATGTTTGCTCAAGTAGGTACAGGTCTTAAATATAATGTGAACAATAGAATTGACATTGAAGGTAGATTGATGTATGTCGTTACTGGTGATGATGAATTCGATGGTGGAGGATACAAATACAGCGCGATCAATCAACGTGAAGAGCAGGTTTCTGATAACTTCTTCAATGCAACAATTGGGGTTACTTTAAAATTAGGAAAACACGAGTCTCACTTAATGTGGCATGATCCGCTTCAGGAAATCTATTACAAGTTAGATGTTTTGGCTAATAAAAATCAGGATATTGAAGTTTGTAAAAAAGGAGATGCTGATAATGACGGAGTTTGTGACGATTGGGACAGACAACTTGATACTCCTGCTGGAGCAAGAGTTGACGGTGCTGGTGTAGCTTTAGATACAGATTTAGATGGTGTAATCGACCTTTACGATAAGTGTGTAACTGTTCCTGGACCTGTAGAAAACCAAGGATGTCCTACAACAACTCCTCCAACTGGTGGACCAGTAGACGAAACTGTTACTAAACTTGAAGGAATTGAATTTGATTTAAATTCAGATAGAATTTTACCATCAAATACACCAATTCTTAACAATGCAGTAAATTATATCAACTCTTCAAATGGTTCTTATACCGTAATTGGAGCGACTGATACTAGAGCTTCTGAGGCTTATAACCAAAAGTTATCTGAAAGAAGAGCAAACAACGTTAAAAATTATTTAATTAAAAACGGTGTTCAATCTGGTAAATTAAATTCTGTTGGTAGAGGTGAAAAAGACCTTAAATATCCTGAGTGTGACCCTGCTACTAAATGTCCTGAATGGAAAAACAGAGCAAACAGAAGAGTTTACTTCGAAGCTAAATAATAAACTTATTAGTAAATTATATTTAAAGCCATGCATTGCGTGGCTTTTTTTATTATCTTACATTTCTTACTTTTACGATATGATTTCTTCGCAAGATTTTCAAAAATTAAAATATGAAACCCTAAAGCATTTTTGGGGCTATGATGCATTCAGAGATTCTCAGGAAGAAATTATAGATTCGATAATCTATGGAAAAGATACTCTGGCACTGCTTCCGACAGGTGCCGGAAAATCTCTTTGCTATCAATTACCTGCGTTACTAAAAGAAGGAGTTTGTCTGGTCATTTCTCCTTTATTGGCATTGATGAAAGATCAGGTCAATCAGCTTAAAACAAGACAGATTGAAGCAGAATATTTATCATCAGAATTGGATGAGTTTGATGCTGAAGTTATCTATAATAGATGCAAAGACGGTTTAACAAAACTTTTATACATTTCTCCCGAAAGGTTAACCAATACTCAGTTTTTACAAAATATAGAAGAAATTCAATTATCATTTATTGCTGTTGACGAAGCGCATTGTATTTCAGAATGGGGGCAAGATTTTAGACCAAGCTATCAAAATATAAAAGAATTTAGGAAAAATAATCCTGAAATTGCCTGTCTTGCTTTAACGGCTACGGCTACCCCAAAAGTTTTAGATGAAATTAAAACAAAATTGGAGTTTAAAAACCCTACCGTTTTTCAAAAAAGTTTTAAAAGAGATAATATTAAAATTTTTTCAGAAGAAGTTTCGGATAAGTATCAACGCGTTTTTGATATTTTAAAATATGCTACAAAATCAGGAATTATATATGTTCGAACACGAAAAGACGCTGAACAGCTCACTGAATTTCTCCATAAAAATCAATTAAAAAATGTTGATTATTTTCACGCAGGATTAACAACAAAAGAAAAAAATACCCGACAAAATATCTGGAATAAAAGCGATCAGCATGTTTTAATTTCTACCAATGCCTTTGGAATGGGAATCGATAAAGACAATGTGCGCTTTGTAATCCACTTCTCCCCTTCCCCATCTATTGAAAATTATTATCAGGAAATTGGGAGAACAGGTCGTGATGGAAAAAAAAGTTTTGCTTTTTTGCTTTGGAATCAGCAGGAATTATCGAATTTTGATCAAATTTTAAAAAATCAGATTCCTAATAAGTCTGAATTTTTAAAGATCATCACCTACCTCTACTCTATTTTTCAGGTGGCAGAACATGAATTGCCGGAAAAAGTTTTTCAACTCAATTTTACAGGAATCCAGAATTTCACGAAATTATCTAAAGCGAAAATTACAAATGTTCTGACTTTTCTTCATAATCAGGAGATTATTTACTTTAATGATAATAAAAGTTTGTCTTCGCTTGAACTTTCTGTAAAAGGTGATGAATTAGATCAATTACCTCAAAAAGATGCTTATTTTATTGAGCTTTTGCTTCGCTCGATTTCCGGAATTACCACTCATAAGGTAATGTTTAGCGAGCAGCAGCTGAGTAATAAAATTGCCGCCGATATTCATTTAATTAAAGAAAGATTAAAAGAGCTTCAGCAAAAAGGGTATCTAGAATATATTGACGGAGCTTTATCTAGTATTAAATTTTTAAAACCGAGGAACGAAAGATTAATTAATTCTTCTTACTGGAAACTTTTTGAGCATATTCAAAAAAATAAAATCCAGAAATGGGAAGAAATGAAATTTTATATTGAAGACAATCAGTTTTGCAAAATGAAGTTGATTCTCTCTTATTTTGGAGAAAAAAATACTAAAAATTGTGGAATCTGTTCGATATGCGAAAAAAATAAACAATCCATTTTTGGTAAAAATATCGGGTTGGAAATTATTAATTTATTATCAAAAAAGCCCGCCACTATTGAAGAACTATCAATTCAGCTTACTTATCATCCGAAAGATAATATTTTGGAAAACTTAATTTATTTATTAGATTCCGGAAAAGTAAAAATGTTGAATTTCAAGACATACGCACTAGCATAAGTAATGAGTAATTGGTAATAAGTTATCATTTAAATCTTTTTAGTTTTTAAACCGTTCATAAAGACCTTATCTTTGCACCATGAAATCATTGAAAGTCGTATTTTTAGGAACTCCGGAGTTTGCAAAAACTTCACTGGAAGCCATTCATCAATCTCATCATGAAGTTGTAGGCGTTGTAACCGTTGCGGATAAAGCGAGTGGGCGCGGACAAAAAATCAATCAATCTCCTGTAAAAGTTTTCGCAACAGAAAATAATCTTCCGGTTTTTCAACCTGAAAAGTTGAGAAATCCTGAATTTTTGGAAGAGTTGAGAAAATTAGAAGCTGATGTTTTCGTAGTAGTTGCTTTCAGAATGATGCCAAAAGTTCTTTTTGAAATGCCAAAAATGGGAACTTTCAATCTTCATGCTTCCTTGCTTCCAGATTACAGAGGTGCAGCTCCAATTAATTATGCTGTGATTAATGGTGAAGAAAAAACAGGAGCTACCACTTTCTTTATTAATGAAAAAATTGATGAAGGAAATATTTTATTGCAGGAAGAAATCCCCGTATTACAGGACGAAAATGCAGGTCATCTTCATGACAGATTAATGAAAATGGGTTCAAAATTAGTGGTAAAAACGTTGGATGGATTAGCAGAAAACTCAATCGTTGAAAAACCTCAGCCAGAAGTAGAACATCCCAAAAATGCTTATAAGATTTTCAAAGAAGATACAAGAATCGACTGGACGAAAGCTTCAAAAGAAGTTCACCAGTTTATTTTAGGAATGTCACCTTATCCTGCTGCTTTTACAACCTTAAAAATTGGCGAAGAAGAAAAAGGATTAAAAATATTTGGCGGAAAATTTGAAATTTTAAACCACGGAAAAGAAATCGGAAGTTTAGAAATTTCTAAAAATGATTTTAAAATTTATACTCAAGATGGTGTTTATTTTCCTTTAGAATTACAATTGGAAGGAAAGAAAAGAATGAATATCAAAGATTTTCTGAATGGTTTCAGAAATTTCGATGAAATAAAAATGGCCTGAGAAATCAAGCCATTTTTTTATTTTAAGTCAATTGTGAAGTCTCAATTTTGCTTCGCAAGTGAATCTAAAAACGTATCAAAAACATTGACAACGAAGTTAATTCACCATTGATTATTCACTTTTTATAATTGCACCAACTCTGTCACCTCAACATCATATCCTCCAACCTGAGGTTTAATGTTAGGATTTTGAGTGATTACTTTAAACTTATTAATTCCAAGATTCTTTAAAATCTGAGTTCCGATTCCGTAATCTCTGTAATTGAAAGCTAACGTAGGATGTTGCTCCTGACCATCCTGATAATTGATGAACTGCTGCAATTTTCTTAATGTATTTTCAGAATTTGAAACATTATTAATGAAAATAATTGCTCCTTTTCCAGCTTCATTTACCATGTTGGTCACTTTTTCCAATAAAGGTTTTTCGCCATTATTTAATCTAGTCAACACATCGAAATAAGAATCAGAAGACTGAACTCTCACCAAAACAGGCTCATCAACCGTCCAAGTTCCTTTTGTTAAAGCAAAGTGAATCTGGTCGTTAGAAGTTTCTCTGAAAGCAAAGAAATCGAAATCACCATACGCCGTTTTCACTTTTCTTTCCTCCAATCTTTCGATCAAGTTTCCTTTTTTAAGCTGATAATGAATTAAATCTTCAATCGAAACAATTTTCATATCATGTTTTTGAGCAAGCACCTGCAAATCCGGTAAACGAGACATAGAACCGTCTTCATTCATAATTTCGCAGATCACTCCACCTTCCTTCAAACCTGCAAGGCAAGTAAGATCAATGGCAGCCTCTGTATGCCCGGCTCTTTTCAAAACGCCACCTTTTTTTGCACGAAGCGGAAAAATATGACCTGGTCTCATGAAATCTGTCGGTTTAGATTTTTCATCCATCAAAGCCAAAATTGTTTTCGCTCTGTCACCAGCAGAAATTCCTGTAGAAGTTCCATTCCCCAAAAGGTCAACCGATACCGTAAAAGCAGTTTCTTTCGGATCGCTACTTCTGCTTACCATTACTTCAAGCCCTAATTCATCACATCTTTTTTCAGGAAGCGGCATACAGATCAACCCTCTTCCGTGAAGTGCCATGAAATTGATGATTTCTGGTGTTGTAAGTTCTGCAGCACAAAGAAAATCACCTTCGTTTTCTCTGTCCTCATCATCCACTACTATGATTATTTTACCATTTTTAAGGTCTTCAATAGCCTCTGGAATAGTATTTAATTTAATATCAGACATTTTTACTTTTTAAATTTGCGTAAAGATACTCATAAAAAAAGGCATCTTCCAATTAATCTTATGCTTTGAATATTGAGTTTTTAGCATTTCTGAAAATATCATAAGATGCTAATCTTTTCTGATGATCGTAGATATGAGAATTAATCATTAATTCATCAACATTGAATTTCTCCTGAAAACTTTTCAGCTTTTCTTCAATTTCTGTTTGATTTCCAATTAATGTATATTTTAACTTCTGCAAAACCATTGATTTTTCCATTGCAGACCAGATTTCATCCATATCATCAACCGGCGGTGCAAAAGGTTTTCTGTCGTTTCTTACAATATTGATAAATGCTTGAAACAAAGTCGTTGACATTTTATGCGCTTCTTCCGAAGTTTCTGCTGCAATTCCGTTAACGCACGCAATGATGTAAGGTTCGCTTAAATATTTTGAAGGTTCAAAATTCTGTCTGTAAATATTGAACGCCATTTCCATTTGTTCAGGTGCAAAATGTCCCGCGAAAGCATACGGAAGTCCCAATTCAGCGGCTAAAAAAGCACTGTCTGTACTCGAACCCAGAATATACAACGGAATATCCAACCCTTCTCCCGGAATCGCACGAACCAGCGCATCACGATTTTCTTTGGAGAAATATTTTTGTAATTCTAAAATCTGTCTCGGAAATTGCTGATTGATAATTGCAGGATTCCTTCCCAAGGCCTGAGCTGTTAAACCATCTGTTCCGGGCGCTCTTCCCAAACCGAGATCGATTCTTCCTGGAAAAAGAGACTCCAGCGTCCCGAATTGTTCAGCAATAACCAGTGAACTATGATTCGGAAGCATAATTCCCCCAGATCCTACTCTTATTTTTTTTGTTCCGTTGGCGATGAAACCAATCAGAACCGAAGTTGCGGAACTGGCAATACTTTCCATATTGTGATGTTCTGCGAGCCAGAATCTTTTATAATCTAAATTTTCAGTGTGGTTTGCTAAAGATAAACTGTCCTGAAAAGTATCGTGAATCGTCTTATCCTGCTTTACAGGCGCAAGATCCAACACTGATATTTCAAAATTTTTCATATTTTAAATTTTAGGTTTAAAACCAAACAAATGTAAAGCTAATAAATCACATTAGTTACTTTTTGTAATTGATGGAATTAATTGGGTAGTTCAGGAAAAAACTATGAGAATAAAATTTTAAATTGAATGATTTATTTATACAATGTATATTTTTGAAGTAATGAAAAGTGCAATACTATATTGCTAGAACCAAAATTTTTATAGATAAAGATATTTTCAATAATTATAGACGTATTTATATAACATTAAATTATGATCAAAATTAAAAACTTTAATAATAAAATAGTAGAAATTGAAGCATTTCAATCAACATTTATTATTTTAAAAATTGAAAATAAATTACATCGTTTTGACTTTAAAAATAAAAAAGAAGCATTTTTAAAACAGAAGGAAATAGGACTTCTCACTATTCATGAATATCATCCCTTCCTCATTAATCATAACGAAAGTAATCTGGAAGTTTTTATCAACTCAAAACCTGAAAATATTGAATTGTTCGTTGAGGAAATTAAAAATTCAATCGATGAAATCACAAAAGGTTGGAGAAATTGGAAAGATTACATTGAAATAAACATCGGAATTACTTATGATATTTTCTTACAAAATATTCAAAAAGGATCAGGTATAATTTTAAAAGCACCTTTTTCAATTGTTGAAAATATGGAAAGAATATGTGAAAGCATAATGTAAAAATTAGTTATTTTGGAATAAAAAAGATTACTCCACATCAATTAATCATAATTAATAATCAGTTTGTGATTGCTGAAGAATTCAATCTAGCTTAAATTTAAAACCATGAAATCAAAAATAATGTACATCGAAAACAAATCCGAAGGTCACACGGGACCAGCTTGGATTGGTTTTGTAGAATTTTCAAAGTCTGGGCAAACTGTTTACTTTAACGGAAAAGCTTTGAAAAAACTTAAAAATCCCGGAACTTATGGAAATCATTTCGATATCGAAACTGGTGAAGAATATTGGGTTTCTGGTGTAAAGAAAAATGGACAGGATAGACATTGGTGCGGAGGCGGAAAAGTTATGATTGACAGAAATTCTATTGATGAATATTTTAAACTTGTTGATTTTAATTATTTGGATGAAAAATATTTTACAGTAATTGAATTTTCTAAAACTGATAAAAGTAGATTCAATGATATTGAAAATACAGAAGTAGAATTCATGAATGATAGCCGATCTGCAATGTATTGGGATAATAACAAAAGAAAGTTAAGCAGCATTTAAATATAAAAGGATTCAGTTTTTACCGAATCCTCTTATATTTTATTTCCCTTTCTCCTTTTGATAATTAAAATGATTAATCAAAATTCTGATTTCATTAAATTCAAAATCACTAGGCAATACATTTTTCCATTCTGTTAACGTCTCTTTAGGATCTCTGTGGAAAACTTCTTCAAAAGTTTTAATCTTATCAGAAGTAATCACTCTTGAAATATCCAGCAGGCCTTGTTCGGCAAATTTCGCCAAGTGACCAATCACAGTTTCCTTTACCAAACCTCTTTCCAAAGCAATTTCAGCAATGGTTTTCCCTTGTTCAAATAATTGAAAAGTCAGAACCTGAGACGGTACTTTTGCAATTTTCATGCTGACTTCCTTGTCATTTTTTTCATCAAGCAAACGGGTTTCCAACAAATGAATTTCCTTTAAACTATTTAAATATTCTTCGATATCTTCCAGCCAATTTCGAAGCTCTTCATTATATTGCTTTAAACCTTTTGCGCCTTTTATTTCAGCATAAAATTCTTTCAGCGGACTGAAAATTTTATCTTTAATTTCAGTAAAAAAGAAATTAACGGCACCTTTCGTTTTGCTTTCTATATCCGACCATTCTTCTTTATTTTCAATAAAATTATTAACCTTTTGAGAAATTACTCGATCTAGTTTTTCGAAAATCTTTCCAAGATTTACCGTCTCATGTTTTAGCTGAAGATATAATTGATTGGCCTTTACATGATCTATACTTTTGGTAACGATCGACAATCTGTTCCACTCTTCCACTTCCTTCAATAACCATTGAGAATCTACGGTACGCAGCACTTTTTTGATACTGTAATCGTATTTTTCTTTATTTAAAATATTTTCAACGTTATCATTAGCCACCGTATCGGTATGGAAATGCAGAATTCGGTTGTCTTTAAAAATAACTTCAGGTGTAATTTTAGATTTCAAAACAATTCCTTCCAGCGTTCGGCAACGCGACAACGCCACATAAACTTGACCAGCCGTAAAACTTTTTCCGGCATCGATAATTACTTTATCAAACGTTAACCCCTGACTTTTATGAATCGTCACCGCCCAAGCCAGCTTTATCGGAAACTGTTCAAAGCTTCCCAAAACTTCTTCTTTGATATTTTTATCGGTATCTAGAAAATATTTTTTCTGTTCCCAGACTTCACGTTTAACGGTAATTTCTCTGTCGCTTCCATCGAGAATCACTTTAATTTCATTCTCATCCAACGCAGAAATTTCACCTAATTTTCCGTTAAAATATTTCTTTTCTCCCGAAATATCGTTTCGGATGAACATCACCTGAGCGCCCATCTTCAAATCTAAAAACTGCTCATTCGGAAACTGATTTTCTTTAAACTCACCAAAAAGTTTAGCTTCATAACTTCGGGCATCCACTTTTATTTCGGCTAATTTTTCCTGATTGATCTCATCCGCCATTTTATTGTGCGAACACAGATACACGTAAGAATCTGTTCCCATTTCGAAATTGGGATCGTATCTTTCATTCAAATGATTAAAATCGATATTGGCAACATCACCGTCACGAATGGCATTCAGAATTTCCAGGAATTCCTGATCGGTCTGACGGTAAACTTTGGTTAATTCAATGGTAATTAACGGAATATCTTTAATCGCCAGACTATCAAAAAAGAACGGCGAATTGTAATACATTTTTAAGATATGCTCATCTCTCACCACCGGCGGAAGCTGATATAAATCTCCGATGAACAACATCTGAACCCCACCAAAACGCTGATTATTTCTTCGGATAAAACGTAAGGAAAAATCCATCATATCCAAAACATCAGAACGAAGCATGGAAACCTCATCAATGATAAGAATTTCCACTTCTCTTAAAAGTTTAAGCTTATCTTTTCGATATTTGAAATGAGGCATCAGATCGGCAATATTATTCGCCAAACTGGTATCTATCCTGTCGGTTGTCGGTAAAAAGGTTCTCAGCGGCAAACCAAACATCGAGTGAATGGTAACTCCTCCGGCGTTAATCGCAGCAATACCCGTAGGCGCCACCACAATATGCTTTTTGCGGGTACGTTTTACAAAATCGTTGAGAAAAGTAGTTTTTCCTGTTCCTGCTTTTCCCGTTAAAAATACACTTCGGTTGGTATGCTCTAGTAAGTCAAAAAAATGATTGTTCATCGTTGCCAAAATTACGGAAAATGAATTTGATTTTTTTATCTTGGCACAAGTTTTGAAAATTCTTGCGGAGAAAAAACATTATTATGAAAAATTTATTTCTAAAAATACCAGCTTTAGTATTATTTGCTACGTTAACGGTAGTCTCATGTAATACAACAAAAAATGTAAATACCAACCTGCCTAAAGATATTTCTGAAAGACCGGCGGATGAAAGCAGTCAAAAATACGATCAGGCACAGCTTGATAAATTAAAAACTGAAATAGAAGCCGAAATTGGTAAAGAAAAGTGTACGGAAGCAACAGTTGGCGATTGGAAACCTGCTGCAATGGGAGCAAAAGCCTGCGGTGGGCCAAAATATTACATTTCTTATCCTACAAAAATGGAAGCTTCAATTTTACCAAAAATTGAAAACTACAACAACAAAGAAAAAGAGTTTAACCAAAAATATAATATCTCATCCGACTGTTCTTTTATAGGAGAACCTGTGGGAGTAAGATGTATCAACGGAAAAGCAGAGGTTGTATATCCCGTTCAGTAATAGATTTCGGAAAGGAGTTTAAACATTAAGGGATTAAAAAAAGCTTTATCATATTTTGATAAAGCTTTTTTATATCACTAGTCAATTTCTACGAGTCGATAGTGAATTTTTAACCACTCAAAAAATTGCCTTGCGTAGCAAATTGATTATTCACCTCTAACTATTCCACAACGTCTTTCACGTTTTCTTTGTACCAGGAAGAATATTTCACATAATTATCGGCGATTCTATTGACTTCACCTTCCAATAGCTGCGAATTGATATCTTTAATTTTTCTCGCCGGAACACCGCCCCAAACTTCTCCTGATTTGATATGAGTTCCCTGCGTTACCACAGAACCCGCGCCTACAATTGAATTTTCTTCAACCAAACAATCATCCATTACAATCGCTCCCATCCCAATCAAAACATTGTCCTGAATCGTACATCCGTGAACAATCGCATTGTGACCAATGGAAACATTATTTCCAATATTTAAAGGATATTTTTGATACGTACAGTGTAGCATTGCGTTATCCTGAACATTCACTTTATCGCCCATTTTAATATAATGAACATCCCCTCTTATCACCGCATTGTACCAAACGCTGCAATCTCTTCCCATCGTAACATCTCCGATAATCGTAGCCGTTTCTGCTAAAAAAGTATTTTCCCCAATCTGAGGAGATTTGCCTAAAAGTTCTTTTATAAGTGCCATATTTTTTAATTTGAAAATTTGATAATGAGTTCCTTTGAAAATTAAATCTTCAAATCACAAATTGTAAATTACAGTGATAGCGAAAATCTAACTTCCAACATCGGACTTCTAACTTCTAATTCCGTATTTTTGTATCTCAAATTTAACGAAAAAATGCATACTATACTTATAGAACCAACCGAAAACCCGAAAGTGATAAAATTTGTAGCAGATTACAATTTGATTCCGGGGTCTTTAGAGTTGGACAGAGATTCAGATATTTCAGAAATTCCTTTGGCACAGGAGCTTTTCAATTATCCGTTTGTGGAAAGAATTTTCATTACGGCTAATTTTGTGGCCGTTGCAAAACAGGATACCGTAGAATGGGAACATGTAGCAGAAAGCCTGAAAAATGTAGTGGAAGACGAGCTTTTGGCAAACCCAAGAATTTACCTTCAGAAGAAAAAAGAGATGTATCAGATTTATGCTGAGATGACGCCTAACCCTAATGTAATGAAATTCGTTTCCAACAAAATGCTTATGGACGGCTTTGTGGAAGTAAAATCTAGAGATAAAGCAGAGGGCGTTCCTATGGCTCAGGCTATTTTCAAGGAATTTGAATTTGCGAAAGAAGTTTTTATTTCTGACAATTTCGTGGCAGTAACGAAGGATGATTCTGTGGAATGGCATCAGGTAATGATGACAGTTCGTGCATTAATTGCCGAGCATCTTCAGAACGGAGGTGAAATTTCAAACCTTGAGCCCCAAAAGCACGAAAATCCTGTAGAAAAAATCATCAACAGAGAGTATACAGACGACGAGCAGAAAATTTCTGACATTTTAAATGAATACGTTGCTCCTGCAGTAGAAAATGACGGTGGAAAAATTTCTCTAATGGAATATGATAAGGAACATAAAACTGCAAAAATGCTTCTACAAGGTGCTTGTTCAGGTTGCCCAAGTTCAACAGCAACCTTAAAAGGTGGAATTGAAAATATTTTGAAACAATTCGTTCCTGAATTGGTAGAAAGAGTGGAAGCTGTAAACGGATAATTTCCTTTAAAATGTCTGAAAGAAAGAAAATCGTCATCATTATAGGAAGTGCTACCAAAAATTCCAGCAATTTTAAATTAATGGAAAATACCTTTCAACAAAATCAAGAGGCTGATTTTATAGTATATGATGATCTTTCTATCCTTCCGCATTTTGATACGGAACATACAGATATCAACACACCTGCCGAAGTATTGAAAATTCGTGAGGACATCAATAGTTCAGCGGGTGTTGTATTTTCTACACCGGAGTACATTTTCAGTATTCCGAGCAGATTAAAAAATTTATTAGAATGGTTCGTTTCTACGACTATTTTTAATGAAAAACCTACAGCTGTGGTAACCGCTTCCGCCAATGGAGAAAAAGGGCATGAAGAATTATTATTAATTCTGAAGACTCTTGGCGCAAAAGTTGATGATCACCAACTGCTGATTAAAGGTATCAAGGGCAGATTCGAGAGAGATGGCTCACTGAAAAATGATACTTTTGCGGAAATTTCAAAGTTGATGAAGAATTTTGAAAAGTCTATTCATAATTAAAATTAAAAATTTTGGCTAAAAAAGGAATTTTACTTGTAAATCTTGGTTCACCAAAGTCTACAGCGGTAAATGATGTAAAAGAATATCTTGACGAATTTCTGATGGATGAAAAAGTGATCGATTATCGCTGGATCTTCCGTGCATTGCTGGTGAAAGGGATTATTCTGAACACCAGACCTGCAAAATCTGCAGAAGCCTATAAAACGGTTTGGACAGATGAGGGTTCGCCACTTATCGTTATCACAGAAAAAATTCAGAAAAAACTTCAAAAACTGGTAGATGTTCCTGTAGAAATCGGGATGCGCTATGCCCAACCGAGTATTGAAGCAGGAATTCAGAAATTAGTTGACCAGGGTGTTTCCGACATCGTGCTTTTTCCGCTCTATCCACAATATGCGATGAGCACCACAGAAACCGTGATTGATAAGGCGGAAGAAGTAAGAAAAGCAAAATTCCCAAACATCAAAATCAACTATATTCAACCCTTCTATAATAGAGATATTTATATTGACTGTTTAGCTGAAAGTATTAAGGAAAAACTTCCTGAGAATTTCGACGCTTTGCAGTTTTCTTATCACGGTGTTCCGGAAAGACATATTTATAAGACGGATCCTACAAAGACATGTAATTTAAACGACTGCTGTTCGCGAGAAAACAATCCGAGTCATCAGTTTTGTTACCGTCATCAGTGTTTTGATGTTACCAATTCTGTGATTAAAAAATTAGGATTGCCAAAAGAAAAAGTGATGGTAACCTTCCAGTCGAGATTAGGAAAAGATAAATGGATGGAACCTTACACCGACGAAACGCTAGAAAGCATTGGCAAAAAAGGTATAAAAAATCTGGCTATTGTTTGCCCGGCCTTCGTTTCAGATTGTCTGGAAACTTTAGAAGAAATTTCTGTGGAAGGCAAAGAACAGTTTCTTCATGGTGGCGGAGAAAATTTCCATTACATCCCTTGTCTTAATGATGAAGACCGATGGATAGACGTTGTAAAAACATTATGCGAAGAAAAACTAAATGAATTTTATTTAGTTTAAAAGATAAAACCTCCAGCAATGGAGGTTATTTTTTTGTCAAAATATTTGTTTATCGCGTCTGAGTTTCAGAATCTCTCAATTAATATATGTTTACGTCGTCTGAACATCAGAAAACCTCAACCTGTTTTGGTTTTGTTCGTCTGAGTCTCAGAAAGCTTCAATCACTATTGGTTCTTATCGTCTGAAAGTAAAACTTGCTTCAACCACTTTTAGTTTGCTCCGTCTGAACTTCAGATGACAGGAAAATATTTTGACTCGTCTGAGACTCAGACGAGATTTATTTTTTCACAAAAGAAAGTTCAATTCGAAAACATGACATTGTGGATAACTTTTTTTTAAGCATTATTTTATCTAAAAAATCGATCGAACCATTTATCTGGAAAATTCATCTGTGGAAAACTATCTTCTGAATTTACTTTTCACAATCGATTTTCATAAGAATAATTGTTATTAAATAACTAGTAATCAAAACATTTATATATAAAAAGCTCCGTCAAAATTAATTGATAATAAAAATCACAATTCAGTATCATTACAAAAAGGTGATATTGTGGATAACTTTTTTCATTAATTATTTGGATAAAACCTTTCTGGATTATTTTTTTTCATTACTCAATTTATAACCATTCCATTTGCAATCTCATATGGATCTAAACATAGTATTAGAAAATAATTGGGAAAGATTCAATTCTAGATCCTTTCAGAATGACAAATAGAATGAAGATTTTAAGAAATAAAGAATGTGATGAAAATAAAAAACTGACTTTAGGGATAACTTTAACTTCTAGAGAATTTATTTTTAAGAAAGTTCAAGTGTCGCAAGGTTAAAAAAAATAAAAACAACACAACACCCCTTAAAAAAACACACATTATTTCGAATTTTTAATTAAAAACAAAACACACCCCTATTATTTTAAATAAAATATTTGAAATTTAATTATTTTTCATACCTTTACCCCATCAAAACAACATCATCAACCTTAAAAATTAAAATGATGAATGCAACTGCCCAAATTTTACAGCACAAGATTGAAAGTTTCACTCCCGAATTGTTGGAAACTTTAGCGAAAATGGTAGAAAATTTAGAAACTAATAACAGAATTTCTGTTCCGCAGTTTCAGATCGATGAGGTGTTATACAGAATTCAGTTTCATCAGGAAAATCCGAAAACAAAACTAGATTTTTTTGAAAACATTTCTGAACTGAAAAAGAACTGCGCATAACTGATGAAAATTCTTCTCTCTTCGATTGCAAAGAATGACATAAGGCTGCTTATGCGGGTTTTTAATGCTGAAAAAGAAAATAAAGGAATCGATTTTTTGGAAGATCTGAAAACATCTATCAATGAAATTTCGGAAAATTCTGTCGCAAAATCAAGTGATATTGCCGTTAACAAAATGCAGAATTTCCCCGTGAATATTCATTATGTTTTTGAAAACGAGGAGAACCTTTTTATTACCGCTATTTTTAAAGAAGATTAAAATTATTTGATTACATAATTATATTTCAAGACTAGTATTATTATATTAAAGCCTTACAGTTTATTTTCTGTAAGGCTTTTTTATTTTCGTTAAAAATTCATTTATATAAATTTATTTCACAGGCGTTCTGAATTCTCCGTAGCTTATCAATCCGTCATAGTTTCTACCAAAAGGTTTGTAATACATAAAGGCCTGATAAAGGTTTTCTGTTTGCCAGAAATTTCCGTTGATCTCACCAAAATTTAATGTTCCGTTTGCTTCTTTTGTCGCCAAAATATAGTTGTAAAAACCTTGTTTCAGGAAAATCTTTGCCACATATTTTTTATTCTGTTCATCATATTGCATCTGGAATTCTTTGCTGGGTTTAAAATCATTAAATCCGCCCAAGACATAAATTTCTTTATTTAAAGGTTCCGAATCCAGTGAAAAATATACCCAAGAATAATCTGCTTCTCTCTCCGCATTTCTTTCCAATCCCAAATCATTTCTACGGTAATACCACGCTCCGTTTACATCCGGCTGATATTGATAATTCAACGGATATGCCCAAACGGGATGAAGGTAAGTATAGTTTACCCCGTCTTTTACCTCAACCGAGTTTACCATATCGGCAGCCATATTCATATTTTTATTATCGAAATAATAAAATTCATTATTTCCAGGAAAAACAAGATTCATTTGCTGGAAAAGCAGTTTGTTTCCTAATGTTGTACTTGGCCTTAGATTATTTACCGTAACATTTGGGTTGTTATTCTGCATCACGTTTACCGTAACAGAATTTACATTTGAAGTAAGATCACCACCTTTTGCAACCGCCTGTATCTCTACTCTTTGGTTGGCATTCGGATTTTTAGCATCTGCAAATCGCGTAACATTTAAAGCCATCGTGGCATTATCTTCAACCACATAAAACCTCCTTTTAAACAAAGGTTTTTCTGCAGAATCTTTATAGACGATCAGCTCAAAATTCCCTGAAACTTTCGGCTGCATTTTATCATTCGGAAAGTTCAGTTTGTAATGGGTATAGGGCTGCAGTGTATTAAATGAATATTCGAAGCGATCCAGCAAACCGTTAAGACTTCCGTTAGCAAATTCGGTAAAGAAAAGATTATCATCCTGCCAGTTTCTGTCGTAATGTTTCAGTGTATACCGATAAATCTCGCTGGAATTCGTAAGATCATCAAAACTTAACACCAACTGCTGATTGAAATTAATCACCGGCGTTTCATCATTCGTCTGAGGATTGAATAATTGGATACTCTGGATTTTCTGCCCAAGCATTAAACCACCTATAGAAAGTAAAAATAATTGCAAAGTTTTCATTATGACGAAGATAACGAAAAAAGATTTTTAAACCATAAAAGATAGAGAGGTTTATCTCTTTAAATATATTCAAATTAAAAATTTATTAAAATATTTTAAAACAAAACTTTTGTGGCTACATTTGTTTCAATAAAAAACATTCAGCTTATGCTTCAGATTCAGCGTTTCGTATTCAATTTTGCAAGCGAAAATACATATGTACTTTATAATGAAAATAAAAATGCATGGATTATCGATCCGGGAAATATGAATGAGCAGGAAACTCAGCTTATCGACAAATTTATTTCAGAAAACAGATTGAAAATTCAGAAAATTCTTTTAACCCATGCTCATATCGATCATGTTTTGGGTCTTCAATGGGCATACGATACATTTAAAGTTCCTGTCACTATGCACGAAGACGATCAGGAAGTTTTGGATATGCTTCAGGCAAGCGGAATGAGATTTGGTTTCCCATTAGAACCCGTAAATGTAGACATCGAGTACATTAACGAGGGAGAAACCATTGATCTTGATGGTGAAGAATTTAAGATTTATCATGTTCCGGGGCATTCTCCGGGAAGCATTGTGTATCATAATGACCGTAGAAAATTCATGATCTCCGGTGATGTTCTGTTTGAAGGAAGCATCGGAAGAACCGATCTTTACAAAGGAAATCACGAACAACTTATCAACGGAATTAAAACCAAACTTTTCACTCTTGATGATGAAACACAGGTTTTATCAGGACACGGAAATCCAACGAGTATTGGGTTTGAAAAGCAGTATAATCCGTTTTTTAAGTAAAAACTAGAATTTAAACTCAATGACTTTTGAGTGCTTCGACTCCGCTCAGCATGACATTTCTAATACTAACTTCTTTATTAGCAATCTATTTTTAGCGATGTCATGCTGAGCGAAGTCGAAGCATCTCTTAAAAAATAACAAAAACCGTCAGAAAATTTCCGACGGTTTTTCAATTTAAATATAAAAAACTAGTTATTTAGAAATCTAAAGTAACAGACGCTCTTGCAGCCGCCCCCATAATCGGTCTTGCCATTCTGATATCGCCGGTTCCCGTTAATGGAGATCTTGGATCACCTTCTGTGATTCCGATGGTATTAAAGATATTTGTTCCATCTATTGCAAAACGGATTTTCCCTAACTGATAAGAAGTTCCCGCACCAAATTCTGAGAATGAAGGCAAACTGTTATTTTCCGAATTAACCTCATCCTGAAAACGTTTTCCGTAATAATTCATACTTACATACGCTCTCCATTGTTTCGTAATATTTACCGCAGGAGAAATATTGAAATAGAATTTCGGCATTCTTCTTACGGCATTTCCGTCATAATTAAAAGAACTTCCATCTGCATTTCGTCCTGTAAAATCTTTATATTTTGGATTTTGAATCGTTCCATTGAAAGTCAGCTCAAGCACATTATTAAATAATCTAGCATATCCTTCCAATTCAACCCCAATATTGGTGGTGTTGGCAAATTTATTTTCAGAAGTTCCGTCTGAGAAAATATCAGTAAATGAAAGATTTTTCAAGGTTGAATAGAACGGAATCACCGCAATATCAAATGATCTTGAATAATATTTGTACCCAATCTCCAACTGATTGGTCGTTACAGGTTTTATCGCCGAAAGATCATTCATATTATTATAATATGCTTCTTCATTCGGAGATCTGAAACCATTGGAAAAACGGGCATACACTGCATTTTCTCTGTTGATTTTATAATTTAAAGCCGTGGTAAACGAAACCTTATTCACATCATAATTCCAATAGGTGTATTTATTTCCTAACACAGACATATTATCATCAGCCGTTATAGTCTCAAAACCATGAGTTCCATCTACGGTCAATCCAGAATTATTAAGATTTGAAGTTGTGGTATTTACGCCATATCCTTTGTAAAAATCTCGACTGTAACGAATTCCTCCGTTGAAACTTAAAGCATCCGTAATATTATAATCTAAATTCAGATAAAGATCATTCAAACTTCCCTGAATCTGAGAATCTCTCATTAGGAAAGACATATCGGTAACACCGTTATAGGTTTTAGAATATCCGACATCAGTAGGATTTAATGAAGAATCAACCAAATTCAGTAACTCAGGTCTGTCGGTCGCCGTGGTCAGAATATTGCTCCAGTTCCAGTTTTGATGAGATTTCCAGTTGGATTTATAAAAACCTGCCGTCACATTTCCTTTATCGAATTTATAATTAAGCTGTAAATCGTTCACAAAATTATTCATTTGCTTATCGATTGCCCAAAACCCTAGCTTCTGAACATATTGAGGATTGACAATAGCTCCTGAACTTACCGATGAATACTGAAAATTATTTCCTGCAATCCCATTGTCATTAGCAAAATCTGTCGCTAATTGTGGTCCGCCGGAAGGGAAAATTCCGGTATAATTCATATTGATATTGGTGTATCTCGTTTTGTTGATGACAGAAAAATTATTCCCCAAATCGTACTTAAACTCAGCTCCTAAAACATCAACTTTCGGATGAATTCCATCTTCTAAATTCCTGCTAAAAAAACCACCTCCCGCTTGAGGAATATTCAACTGACTAATTGCTCTGTAGCTATATGTTCCGTAATTCGGATCAACCCCCTGAAAACCTTTCAGTTTATTTCCGTTTTGAACCAAAGGAATCGGAAGGAAAAAAGTATTTCTGTCGTCTAGTTTTTTATAATAAATTTTGGCATATCCTTTATCGAAAACATATTTAAGATTCATTCGGATCTGCCCTCCATTATTGGCTTTAAAACCTGTTTTTCTGATCCCGTCATCTGTTCTGTAGAAGCCACCAACATTAAAGAATAATTTATCCTGAACCAATGCTCCTCCCAAGTTGACATCGGTACGCATTAAGCCATAAGTACTGGTTTCTAATTTCGCCGTTCCTTTAAAATCATTACTTCCTTCTTTAGTAATAAAGTTAATAAGGCCCCCGGGAGAATTAGTAGCATAAATGGATCCTGATCCCCCTCTCAAAGCTTCAAGACGGCTCACCGAATTATCCACACGGAAAAAATTATCAGCATTCGCAAACTGCAGAGCTCCATCTTCAAAAACCGGCAGCCCATCTTCCTGTACTTGTACAAATTCATATGCCCCTGCGGAAGGAATCCCTCTTGCAAAAAGGTTATTTCCCACCTCTCCACCAGAAGTCTCTACTGCAAATCCCGGAACTCTTTGTAGTAAAGCTGCGGCACTGATCGGGTTTTGCTTCTGAATTTCTTTCGCACTAAACGTAGAAATTGCAGTGCTGGATTCTATTTTCTTTTTCGGATTAGAATTCCCGGTGATGACAACCTGCTCAATAGATGCAGATCTTGTGGAATCCTGCGGAGTTTCCTGAGCATAAGCATTATTGAAATAAAGTGTGGCAACACCGGCAATTAATAAGATTGATTTTTTATTCATAGCCATATAATTTTTTACAGTTAGTTTTAATTTTTTTAGTTTAAAATTTAGTTTTCTTTTAACTTAAGATAAACTCCATTCGTCCAGCCGAAACCGTCCTGATTTGGATATTCTCCACCACCTGCAACCGTTTCAATATCCAATGCATTGTATTTTTCCATGAGTTTTCCTGTGTTTTGGTAAACCCTTTCTACATTTGCACACCAGTTAGTTTTAATTTTTTCCGCCAAATCATCAAAGCCATACTTCTTCATTGCTTTAAAACCCAGCCATTGATAAGGCGCCCAGGCATTCGGAAGATCCCATTGTTGACCCGTTTTTTTGGTTGTCGTTACCAATCCGCCCTGATATAAAAATTTTTCTGAAATAATTTCAGCAACAGACTTCGCCTGTTCTTCACTCGCCAATCCAAGGAATAAAGGATAAAGAGCAGCAATATGTTCAGACGAGGTTGTTGTGTGTTTTTTTATGTGATAATCTTTGTATGTTCCGGAATTTTCATCCCAGAAATATTTGTCGATCATCTGTCTTCGGTCTGCTGCTCTTTCTGAATAATAATTTTCTTTCTCCATAAGATGTTGAAGTGATGAAGATTTCGCCAATGTTTTTTCAAGATGCCACAAAAGGCAGTTAAGATCAATTTCAGCTAAATTCAATGTTTCAATGGTCTGTATATTTTCACCGTCTGCAAACCATCTGCTGGAAAAATCCCAACCCGATTCGCATCCGCTTCGGATGTTTCTGTAAAATTCTTCACCCGCATTTTCCGAATCTTCAATATCAATTAAATAACTTTCAGGGCGCGGTTCGTTTTCCGCATCGTAATATCTGTTTAGCAGATCTCCATTAATAGTTTTCAACACCCTTTCTGAGCTTTCTTCATTTTCAAGCTTATCAAAGCCTTTCATCCAAAAAGCATGTTCTTTTTCTAAAGTATCGTGATATTTGATATAAATATTTTCGTCCTTCGTGGTTTCCAAAAGCAGATCCAACATCAACGAAAAATACGGAGGCTGAGAACGGCTTAAGAAATGCGTTCGGCTCGCATTCGGTACAAATCCAACGGTTTGAATTAAATAAGAACAGTTTTCAACAATATTCTCCATCATTTCAACTCTTCCTGAAACTTGTAAACCCAACATAATATAATAGCTGTCCCAGTAAAAGAATTCATTAAAACGCCCTCCCGGAACGATGTACGGTTTCGGAAGTTTCAGCAATGTTCCTTTTTCTTCATAAGCGGTCCTAGTCAACTCATCCCAAAGTTTTTCAATATGTTCTTCAATCGGCAATTGTTTTTCTCTGTGAATCGAAACTTTCGCCCCTAAAAAGTCGAAATTTGACAGTACAAATTCTTTCAAATCAAAATTTTCTGACTTTTTTTCTGTTTCATATTTCGCATTGATTTCGGAAATAGGAAACAACGGAACTGCATCGGTCATCATCTTCTGATCTTCAAAAATTTTTAATCTTTGAACGTCATCAAAAAGAGTCTGAATTTCGTTGATGTATAATTGTTTATTCATTTTTATTTTTTAGGATTTATTTTTTAGGATTTATTTTTAATTTATTCATGAAAATTGCTGAAATAATCAACAGCGAAAGCGGAATTAATGAAAGGTAAAACGCCTGTTGACCACTGAATTCCTGAAACACAAAACCTGTAATTATCGATCCAATTGTTCCTCCGATTGCAGAGAAAACCACAATTAAACCAGACATGGCACTGTGTAAATATTTTGGAATCGATGCTAAAATCACCGAATTGATACTTGGATAAATTGGCGCCAATAAACCTCCCATCAACGGAAATAAATAGACAACCAACGGAGCATTCAGCCAAGTTGTTCCCGCGTCAATATGAATGTTGTGAGTTAAGGGAAGAACTAATAAAATACTTATCGCAAAACCAACCACACAAAAAGAAACTACGTAAATCCAGCTGAATTTTTTCGAGAAAAAGCCCGATAAAAATCTTCCCAATGCAAAAGCACCTGCCAAAACTGCTCCCGCCTGAATACTCATTGAAGTCGGAACTTTTAAAATTTCTTTATAAAAAGTTGGCGTCCATGTTTGGAAACTTTGTTCAACCAAAACGAAAAGGAATGCACATAATAAAAAGAACAAGACTTTTTTATAACTGAATAAACTTACACTGTTTTTTAAATCTCCGAGCAAATCTGTTTTCTCACTTTTTGCTTCGTGCTCGTCCAATTTTGTGAAGAATAAAAACAAAAAAGACAGTGTAGAAATTCCTCCTAAAACCCAGTATACATTCAGCCAATGGGTTGATCTTGGGTTATGATCATCTATGAATAAGCTGAATAAAACATTTCCCATTAATACGCCGATCATAAAAAAACCTTCCAGATAACCCATAAAACTTGAATGTTCTTTATCTGTATTCGTTACCAATCCGATAGAGGTAAAAACCGAAATTTTAATTAAAGCAAAAGAAATCCCAACAATAGTAAACAGTAGCTTGAAAAACCAAAAATTATTTGCAAACGGCATTACAAAGCACATACCGCTTACCAAAAGCAGTGCAATCAACATCGAGTTTTTAATGCCGATCTTCGGTAAAAACGATGCCAGAATGAATGAACAGATTGCAATCGGCAAATCTTTAAAACCTTCCAACACACTTGCTGAAGACTTTGAGATTCCGAAGTTTTGCTGCATCTGTAAAATTACCGTTCCTACAGAATTCAAAAGAATCGCAAAAACGAAATAATTTAAAAATAAAACGGCCTTAATATTGAAATTTTTCATTCATATAATTTCTTGGTGACTAAGATAAAGGCATTTCGCTTAACGTTAATTTAACATCATAAACCAATATTTGAACTATATTAATATAATTATTATTTTAGGCAACAAAATATGATTAACTAAATGAAAGTTACTTTTGAGAGAGTCATCCCCGATGAAAAGAGCTCTTTTCGACTTATCCACAACAATTCACCTATTTCAGAATTCAAATGGGAATATCATTATCATCCCGAAATTGAATTGGTATGTGTGCTTTCTGGGAGCGGAACGCGACATGTCGGCTATCATAAAAGTAATTATACGAACGGAGATTTAGTATTGATCGGTTCAAATATTCCGCATTCCGGATTTGGGTTGAATTCTATTGATCCTCATGAAGAAATTGTACTTCAGTTTAAAGAAGAAATTTTGCAGTTCCCGCACCAGGAAGTGGAAGCAATCTCAATCAAAAATTTATTGGAGCTTTCAAAATTCGGGATTCATTTTCACCAGAATATCCATAAAATGATGATGCCAAAATTAAAACTCATGCTGGAATCGGAAGGATACAAAAGATATTTGCTTTTATTGGAAATCCTCTTTGAACTTTCAAAGTGTGAAGATTATGAGCTTTTAAATAAAGAAATTATGCCTTACACCATTATTTCAAAAAATAAAACGCGGCTGGAAAATATTTTCACCTATGTGGAAAACAATTATGACAAAGAAATCAATATTGACGAGGTGGCAAAGCTCGCCAATCTTACGTTGCCTGCTTTCTGTAATTTTTTCAAAAAGGCAACCCAGATTACGTTTACCGAATTTGTGAACAGATATCGCATCAATAAAGCGTGTTTGCTGATGGCTCAGGATAAAACGATCTCCGAATGCAGTTATAGTTGTGGCTTTAATAATGTGACGTATTTCAATAGAATGTTTAAAAAATATACCGAAAAAACACCTTCAGAATTTATTAAGAATTTCTCACACAAAAAAGTAAATGTGGATTTGAGTCTTGAAAATGAAGTGAAGATTAACGTTGGTTTTTAGGATGGAAGCGTGATGTGGGAAGATCGAAGTTCACAACAGCTATTCAATTGATATTTTCAAAAAACAAATTGTGGATAACTCTGTGGATAAAATTATGGATAACTTTTTTTATTAAATTTAAAAAGCATATTTTCAACACATTACAAAACAAAAAAGCTGCTCAAAAGAACAGCTTTATATATTTGAATTGCAAAGCTATCAACCGAAAACCCGCAACAATCATTCAGAGATTATTTCCACTTAATATTACAACCCATGCTCGGTCTCTGGATTTCTTCTTGCGGTTCGCCCAACAAAAGGTTTTCAAAAGCAATAATCAAATCTTCACCCGTTACATCTTTGTGATTTCCAGGTCTAGAATCATCCATTTGCCCTCTGTAGATAAGGTCTAATTTTTCATCAAAGAAAAAGAAATCCGGTGTGCAAGCCGCATCATACGCTTTGGCAATTGCCTGGCTTTCGTCATATAAATAAGGAAAATCAAACTTTCTTTCAATTTGAAATTCGATCATTTTTTCCGGAGCATCATCTGGATATTTTTCTACGTTATTGGAGTTGATTGCAATAAATTCAATCCCTCTTTCATTATAATCTTCATATAATTCATTCAACTTATCAATCACATGAAGAACAAACGGACAGTGGTTACACATGAAGATCACCAACGTTCCTTTTTCTCCTTTCAGATCATCCAATGACTGAATTTCATTTGTTTTTGAAGGGTTCGGAAGCTCAAAAAATGGTGCTTTTAAACCCAACTCAATCATATTTGAGGGAGTATTCATAACTTTTTTTATTTGTGCACAAAGATAGAGATTTTCTTTATTATATAAGTAAAGAAGCGGTGGACATGAAGATGGAAGTTTAAAAATAATAATCCATTGAATTGGACTATAAGCTATATTAATTTTTACAATAATTTAAAAAATTACTATTCAGAACGTGCTTCCAGCCCCATTCTTCAAGTGTCCAGCCAAATTATAAGAGACCTTCAAAACGTATCTTTAAAAATTAAAGTCAAAAATTTGTTTGGAAGTTATGTTCAAAAGTTTGTAGTTTTGCTAACACTGTTAGAAAAAAATATCATGGGCTTACATGAACGTCGTCAAAGAGAAAAAGAATCTATACGTGCCAATATTTTGGACGCGGCTTTTTCTTTGGCTAAAACAGAGGGGTGGGCTTCACTTTCGATCAGAAAAATTGCTGATGCGATTGAGTATAGCGCGCCTGTAGTGTATGATTATTTTGAAAACAAAGAAGCTATTTTATTTGAAATATCATTAAATGGCTTCCATTGTTTGCACATCGAATTATTAAAAGCACAGAAAAAACATGACACTCCTGAAGAGCAATTGGTAGCGATTGTGGATGCATACTGGAAATTTGCTTTTATGAATAAGGAGTATTATCAGCTGATGTTCGGGCTGGGAATGCAATGCAGCGGAAAAGGATTGATGAAAGAAGAATTTTCGTCGTTTCAGGATATGCTGTATGACTGCACCTATGAGATCATTAAGAAAAAAGGTTCAAACCCTGATAATGCCTGTCACTCCTCTCACGCGCTGTTTTCGGCGGTGCATGGTTTGATTTCCATTATGATGATGCGTAATGACGACATACCTTCTACGATGAATAAAACGACTTTAGATGAAACAGTTTCTGCTTTCATTAAGTCTTTATAAATTTTTTTTGAACTAAAAATTAACACCGTTAGGAAAAGTAACATGGAATAATTAACGTTATCCAATTTTTTTTATAATTAATAATAACAACTTTACAATGAAAACTGATTTCATAACAATAATTCTGGCTATTTTTTTTCCTTATCATTAACAGCGTTAGGAAAAATAACATACGTACACCTCATCTTTATATACTTAAACCAACATTAAAAACAATTTCGATTATGGAAACATCTACCTGATCAAGATTAATAATTCTGTAATTTTTTTTAAACTTTAAATTAACACCGTTAGGAAAAATAACAGAATATTAATTAAAAACAATATTATTTAATCTAACACTTCATTAAAAAATTTAAACTAAAAATGAAAATACCTGGAAAAATAAGGTTCATCGTACTTATATCAAGTATTATCCTTTTACAAAACTGCACAAAGGCTGCTGAAGGATCTAACACTCCTCCTCCGGCTCCTGAACTGCCTGTTTATACTATCATCACGTCTCCGGCAACCACCTATCAAGAATTTCCGACTGCTTTGGAAGGAAAAAACAATGTGGAAATAAGATCGCAGGTAGACGGTTACCTAGACAAAATCTATGTGGAAGAAGGCGCTTATGTAAGAGCCGGACAGCCTTTATTTAAAATAGATTCAAGAACTTACGGCGAACAGATGAATATGGCAAGTGCCAATTTACAGGCCGCAAATGCCAACATTCAAAAAGCTAAAGTTGAGGTCGACAGATTAGAACCTCTTGTTGCTGCAAAAGTAGTTTCTGACGTACAACTGAGAACAGCAAAAGCCAACTATGCAGCCGCAGTGGCAGCCGCTTCACAAGCAAAAGCATCAGTTGGAAGCGCTAAAATCAACGTTGGATTTACCACCATTACAGCTCCTGTAAGTGGATATATCGGAAGAATTCCTTATAAAAAAGGAAGTTTGATTTCAAGAACAGATGTAAATCCATTGACTTTATTATCAGACATCAGCGAGATTTATGCGTACTTCTCTTTAAGCGAATTGGATTTTATTGCTTTTCAAAATAAATATCCAGGAGCGACTCTAAATGAAAAGCTGAAAAATATGCCAATGGTAGATTTGGTGATCGCTGACAACAGCATTTATCCTGAAAAAGGTAAAATGAGCATTGTAGACGGACAGTTTGATAAAACAACAGGAGCCATCAGTGTTCGTGCCGTATTTCCAAATGCAAACGGAACGCTGCGAACAGGAAATACAGGACGTGTTCGTATGCCTCAATTAATGTCTAATGCAGTGGTTATTCCACAGGAATCAACGTTTGAAATTCAGGATAAAACATACGTTTACGTGGTTGGAAAAGATCAGAAAGTAGCCAGCAAACCGATAAAAATTTCAGGAAAAACAGAAAACTATTACTTTATTTCTGAAGGGGTTTCTGCAGGTGACAAAATCGTTTACACGGGATTGGGCAGCTTAAAAGATGGTGTTTCTATCAAGCCGAAAGCTATTTCTTCTGACAGCTTGCTGAAAGCAAAACCGTTGTAAAACAGCTTTTTGCTTCTGGCTTTTTGCTTTTTGCGTTTAATGCAATATTTAAAAATCATGAATTCAGAAGCATCTTTTTAGCCAATGGCCAAAAGCTAATCGCTATAAGCAACTTAAAATTAAACTTCTTATGTTAAAACAATTTATAGAAAGACCGGTACTTTCAACGGTCATCTCCATAATACTTTTATTATTGGGGGCGCTGTCCCTCTTTAATTTGCCCATCGCCCTCTTTCCGGATATTGCGCCGCCAAGTGTTCAGGTAACAGCATTCTATCCGGGAGCGAATGCGGAAGTGGTAGCCCGCTCGGTAGCTACCCCGATTGAGGAAGCCGTGAATGGAGTAGAAAACATGACGTACATGACTTCCAACTCAAGTAACGACGGAACCATGACCTTAAGCGTTTTCTTCAAACAAGGTGCTGATGCAGATAATGCAGCCGTGAACGTTCAGAACCGTGTATCCAAAGCCATGAGCCAGCTTCCGCAAGAGGTTGTGCAGGCGGGAATTTCAACACAGAAAGTTCAGAACAGTATGATTATGTTCATGGGATTAACAAGTGATGACCCGAAACAATATGACGAACTTTTCCTTCAGAATTATTTGAAGATTAACGTAATTCCACAAATTCAGCGTATTCCGGGGGTTGCTCAGGCACAGGTTTTCGGAACGAGAGATTATTCCATGAGACTTTGGCTGAAACCAGACCGATTAGCAGCCAACGGACTTTCTCCACAGGAAGTTTTGAATGCCGTAAAAGATCATAACTTGGAAGCAGCACCTGGTCGTTTGGGACAAGGAAGCAAGGAAACTTACGAATATATCTTAAAATATAAAGGTAAATTAAACAAAAACGAAGACTACGAAAATATTGCCATCAAAGCGAACAGTGACGGTTCTTTCCTAAGACTGAAAGATGTTGCAAGAGTAGAATTCGGTTCTTATACTTATACTGCCGCTAACAGAGTTGATGGAAAACCGGTTGCCGGATTTGCCATCCTTCAAACAGCAGGATCGAACGCGAATGAGATCTTAACAGAGATTGAAAAACAGGTTGATCAGATGAAAACAACCCTTCCAAAAGGAGTTGAACCGATCATTATGTATAATTCTAAGGATTTCTTGGATGCTTCAATCCATCAGGTTGTTGAAACATTAGTGATTGCGTTTATCCTGGTATTTATTGTAGTATATATTTTCCTTCAGGATTTCAGATCTACATTAATTCCAGCGATTGCGGTTCCGGTGGCTATTGTGGGAACTTTCTTCTTCCTTCAACTGTTTGGATTCAGTATTAATATGCTGACATTGTTTGCATTGGTACTCGCCATCGGTATTGTGGTAGATGATGCAATTGTGGTGGTAGAAGCTGTTCACTCCAAAATGGAAAGAACAGGAATGCCTGTAGAACATGCAACAATGAGTTCCATGAGTGAAATCTCAGGAGCGATTATTTCCATTACATTGGTGATGTGTGCCGTATTTATTCCGGTTGGCTTTATGCAAGGTCCTGCGGGAGTTTTCTACAGACAGTTTGCCTTTACATTGGCGATTGCGATTATGATTTCTGCGGTTAACGCATTAACATTAAGTCCGGCTTTATGTGCAATGTTTCTTAATGATCCTCAGGGAGAACACGGTGAGCATGGTAAAAAAACAGGGTTTGGCGCAAGATTTTTCAATGCTTTCAATGCCAGTTTTGATAACATGACAAGAAAATACATCTACAGCCTTAAATTTTTAATTAAAAATAAATGGGTAGCCATCGGAGGTCTAGCTCTTCTGATTGCCGGAAGTGTTTTCTTAATCAACAAAGCACCTTCAGGGTTTATTCCGACGGAAGATCAGGGATTCGTTTTATATGCGGTCAATACTCCTCCGGGAAGTTCATTAGACAGAACAAACAAAGCAACAGAGCAAATCGACAAGATCATTAACGGCGAAAAAGCTAAAAATCACCTTTGGGTAGCCGATGGGATGAACTTCATCAGCAACTCCAATGCTTCTCCTTATGCTGCCGGTTTTATTAAACTGAAAGATTATGACCAACGCGGCGAGATGAAAGATCCCGACCAGATTGCAGCTTCATTAACCGGAAAAGTCGCGCAGGTAAAAGATGCCAACGCGTTCTTCTTCAACTTCCCTACAGTTCAGGGATTTGGTAACGTTTCTGGGTTTGAATTTATGCTTCAGGATAAAACCAACGGTACTTTTGAACAATTGGGAACAACCACTCAGGCCTTCATCGGAGAATTGATGAAACGCCCGGAAATTGCATTTGCATTTACAACGTATGCCGCTGGAAACCCTCAGTTTACGATTGATGTAGATTCAGATAAAGCGAATCAGTTAGGCGTTTCTATTACTGAATTGATGCAAACGATGCAGATTTATTACGGAAGTAGCTTCGTTTCAGATTTCAACAGATTCGGGAAATATTACAGAGTAATGGCTCAGGCGGATATTCCTTATCGTACGGATGCGAATTCTTTGGAAGGAATTTATGTTAAAAATAAATCAGGCGAAATGGTTCCTGTAAAAACATTGGTAACATTGAAAAGAACGTTCGGACCTGAAACGGTAACAAGAAATAACCTCTTCAACGCGGTTACGATCAACGGAACACCGAAACCTGGCTACAGTACCGGAGATGCGATTAAAGCGGTTGAAGAAACTGCACAAAAATCACTTCCAAGAGGTTTTGGATATGAATGGACAGGAATTACCCGTGAGGAAATCAAAACTAGTGGACAAACCACTTTCATTTTTGCATTAAGCATTTTGTTTGTTTACTTCTTATTGGCAGCCCAATATGAAAGTTATATCCTTCCGTTTGCAGTTATTCTTACTATTCCAACAGGGATTTTCGGAGTATTTGCTTTCACAGGATTAGCAGGAATTGATAATAACATTTACGTTCAGGTTGGTTTGATCATGCTCGTCGGATTATTAGCCAAGAATGCGATTCTTATTGTGGAATTTGCCGTTCAGCGAAGAAATGCAGGAAGAAGTTTACTTGAAGCAGCACTTCAGGCGTCAAGATTACGTTTAAGACCAATTCTGATGACTTCATTTGCCTTCATCGTGGGTATGTTACCATTAGTTTGGTCACAAGGAGCGGCTGCAAAAGGGAACCACTCAATTGGAATCAGTACTGTTGGAGGAATGTTTACCGGAGTGGTATTCGGAGTATTCATTATTCCTGTAATGTTTGTGATCTTCCAGTATTTACATGAAAAAATGCCGAGCAGAAAAAAGAAAAGACTTCAAAGACAAAAATTGGAGGAAGATCTTTTAACTCCGGCTCACTAATATAATGATTGACAAAACTTTGAGAATTTTTAAATACATTTTGAACCATTACGATTTTAATTAAGAAGTTTAGAATATTAAGCTATACTTCGTTTATTAAAAAATCAATTTTATTTTTCTTAATTAAACTCAACTTCTTACATGTTTTTAATGGTTCAAATTTAAAAATAGAGAAGAAACTATTCAAACTAATATCATAAAAAGCAAAGCATTTTCTCCTACTAAAGACTTCTTTGCAACTATAACTTCTCAAAGTTTTTGTCATCAATTAAAAAATAAATATCGACTTATGAAAAAAGTAATAAATATCATCTTCGCTTTTGGACTGGCTCTGGGTTCGGTTTCCTGCGTGTCGAAACTGGCATACAAGGAGCCTGAGCTGGAGCTTCCGGAAACGTTTCAATATACCGCAACGGCCGATACAGCAAGCGTTGCGAACTTACAATGGAAAGAATTTTTCAGCGACCCGATGTTGCAAAATTTAATCGAAAAAGGAATTAAAAACAATTACGATTTACAGATTGCTTTAAAACAGGTGGCTTCTTCACAGGAAAAATTAAAACAGGCAAAATATCTTCAATATCCTGATGTTGGTTTTGGCGTTTCAGCGCAGATTTCAAAACCTTCAAAAAACAGCATGAATGGGCAAAGCTTAAACTTATTTTTAGGTCAAAGCCATGTTGAAGATTATAATGCGGCCTTCAACTTATCTTGGGAAGCCGATATTTGGGGAAAAATCAAGAATCAACAGGAAGTTTCTAAAATGCAGTATCTGCAAACTTACGAAGCGACAAAAGCGATTCAGACCCAAGTAGTTGCGGCAATTGCTCAGGGATATTATAATTTATTGATGCTTGACAAGCAATTGCAGATTGCAAAATCAAATTTAGAATTAAGTACCAACACCCTTTCTTTGACAGAAAAATTATGGAAAAGTGGTGATACAACATCTTTGGGTGTTCAGCAGGCAACTTCTCAAAAACAATCCACAGAACTCTTGATTACGCAGTTGGAGCAAAATATCGCGATTCAGGAAAATGCTTTAAGTATTTTGATTGGTGAAAATCCGAACAAAATCACAAGAACCATTGAAATGGCTGATACGTCTTTGCCACAGGATATCTCTGCGGGGCTTCCTGCAGCGATGGTAAGCCGTCGTCCGGATGTTCGTCAACAGGAATTGGTATTATTAGAATCAAATTCAATGGTGGGAATTGCTCAGGCAAATATGTATCCTTCATTGAAAATTACTGCAAACGGAGGAGTGAATTCATTTAAAGTGGACAATTGGTTTTCAATTCCGGCATCATTGTTCGGTTCTGTTTTAGGTGGAATTACTCAACCTATTTTTCAGAAAAGACAATTAAAAACAGATTTAAATGTTGCTAAAATCCAGAGAGAGAAAAATGTATTGGCGTTTCGTCAATCTGTTTTAAATGCGGTAGGTGAAGTTTCTGATGCTTTGGTTTCTAATGAAAGCTTAAAAGTTCAGGAACAAAAAGCAATCGAACAGGTGGCAACGTTAAAAGATGGAATTAAAAGTGCCGAAATGCTTTACAAAGGCGGAATGGCAAACTATTTAGAAGTAATAACAGCTCAGGGAAATTCTCTACAGGCAGAGCTTAATTTAGCGTCCGTAAAAAGACAGAGATTAAGCAGTATTGTAGACTTGTACCGAGCGTTAGGAGGCGGTTGGAAGTAGTAAATTTAATTATATTGTTAATGAATGCGGTCTTTCGGGATCGCATTTTTTATTGTTTTTGAATTATGTTTTTAGATTAAATAATTATGCGTTCTGTCATTCTGAATGGAACGAAGTGAAGTGAAGAATCTAAAATTGTTAACGGAGATTCTTCCTTCGTCAGAATGACAATCCGTAAAATTTTTGAAACATTAAGAGCATTTAAGGAGTTAAGTTTTAATTAAGAAAAATCAAATAGATTTTAATAAGCATTATTATACTAAAAGCAAAGCTCCTCTTAAATATTCTAAACTTCTCAATAAAAATCTTAATGGTTAAAAAATTTCAGCAAAGTTCAACATTATACAATTTTATCGAAGATAAAATCCTTGCGCCTTAAAACGTGACAAAATATTAAAAATCTTTGCGCCTTTGCATTTTTCCAACAAGAAACTATTTCAAAATTTGTTCATTAATATACCCAATCAACCCATCAAAATCCTCCTGCGAATATCCCAATTGCAAATAATGAATATCATCCGCTTTTCGATACCAGGTCAGTTGACGTTTTGCATATCTTCGGCTGTTTTTCTTAATTTCAGAAACGGCAAAATCCAAATCCCATTCGCCATCAAAATATTTGAATAATTCTGAATAACCAACCGTTTTCAAAGCCGTTAAATCTTTAAATTCTTCCAAACTTTTCGCCTCTTCCAATAGACCTTTCTCCATCATCATATCCACTCTCCTATTGATTCTGTCGTACAATTCTTCTCTTGGCGCTTCAATTCCTATTCGAATAGTTTTAAAATCTCTTGAATCTTGTGAAACAGCTATTAATTCAGAATATTTTTTATTCGTTTGCCAGATTACATCAATTGCCCGCAAAAGCCTTCTGTGGTTATGAAAATCAACTACCGCAAAATATTCGGGGTCGAGTTCTTTCAGAATTTCCTGAAGTTTATCAATTCCTTCATTTTCGAGAATTTCATGTAATTTTTTCTGATTATTTTCATCGGCTTCCGGTAAATCGTTCAAACCTTCAATCACGGCTTTTTCATACATCATACTTCCCCCAACCAAAATAACGGTATCATGATTTTCAAAAAGTTCGTTGAGTTTTTTCAAAGCATCTTCCTCATACTGCCCGATCGAATAATATTCCTGAACTGAAAGATTTCCGATAAAATGATGAGGTGCTTCCGCTAATTCCTCTACTGAAGGTGCCGCCGTCCCGATTTCCATTCCTTTAAAAAACTGTCGAGAGTCACAGGAAATAATTTCCGTATTGAAATGTTTCGCCAAATCAATTGCCAATCTTGTTTTTCCAATTCCGGTCGGTCCTACTACGGAAATCAAAGTTTTCTTTTTCACAGCACAAATCTACGAAAACAAGCTTTTATTATTAACTACAAAATCTATTAATGAAAGTTTCGATGTATCTTAAACCATTAAGAACATTTAAGATGTTAAGTTTAATTAAGAAAAAAATCAAATAAATTTTTATAAGTATTATGCTAAAAGCGAAGCTTATCTTAATATTCTTAACTTCTTAATCAAAATCTTAATGGTTTAAATAAAATAATTTGATAGTATAACGTTAAAGTCACACTATAGACTTAAATGTTTATCTTTGTACGACAATAAAAAACTATGATTTTATCAATGACAGGCTTTGGTAGAGCCGAAGACGTTTTTGAAGGAAAAAAAATTACTATCGATATTAAATCACTGAACAGCAAAAGCTTTGATTTAAATATTAAAATTCCTTTACGTTATAAAGAGAAAGAATTTGAAATCAGAAAAATTCTTAATGATAGACTCATCCGTGGAAAAGTAGACTGCTACATCAATATAGAGAATCTTGAGGAGACGAACGATGTGAAAATCAATAAAGGATTAATTGATTCTTACATGAAAGAACTTCGAAACATCGCTGGAGATGGACCCGATTTCGAATATCTGAAAATGGCGGTAAGACTTCCGGATGCAATCACTTCCAGACCCGATGAATTGGCGGAAGGTGAATGGGAATCGTTGGCGAAAATTGTTCACAATGCAGTTGATCGTTTCGAAGAATTCAGAAAAACGGAAGGAAAAATTCTTCACGAAGAACTGGAAAGAAACATTCAGAATATTGATAAAAATTTAGCGGAAGTCGTTCCTTTTGAAGAAGAAAGAATTACAGCCGTAAAAGAACGTTATCAGAAATCTTTAAAAGAATTTGAAAATGTTGATGAAACTCGTTTTTATCAGGAAATGGCTTATTTCACAGAGAAATTGGATATTTCTGAGGAAAAAGTAAGACTTGCCCAACACTTGAAATATTACAAAGAAGTGATGGACAATGAAGATTTCAACGGGAAAAAACTTGGATTTATTTCTCAGGAAATCGGTCGTGAGATCAATACTTTAGGTTCAAAAGCCAATCATGCACAAATCCAGAAATTGGTAGTGATGATGAAAGATGATTTGGAAAAAATTAAAGAACAGACGTTAAATGTATTATAATTAGTTGATGGGTTTTAGTTGATGGTTGCTTGTTTTAGAACTATCAACTAGAAACTACCAACCACAACCATATGAATAAAGTTATCATATTTTCAGCACCGTCCGGAAGCGGAAAAACGACGTTAGTAAAGCATTCTCTGGAGGTTTTTAATGAATTGCAGTTCTCGATTTCGTGTACCACGAGACAACCGAGAGGAACTGAAGTTCATGCAGTGGATTATCATTTTTTAAGCCCGGATGAATTCAGACAAAAAATATCAGAAGACGCTTTTGTTGAATTTGAAGAGGTTTATACGGATAAATATTACGGTACTTTAAAGTCTGAAGTTGAAAAAATCTGGAATCAAGGGAAAGTAGTGATTTTCGATGTTGATGTAAAAGGCGGAATTTCCCTGAAAAAATATTTTGGTGAAAAAGCATTATCGATTTTCATAGAACCACCTTCCATTGAAGAGTTGGAACGAAGATTGATTTCAAGAAATACAGATGATGCAGAAACCATCAAAACACGCGTAGAAAAGGCAGAAGAAGAAATGTCTTACGCGAAAGAATTTGACAGAATCGTTATTAATAACGATCTGAATATTGCAAAAGAAGAAATAGAAAGTTTAATAAAAAATTTCATTGGGAGTTAAGAGGATGGATGATGGGAGCTGGAAGTTTGAGGTTTAATACATGACGTCAAAATTCTTATTTCTTATTTCTGTGACTTCTAATTTCTAGTGAGCAAAAACATTGAGGTTGATATGAGTACCGAAACATTAGAAAGGGCTAAATCGGCTATTCCGGTTAGGGGATATTTGGATATAAAAGACCTTATCATTCCGGAAGGTGAAGAATTGGTGAAAGCCATTCTCAAGTTGAAAGAAGAAAAAAATGCGGTTATTTTAGCGCATTATTACCAGCCTGGAGAAATTCAGGATATTGCCGATTTCCTTGGAGATTCTCTTCAATTGGCAAGACAGGCAAAAGACACCAATGCTGATATAATCGTATTCTGTGGAGTGCATTTCATGGCTGAAGCAGCGAAAATTCTGAACCCAACTAAAAAAGTAGTTCTTCCTGACACCATGGCAGGATGCTCTTTGGCAGATGGCTGTTCAGGAGAAGGTTTGAGAAAAATGCGTGAGCAGCATCCAAATGCTTTGATCGCAACCTACATCAACTGTAATGCTGAAACAAAAGCTGAAAGTGACATTATTGTAACCAGTTCAAATGCTGAAACAGTGATTGAAGCGCTTCCAAGTGACCGACCGATTATTTTCGCACCGGATAAAAATCTGGGAAGATATTTATCTCAAAAAACAGGTCGTGATATGATTCTTTGGGATGGAAGTTGCATCGTTCACGAAGCATTTTCAATGGAAAGAATTGCACAACAGCTGGCTGATAATCCGGATGCTAAATTAATTGCTCACCCGGAAAGTGAAGAAGCGGTGTTGAAATTAGCACACTTTATCGGTTCTACATCAGCTTTGTTGAATTATGTGGAACAAGACGATTGTCAAAGATTCATCATCGCAACGGAAGAAGGAATTTTGCACGAAATGAAAAAACGTGCGCCTCATAAAGAACTGATTCCAGCTTTGGTTTTTGATGAAAGCTGTAACTGTTCAGAATGTTTCTACATGAAACGTAACACGATGGAAAAATTGTATTTATGTATGAAATACGAACTTCCAGAAATTCTGATCGACGAAGAATTGAGATTAAGAGCATTAAAGCCAATCGAGGCCATGCTTGATCTATCAAAAAGTATAAAATAAACCGAAAAGCACTGTAGAAACAGTGCTTTTTTATTTTAACCTTAAACCAAAGGTGCGTAGCAGGTTCCGCCGGGATTTCGCCAGCATCCCCAAGCTCCACCTCCACGAAAACATACATAAGCTTCACCACCGCAGGCATCTATCTGAACTTGCGTAAAGCCACCTTGGATTTTTGTTTGTTCTTTTCTTGAAAGTTTTTTTAGATTTTTCATAGTAGTTTTTATTTTAGTTAAAAATCAATGGTAATGGGAACAAAACACTCCATATTAACAAGAACACAGTTTCTGCAAAAATCAGGAAGAGCCCAATAGGCATCGCAGGAATATGAATCATTAGGGCCAAAAGCACCTGTTGGACAACCATTACAATGAGATATCGGAGGAACTGCTCCCCCACTAATTTGTTTTAAATGAGTTCTGTTTAATTTTCTGAGTTGTTTCATAGTAATCTGATTTAGTTTATCTTATAAAGATACAATATTTAAATAAATCACACTAAAATGATAAAAATATTTCTTTCTTAAAAAAATTGTCATTTCAAAATAATTTGTACATTTGTTCTGTAACAATGAATTTTTTAAGAAACATATCTAAAATTTCAACTCCGAATTTCTCCATTTCGGAAGGAAATTTTGTTTCTATTATTGCTACAAAAACTACTATTACCCCATAACGGGGTCTATTTTCACATATCATTATACGCTTGCGTACTCTTTTTTCTAAAGAGTAAAAATTTCAATTTTCTATCACTAAAATTTTAAATAATGAAAGTTTTAAAATTTGGCGGAACTTCAGTCGCCAACGCTCAAAATATATTGCTTGTTGAAAATATCATAAAAAAAGAAGCATCTGAAAGCAGAATAATCGTTGTAGTTTCAGCACTTCACGGAGTTACAGATCAACTCATAAAAGCGGCAGAAAGTGCTTCTCAAAAAGATGAAAATTATACTCAGATCATTAAAAATCTTGAAGAAAAACATTTAAATGTTGTTAAAGAATTAATCTCCGTTTTAGAGCAAAGTTCATGGTTAAGTTTCGTAAAAAAACATTTCAATGACATCGAAGACATCTGCAACGGAATTTTTGTACTTGGAGAATTTACTGACAGAATAAAAGATAAAATAACCTCTTATGGAGAATTTCTTTCTTCTAATATCATTGCAGCCAAACTGAAATTTGAAGGTTTAGATGCTCATTGGATGAATTCTTCAGAACAAATTATAACCAACAGTAATTTCACCAATGCAAAAGTAAATTTTGAACGTACCGAGCAAAATTTCAGAAAATATTTAAATGAAAACAAACATCAGATTATTATTGCTCCAGGTTTTATAGCTAGAGATGATCAAGGAAATCCTACAACTTTAGGACGAGGTGGTTCCGATTTTACAGCTTCGATTATCGCTTCTGCCATCAATGCCGATGAACTTCAGATTTGGACAGACGTAAGTGGAATGATGACTTCCGATCCACGATTGGTTTCCAATGCAAAACCCATTGCCGAAATTTCATATTCCGAAGCCATGGAACTTTCGCATTTCGGAGCAAAAGTTTTGTACCCGCCTACCCTTCAACCAGTAATGGTTAAAAATATTGATTTAAAAATTAAAAATACTTTTGAACCAGAAGCATTCGGAACATTAATTTCTCATCAATTAGAAAAGCAAAATTTTGAAAATCAACAGATTGCTGTTGGAATTTCGAATATGAGCAATATCGCTTTACTAACTTTAGAAGGAAGTGGAATGATTGGAATTCCCGGATTTTCGGCAAAATTATTTCAATGTTTAAGCAATGAAAAGGTGAATGTTATTCTCATCACTCAAAGTTCATCAGAACATTCTATCACAGTTGCTATTCATGAAAAAGATGTTTTTAATGCAAAAAATGCTATTGATTTTGTTTTTGAAGATGATTTAAAACTAAAAAGAGTCGAACCCGTAAAAATTGAAAAAAATCTTTCCATTGTTGCCTTGGTTGGAGAAAATATGAAAAGCAGAAGCGGTGTAAGTGCAAAAATGTTCGGTTGTCTGGGAAATAACGGAATTAACATCAGAGCCATTGCGCAAGGTTCTTCGGAGAAAAATATCAGCATTGTGATTTCAGAAAAAGACACAAAAAAAGCAGTGAATGTTTTGCATGAAGATTTTTTTGAATCAGAAATAAAACAGATTCATCTTTATATCTGCGGAACAGGAAATGTGGGAATGAAATTAATTCAGCAAATCTACGATCAGAACGAATATCTTAAAGAAAATCTTTTAATTAATTTAAGAATTACAGGACTTTCTAACAGTCGTAAAATGATTTTCTCAGATAAAGGAATTTCAGAAAATGAATTGGAACATTTTAATAAAAATGGTGAAGATGCTTCTGTGGAAAAGTTTGCTCAGGAAATTATTTCAAGAAACTTAAGAAATTCTGTTTTCGTGGATGTAACCGCCAGTTCAGATATTCCAAATATTTATGAAAAATTGCTAAAAAAGAGTGTAAATATTGTCGCTTGTAACAAAATCGCAGCTTCATCAGATTTTGAAAACTATAAAAATTTAAAAAATATTGCCCGAAATCACAGTTGCAAATTTTTCTTTGAAACAAACGTTGGTGCCGGACTTCCCATCATCGGGACCATTAATGATCTGATGAGAAGTGGTGATAAAATTACGTCTATTCAAGCAGTTTTGAGTGGAACTTTAAATTTTGTTTTTAATAATTACGATAGCAAACAAACCTTTTCGGAAGTTGTTCTTCAGGCACAAAAAGAAGGCTATACAGAACCTGATCCAAGATTGGACTTAACCGGAACAGATGTTGCAAGAAAAATTTTAATTCTCGCGAGAGAAGCAGGTTATTCATTGGAATTTAATGAAATTGAAAATGAAAGTTTTCTTCCTGAAGAATGTATGAAAGGCAGCGTAGAAGATTTTTACAACGCTCTTTTGAAATATGAAAGTCATTTTAAAAATTTACTGGATAATGCCAAAAAGGATGGAAAAATTTTAAAATATGTTGCTGAATTTAATGAAGGAAAAGCTAAAGTCGGTTTACATCATATTGCTCCTGAAAGCGATCTTTATCATCTGTATGGAAAAGACAATATTGTTATTTTTAAAACCTTGCGATATTCTGAACAACCATTGGTAGTAAAAGGAGCCGGTGCCGGTGCAGAAGTTACGGCAAGTGGAGTTTTCGCAGATATTGTTCGGTCAGTTTAAAATTTTAATTATGAAAAAAATAAAATTACAAGTTCCGGCAACCGTCGCCAATTTGGTTTGTGGATTCGATATTTTGGGAATGGCCATTCATGAACCTTATGATGAAATGGAGTTGAGACTATTAGAAACCCCAGAAATTATCATCAAACATACAGACGGTTTCGGATTGCCGGAAGAACCATCACAAAATGTTGCCGGAGTTGTATTAATGAAAATTCAGGAGCATTTAAATTTGAAAAATGGTTTTGAAGTCATTATTAATAAGAAAATAAAACCCGGAAGCGGATTGGGTTCGAGTGCAGCAAGTGCAGCCGGAACAGCAGTTGGGGCTAATGAATTATTAGGCAATATTTTATCTAAAGAAGAATTGGTTTATTTCGCAATGTTTGGAGAAGAATTAGCTTCAGGAGTTAAACATGCGGATAATATTGCGCCCTGCATCTATGGTGGAATAACTTTAGTTAAATCTTCCGATCCTATTAATATTATTCCTTTGAATTCTCCTGATTTATGGGTGACAGCAGTTCATCCGCAGGTTGAGGTAAAAACTTCTGATGCAAGACAGATTTTAAAGAAAACTCTACTGTTAAAGGATGCGATAGAACAATGGGGAAACATTGCCGGATTGGTAGCCGGAATTCAGAAAAATGATTTTGGATTGATTGGCAGAAGTTTAAATGACGTGATTATAGAGCCTGTCCGAAGTATTTTGATTCCGAAATTTAATGAAGTCAAAGAAAAAAGCTTGGAATTGGGAGCATTAGGAGGCGGAATTTCGGGTTCGGGGCCATCTATTTTTATGTTATCTGAAAAAGAAGAAACTGCACAGAATATTGCTAAAATGATGAAATCTGCTTATGATGAAATCAACATTGAAAGCTTTGTGTATGTTTCAAAAATAAATCCGTCAGGAATCAAAGTTATTGAAGATTAATTCTATACTTAATTCATTTAAACATTAAGAAGTTTAGAAATTTACAAACTTAAAAAGAGTTTTTTAAGGAATTTGACTTCGTCAAATAATAAGCATTTCGCTAAAAAACATCAAAGATGTTTCCTTAATTAATCTTAAATCCTTATAAAGTCTTAATGTTAAAAAAATTATTCACAAAATATAACCCAATGAAATACTATAATTTAAAAGATAAAGAAGAAGTTGTTGATTTCAAAACTGCAACTATAAAAGGTCAAGGAAAAGAAAAAGGGCTATTTTTTCCTGAATATATTTCACAATTTGATACAGATTTTATTGAAAATTTAGATCAATATTCCGATGAAGAAATTGCTTTTCGATGTATGAAAGATTTTGTGGGAGACGAAATTCCGCTTGATGTTTTAAAGCAAATCGTTTCAGAAACCATCAACTTTGAAATTCCTTTGAAAAAAATCAATGAAAATATCTATTCTTTAGAACTTTTTCATGGACCGACTTTGGCTTTTAAAGATGTTGGTGCAAGATTCATGAGTCGCTGTCTTTCTTATTTTTTAAAAGATGAAAATAAAAAAGTAACGGTATTGGTTGCCACTTCCGGCGATACAGGAGGTGCGGTTGCTAATGGTTTTTACAATACAGAAAACATTAATGTTATTATTCTTTATCCTAAAAATCGGGTGAGTGAAGTTCAGGAAAAACAATTGACCGCTTTGGGTGAAAATATTTTTGCTTTGGAAGTTGGCGGCAGTTTTGATGATTGTCAAAATTTAGTAAAACAGGCTTTTGCAGATGACGAAATCAATTCAACTTTATTCTTGACTTCGGCGAATTCTATTAATGTGGCAAGATGGCTTCCTCAGCAGATTTATTATTTGTTGGCTTTAAAACAATGGCAGAAATTGGAAAAAGAAAATCCTGTGATTTGTGTTCCAAGTGGGAATTTCGGGAATATTTGTGCAGGAATTTTAGCACATTTCAGAGGACTTCCTGCTGAACATTTTATTGCTGCCTGTAATGAAAATGATATGATTCCTCAGTATTTAAAAACTCAAAAATTAGAACCTAAAGAAACGATTGCTACCCTTTCGAATGCGATGGATGTTGGCAATCCGAGTAATTTTGTGAGAATTCTGGAGCTTTTTGAAAATGAATTTCAAAATTTGCAACATACAATTTCTGGTTATTCTATTAATAATGAGGAAACTTTACACATAATTCGTGAGGTTTATGAAAAAGATAATTATTTATTGGAACCTCACGGAGCCGTTGCTTATGCAGCCTTGGAAAAATATTTAACGGAAAATCCAAATAAAAAAGGATTTATTTTGGAAACCGCGCATCCTGTAAAATTTCCTGATGCCGTAGAAAAAGCGACCAATATTAAAATTGAGTTACCTGAATCATTACAAGATTTAATGAAAAAAGATAAAAAAAGTACAGAAATAGCTCCCGATTTTGAAGAATTAAAACGATTTTTGCTTAATAAAAATTAGAAAAATATGAGCAAGATTTATCTTGAAGACGTAAAAATATATGCTTATCACGGAGTTCTGCCTGAAGAAAATATTATCGGAACCTATTATATTCTGAATGTGGAACTTCACACCGATCTGTGGAAAGCCGCAGAATCTGATGATTTGAATGACACCATCAGCTATGCAGACATCAACGATATTATTCATGATGAAATGAAAATAAAATCTAAATTACTAGAACATGTTGCTGGAAGAATCATTTCTAAAATTCATGAAAAATTTTCGCAGATTGATTATATTAAATTAAAAATAACCAAAACCTCCCCTCCGATGAAAGGAGAAATGAAAGGAGCCAGCGTTGAACTTGAACAAAGTTTTAAGCCTGAAAATTAAAATTATTATTACTTTCGCTTATTAAAACATAAAGACTTGAAATTCATCAAAATATTATTTCTATTTACTTTTGCCTGTGTTTTCGGGCAAACAAGTGTAAGTACGCAGCCAAATCCGTATAATTTTCCGAAGATAAAATCCAGCATTACAATGCCGGTGACCATTCCTCTTTTGGAGATCAGCAATATGATCAACGCTTCGGTGGGCGATCTCATTTATCAGGACGATTCTTATACCGATAATAATAACGATCAGTTTAAAGTAAAAGTCTGGAAAACCCGAGCTATACGTCTTGTGGGAGGAACGAATAATAATTTATTAATCGAAGTTCCGCTGAAGATCTGGGCAGAAAAAGGCATAGGAACGTTGGGCGTTTACAGCTATCAGAATACAACGTTTGAAACGGTGATGTCTTTCAATACGACCTTAAATTTTAAAAACAACTGGACGATTACCACTAAAACGCAACCCAACGGTTTCAGATGGGTGACCAAGCCGGTGCTTGATTTCGGGAGAATTCAGATTCCGATTACTTCTTTGGTGGAAAAAAGTTTGAAGGAACAGCAGGTGAAATTTAGCCAGACCATTGATCAGCAAATGGCGACACAGCTTAATTTTCAAAAATATGCGGTGATGGCATGGAATGTTTTTTCACAACCGTTCAATATTTCGGAAGAATATAATACGTGGCTGAAAGTGACGCCGATTGCTGTCAATATTACACCATTGAAATTTTATGGAAATCAGATCAATACCAACTTAGGAATTGACGTATACTCTGAAACCTTTACAGGAGCGAAACCAGCAGCTTCTCCAACAATAAATTCTGCGGCTAATTTTAATTTTTCACAGAATTTGGCAGATCAGTTTTCGCTTCAAACTACGGCGAATATTCCTTTTACAGCAGCTAGCAATATTGCAAGGCAGACTTTTTTGAATAAAGAGTTTGATATTCAGAACTCAAAGGTAAAAATAACGGATATTCGCGTCTACGGAATTGATGATAAAATTATGATTGAAGCCCAAACAGAAGGTTATATTAAAGGAACCGCGATTATTTCGGGAATTCCGATATATGATGAAATGAAAAGGAAAATTGTGTTGTCGAATACAAAATTCAAGCTGAAAACGATGAATATTTTGCATAAAACGGCTTCGGTTTTGTTTCAGGGGAAAATTGTAAAAATGATTGAGCAGGAATACGGAATTCCGACTCAGGAATTAGAAGAAAATGCTAAAAAAAGTATTGAAGATGCATTTAACAAAGAATATTATAAAGGGTTAAAAATGAACGGCAGAGTTTTCAATTTAAAGCCCTCTAAAATACTTTTAACCTCAACAGGAATCACTGCTGTGATTGATACTAATGCTTCTTTAAAATTATTATTAAACGGAATGTAAAAACTTAAAACTAATAACAACATGAGAAAATATTTAAAAATTGTTCACAACAATCAAGCGTCAAAAGGCAGTAGATTTGCCAATTATCTAATAGACATCATTGCAATATCTGTTATCAACCTCATTTTATCAACTGCAAGTATTCTACTTTATAATATGACTTCTATTAATTTCTTTTACTTTTATAATAACGGAGGATTTTTATGGGAATACCTCAGCGGAAGTTTTGTCATATTAATTTATTATTATTTGTGGGAAAGCTTAACCGACGGTCGATCTCTTGGGAAGCTCGTTACTAATACAAAAGTAATTAGCATAGATGGTGAAAAACCAACAAGACAGCAAATACTTTATAGGTGTTTATCTAGAGTTGTACCGTTTGATGCTATTTCATTTTTAGGAGGAGGCAATGGTTGGCACGACAACTGGAGCGACACCAACGTGATTAATATTAAAAATTATGAAGCTGAAATTCAGATAAAAAGTGAAATCGACAGCTTGGGTACTAAAGAAATTGCTTAAAAAAATTTGGTTGAATAAAGAATTTTACTATATTTGCACACCTCAAAAATGGTAAAAACGGTGCTTTGGCCGAGCGGCTAGGCAGTGGTCTGCAACACCATCTACAGCGGTTCGAATCCGCTAGGCACCTCAGAAACCTCTAATCTTATGATTGGAGGTTTTTTGTTGATTATTCCTGACCATTCATTAGCACAATTTTAAATTCGATCACTTTTTGTATATTTAGGAAGATCTAATAACAATATTATGAATTACAAAGTATTACACAACTTATTTTTAGATTCTTTAGAACAAGAAGTTAACGAATACATCCTTCAAGGATGGCGCGCAAAAGTAGGAATTGTGGTTACAGATAAAGGATTTTATCAGGCCCTTTCAAAAGTATAACAATTTTTCTATATTTTCTTAAAGCACAATTTAATGACGTTTTTTATAGTGATTATTACACAAAATCCTCAACCGAAGCCAAGGATTAAAATTTGAAAGATATTATAATAAAGTGTTGTTCTATCATATTCAACCACTATGCCAGTCAAGGTTATATTCATGTAAAAATGAATTTTTGTGGTATTTTTTATCTACAAATATTTTTTTATATAATTTTTTAAATCAAAATAAGAAAAGTACACAAACAAAACAACCTCCTGAGAACAGGAGGTCATAAAAACACAAATGATGAAAAAAAACGTCTCTTAGTAAGAGACATTGCAAATATACGAAAAAAAACCCTAATTAGTGAATACTATGCTTTAAATCATAATATAAAGTTTAGCATATTAATAATTTTATCGCACACAAAATTATTAATATGACGATTATAACTATTGAAACCACAAGTATTAAAATCTGTAAAAACAGTGGCAGCTATCTAAAAAAAGACAATTTACACATTTTAAACATCTATCATTTCCTAATGAACATCGGAAAAAATGCTTTTAAAAAGATTGAATTTAATTTTGATACAGAAAGAAAAATTTTCTATGTAAAAGATGTAAGGGGGCAAATTTTCCCGGATTATTATAACTTTATTTCAGAGGTAGAAAACAGCAGATACAATTACTTATTTGATTTCGACTATTAAAAACAAAAAAAATCCTCAGACTTCTCTGAGGATAAAAACTAATAACCATGAAAACTCAAATTAAACATGAGTTACATAACTACATTGAAAAATTGTGCCAATTTTATTTCAAATTCCCACTTTAAGAATATTTTAATAAATTTTAAATATTTTTAATAAAAAATTAACCTTTGAAATCAGTTTTCAAACTAAAAAATTCTTGGGCAGTACATAATTCTATCTATTTCTTTGACGATACAATTTATCTTAATAAGTGAACCTGATTTATCACAACGGCAATTTTTCGAGACTAAATAAATTTGAATGATTAGAAATGATTAAGCGTATTTTATGATTTTTATTGAAAGAAAACAAAATATATCAATATTATTTCAATTGAAAATATAGTAAAATACAAGCTGTTTTTATCATAATTCTTCAATCCCAATTTCGGGAATCATTTATAAGAAATAGATACCTGTTTAGTCCAAACAAGCTATAAAACACTGAATATAAAATCATTAAACAACAGAAATAAATTACCGATTAAGCGTTTGTTTAAATTCTCACAAATATTAGACTTAAAAAATTAATGTTAATCCCGCTTTTAGATAACAGTTTCAATAATTTTCAACCAGAAAGATTTATAAATTTTACAAAAAAAACCTCGCCACGTATACTAAAAATAAGTAAAAAACGATTTAAATTTGTAAGATTAATATAAATAACAACAACAACTTATGAAGAAACTCTCTACTATTTTAGTACTTCTTCTGTGCCTTCTTGACATTGGACTCGTCCCCAATGCCTATGGTCAGGCCACATCATTACCGTACAGTCAGGACTTTTCTACAGCCAACGACTTTACTTTTGTAAACGGAACGCAAACCAATGTTTGGTACTATGGTACCGTAGCCGGTAACCCTGGTGGTTCTATTTACATTACGAACAACGGCGGAACTGCGAATGCATATTCTACAGGTAGTACATCTGTATCTCATGCATACAAAGATTTTACAATTCCGGCGGGATCTACTTTGGCTACCTTTATGTTTGATTGGAAAGCCAATGGTGAAAGTACATACGATTATTTAAGAGTTTGGATGGTTCCAAGCACTTATACTCCAACTGCAGGTACTGCTATTACTTCAGGTGGTGGAAGAATTCAGGTTGGAGGATACTTCAATCAGGTGACGACTTGGCAATCGTATACAAATTACGCTCTAAACGTAAGTACTTTTGCAGGAAATACGATGCGTCTTGTTTACGAATGGACGAATGACGACTTATTTGGAACGCAGCCGCCGGCAGCAGTGGATAATATTTCATTATTAATTCCAACTTGTTTCCAGCCTTCTGCACCAGCAACTTCTGCAATTGGACCTAACACTGCAACGATTGGTTGGACAGCACCAACAACAGCACCAGGAAACGGATACGAGTATTATTTATCTACAACGAATACTGCGCCTACAGCAGCTACGACAGGAACAGCAGCTCCCGCAACATCGGCAGTTTTACCTTCGTTAACACCAAGTACAACTTACTATTGGTGGGTACGTTCAGTTTGTAGTGCAACAGACAAGAGTGTTTGGCTTTCGGGAGGAAACTTCAGCACAACACAGATTCCTGCTCCATTACCTTATTCACAAGACTTTACAACAAGTAATGATTTTGGATTTACAAACGGAACTTATACAAACAAATGGAATTACGGAACGGCAACGGGTAACACCGGAGGTTCTCTTTATATTTCAAATAATAACGGAACGGCTAATGCTTATACGATAACAAGTGAAGCTACAGTACATGCCTACAGAGATATTACAATTCCTGCAGGAGCAACAACAGCTATCTTCTCTTACGACTGGAAAGGACAAGGAGAAAGTACTTATGACTATTTAAAAGTATGGTTGGTTCCGACTACTTATACACCAACTGCAGGTACATTAATTACAACAGGAGGTGGAAGAATTCATGTAGGTGCAGATTATATCAACTTACAAGGTTCTTGGCAAAATTATATGAACCCAACGCTTAACATCAGTAGCTTCGCAGGAACTACCATGCGTTTGGTATTCCAGTGGAGAAATGATGGAAGTGGCGGAACACAGCCTCCGATTGCGGTGGATAATGTGAATTTATATATTCCAACTTGTAATGTGCCTACAGCGCTTACAGTAAATTCTCAAACTCCAAACGGAGCATCTTTATCTTGGACTGGCCCATCTCCGGCACCAGGAAACGGATACGAATATTATCTTTCTACAACAAACACGGCACCAACAGCTGCAACAGTAGGTACTGCCAATGCAGGAACTACAGCAAACCCTAGTGGTTTAACAGCTTATACTACTTACTATTGGTGGGTGCGTTCTGTTTGTTCAGGGTCTGATAAGAGTCTTTGGATGCCTGGGCCTGCCTTTACAACAGGGCAAATTGGTACAGGAACAGGGGTTACAACTTATCTTCCTGTATATTCTTACTACGGATATAACTATTCTCAACAAATCTATACAAAAGCTGAACTTACAAATGCTGTTGGAAACAACAACTTTATTACAGCGATCAGATTTTATGTAGCTACACCTCAAACACCTCAAGCAAATTATAATGAATGGGTGGTTTATTTAGGACAAACAACGCAAGCTAACTTCGCAACAACTACAAGCTGGGTTCCGCTTTCAGGTTTAACGCAAGTTTATTCAGGAACATTACCTAATATGACTGCAGGTACTTGGGTTGAAATTCCTTTAGCATCACCATTTATTTGGGATGGGAACAGCAATATTGTTGTTGCAGTTGACGAAAATTCAACAGGATATTCTGGTTCAGCAGCAAGTTGGGGAGGTTACACAGCTGGCGCAAACAGAGGTATTCTTTATTATGCAGATGGAACCAATCCAGATCCTGCAAGCCCGCCAACGGCAAGCAGCAGATATTCTGACATTCCTAGAATTCAGTTTAAAGGAGAACCTTTATTAGCGTGTACCACAAACCCGCCAAGCAACATTGCGATGGGTGCAGTTACAGCTTCTACAGCTACTGTGACTTGGACACCTGCATTAGGAGCTACTTACAACATCAGATATAGAGTTCAGGGTACAACTGCCTGGACAGCAGCAGGAACTGTAGTTTCTCCAGGAAACAGCATTACCATTCCAGGTTTAACAGAGCAGACGACTTACCAAGTTCAGATTTCTACAACATGTAGTGGTTCTACAGGTGCTTATTCTACTTCTACAGTATTTACAACACCTCCATTAACTTACTGTACAATGACAGGTAATGGAACGAATGATCATATTGCTAATGTTACGGTAACTTCTGCCAACGTAGGATTCTTACCAATGAGCAACACTACGGTTCAGAATAACTATACAAGCTATACTACTCCGGCTACTTTAATCAACCTTGATATTGGATCAATAGGAAACCAAGTTTCTGTTGGTAAAGGTTGGACAGGAACTACACAAAGTGATGCAGTATCTGTTTGGATTGACTTTAACAGAAACGGTACTTTTGAAGCTTCAGAACTTGTTTTGAACTCAGCAGCAAGTACTACAACTCCAGTTGCAGCGTATTTTGATGTTCCAGCAAGTGCATACAACGGACCTTTAACAACTACTATGAGAGTTGTATTAAGACGTACAAGTGCTCCGGTAATGTGCCAAACTCCTGTAGCAAACGGTGAGGTTGAAGATTATGCAGTAAGATTAAGACCATGTTCTACAGTGGTTCCGGCTGCGCCTACATTTACAACAATTACTCACAATTCAGCAGTAGTAAACTGGACGGCAGTAGCAAACGTAACTTATCAGGTAAGATACAGAAAACAAGGGCCACCAGCTGGAGCTTGGGAAACAGCTTATGCTTCAACGCAATTAGCAAACATTCCTTTAACGATTACAAACTTAGATCCTGCAACGATTTATGATGTAGAAATCGCAACAGTTTGTGGAGCTACGGTAGGAACATTCTCTCCTACAACATCATTCTCTACAAGATGTGATCCTACTCCACCAAGCATTACAATCTCTAATATCACAGCTTATTCAGCTACGGTAACTTGGGCACCAGTGGTTCCTAATGCTACGTATATTATGAGATACAGAATTGTAGGAAGTGGAGCTACAGGATGGAGCGCAGATATTGCATTACCAAATGCACCTGCCAACTCTTACGCACTTACAAGTTTAATTCCTTATACATCTTATGAGGTTCAGATTGCCAATCAGTGTGTGGGAGAAACTACTCCAAATCCTTGGTCTAATCCTAAAGTATTTATAACTGAAAGAATTTGTGACTTACCTCCTCCGGGACTTACCATCACAAACATTACTCCTACTACAGCAGCTGTAACTTGGGATCCTTTCCCGGGAGCAAGTTATATCGTGAGATATAGAAAAGTAGGTATTCCGAGCTGGACGAATATTCCTTCAAATACAAACACAGTTGTATTAACAGGATTAATAGAATTAACGAAATATGAAATGCAGGTTGTAAATGTATGTAGCGGAACTCCGGGTACATATACACCTCCATACTTCTTCACTACGCCAACAGTTGTTTACTGCCAAATGCAGTCTGCAAACGGAACAGCGAATTACATTTCAAATGTAACAGTGAAGCCAAATGGCAAGCCGGAAATGATTAATGAGACAACAGGTTCCACTTATTCAGATTATACTGGTGATCCAAAGAAATTCATTGAATTGATTCAAGGTTCTACAGGAAACGAAATTTCAATTTCTAAAAAACTTTCAGGAACAAACAACGATGCAGGAATTGCAGTTTGGATTGATTTCGACAGAAGCGGAACTTTCGATATTAACGAAAGAATCTTCGTGGCAGGTTTAGATCAAAATGAAAAAGTAACAGGTACATTCAATGTTCCGGCAGATGCTTTTGTAAGCTTAACAGACTATAAATATGTAGTAATGAGAGTAGCAATGCAGAAAGGCGGAATCCCTGTAAACTGTACAAATTTCCAGGATGGAGAAGTTGAAGATTACACCGTGAGAATTACTAAAAACCCGATTGCTAACCCAACAAACCAAACGGATATTTTAATTTATCCAAACCCGGTAAGCACGATATTGAATGTTAAAAACATTAGCCCAAGAGCTAATTATAAACTTTACAATGCGGGCGGGCAGGTGATCTCAACAGGAGTGATTTTGAACAACAAGATTGATGTAAGTAAATTGATAAACGGAGTGTACGTAATAGACATCGAAGATGTGAAAGGTACGGCTCAGAAAAAGTTCATCAAAGAATAATTATCATATCTAAATAATTAGTAAAGGCTCGGAAAATTTCCGGGCCTTTCTTTTTTATCAAAACTATAGTGGGATAGATTGGAAACTTCAGGAAAAATAAAATAAATCCGATTATGAAGCTATGTAATAATTTTAGTGGAATAGTTAAGTTTGAAACTTTTGAAAAAAAACAAAACCTCCCATATGATATGAGAGGTAAAAACACAAATGATGAAAAAAAAATTTTCGGGACAAATATAGATATTTTTTCTTAATAAACAGATTTTTCCAGTTATTTTTTATTTGATATTATTATGTAAGTCATTATACCTTATTGTTTAATAAATAAAAATTCCCTTCAACAGGGAATTTCAAAAGTAAAGGTGTGACATATATAAGGACTTTGTGTTCAAGTATATTCAAATTTAATCATATATCCATTTTTATTTTTATGATTCGGGTCATAAAACAAAAAAACCTCCCGAAGGAGGTTAAAAACACAAATGATGAAAAAAAATTATTAATTAGATAAATTAATACCTATCAATTAATTCTCACACAAATATAATTTTAAAACCATAATCAATTTATGATTGGAATCATAAATCATAATTCAATGAAATATTTTCATAAAAAAAGACAATTAAATTAATAATTGTCTTTTAAAGTAAATTTTGTGTTTGTGTAAATACTACCTGCGATCTCTTTTATACCTTTTCCAATAGGGAATATCAAAACCGTACGTTCGAAAACCATTCCTAAAATTTTTTCTTTTAAGAAGCTGATAATAGCCTAAAAGAACCAGCAGGATTGAAATCAGCATACAAGCAAATTTCATAATAAATGAATAGTCTTCAATCTCCATAGTAAAAATAGCATTAGATAAAATGGGAGAATAAATTTACAATTTATTTCTTGTAAATGTGAATAAAAAACTATTAAATATTTATGAAGATTAAAAATTTTCTCATTAAGTAGAGAAACACAGGAAGTTATAAATCAAACAAAGAAAAACTATTCTTCCCAAGCAATCGGGATATAAATTGTTACATATCCATCAGTATCCACCTGAGCATCTGACACCGTAGAAGTTACCGACCCATATCCTACCCAACCGCCTTGTCCTTGCATGGCATAAAATTCATACGTTCCTTCAGGAAGACCTTCTGAATAAGCAGGCAACAATTGAAAACCACCACCGTAATAGGTGTCGAAAGTCTCACCAGTTGTGGTATTGGTAGCAACAAAACTTCCAACATCATAATTTCCGGAAAGAACCTTAGTTCCACTTTTTGTCAAAAGACCGTATCTGATTTTATAGGTTTTTGATGCGCTTGCTTCTTTCGAGATCAGATTTCCGTTTTTCACAACATCTGTCGTCGTAAAAGAAGTCAACACTGTCGCAAACCCTACTATTGCAAGGCTTTTAATGATTGAAATATTCATAATAATGTAATTTGGTTAATTCAAAAGTAGAAATTTTATATGAATTAAAAGAAAATTCCGGATTAACTCAATGTTACATTCTCAATTCTTTTAAAATTGATTCAAATTTTAAGTTATTATGGTAAACAACTCTGTAAATTAAAAATCAACAAAATATAAACTATAATCGTTTCAAATAATTCAATATAAATAATATATCATATTCAATACATAAAATCAAAAACACATTTTAAGATAATTTTTAATTTTTTAACATTAGTTAACTCTGTTTTGGCTTTATAATTGAAAATACTTACACAATTAAATGTCATCAAGACTTTTAATTCACTTCTAAAAATTTGAATTATGAAACGTTTAGTGTTAACAGGATTTTTGTCAATATTTTTAATGACAGCCTGTAAAAAAGATGATCAGGTGGCGGAAAGATCTTTGGAGCAACAGAAAATGGAGTTCCAAATGAGACAGCTTGAAATTGAGAAACAGAAACTAGCCATTGAAAAAGAAAAAATGGCTTATGAAGCTCAGAAAAAAGCAGACAGCGTTGTTGAAGCTAAAAAGGCGAAGGAAGCGGCTGCGAGCAATGCTAAACCACAAGTGATAAGAGAAACGAAAACGATATACAGAGATAGAAATTCTTCAAGTTCAAATGGTAATTATGCCGATAACGGAAGCAGCTCTTCCCAAGGCACAACCAAGAAAAAAGGAATGAGTAAAGCCGCGAAAGGTACGATTATTGGTACAGTAGGTGGAGCCGCTGCAGGAGCTATTATTGCTAAGAAAAACAGAGGTCTTGGTGCTGTGATCGGCGGTGTTGTTGGTGGTGCCACAGGTTATACCATTGGTAGAGCCGGCGACAGAAAAGACGGAAGAGTACAGCCTAAATAATATATTATTTTCACGATAACTATAAAAGATTGCTTATTTTTAGGCAATCTTTTTTATGCTGTTACTATTTCTTTCCACCATTCTCATCATTCCGACCTTAATGGGATTGGGGAAAATTTTCATATTTTTTTCTGAGGAGAAAAGTATTTCAAGAAATATTTTAATCGGAATATTAGGTACAAGCTTATTATTAACAATCAAAGCATTTTTCGGAGCTATTGATTTTTATACTGAAATAATTACTTTATCAATAGGATTATTTTCCTTTTTCTACTATAAATTATATAAAGACTTTTATCAATTCTCGAAGAAAGAAATTTTATTATTGAGTACAGTTTCATTAATCATTTTATTCTGTTCTTCATTTCATCCTTATATATTAGATTATTTCGGATATTACGTTCCCACGATAAAATGGTTGAGAGAATTTGGAATGGTAAAAGGAATTTCAAACTTAGATCTTACACTTGGGCAAATGTCGATCTGGCATATTTTTCAGACCGGATTTTCACATTTTTCAGATCCTTTTTTACGGATGAATGGTATTTTATTAATCATTTATACCATATATGTAATAGAAAAGAAAAGCTGGATTCAACTATGCTTTATTCCGATATTATTACTTTTCTCACAATCGCCAAGTCCTGATTTACCCGTAATTGTTTTTTCACTAATTATTTTAAATGAAATTTTAAAAGGAAACAAAAATGTAAATTTCCTCTTTGCATTTTCAGTTTTTGTTTATGCCATCAAACCAACGATGATCTGGCTTCCGATATTGAGCTTCCTCTACTCTATTTTTATTATTAAATTGAATGTTAAAAATCTAATTCCGGGAAGTTTGATTTTAATTTTATTCTTCCTTAAAAATATATGGACTTTTGGCTATCCCATTTTCCCCGTTGCAATTGGAGATTTAGGAATATCCTGGAAACCCAATCCTGAAGTGTTGAAAATATCTTCGCAGTATGCTGTTTTGAAAACGTATGATATGCAGTATTCTTATTCGAAAATTCAGCAGTTTTCAGATTTTGATTATATTAAAAACTGGCTTTTCTTACACGGAATCAAATCAAAGATCAATATTTTATTTATTCTCAGCCTTTTAATTTTTATCATTTTTACATTCATTAAAAAAAATAAAATCCCTACGCTAATTTGTATTTCAATTATTATAAAAAGTATTTTAGTTTTATTATTTTCAGCACAATACAGATTTTTTATTGATGTATTTTTCGTGATTATTTTTGTTATGTTTTTTAATCTTATCAATCAGAAAAAATCAATTATACTATTTTCAGGTTTAAGTATATTTTTCGTTCTGTTTTTATCATTTCCGAACATTGTTCAAAAGTTGGTTCCGAGTTTTAGACTGGGAAATTACATGGCAAAATTCAATAAAGAACAACTTTACAAACCGTCAACTTACGAATACAATCAATACAATTCTTTCAACGTTGGTAATTTAAAATTCAATATATCAAATAATTATCCTTATAATTTTGATACAAAACTTCCCGCCATATCCACCAGTTTTATTTTTGATGATGTAAAGGCAAATATTTTTCCACAATTAATTGATGAAAATAATATTCAAAAAGGATTTATCTGGAAAAATTTAACACCAAAAGAGAAGAAAGAAGCGGAAAAAGTTATCAATAATATCAAAAACAACTATAAATAGAACAAATCCTGAAACTTTATTATCTGAAGAAAAAACGGTAATTTTGTATTATGTTCAATACTTTAGGTAATCTTCTCAGTCTTACAACATTTGGGGAAAGTCACGGTGTGGCTTATGGTGGAATCATCAATAATTTTCCGGCAGGTTTGGCGGTTGATCTCGATAAAGTTCAGTATGAATTAGATCGCAGAAAACCAGGACAATCCGCTATCGTGACACAACGAAAAGAAAGTGACACGGTAAAATTTCTTTCGGGAATTTTTGACGGAAAAACTACGGGAACCCCAATTGGTTTTATCATCGAAAACGAAAATCAAAAATCAAAAGATTATGATCACATCGCGAATTCTTATCGTCCAAGTCATGCCGATTTTACGTACGATCAGAAATTTGGGATCAGAGATTATCGTGGTGGAGGAAAATCTTCGGCAAGAGAAACTATTAATTGGGTAGTGGCAGGCGCTTTGGCGAAACAGCTCTTATCAAATATTGAAATCAACGCTTATGTCTCTTCTGTAGGCGATATTTTCTGTGAAAAACCGTATCAAGCTTTAGATTTTTCTCAAACGGAAAGCAATGAAGTTCGTTGTCCGGATGCAGAAACTGCAGAGAAGATGATCGCGAGAATCAAAGAGATCAAAAAAGAAGGAAACACGATTGGAGGAACCGTTACCTGCGTGATTAAAAACGTTCCTGTGGGAATTGGTGAACCTGTTTTCTCTAAACTTCAGGCTGAATTGGCAAAAGCAATGCTTAACATTAATGCTGCAAAAGGTTTTGAATATGGAAGCGGATTCTGTGGTGCAAAAATGACAGGAAAAGAACATAATGATCTTTTCAACGAAGATTTTACGACTAAATCTAATCTTTCAGGAGGTATTCAGGGAGGAATTTCCAACGGAATGGATATTTATTTCCGTGTTGCTTTCAAACCTGTGGCTACGATTATCAGACCTCAGGAAAGCATCGATAAAGATGGAAATCCTGTGATTGTGGAAGGAAAAGGCCGTCACGACCCTTGTGTTGTTCCGAGAGCAGTGCCTGTGGTTGAAAGTTTGGCAGCGTTTGTACTGGCAGATTTATTTTTAATTAATAAGACAAGAAATATTAATAATTTTTAATCAAATATAAAGATGAAAAATTACTGGGATAAAGGAATTTCTTTCGAGGAATATCTTGAAATCGGAAAACAAAGACTTGAAAATCCTGCTACACAACAGGAAATTGATTATAAACAATATTACGAACTGGGACTTCAGAGAATCGACAGAACTTTGAAAAAATTTATCCCAAATGAAGAGCAGTTGCAGGAACTTGCCGCTAAAAATTTCGATGGAAAAATTTTAATTATTTCTGAAGTTTGGTGTGGTGATGCAAGCTCTACTGTTCCTGCTTTGGTTAAATTTTTTGAAGGTAAAAATGAGGTTAAAATTTTCCTTAGAGACAGCGATAAAAGTTTAATCAACCAATTTCAAACCAACGGAACAGAATCTATTCCGAAAGTTATTATCCTGGATAAAGATTTTAATGTAAAAAATTCTTGGGGCCCGCGTCCTCAATACGGAAAAGAATTGTTGATGAAACATAAAGCAGATCCTGAAGGTTATCCGAAAGATAATTTCTATAATGATCTTCAAATTTATTATGCAAAAAATAGAGGAAAAGATGCTGTTCAGGAAATTTTAGAATTGCTTTAATTTAAAATAAAAATCCTTCGACTTCGCTCAGGATGACATTGCTAATACTAATTGTTATTTTTAAGCGATATAATTAGTCAGTGCCATCCTGAGCGGAGTCGAAGGATCTCAAACAAACAATTTTTATTAAAAGTAAAAATGAAAAAAAATATAATTTATCTCGTATTAATCGTTATTATCGGAGGAATTGCATTTATTCCCGGAGTAAGAACTATGTTGAAAGACACCTTTTTTCCGGTTGCCACTATTGAAAATGCGGTACATATTGGCGAAGACGATTATGATATAGAATTAAAGGGAATCAATGTTCCGAGCACTAATCTAAAAACATTTAAAAACAAGCCTGTCTTTCTTAATTTTTGGGGAACTTGGTGCCCTCCGTGCAGAAAAGAATGGCCTACGATCCAGAAATTGTATGACACAAGAAAAGACCATGTAGACTTTGTTTTGATCGCCATGAATGATCAGGAAGATGCGGTAAGAAAATTCCTGAAAGATAATAATTACAATGTTCCTGTATACATCGCCCAAAGTCCGATCTCTGAAAAACTGTTGCCAAAAGCGTTCCCCACGACTTTCCTTTTGGATAAAACAGGAAGAATCATGATTAAGGAAGATGCCTACAAAGATTGGAATACAGAGACTGTGCATCAGTTCATTGACAATATTATTAAATAATTATTTAACTTAAATTTATAATTACTTGGTACAGAATTTGCGAAATTTATACAGTTAAAAAAAATATTTTAAAACTAAACACAAAATGAAATATTCAAAATTACACGTAGCAAAAGAAGCCATAAGTCATAAAGGCTTTATGAGAAAAATTCCGGATATTTTCAGAATGATAAAATCTTGGAGAAAAGGTTTGTATCCTGTAAAATCTATGGACATTATTTTACCGCTTTTAGGTATTGTATATGTGCTTTCGCCTATCGATCTTATTCCTGAAGTGGCGATTCCGGTAGTGGGTGTTTTGGATGATTTGGCAGTTTTATCACTGGTAATTCCAAAACTAATCAAAGAAGTGGATAAATTCTTACTTTGGGAAGCCGAACGAAAGTATGATTCGGGAATCACTAAAGTAATCGACGCAGAAATTGTAAAATAAATGAGAAACCATCTTTTAAACAGGGTGGTTTTTTTATATACTTTATTTAAATTAATCCGAAACAAATTCACAATTGACTTTTAACCGCAAATCCTTAAATTTGCAACATCTAATAAAAAATAATGGAAAGTAAAAAAGAATTCTTTTTAGAGTGCTACAAACTAGGTATCATTAAATTCGGAAGATTTACATTAAAAAGCGGTATCGAAAGTCCGTTTTATGTAGATTTAAGACCATTGGCTTCGGATCCTAAAATCTTAAAAAATCTTGCTAATTATTTATTGGAAATGCTTCCTTTGGATAATTTTGATTTGATTTGCGGAGTGCCTTACGCTGCTCTTCCAATGGCGACGGCAATGTCTTTAGAAAGCTACATTCCATTAATTATTAAAAGAAAAGAAGCTAAAAGTTACGGAACTAAAAAATTAATTGAAGGAATTTACCAAAAAGGACAAAACTGTCTTTTAGTAGAAGACGTGATTACTTCCGGAAAATCTTTAGTAGAAACCATTGCTGAAGTTGAACAGGAAGATTTAAAAGTTGCCGATATCGTTGTAGTTCTAGATAGAGAACAAGGCGGAAAAGAGCTTTTGGAAAGCAAAGGATACAGAGTTCATACGCTCTTCAATATTTCAGAAGTTTGTGCTATTCTTCAGGAAGACGGACAACTGACAGACGAAGAAGTGAAAAGAATTCAGGATTTCTTAAAAGGAAACCATATTCAGTTTGAGGAAAAGCAAAGATGTTCTTATGAGCAGAAATTAAATGCAGCTCAACACTCTGTTTCTAAAAAATTATTAGAAATTGCGTTAGAAAAAAAATCAAACCTTATTGCTTCGGCAGACGTTACAACGACTCAGGAATTGTTGGATTTTGCAGAAAAAGTAGGTCCTCACATTATTGCTTTAAAAACGCATATCGATATTATTTCAGATTTTGAATACGAAAAAACAATTACTCCATTAAAAGCGTTGGCTTCAAAACATCAGTTTTTATTGATGGAAGACAGAAAGTTTGCCGACATTGGAAATACTCAGGAACTTCAGTTTACGAGCGGAGTTTTCAAAATTACAGATTGGGCAGATTTCGTAACATCTCAGGTGATTGGCGGTTTTGAATCATTAGATTGTTTTAGCAATGTAGGTGTTGTTGCCATTATTGGAATGTCTTCTAAAGGAACTTTAACAACAACCAGCTATCGCGAAGAAGCTTTAAAAGTAGCTTTATCTCATCCAAACGTAATTGGTGGGGTTTCTCAAAATCAGCTTCCGGATGAAATTTTATTGTTTACGCCAGGTGTAAATTTAGCAGATTCAGGAGACGGAAAAGGTCAGCAATATAACACGCCAGAGCACGTTTTCAAAACACTTCATACCGACTTCATCATTGTAGGAAGAGGAATTTACAAATCTGAAAATCCTGAACAGGCTGCTATTACTTATAAAAATGAAGGTTGGAATGCTTATTTAAGTTCTTTGGAGAAAAAGTAGTTTTAAGACAAAAACTTAAGTTAAAATTCAACGGATATTAGTCAAAATAAATTATATTTGACGCTTTATCACATGTAATTGAAAAAGTTTAGTATTTGCCTTATTTTGTTCTGGGGAGTTGTTCAGGTTTCTGCACAAAAAGACAGTATTTATATTGAAGCCAAATTGTCGGCCGACAGAAAAATGCTGGATGTAAACCAGGAAATCACCTATTACAACCACTCAGAAAAAGATTTAAATACCATAAAACTTTTAAATTGGGTTTCGGCATACAATAAAAGAGGAACTTCTTTAGTTTACAGAAAACTTGAGGACAGAAATAACGATTTGCATTTTGCAAAACCTGAACAGCTGGGAAAAATATTGCAGTTTCATGTAAAAAGTTCAGACAATCAGGAAATTTCTGTTAACAATTTTTCGGATGAAAACTTGTTTGTTCCGCTTTCTCAGCCGTTGAAGCCAGGTGAAAAAGTCATTCTACAACTGCAATATCAGATGCAGCTTCCCGATAAAAGATTTACGGGTTATGGCACATCTGATAAAAATACAGCCTTAAAATATTTCTTTATTGTTCCGGATCATTTTGATCCGGACAATATTTCCAAAAGAGATTACTATGATATTGAAGAATCTGTAAACTTCAACACGTACTGGACGGTTAATTTTGATATACCCGTAAACAGTTTTATTGAAAGTAATCTTCAACAGATTCAGATGAATTCCTTCAAGGGATATTTAGATTCTGACCCTGAATTTTTAATTTCCGACAATCAGTTTCCATCCATAATTATTAATTCGGAAGGTATTAATACTGAAATAAAATTTGGTTATAATCTGAAACCTCAGGAAAAACAAAATCTGGAATTTTATCTTCCTTTACATTTAAAATTCATTAAAGATCGCATTGGCTTTATTCCGGAAAGGATTTTTATTTCTGATAAATTCAGAGGTAAAGAGGATTTTTTCGGAAATAATGATATTACATTCTGGAAATTTAAATTTCAGATGTTTACGGATGCTGAAAAAACAGATTTAGATTATTTCGGAATTATTGCTAAAAAAATTCTGGACGAAAGCGTCATTACTGATAAAGAAGACAATCATTGGTTTAAAAATGGTTTAAAATCTTATTTAGAATTGCAATATTTAAAGAAATTTTATAATGAAACTAAAATTCTTGGTTCCCTTCCGGAAACAAAGATTTTTGGGGTAAAACCGTTAAAATTATTTCATGCTTCCAATGTAAAATTGATTGATCGTTATGGTTTGGCCTATCAATATATCATGTCTCAAAATCTGGATCAGAAAATTGATGAAAATTTTACAGGTCTGAGTAATTTCAATGATATGGCCATCAGTAGCTTTGAAACGGGAAGTCTTTTCAGCTATTCTGCCGATAAAATGGGCTATGATAATTTTAATGCAACTGTTAAAGATTTTATTGCTAAAAATACCGATAAACAAATCCAGCCTGAAGATTTCCTGAAAGAATTATCTGAAAAAGATAAAACAACGAATTATCTGGATGCTTTTTTCAAACAGAAAAACAGAGTCAATTTTAAATTGAAAAGAATCAGAAAAGAAGAAGATTCTTTAAATATTAAAATCACAAAAAATACCGACACAGCCATTCCTGTAAAACTGGAAACAGAAACAAGAACAGGCGAAACAAAATCTTATTGGATAGAAACAGGAGAAAACGAAAAGACAAAAACTTTTACCGTTCCAGCTTTAGATATTTACAAAATAACGCTGAACGACGATTATATTTTCCCTGAATCGAACTACAGAGATAATTTTTTATACGCAAAAGGTTTTTTTTCAAATAATAAAAAGATCAAATTAAAGCTGATAAAAGATATTCCGAATCCTGAATTCAATGAAATTTATATCAGTCCGAGAGTTCGTTTTAATAATGCATACGATAAATTTCTTTTTGGTTTGAATTTTAAAAATCAATCATTATTTGATCAGAAGTTCTTGTACTCATTCACTCCAATGTACAGTTCAGGAACGGGGAAACTGACGGGTTCGGGAGCTGTCTCCTACTCTATTTTACCGGCTGAAAGCATTATCAGAAGTTTGACTTTTGGAGTTTCGGGATCGTATTTTCATTATGATTATGATCTTGCTTACCGAAAAGCTTCGTTTTTTACGGCTTTAAATTTTAGAAAAAATCCAAGAAGTACGGTAAGCCGCGGAATTGCTTTTTCATACAATTATTTGGAAAGAGATTTGAATCAACTGATGATTGCAAGAAAAGATTATGATAAGTACAATCTTTGGAGTTTAGGTTATGGATATACTGATAATCAGATGATCCACGAAAAAAGCTTAAGCATAAGCACTCAGGGAATGGAAGATTTCAACAAAATTACAGCTGAAGGATTTTATCGATGGGAATTTGCTCCAAAGCAAAAGCTGAGTCTAAGATTATTTGCCGGATATTTTGCCAGAAATGAAACCCGAAATAACACTTTCAATTACGGAATTTCCAGAGTTTCGGATTATTCTTTTTCTTATAATTTGCTTGGACAAAGTGCAACTGGAGGAATTTTATCTCAACAATATATTTTGGCAGATGGAGGGTTTAAATCTTTTATTCCGGGAAGTGTTAATCACTGGATCACTTCGTTTAATGTAGATTCAAGCATTTGGAAAATTTTCCATGTGTATGCCGATGCCGGAATGTATAAAAATAAAAATCAGCCAACAAAATTCATTTGGGACAGCGGTATAAAAGTTCGTGTTATCCCTGATTTTCTTGAAGTATACTTCCCAATTCAGTCTTCGTTAGGTTTTGAACCCGCATTTAAAGATTACGGAAGACGTATACGATATACACTGATACTGAATTTAGGTTCTATTATTAATGCGGCGAGAAGGGGGTGGTATTAATTTAGTTCTAAAAAATTTCCAATGACAATAAAAAAACAGCTTCTCTTTTCAGAGAAGCTGTTCAAATATTTTAAAATTCTAATTAAAATTAGTCTTTCAAGATTTTCTGAGAAACTGGTTGATTGTTTACAGTACCTGTAACAATATAGTTTCCTTTAGCTAGATCAGCAACATTTACAGAAGCTCCTGCTTTTACAGATGCCGACTTTACAATTTGTCCGAACATATTGTAAATTTTAACATCTTTTACATCAGATCCGAAAGTGATTTCGCTTGTTTTAACGAAAGTGTTTTTTACGAAGTTTGAAGCTCTTGATAAGTTTACATCAGATACAGCTAATGCACCCATGGTAGAGTTTTGTGGGGTTGGAGCACCTTCTACAAAATCAACAGAATTATTATTTGTATCACCAGAAATTCTAGCAATAGATGTTGTATTGGAAGGAGCGGGAGCCGGAGCACCTTCAGAAAGATTTCCCGTACCATAACCTACAAAATCTAACACATGACTATCTGTTGGGGATACTACCTGTGTAACAGAATTTGCTAATGCAACTTTCCCATTATTTGCTTGTAAATTGAATGCATTATTATAAACCGTTCCGTTACTAAAAGAAGTATTATTTGTTGGAGCAAAATCTGGTGTAGGCAATGCCGAACCTGTTGCACCTCCAGCCTCTTGTATTAAATAGGTTTGCCCAGGTGCTAATGTAAATGTAGGAAGAGTCTGGTAAGAATTAAACGTACCAGTAGCAGATGCATACTGAATAGTTGCATTAGTTAAGGTTATAGAAGTATTGCCAATATTTTTAAGTTCTATAAAATCATTTGTATATGGGGCACCTGAGTTCCCGCCTCCTCCATAGATTTCATTGATTACAATCTGCGCATTCATAAATGCTGTTGCGGAAATTAATCCTAAAACAGTAAAAATCTTTTTCATAAGTAAAGTTTTAAATTATTGATGTAAAAATAAGCAAAAAGCACCACTTATTTAAAGTGATGCTTTATATTTAACAATAACTTAAAGTTATTTCTTGATAATTTTCTCTGAAACTAACTGTCCGTTTACAGTTCCAGCTACGATGTAAGTTCCTTCTTTCAAATCAGAAACATTTAATGATTGATTTTCTGAAACGGAAGCAGTTTTTACAACCTGACCAGCCATGTTATAAACTTTCACTTCAGATTTAGCACCAAAAGTAATATCATTATTTACCACTGTATTCTTAACAAATAAATTTTTACTTGCTTTAATTTCATTTGTTGCAAGAGAAGCAGAGGTACCAACTACTTTTACATCATCAATTCTATAATTTCCATTATTACTTGTTACAGAAGACCATCTAAGGCTTAAAGTAGAAGTATTTTCTGTTTGAGCAGGCAATTGAATAGCTACACCACCATTTACTAAAGCCCACGTATTACCGTTTTTAGTATATGTGTAAGTTACATCATTCCATGTAGAACCGTCAGTACTCCATTGGAAAACAATATTCTGAGCAAAGGCATTAGTTCCTCTTCCTCCCCAAATAATATTTATATTACTATAGCCAACTGTTGATAAATTAGAGTAGGTTAATGTATGTGTAACCCCATTTGATCCTGATCCTGCAAATACTGCATTTGCTCCACCTGAAGATCCAGCATATCCAGTTGAAGCAGAAGCTGTACTTCCATTCCATCCATTACTTGTACTTGTACTTGCCCAACCCGTCGGCAAAGTTGAAGTAGTTCCAAAATTTTCTGATAAAAGAGTAGTTTGTGCAAATGATGTTGCTGCAATCATTACCGTAGCAACTAACGAATAAAGTTTTTTCATGATTTAAAAATTTAATTATTAATAATTTAGGTTGCTAAAATACAAGTATTTTTATCTTCAACGCAATAAATTATGTAAATTTTTGTTAATAATGCTAAAACCTCAATTATAAACAATTTTTAGTTATTTTTACCAATTATTTTTAAGTTCTTGCGGAATTTTTATCTGATATTCGTGATTTTTTTTATGGGCCTATTTTCTATTGATGCCCAAGTTTTTACGTGGAAAAATCCTAATATTCCGGAAGATTCAATAAAAAAAGACAGTATTCTGGCAGCTAGACTTGAACAGGATATTTTTGCAAAAGATACCCTAGACTTTGTTAAAACCAGCAACCGAATTATTGTAGATGAAGCTGTTTTAGCTAAAAATGACAAAAAACGTTTCTTAGGCGAACTCAATTCTAAAGGTTCTATTATTCGAGGGATTACTTTTGGTAATAATCAGGGGCAATCGGTACAAAGTTCCATGGATTTACAGATTTCTGGTCGACTTTCGAAAGATGTAACAATTTTGGCCAGTATTTCAGATCATAATCTTCCGATTCAGGCGGATGGTTACACACAAACGCTTGAAGAATTCGACAAAATTTATATGCAGCTTAATATTAAGGATAAATCGATCCTTAGAGCAGGACATTTAGATTTGGTGGAAGCTAAAAATTATTTCGCGAAGTTTCAGAGACGAAGTATGGGGCTTGAGTTTCAGACAGAATTTGGTAAAGAAAATAAAACTTTTGTAGATGTATCGATGGGTGTTGCGCGAAGTGAATTCCACCGAGTTCGTTTTCAAGGGGTTGAAGGAAATCAAGGGCCTTATCGTTTGACGGGAAAAAATGGCGAACAGTTCATTACTTTAATTTCAGGTTCTGAACAGGTTTTTATTGATGGTATTTTAATGAAACGTGGCGAAAACCAGGATTACGTCATCAATTATAATACAGGTGAGGTAACTTTTACCAGTTTCCGACCTATTTTCCAACAAAACTTTATCACGATTTCTTATAACTATACCAACAGAAATTATTCAAGATATTTATTTACCGGAAAAGTTGAGCACAAAAGAGAGAAATTCAAAGTTGGATTGAACTGGTTTATGGAAAATGATAATAAAAATGCTCCATTAGCTTTAAATCTTTCCAAAGAAGACGAACAAATTCTTGCCGATGCGGGAAATAATCCTGATCTTATGTACGCTCCTTCAGGGGTGGCTACTCCTTATGATGTAAACAAAATTTTGTATCGTTTAGTACAAGGTGGAAATGGCAATTATTACGAATTCTCTACCGATGCCAACGAAACGCTTTATCAAGTTTCTTACACTTATTTCGGAGCTAATTTAGGAGATTATAAAACCTCACAAACGACCAACAACGGACGAGTTTTCGAATATGTTGGTCCCAATCAGGGAGATTACAGAGCGGTGAGAAAACTGCCTTCTCCACAAAAAGCGCAAGTATATTCTGTAAATACGGAAGTTGCTTTGAAAGAAGGTAAAATTGGGGCAGATTTCTCGTTAAGTAATTATGATCTCAATTTATTTTCATCTAAAGATTCAGATCAGAACTTAGGATATGCCGGACGTATTTTCGGAAATAAAACATTCACAAAAAACAATTGGAAAGGAACTCCGAGTTTCGAATATCAATATATAGATAAGCAATTCCATATTTTAGATCGTATTAATGATGTGGAGTTCTCGAGAGATTTCAACTTGGCTCAGGAATTCAGCGGAAGAACACAGAACAGATTTATCTTCAGCTTTTTAAATAAATGGAATAACAAATCAACCTTAAACTATAGAATCAATTATCTGGATGAAAAAGATTCTTACAAAGGGATTAAAAATGATTTGGATTTTGGTTGGATCAAAGGTAAATTTTTCACAAAAGGAAATCTATCCTATTTGGGAACCAACGCCACTCTTCAGGATACCAAATTCATCCGAGGAGGTGCTTCTACGGAATACACCGGTAAAAAAGGAAGCTGGGCTTTGGGTGGAAGTATGGAGCACAACGAGAAAACATACAACGATACGCAATTGATGGATGTTACGAGTTTCAGTTGGAAAGAACTTTTCGTTCAGAAAAAAATCGGAGACAGTACTAGAACGAAGTTATTGGCTAAAGTTTATATGCGTGACAACGACTCGGTGCGTGATAACAGACTTCAGAATATGAATAATATTTTGGGGATCATGGCGGAAAGTCAGTTGATAAAAAGTGAAAAAACTACATTGAATGTATTGCTTCACTATAGAAAATTTTTCTATCAGAATCAGGATGTTGATGCATCCAGAAATAACGATTTCGTGGTTGGAAACATTCTTTACAACCAACAATTGTTCAGAAACGGGATGCGTTTGCAGGCTTTCTATGAATTAGGAAACGGGCAGGAAGCACAAAGAGAATTTCAATATATAAAGGTTACAGACGGACAAGGAGTTTATAAATGGACCGATTACAACGGAGACGGCGTTCAGCAGCTTGATGAATTTGAAATTGCAGAATATTCGGATTTAGCACAATATATAAGGGTTTACACCAATTCTGTCCGATATATTCCTTCCAATAAAAATAAATTACAGTTGGCGCTATTTGTGAATCCTTCCGTAGTTTTTAATTCTGAAAATGCCTTTTTAAAGCGTTGGAATTTTAATGTTTCTTTAAATTCACAAAACTCTTTCTATAAAAAAGATAAAGTTTTAGTATTAAATCCGTTTGAGAAAAGTGATGATCAAATCCTGAAAAATCAGAATATTTTGGCCTCAGTTCAGTTTAGTCCGACAGAAAAATCGGGTTGGAATGGTAACTATCGTTTTATTGCCAATGACAATGTCATCAATGCCAATTTTAGTAATGAAGAGCGTGAGCAAACTTCTCATTTTGTGAATGTTGGATATTGGTTTAATAAAGAATTCAGGATCGACTGGGAAAATTCGGTGCATGATATTCAAAATTCATCACAACTATTTGCAACGAGAGATTATCATTTAAATAATTTTGAAACAAAACCAAAAGCCACTTACAAATTTACAGATGCTATTCAGGCTGAACTTTCTTCCGCTTTCAGACAAAAACAGAGAATGGATGGAGAAGAATTATTAAAAGCTTTTGATATTACCGGAACTATTCAGTGGGAACGCAAGAAGACTTCCATCAGAGGGAATTTCTCATTCATAAACAACAATTTCAACGGAAACAATTTCAGTATCGTCGGAAACCAAATGCTTGACGGGTTGAAACCTGGGAAAAACCAAGTTTGGAGTGTTTTCATTCAACAGGCGCTGAATTCTTTCTTACAATTAAATTTAAATTATGAAGGAAGAAATTCCGGTGAAAGAACCATCCATATTGGAAGTATGCAGGTAAAAGCGAGTTTTTAAAGCTTAAAAAATTAGGCTTTCACATTATAATTTACAATGATAGATATTATCATCATCTCAAAAGTTTAAAATTTTGTAATTTTGCAGCATGATAAAAATAGGCAATATAGAACTGCCGGAATTTCCGCTTTTATTGGCTCCGATGGAAGACGTGAGCGATCCTCCGTTCAGAAGACTATGCAAAATGCACGGTGCAGACTTGATGTATTCAGAATTTATTTCTTCTGAAGGCTTGATTCGTGATGCAATGAAAAGCCGAAAAAAACTAGATATTTTTGATTACGAGCGACCTGTCGGCATCCAGATTTTTGGTGGCGATGAGGAAGCGATGGCAATGTCTGCAAGAATTGTGGAAACGGTAAATCCCGATTTAGTAGATATTAATTTTGGATGCCCCGTAAAAAAAGTTGTTTGCAAAGGAGCAGGAGCCGGAGTTTTGAAAGATATTGACCTTATGGTTCGTTTAACAAAAGCCGTGGTAAGTTCAACAAGCCTTCCTGTAACCGTAAAAACTCGTTTAGGCTGGGATTCTCATTCAATCAATATTGATGAAGTGGCAGAACGTCTTCAGGAAACGGGAATTAAAGCTTTGACGATTCATGCAAGAACGCGTGCTCAGATGTATAAAGGAGAAGCCGATTGGGAGCATATTTCTAGAATTAAACAAAATCCAAATATCGAAATTCCTATTTTTGGAAACGGTGATATCGATTCTCCTGAAAAAGCTTTAGAATATAAACAAAAATATGCGTGCGACGGCATCATGATCGGTCGTGCAGCCATTGGATATCCTTGGATTTTTAATGAAATTAAACATTTCTTTAAAACCGGAGAACATTTACCAGCTCCAACTATTGAAGACAGATTATTAGCTGTTCGCCAACATGCAGAATGGAGCGTAGAATGGAAAGGTGAAAAATTAGGACTGGTGGAAATGAGACAACATTACAGCAATTATTTCCGTGGGGTGCCTCACTTTAAAGAATTCAGAAAAAAATTCCTTGAAGTTTTCACGTTAGAAGAAATGAACACGTTGATTATAGAAACACAACAGTTTTACACTGAATATCTTGCTCAACAAGCTTAAAATAAAAAACCATCAAAACTGAATTTGATGGTTTTATTTTTTATTGATTTGTTTGATTTTTTAATACGTTTCAGCGCTTGATTCATTTTTAATCAAAGCCAAAGCCGAAGAAGTACCAATTCTCTTTACTCCAAGATTAATCATCTTTTCTGCATCTTCAGGAGTTCTTACTCCTCCTGCAGCTTTCACAGGAAGTTTTCCGGCATTATCCAGCATAATTTTTATACCTTCAAACGTGGCTCCGTTAGGCTTTCCACCGGTAGTTTGATAAAAGCCTGTAGAAGATTTTACATAGATTTCAGATAAATCTTTTTCCGAGAAATTTTCTTCTGCCCAATTAGAAATATTCTTTGTAAGATCTGCAATTTGCACATCAGTTAAAGCTGCAATTTCAATAATCCATTTCGCAACTTTATGATTTTGTAAACATAGCTGTGTACATTTTACAAATTCATCTTTTACAAGCTGAAGATTTCCACTTAAATAAGCATTATAATTAATTACAAAATCTAATTCGTCTGCACCGTCTGAAATTGCTTTTGAGGCTTCTGCCAGTTTTTCGTCGATGGAATAAGTTCCTTCATGAAAACCAATTACAGTACCTATTACAACATTTGAATTTTTATTCTGAATATACTTTTTAATTTCAGCAACATAATCGGGGCGAATCATTACGGCAAAAATTCCGTTATCGATGGCTTCCTGAGTAAGTTTTTCGTTGATTTTTAAAGTTTCTTCATTTGAAAGCCCCGATTGTTCAGGTGTTTTCAAATAGGTTGAATCCAAATATTGAGCAATGTTCATAATCTGTTATACTTTCAATTGTCTATAAATTCCTTGCTCCAAAGATATGAAAGTTTCCGTTCTTGTTACACCTTTTAGCTTTTGAAGTTTGCTAAGAATTTGCATCAAGTGATCATTATCCTTACAAAGAACTTTAAGGAAAGTTGTATAATTACCAGTTGTGTAATGTGCCTCTACCACTTCATTAATATCTTTCAGAGATTTTACCACCTCCGGATAATGACTTGGCTGATCCAAAAATACACCGATGTACGAAATTACTTTGTATCCAATTTTTTTAGGGTTAAGAAACGAAATTGAATTTTCGATAACTCCGGCATGTTCAAGCTTCTTTATTCTCTGGTGAACGGCTGTTGTTGAAATACCAACATTTTTCGAAATATGAGCTAAAGAAGTTTTAGCGTTATCCATCAACATATAGATGATTTCTTTGTCGATTGAATCTAAATGATAGTTTGCGTTGCTTGAATTTTTCATTTTCTACTTTTTTTTATTATTCATGTTTTTTTATTTAAACTTTTTATAGACTTGTGAATTCTACAAAAACCGGAAAATGATCGCTATAGCCTCCCAAATATCGTGTACCAGCATAGGTTCGGAAGGGTCTGCCTTTAAAATTTCCTGTCCGGCTGCTTATTTTTTCAGAATTAAAAATCCCTGCTTTCTTGTAAGAGATCGCAAGATCATTATTGAATAATGATTTGGATAATATAATCTGATCAAACAACAGTCCAGATTTATAATGAAAAGTAGAATAATTTCTGGTAGAAAATAGCTCGAGAAAAGGGTTTTCCAACACCTTATTTTGGCTATCGTCGAAGAGAATTTTTATCAAATTTTCATCATCTGGGTTTTCGTTAAAATCACCACATAGAATCACATGTTCCTTATCTTTATTCAGAAGGCTCAAAATCCTGCCCCGAATTTCCGAGAGTATAAAAGCTCTTTTTGGTCTGTTAATATCTTTCTCACGCTTAGAGGGAAGATGCGCGATAAAAACATTGATGACCTCACCTTTATATTTCACTTTTGAATAAAGTACATCCCTAGTTGTGTCGTAATTTTCTGTGTTTTTGTCTATAATTTCAAAGAAGTAAGTAATAGTTTCTGAGTCTATCACCTCTACTTTATTTTTATCATATAACATTGCTACATCTACCTTTCTTTCGTCCATAGAATTGTAATGCACAATTCCGTAGTTTGAATTAAAGGGTTCCAACTTCACAAGGTCTTCCAAAACTTTCCTTCCGGAAACCTCGGATAAACCAATTATAAATGGCAACATACCATTTTTCTCCTTCATCAACTGAAAAACGTGTGATATTTTAAAGAGCTTGTTTTTGTATCTTTTTTCGTCCCAATTCCTCAATCCGGAGATTGTAGGATCCAACTTATGTTTTGGTGGCGGGTCTGGTAAAAATAAATTTTCTACATTATAAAAAGAAAACAGCTCCATCAACACGCATTTCTATTCCTTAAAATTTATACTATACTTTCTGGATGTAAATTTATTATTTTTTTTTAAATATGATTAATTTATTTATATTATTTTCATATTTATTTTATATTCAAATCATAACGATTCTGTAAAAACGTTTAACCAAAGCGCAATACAACGGTTTAAATTTTTAACTATACGTTTATTACATCATCAGTTTTAAACTTAAAATAAAATATAAATTCTAAATTTTATAGAATAATATATCATTTAAAATATTTAAAAACAATAATATTTTAATTACAAATCAAATTATTACAACTTTCATTCCAATTTAAAAATAAATTCTTAAAAATTGCAAAATTACTTCATCGTTTACCAAAATTAAGGGAAAAATTTTACAGTAAATCGGGTCTTTTTTCTTGGGTAATTCTCACCGCTTCATCATGACGCCATTCTTCAATTTTGCCAAAATTACCACTTAAAAGAACTTTGGGAACCTCCAACCCTTTGTAAATTTCCGGACGGGTATAAATTGGCGGAGACAATAAATCATCCTGAAAACTATCTGTTAAAGCACTTTGTTCATCATTCAAAACCCCCGGAAGCAGACGAATTACAGAATCTGCCAGAACGCAAGCAGCAAGCTCACCTCCCGTTAAAACATAATCTCCTATAGAAATTTCTTTGGTAACATGAAGATCTCTTACACGCTGGTCAATGCCTTTATAATGACCGCACAGAAAGATCAGATTTTGCTTAGTAGAAAGCGTATTTGCTATTTTTTGGTTTAAAGTAACGCCATCGGGTGTCAAATAAATAACCTCATCATAATCTCGTTGAGATTTAAGCTCAGAAATGCAGTTGTCCAACGGCTCCACCATCATTACCATTCCTGCACCACCACCGTAAGGCTCATCATCTACCTGTTTCTTTTTGTTAAGCCCCCAATCTCTCAGCTGATGAAAATGTACTTCTGCCAACCCTTTATCCATCGCTCTTTTCAAAATAGAAGTTTTAAAAGGGCTTTCCATTAATTCCGGAAGTACACTTATTATATCAATTCTCATTGTACTGTTTCGTTTTTCTTATTAGGTAAAATAATCAGTCGTAAAGACGAATCTTTGTTGAAATAGCTCCACATCCAGTTGAAGAATACGGCCAGCTTATTTCGAACGCTCAAAATTAACATTAAATGTAAGAACATCCAGAAATACCATGCTAAAAATCCCTGAAATTTTATAAATGGTAAATCTACCACCGCTCTGTGCTTCCCGATCGTAGCCAAAGAGCCTTTATCATCATACTCATATTCAACCCATTCGGAAGGGCTTTTCTTTAAAAGATTTTTACCTAAATTTTTCGCCTGATTAATTGCGACATTTGCAACTTGCGGATGACCTTGAGGATACTTTGGAGTTTCCATGTAAGCAATGTCTCCAATCGCAAAGACATTATCATAACCTTTTATCTTGTTGAATCGGTCGGTTATATATCTGTTTCTGATTAATTTATCTTCAGGAAAACCATCAACCACATTTCCTGTAACTCCGGCTGCCCAGATTACGTTGTTGGAAGGAATTGTTTTTCCACTTTTCATGTGAACCTTGTCGCCGTCGTAATCTGTTACATATTCCTGACTCAGAAAAGTTACGCCCAATTCCTTTAAATATTCTTCAGATTTCTGCTGAGCTTCAGGGCTCATCACCGCTAAAGGTTTTTCTGTAGAACTTACGAGAATAATATTAAGGTGATCGAAATTCATAAAAGGATAATCTCTCGGTAAAATTTCCTTTTTCATTTCCGCGAAAGCGCCTGCGAGTTCAACTCCGGTTGGGCCACTTCCAACGATCACGATATTCCAGTTTCCGTCATCACTCCTTCCTTTTTCAATAATCAGTTTTTCAAAAGTCATTAAAACATGATTTCGGATTCCGATTGCCTCTTGGGTATTTTTCATCCCGAAAGCTTTATTTTCAAGATCTTTATTACCGAAAAAATTAGTTTTACAACCGGTTGCGATGATTAATTTATCATAAGTAAATTCAGCTTCATCGGTGATTACCTTATTGTTCGCAGCATCGATTTCGCGAACCTCCGTCATACGAAACTGAGTGTTTCTGGATTGCTGAAAAATCTTCCTAAAAGGGAAAGAAATATTGGAAGGTTCTATCCTTCCACACGCCACCTGATAGAAAAGAGGCTGAAACATATGATGGTTTACCCGATCTAAAACAATTACTTTTTTGTTCTTGTTATTTAATGTTTTTGCAAGTTGCAGCCCCGCAAAACCTCCCCCTATAATGATGATTTTTTCGCGTGTTTCCATAGTACACAAATTTACTGATTTTATTTAGCATTTAGAAGTGAAAAAAGTTAGTTTTGTAAAACTTTATGTCACCGAAAAAGTACAGCAAAAAGACCGCCAAAAGCCTGCATAAAAACCGACGAAAGAATTATTTTTTTCGTCGAAAAGTGGTATTGGCAATTTTAATTATTGCATTAATCGGAACGGGGTTATATTTAAAGCAATCAATCAGTTACTATTATGCGCTTTACTTTAATAAATTCACACATAAAAAGCTTCACAACAACGAAACTGAAACCGCAAGAATCCAGAAAATTCTTTCAAATAATCTTGATAAAACGTATGGATTTGATATTTCTCATTACCAAAATCGGGAAGACATAAAATGGGACAGTTTGACCATCGGAAATAAAACCATTCCGCTTGAATTTGTCGTGATGCGCGCCACGATGGGAAACCGTAATGCTGACAAACATTTTGACCAATTTTGGGAACAGGCAAAAAAGCATAATTTAATTCGCGGAGCGTATCATTTTTATCGTGCGGATGAAGATCCGATCATTCAGGCAAATAATTTTTTAGATAATGTAAAACTGGAAAGCGGAGATTTGCCTCCGATTCTTGATATTGAAAAAATACCTAAACGAAAAACCAATAAAAAACTGGTGGAGGATTTGAAAATCTGGTGTAAAATTATCGAGGAAACCTATGGTGAAAAGCCAATTATTTACACCTATTATCATTATTACAAAGACTTTTTAAAAGGTGAATTTGATGATTATCCGCTTTGGTTAGCGAATTATAATGATGTGCCTACCCCATCGCCCGACAGCGACTGGGATTTTTGGCAATTTACAGAAAATGGAATCGTTCATGGTATTAATACCAAAGTAGATCTTGATATTTACAATGGAAGTGCTTGGTCTTTGAAAAGACTGACGTTAGATTAAACTAAAAACACTTTCGAAGTAAATTCGAAAGTGCCTAGTTAGTTTTATTAATCTAAATAATTATTTTTCTTTCTAACATTCCGTTTTATATCTTCTTCTTTGCTTTTATTAACAGACAAAGGATCATTGATAATTTGTTTAAGATATTGCATCGGATTCTCCATAACATCTTTTCTTTTTTCACTAAATTTGTAATAATCCGTTTCTAAAGATGTACTAATTGGCATAATTGGTACTTGGGATTTTTTGAGATAGTTTAAAGTAAAATGATAAAATTCTTTTTCATCAGAAATTTCTACAATTAATCCTGGCAATCCTTTAAAATTATAAGGTCCCTCTGATATTGGAATATCATCTGTATACCAAGCAACCCATTTTCTTTTTCCATATACTCCAATTGCTTTTTTGCAGTTATAAGTATTAATAACTTTCTTTTCATCAACAAGTTTCCAACTGGCTTTATTAATCGGTTCAAATGAATAAATTTTATTAAAAACTTTGTCAAAAATCTTCACCCTACCATTTTTAGCATATACTTCTTGAAAAAAATTAGATTTGGGAATCTTCCCAAAATCAAGTATAATATGATTGTTGACAGCATTTTTAAAACTATTCTCAGCCGATATTCTTTGTAAAGAATCTGTAATATGTTTTTGATCACTTTTAAATAAAGAAACATTTTTCCCAATCTGCAAAGTCATCAATTCTTCTTTTTTAGAATTGATATCTGCTGTATCTTTCAAAAAAATGACTTTGTATTTAACAACGACATAAGAACTATCTGGAGCTTTATTATTTTGTCCGAAACACACAGAATAAAGCATCAAAAAATGCAAAAGAAAAAAATTATTCATCATCTATATTTTTAATAATCAAAATAATGGCAAATTAAATTGATAAATAATAATCGTGATTTTAAATAATTTATTTTCCTTGATTATATTTTTTTTAATTCTTCAAAAAATCAACCACATCCTTATTCAACTCATCTGCAATTTCAAAAGGAAGATAATGCGAAACTTTTGGATAAATTTTCAGCTTTGAATTGGGAATTTCTTTCGCCAACATTTCTGTATGATCTTTTCTGATGACATCATTTTCTCCTGCAATCACTAAAACAGGATTCTTGATTGTGTTTAAAGATTTTTTATTGATATTTGGTTCGTTCAGCATTAGATTCAACAATCTTTTTTCATTATCATATTCTGCCTGTTGAGAAAGTTCCATGAATTTCACTTTGCTTTTAAAATTCTTCAGTAATTCTCCATCTATACCTTGCGGATAAGCATTCGCACCAATAATGATTAATTTTTCTAAGCTTTGCGGATATTTTAAAGCAAATTCAAGTCCGGTATTTCCACCGTCACTCCAACCCAGAATATTCGCTTTAGATACATTCAGTTGATCCATTATATTTTTAAGATCATCAGCAAAAATTTTATAGGTTAAATCGCCTTTCGTCATATCTTTACTTTTTCCTTGAGATCTCGTATCAATAGCTATGACTTTAAATTGCTTTGAAAACTCAGGAATCTGCTTGTAAAATTCCTGAATACTTCCGCCATTTCCATGAAGTAAAATAAGCGGTTCGCCTTCACCATAGGTTTCATAATACAATTCTGCATCATTCAGTTTTACCGTTTTTCCTGCTACATTATTTTTTCCGTACACAGAAACTTCAGCTTCCATATTATACTGGCTGATATCTGGAGTAAGCACCGAAGCTCTGTCGCTATTATCTTTTACTTCGTCTTTGATATTTTTACTGCTTTTATCCACTTTCACATCAATATTGATAGCCGGAGCCGCAATTGACATTTTTTTCCAATCGCCATAAAATTCCCTTATATAGCCCGTTCTGAATAATGCTGCACTTATTTTAATTCCTCCTTCAATTTTTCTCAAAAACTGAATTCCAATGAAAAATTTTCCCTGTACCCAAATATTTTTATCATTAACATCTAGGGTAAAAGTTCCGTCTTTTAACTTGGCTTCAGTTAATTCCACATTAATTTCTTCGTTCAAAATAGTTTTATCCGGAAAGCCATCTTTTTCTGAATAAATACTATAACGCATCAAAATAGGGTTTTCAGAATCTATTTTTACGACATTTAAATTGATATTTTTAATTTTCGCTCTTTTACTTGTACTGAATTCCAAAGCGGTTTCCAAGTAATCCTGAGGCGAAGAATCTTTATTCAAAGAGTACATCACACTTTTTGTTTTCGTAGTCACACCCCAGTTTTTATCAACTAATTTTTTCGGTGCAATTTTTACTTCCTGAATATCTTTCACTTTTTCATTTAACACAATTTTTTTAGGATTTTGTTTAATGAAATCATTTATATTCTGTGAAAAACTTTCATAGCCAGCCACTTCAATTTTCACTTTATGAGAAACGTTGGCTTTTGAGAGATCGATGGTAAAATTTCCATTTTCATCGGAAATCACACCAGTAGATTCTTTTTCAACTCCAATTTTCACATAAGGAATCGGCTTTTTTTCGTCGTTGGAAATTACAGTTCCGGAAATCACCTGAGCATTAAGGTAAAACGTAGAAAATATCAGAAATAAAATATTGAATTTTTTCATGTGTAAAAGTTTGCTGCAAAAATCAAAATTTCCCATAACAATTACTCATAAGACGATATTAAAATTCATTCTGTTTTAGTTAAATTTAATTTAAAACATCACTTTTCAGTGATCATAATTGCAGAAATTACTTAAAAGGTTTTCTCTGAATCCATTCCGTTTGGGGAGAAATTGACGGAAAAATATTTTTTATAAAAGGATTGATTGCGAAATTATTATGCTTTATCAATCCAAAAATTTCAAAAGGTTCCGCACCAATTGTCGATTTTATTTCTAAAGCCGTTCTGCCGAAAATTATTCTTGAAAACTTTTGAGTGATTCCAAATTCAACCATATCCAAAAGCATATTCAGATAGAGTTGTTTTGATTTTTGAATGTCTTTATCGTAGCCTAAAAAGTAGGTATCAATGTCTTTTAAATTAAGTATTAAAGTATAAAAACCGATGAGTTTTCCATCTAAAAAATATCCGAATACTTTAAAATTTTCATTCAGATATTCTTTCATTTTTTCAAAATGATTTTCGGCAAGAAAAAAAGTATTGAAAGGCGCATTTTCAGCTACATTTTGATATAAAATATTCATTTGATGCTGATGCTTTTTTATGTCTGGCAAATGCAATTCCTGCTTTTCAATTCCCGTCAGTTTTTTCTTCGCTGATTTCGCTCTGTCTCTGTATTTTTTAGAAAAATCATGTATGTAATCATCAAAATTATTCCAGTTTTCACGCAATTTCAGCATCATATTCGGCTGAACCGAAAATCTAAAATACTTCCTGTGATCTTTACCCTGAAAATATTTCACAAAATTCGTCTGATAATCTTTATAAATAATCAAATCTGTTTTTCGGATTTCTTTTTGCATTTTCCGAACCGCTTTATCCAAAAGAGGAAATACCTTCCCCAAAGTTATTTTGGAACCATCAAAATAAAATCCGTTTTGCCCTGTCAACATATTATTTCCAAGAATCATCACATCTTTACTGAACTTTCTGGCAAAAAAATTTCGGATACTGCACCAAACTTCATTTTTCTGAAACGTTTTATGCTGAATAAAATTTAAATATTGAAATAAAGCTCCACCAATCAACTCATTATCATGAAAAAATCCAATGAAAAAACATTCCATATTTTTTGGTTTTGAATGCTCAAGAACACAAAAATATTCTTTGGAAAGCATGATATTATGATCTCCAATAATTGCATTCCAATTTTCAGGTAAATCGGAAGTTTTGCGGTAAATTTTTAAATTATATGACATAAAAAAGGCTACGCAAAAGTAGCCTTATCTTTTAATCTGTTAAAATTATTTTTGTGTTACCCAATGAAAACCATTAACTTCGTACCAACCACAGATAATTCCACCCATGATGGTAATTGTGATCGTCCAATACGCAGAATTAATCATCGTATATCTCCAAGATTTTCTTTCAAACATCGCATTAATAGCCGTCATCGGAAAAACAAATAAAAATCCCGCCATAAAAGAATGCAAAGCACCATGCCCAAAGGAACGATAAGCCATTTTATAATCTTTCATGAAAGCTTGGTAAGAATCATTGGCATTGTTTTCATCGCCGCCCACCATTCCCAACGCTCCGAATTGATGAATAGTGACAAACTGAAGGAAAACAGCCATTAATAATGATAAAATCACAGAAAAAACAAAAACTCCGATCATGGAACCTTTCATTTTTTCTTCTGTTAATCCGGTTTCTTCCATCCAAATTTTACCGAAAAGTTTTGGGTGATACCAGATAAATCCCATAATTAATGGAACAAGTGCGGCTACGAAAATAGCCCAATAGTTAATTTGCATCATAGTTTTAATTTTAAAATAACTTATAATAAAGCTACATCAAAAATCGACACAAAATACAATTAATTCAAAATATTATTTATTTTAACTAAAATATGATAATCGAAACACCATTCATTGAATAATAATTCAATATATTGAGAAATCAGTTATAAATTTTAATTTAAAATAAAGATTGAATCATATGTTTTATAAACTGGAAAGACTTATCAGGTTCAGTAATAAAATTGCCAATGAGCTGGAGAATACCTACAGAAAATTCAAGTAATAAAGCAAAAAGTGGAATAATTAAATAGAGAAAAAGAGGAAACCTCAGTTTAAAGGAGAAGTCTTTAATTATTGCTTTCCAAATCATCTGCATTCTTTCTTTTTCGTACCACAAGATAAACCCACACAATATGAAATATAAAATAAATCTTTCCACAAAAATAATTGCCATCCCTTTCTCCATGAAGCTAATATTCATCAATAAAATAGTGCTCGCAATTGGTATAAAAAAGAAAACACCCAAAATTACAGTTCGGTGGAAGAGTAATAAAATACCTGTAATAATCTGTAAAATTCCTACAACGGATTTAAATGGTTCATGATCAAATAAATACCACATTACACGAAACAGCGACAGGTCTTTGATTGGCGTTGCCATTTCCTGAGATGATATTCCAAACTGGCCACCTTCCAACAACTTTCCGCTTCCGTAGCTTATGAATATAAAAGCAAGTAAAAATCTTGCGACCAAAATAAAATACTCCCAATATCTGGCTTTCGGTACAGATCTTAATTTTTTAATCATAATTAAATGAATTTTAGTATTAGTATATTTAAAAGTTTTCTTGTTACATTTTCGTATTTTTGCGGCTCAATTGAAATTAAATATCAAACCATTACATTCCAATGAATTACGTTTCTGTCGAAAATCTTACCAAATCTTATGGCATCAAAGTTTTGTTCGAAAACATCACTTGTCACATCAACGAAGGTGACAAAATTGCCATTGTTGCCAAAAACGGAAGCGGAAAATCTACGCTTTTGAAAATTTTGATGGGTAAAGAAATCGCAGACAGCGGTGTAGTAAACATCAATAAAGATATTCAAGTGGTTTTGTTTGATCAGGAAATTGATTTTGATTCGAATCTTACGATTTATGAATTTATGATGACCTTAGATTCAGCGCCAATTATGGCTTTGAAAAATTATCATCAATCTTTGCATTCCACCGATAATGATTTTATTGAAAAAGCATTGCTGGATATGGAAACACACAAAGCATGGGATCTTGAAAACGAAATGAAACAGATTCTTTCCCAGCTTAAAATCACTGATCTTGACGCGAAAATGGGAACGCTTTCGGGAGGCCAGATTAAACGTGTTGCTTTAGCGAAACTTTTAACCGAAACCAGAGCAGAGCACCGTCACACTCTATTAATCATGGATGAGCCCACCAACCACCTTGATGTGGAAATGGTGGAATGGCTTGAAAATTATTTAAACAAAGCAAAAATCACGTTACTTCTTGTAACCCACGACAGATATTTCCTTGATAGTGTTTGTGACATTAGCTGGGAAATGGAAGATAAAAACCTGTATGTTCACAATGGTGCGTACGCGACATATCTTGAGAATAAAATGATTCGTGAGGACAACATGAACGCAACCATCGACAAAGCCAATAACCTTTACAGAAAGGAACTGGAGTGGATGCGAAGACAGCCCAAAGCGAGAACTACAAAATCTAAATCGAGAATTGACTCTTTTTACGAGACAGAAAAAGTAGCCAAAACCGATACCAGAAAACAAGCTCTAGAACTAGATTTTGAAATGAAAAGACTGGGAAGTAAAATTCTTGAGCTTCACCATATCGATAAAAGTTTCGGAGCTAAAGTTTTATTGAAAGATTTCAGTTATCAGTTTCAGCGTGGTGAAAAAGTGGGAATTATCGGAAAAAACGGAGCCGGAAAATCTACTTTATTAAATATCATTCAAGGATTTGAAAAGGCTGATAAAGGTGAAATTGAAACAGGAGAAACGATTTCTTTTGGTTATTTTTCACAAAAAGGCTTAACCTATAAAGAGGATGAAAGAGTGATTGATTTCATTAAAGAAGTTGCCGAACATTATCCTTTGGCCAACGGAAAAAGTCTTTCTGCATCTCAGTTTTTGAGGTTATTTTTATTTGATGATCAAACCCAGTACTCTCCTATTTCAAAACTTTCGGGTGGCGAAAAAAGAAGATTACACTTGATGTATATTTTATATCAAAATCCGAACTTTTTGATTTTTGATGAACCTACCAACGATTTGGATCTTCCAACATTAACGGTTCTTGAAAACTTTTTACAGCAATTTCAGGGTTCATTAATTATCGTTTCTCACGACCGATATTTTATGGACAGAATTGTGGATCACGTTCTGGCATTTGAAGGGGAAGGAAAAATTAAAGATTTTGTAGGAAATTTCTCTGAATATCGTGAAGCAAAAAGCAGAGAAGAAGCGTTGGAAAGATCAGCCGTTCAAAAAGCTGAGCCTGTAAAAGAAACTGCGACGGTTTCAGCTCCTACTCAAAATTCAAATAAGAAGAAAAAACTTTCTTTCAAAGAACAACGAGAACTTGAACTGATTGAAAAAGAAATGCCGGAATTTGAAGAGCAAAGAGCAAAAATTCTTGACTCGCTAAACAACGAAGCAGATTACGAAAAAATAGCAAAACTTTCTGCCGATCTTGAAACCATTTCTGAAAAGCTTGAAAACCACGAATTGAGATGGCTGGAGCTTCAGGAAATGTTGGGAGAAGGGTAATTGTGTTGGAGAGTGAGAGGGTTTGAGAATTTTAGTGTTTTGATAGAATCAACTTTTTATCCATTTAACACTAAAACCCTCAAATTCTATGACTCTCAGACCCTAAGACTCTATGAAAAAGTAACCACTTTTTCCTGCTTAGAGCTTTCCATTGCAGCATCAATGATCTTCATATTCAGAATTACTTCTTCGGCTGGTGATGGCAAATAATATCCAAAAACAATGTGCTCGTAAATATTCTGATAATAATTCATGTAATTTCCGGCTTCGCTGGAAGTAAGAATTCTTTCCGTTTCTTTATTTTCATTTAAAAAATTCAGAATTCCGTCTGCTTCTTTTAAAGGTTGAGTCCATTCTTTTCCGTATTCCGGAATAGATCCTGCAACCAATTCATTTTCCTGATTATCTGTTCTTTCTTGTAAAAAGCTTCCGTTACTTCCATGCAATACATAAGCATAATGAGCTTCTTTGCTGAAAACGGAAGATTTTAATCTCACTCTCAATTCATTTGAATAATATAAAAGGATTTCAAAATAATCATTTGCATATTCGCTTCCTTTCATTGAAAAAACATCCGCAAATAATTTTTCAGGAAAACCAAACAACTGAACCGCCTGATCTACTAAATGCGCGCCTAAATCGTGAAGAGAACCAGAACCTGTTTCGTTTGGATTTTCTTTGTGAGATTTCCCACTTGGTTCGGTACGGAATCTGTCGAAACGAATTTCAACTTCTTTAATAGTTCCTAATTTTTGTTCGCTGATAATTTTCTGAACCTGAAGATAATCACGATCAAACCTCCTGTTTTGGTAAACGCTTAAAAATAAGCCTTTTTCCTCTGCCAGTTTCGCCAATTCCTCAGCTTCTGAAACATTCACTGTAAAAGGTTTTTCTACAATAACGTTCTTACCGGCTTCCAAAGCCATTTTCACATATTCAAAATGAGTCTGAACAGGAGTATTCACTACAACTAGCTCAATATCTGCATTTTCCAACATTTCTTCAACAGATCGAAAAATTTTTGCATCGGGATATTTTTCTTTCGACTCTTCCTTACTTCTTTCCACCACTGCTGACATAAAAAATCCCGGATGTTCCTTTAAAAAGGGAGCATGGAAGACTTTTCCACTCATTCCAAAGGCACAAAGCCCAACTTTTACCAATTGCATAATTTTATTTTTAACAAAGATATTTATAATTATTTTTCGCCAAACAGACTATCACTAATTTAGGAATAATTCATCACCTGTTGAATAGCTGATAAAAATCAGATTTTTATTTTGATTTATTCTAAATAACAATCTTACATTTGCGCCTTATTTAAAACCACTCTAAATAAAAGTAAAAATGAAAAGACAGCTAGTTACTCTAGGGTTGTTGTTCACAGCAATATCCCTAACCGCACAGGTGGAAAAGGTGGATACTATTAAAATCCAAACCATTGAAGATGTGAATCTTCACAAAACAGGAAACCCCAATAAAGCCAAGCCATTATCTACGAAATCTAATTTAACGGTAATGGAAACTCCTCAGCCAATTGCCATCGTTACTCACGAAATTATTGAGCAACAACAGGCAAAACAATTGAGCGATGTGATACAAAACGTCAACGGAATGTACGTTACGTCTTCAAGAGGAAATTCGCAAGACAGTTTTGGAGGAAGAGGTTTTATTTTAGGAAATGATAATATTTTTAAAAACGGTTCGAGAATCAATAGCGGAGTTTTTCCTGAAGTAAGCGGACTGGAAAGAGTGGAAGTTCTGAAAGGAGCCAATGCTATGCTTTTCGGAAATGCTGCAGCCGGAGGAATCATCAACATGATTACGAAAAAGCCTAAATTTAATTTCGGAGGAAGCCTTGGATTGAACGCCGGTAGCTGGAATTCTTACAAACCAACCGTAGATATTTATGGTCCTTTATCTAAAAATATGGCTTTCCGAGTGAATGGAGCTTATGAATATGCTGAAAGTTTCAGAGATGTGGTACAATCTGAGAAATACTATTTTAATCCTTCATTTTTATTTAATATAAGTCCGAAATCGCAATTAATTGTAGAAGCAGATTATTTAAAAACAGATTTTACGCCAGATTTCGGAATTGGTTCTATTACCAACAAAGACGGAAGTTACAGACTGAATGATACCGTGGGTAGAAATACTTTCTTCGGAACAAACTGGCAATATCAAAATGTGGAACAAGCTTCTACCAATGTCACTTTCAATCATCAGTTTAATGAAAGATGGTCTTTGAATGCAACTGCTTCTTACCAAAATTATACAAAAGATTATTTTTCTTCTGAAAGAGTACAATGGATGTATGACAAAGTTCAAACCAACCGTCTTTCATGGACTAGACCCTTTGGAAAAACCTATAACGAACAAAACTATGGTTCTGCACAGGTAAACATCAATGGTGAATTTAATACAGGAAAAATCAACCATAAGGTTTTATTAGGTTCAGATGCAGATTATAATCAAGCCGATGCTTACAGCTATAATTTAAGCTCAACATCAAATACTTTATTTTTAGATGATCCTTCTACTTGGGGCAGCGTAGATATGCCAACTTCTACAAGCAATACCAAAACCAGAGTTAATACTAGAAGAATAGGATTTTATGCACAAGATTTTATCAGTTTAACAAAACAATTAAAAGTAATCGCGGGCTTACGATGGTCATATATCGAAAATATGCCAACAATAACCACTCGTTTTGCATCTAATGAAAAATTTGAAGTAGCAAATTCATCCACATCAGACAATGCATTCTCACCAAAAGTTGGAATTGTTTATATGCCGAATGATAATTTCTCTGCATTTGCAACGTACACCAATTCATTTGTTGTGAATACGGGATATACTTCTGATCAGTTCAATACAGTGAATACCAATCAGCCGACACAGCAGGTTCAGAATCAATTGGGAAGCTTATCGAGATTAGGAATTAAACCAACAACCGTTGATCAATATGAAGTTGGAATTAAAAAGAATTTCTGGAATAATGCTTTAGCGGTAAATGTATCTGCTTATCAAATCGATTACAATAATTATTACCAGACGTATTGGTTTGTGGCACAAAACGGAGCTCCTGTAAACGCTACAGATACCAATCTTAAAGAATTTGCAGGAAAAATGAGAAGCCGCGGGGTTGAGCTAGATATTACCGGAAATCCAAATGAAAATTTATCCATCATTGGAGGTTTTTCTTACAATAATTCTGTGTATGTAGACACGCCTGAAAAAGGTTATATCGAAAATCAAAGATTGGTAAGAACACCTGCTACAACGGCGAATGCTTCAGTTTTCTATAAATTCACAAATTATGTAAAAGGGTTGAAAATTGGCGCAGGATTCTACTATATCGGAGACAGAATTGCTGGCTGGAACGATACAAAATCTACCAATACAAGCCGAGGTGGCGTAACAAGAATGTTTGATCTGAAAGATTACACAACCGTAAATTTATCTCTTGGCTACGACTGGAATAAATTTTCCATCCAAGGAAAAGTGGGTAACCTATTCGATGTGGTAAACTACAACGTACACGAAAATTATTCTGTAAACCCGATTATGCCTAGAAATTACTATTTCACATTAACATATAAACTTTAGAAATTTATAACATTTATAATTTCTTTTTATAAAGTGGAAGTTGCAAATTTGCAGTTTCCACTTTTGAACTTTAAAAACAAAACGATTTAGATATGGATAAAATTAAGGATACGAGAAGTTTTATGAGAATTACGCACCGTTATTTAGGCTATTTCCTTGCAGGAATTATGGCTGTGTATGCGGTAAGTGGCGTTCTTTTGGTTTACAGAGATACCGATCTTCTGAAAAAAGAAAAAAATTATGATAAAGTAATTGAAAAAAATCTTTCAGAAAAAGAAATCGGCAAAGAACTGAAAATCAAAAACTTTGAAATCGAGAAAACAGAAGGAAATATTTTAAAGTTTAAACAAGGAACTTACGATTCATCAACCGGGCAGGCGAAATATACTAAAAAAGAACTTCCTTTCGTTTTAGATAAAATGGTGAAGCTTCACAAAGCGCAATCCAAAGACAAATTGTCACCTTTAAATGTGTTCTTTGGTGTCGCATTATTCTTTTTTGTCATCTCCAGCTTCTGGATGTTCAACCCCAAAACAAAAATTTTCAAACGCGGAATAATTTTCACCGTTGCTGGGATTATTGTTTCTATTATTTTATTAATGATTTAATTTTATGAATTTTTTAATTTAAATGTTAAAATTCATGGATATCAATTTTGTTAATTTTAACAGTATTTTAAGAAATTTATCTGAAAATAAACACTTTTGGCATGCATATTGAATTTCACTTGTTTTAGAATAATAAACATTAATTATTAAAAATTATAAATTATGAAAAAACTAGTTCTAGCAGGTATATTAGCAGCAGCAGGATTAACTACTTCCATGAATGCTCAGATTCAAAAAGGTAACTGGATGGTAGGAAGCAGCTTGGTAACAAGTAACTTCGGATTAAACACTGGTGGTGGTTACCAAATCAACCTACAACCAAAAGGAGCTTATTTTGTTGAAGATAACGTTGCAGTTGGGGGTTATGTAAATTTAGGTATTGGTAAATCTTCAAACACAGCAAATACAAGATTCGATTATGGTGTTGGTGCTTTAGGACGTTATTATCTTTCTCCAGGTGAGCAAGGGGTTGACAACTTATTGAACCACGGAAGATGGTTCTTCGAAGGTAACTTAGGTGTTGGTGGTTATTCTATCAGCAAAGGAGGTAACTCGACTACAGGTCTTGACTTTGGTGTAGGTCCTGGTTATTCTTACTTTATCACTCCAAACATCGGTTTAGAAGGTTTAGTAAAATATGCTGGGGTAACAGGTTTCGGAAACACAGGTTTAACGTCTAACATTACATTCAACCTAGGTTTCAGTATCTATTTGCCAACTTCAAAAGCTAAGCAAGTTGTAAACGACGTTAAGTAATTAAAATTATTTTAACCGATATAAATGAAATCGCCTCGAAAATATTTTTCGAGGCGATTTTCTTACAAATTAAAACTAAACTATAAAAAATCAAATAAATCATGTATTGGGTTGGGGCGTATATCTTAAATACGGCTTTATTTCTGTCACACCTTTCGGGAAAATCTTTCTCGCATCTTCCGTAGAAATTGCGGGCGGAACAATTACATCTTCTCCATTTTTCCAGTTAACAGGTGTAGCAATTTTATGTGAATCAACCAGCTGAAGAGAATCTAAAACTCGGATAATTTCGTTGAAATTTCTTCCTGTTGAAGCAGGATACGTAATAATCAAACGAACTTTCCTTTCAGGATCAATAATCAATAAAGAACGAACGGTTGCCGTTGCAGATGCATTCGGATGAATAAAATCATACAATTCGGCAACTTTTCTATCTTTATCAGCAATAATAGGAAACTGTACATCAGTATTCTGGGTTTCGTTAATATCTTTTATCCAGTTTTGATGATCTTCTACTCCATCTACACTCAGGGCAATTACTTTAGTTCCTCTTTGCTCAAATTCAGATTTTAATTTTGAGGTAAAACCTAATTCTGTAGTGCAAACTGGTGTATAATCTGCCGGATGAGAAAATAAAATTCCCCAAGAATCTCCTAAATAAGTATAAAAATCAATATCACCTACAGATGACTCTGCCTGAAAGTTCGGTGCAATATCTCCTAGTTTGATTGACATAATATTTTGCTTTATTAGTCTACAAATTTAGTAGACTTTTTCTAACTGGCAAAATTTTTGTTGAAAATTTATATATTTAAATAAAAAAAGTTTCAATTCATGGAAAAAGAGAGTTTAAGGTATGTAGATGTTGTTTACAGGGTTCTGGAAAGTTGGTATATGAAATTCGCGGAGCTCACTCCCAAATTAGTTGTCGGAATTCTTGTTTTCTCTTTCTTTTTAATCACAAGTAAATATCTCAGTAAAATTTCGGTAAAAGTTTTCCACAAATTATTTCCGAAGAGCAAAAAGGAAAGTTCGCTTGTAACTTTGATCGGAGTTTTCAGATTCATTATTATGATTATGGGGACTTTTATTTCCCTTGAAATTATGGGATTCAGCGGATTTCTTTGGAAATTTATCGGAAGTTTAGGGGTTGCCGGGGTTATCGCCGGGGTTGCTTTGAAAGATTTAGTTTCAAGTATCTTCTCCGGAATGTTAATTGGTATTGATAAAGCCTTTAAAATTGGAGATTATATCAGCATTGGAGCTAACTCAGGAACGGTTTCAGAGATTGGATTTTTAACGACGAAAATCATTACAGACGACGGAAGAAAAGTGTATATCCCGAATCAGGTTATTTTTAATGCACCATTTTCAAATATTACGGCATCGCCTCAACGAAGAATTATTTTAAATTTTGAAATTCCTGCTGATGAAGATATTACAACAGCACAGAAAGGAATTATGGAGGTGATTAAAAGCCTAAAAGATATCGATCGCTTAGATAATACAGAAGTTATTTTCACAGATTTGAAACAGGGAATTTTCACGCTTCAGGCAAAATTCTGGATGAAAGTAGGATCTAATATGGTTCACTTTAAAAGTGAGGCTTATTTAAAGATAAAAGAACGTTTAGATTCAGACGGAATTCAGCTGGTGACACCAACAAGCATCAATATTACAAATGGTGACAGCGGAAGTTTAACCACAACTGCTCCCAACCAATAAAATAAAAAAACCGCTTTATCACTAAAGCGGTTTTTATTTATCTAAAATTTTAGTCTTACGCTAAAACTTCTTTTACTTTGTTTGCAGCTTCTTCTAAAGTAATTGCAGAGTGAATTGGTAATCCAGCCTCGTCAATTAATTTTTTAGCTTCTACAGCGTTAGTTCCTTGTAATCTTACGATCAATGGAACTGGAAGGCTTCCCATCGCGTGGTAAGCGTCTACAACACCTTGTGCAACTCTGTCACATCTTACGATACCTCCGAAGATATTAATCAAGATTGCTTTTACGTTTTGATCTCTTAGGATGATTTCGAAAGCAGTTTTTACTCTTGCAGCATCAGCAGTACCTCCAACGTCTAGGAAGTTTGCAGGGTTACCACCAGATAATTTGATGATATCCATAGTTGCCATTGCAAGACCAGCTCCGTTTACCATACATGCAACGTTACCGTCTAGTTTTACGAAGTTAAGACCAGCTTCACCAGCTTCAACATCCAAAGGATCTTCTTCTCTTGTATCTCTAAGCTCAGCAAGATCTTTGTGACGGAACAATGAGTTACCATCCAAAGTTACTTTAGCATCTACAGCGATAATTTTGTTATCAGAAGTCTTCAACACAGGGTTGATTTCGAAAAGAGAAGCATCGATACCTACATAAGCATTGTAAAGAGATGAAATAAATTTCACAAATTCTTTAAATGCATTTCCTTCAAGACCTAGGTTGAAAGCAATTTTTCTAGCCTGGAAACCTTGAAGACCCAAAGCAGGATCAATTAATTCGTTGTGGATTAAGTGAGGAGTTACTTCTGCAACGTGCTCAATATCCATACCACCTTCAGTAGAATATACGATTGTATTTTTACCTTCAGCTCTGTCTAAAAGAATAGAAACATAAAATTCTTTAGTTTCCGTTTCACCAGGATAATATACATCCTCTGCAACCAATACAGAATTTACCAGCTTACCTTCAGCAGAAGTTTGTGGAGTTACCAACTGCATTCCGATGATGTTCTGAGCGTTTTCTTTAAGCTTATCCATGTTTGGAGAGAACTTTACACCGCCACCTTTACCACGACCACCTGCGTGGATCTGAGCCTTTACTACCCACCCTTGAGCGCCAGTTTCAGCAGTTAGTTTTTCAGCAGCTGCTACAGCTTCGTCTACGTTATTAGCAACGTAACCACGTTGGATAGCTACTCCGTACTTTGATAAAATCTCTTTTGATTGATACTCGTGAAGATTCATATTATTTTTATTATTTTATTTTAATAGTTAAAGGTTGACAAATTTACTAAAAATGAACAAGGTTAAAAAGAAAATTATAGAACTTTTAACGCATTCATTCAGTTTCCTGTTAAACTTATTCGGATTAAACGTTTCGAATATTGAAATAACGCCGTAAAGATGGTAAAAAACCTTGAATAACAGCTCATATTCTAATCACATTTTAATAGCATTCTAATCTAGATAAGAATAATCCCCAATCTCATATTTTATCTTTGTAGCGCCGAAAAAATCAAGGATCTTTTCAGAATTCCAGACAATTCAGAGATCACCAACATCGGCATTCACACCTACCATTCACAAAATAGCTACGAAGTATTGAAAACATTTAAACTTACAAAATAAGAAAATGGAAATAACTGCTAATGAACAGGGAAAAAGGCTGATTCGCTACATTACAAAAGAGAAAAAAGACGTTACCAACATTTATTTTTATGCTATTCTAAACGGGCTTGTCTCGTTAAGCATTCCTTTGGGAATACAGTCTATCGTGAGTTTTGTAATGGGTGCTACGATGGCAACTTCAATTTACATCCTAATATTTTTTGTCGTTATCGGAACTTGGCTGGTCGGCTATTTCAGATTAAAAGTTATCGAGATCATCGAGAAAATACAGCAGAAAATATATGTTGAATTTTCAATGGCTTTTGCTGAAAAAATTCCTAAAATCAATCTTTCCTACACCAGAAAATATTACCTTCCGGAATTGGTCAACCGTTTTTTTGATATCCAAAATCTTCAGAAAGGTGTTTCTAAAATTTTATTGGAAATTCCGACTGCATTGATCCAGATTTTCTTCGGAATCTTGCTACTTTCCTTTTATCATCCTTGGTTTTTAGCATTCGGAGCTTTGGTTGTGATTTGCGTGATCATCATTTTCCGATACACCATGGAAAGCGGAATAAAATCTAGCATTGAAGAAAGTAACAAAAAATATGACACCGCCGCATGGATCGAAGATATTGCCGGATCTGTAAAGACCTTTAAAATGCATTCTGAAAGCGGGGCCCATCTGAAAGGGACAGACGACCGCGTGGTAGAATATCTGGATCACAGGACATCTCACTTCAAGGTTCTTGTTTTCCAATACAAAACTATTATTGCCTTTAAAGTGATTATTACCTTGGCGATGCTTGCAATTGGAACGTATCTATTGATCAATCAAAAATTAAATATCGGTGCTTTTATTGCCACAGAAATTGTTGTTTTAAGCATTATGGCAGCGGTTGAAAAACTTATTGTAAGCCTTGAAAGTTATTACGATTTGATTGCTTCTTTTGCTAAACTTTCGAAAATCACTGATCTTAAAGAAGAAAAAAACGGTGAAATTGTTCTTTCTCAAAAGGAAAAAGGAAACGAAATTGAGTTTAAAAATGTAAACTTTTCTTTCAACGACAGCACGCCTATTCTTTCGAATCTTAATTTTAAAATAAAGGAAAACAGCATCACCATTTTAACCGGAAAATTAGGAACCGGAAAATCTCTTTTGCTGAATATGATTGCCGGATTTTTTGAACCCAGTTCGGGAACTATTCTTTTCGATAAAATTCCGTTACAAAATATCGATAAACAGAAAATGCGAAATTCTATCGGGTTGTATCTGGAAAATATGAAAGTCATTCAAGGCAATGTGAAAGAAAACATTCTGCTGGGAAATACAGAAAGTACGACTGAAGATATTCTTGAACTTTCTGAACATATTGGAATTGAAAATATTTCAAGTCTTTTCAGCAGTGGTTTTTTCACAGAAATCAGCGAGACAGATTCTGAAATTACGTTTAGTTCAAAGAAAAAAATATTGCTTCTTCGAGCGCTTTTAGGAGAAAAAAGACTCATCATTTTAGAAAATCCGTTTGATGGATTACAGCAGGAACATCAGGAAAAAATGATGAAATACCTTCAGATGAAAAAAGAAAAAACTACGATTATTCTTGTTTCTCAGAATAAAAATTTGTTGGAAATCGCAGATCAGCATATTCACATGGAGGGCGGTACTTTAAAAATTCTATCATAAAATTTTAGCACAATGAAACTACAGTCATTCGACAAAATATATCAAATTCATAAAAAATCGAGGGTAAAAAGATGGTTTTTATTCATTTTTATCGGTGGAATTATCACTTTATTTCTTCCCTGGACCCAAAATATAAAAGTAAAAGGCAATGTAAGTTCGCTTTATCAGGAACAGAGACCTCAACAACTTAACTCCCCGATTCCTGGAAGAATTACCAAATGGAACGTGAAAAACGGAGATTATGTAAAAAAAGGAGATACTTTGCTTCAGCTTTCAGAAATAAAGGATGATTATTTAGATCCGCTTTTGGTGCAAAGAACCCAGGAGCAGGTAAATGCAAAAAAGGGCGTTCGGGATTATTATGAAGCCAAAGTGGGAACTGCGAAAAGTCAGCTTGAGGCTTTAAATTCTTCGAGAGATTTAAAATTAAATCAGTTAAAAATAAAGATCAGTCAGCTGAACAATAAACTTACGGGTGAAGAAGCAGAATTAGAAGCTATTAAAAACGAATTGAAACTTTCCGAAGACCAGTTTGCCCGACAGAAAAAAATGTATGATGAAGGGTTGGCTTCTCTTACGCAGTTTCAGCAAAGAAGTATTTCTTATCAAAATGCGGTGGCTAAAAAAACATCTTCGGAAAATAAAGTGGCTCAAACACGACAGGAAATTGTAAATGTGGGCATCGAGCAAAACTCCGTTATTCAGGATTACACGGAAAAACTAAGTAAAATTGAAGGTGAACGATTTCAAAGTATGGGCCAAATTGAAGGCAGCGACGGCGATATTGCTAAGCTTGAAAATCAGGTTGCCAATTATAAAGCGCGACAAGGTTTATATTTCATTATTGCTTCTCAGGACGGACAAATTGTTCAGCTGAACAAAGCCGGAATTGGGGAAATTCTGAAAGACGGTGAAAATATCGGAACTATTGTTCCGACCGTTGTAGATCATGCGGTAGAAATTTATATCAAACCTGTTGATCTTCCGTTGGTAAAAGAAGGTCAGCGTGTGATGTGTACTTTTGACGGTTTTCCGGCGATCGTATTTTCAGGATGGCCTAATTCAAGCTACGGAACATTTGCCGGAAAAGTAATTGCCGTGGAAAGCAATATCAGTGTGAATGGTCTTTTCAAAGCTTTAGTGATTGAAGATAAAAATGAAAAACAATGGCCGCCCAAAATTAAAATGGGGACCGGAGTGCAAGGAATTGCCATTCTGAATGATGTACCGATCTGGTACGAATTATGGAGAAACATCAACGGTTTTCCACCAGATTATTATGAAGTAAAAAATGAAAAAGCAGGTAAAGATGAAAAGGCAAAATAAAATTATTTTCACCCTTCTTTTATTATTTTTTCAATGCAGTTTTGCGCAGGATTCCCTGAAAATTTCTGCTCAGGAATTTATTTCTGTGGTTAAAAATTATCATCCGTTGGCTTTAAAATATCAGCTTCAAAATAAAATGGCAGAAGCTGAAATCACGAAAGCAAGAGGAAGTTTTGATCCTGTTTTAGGAGCTAAGCTGGGCGAAAAAAATATTGACGGAACAAGATATTACGAACAGAAAAATATTGAATTGGGTATTCCAACTTGGTATGGGATTGAAGTGACAGGAAGTTACAATTATTTAGATGGTGAAAAACTGAATTCCAGCGATACCAAAGGCGGATTGTATCAGATGGGAATTACGGTTCCTTTAGCAAAAAATCTATTGTATGACAAACGAAGAGCAGTTTTGGATCAGGCAAAATTTGCACAAAAGATGACGGAAGCCGAACAGGCTGTTTTGACCAATGATCTCCTTCTGGAAGCTGAAAATATGTATTGGGAATGGGTACAACATTATGAAGTATATAAACTTAAATCTAAAATTGTCGACATTAATAAAGATCGGTTAAAACTAACAAGAAAGACTTTTGAGTTTGGAGAAAGACCCGCCATAGACACCGTTGAGGCCGTTTCTCAATTGCAGAGTTTTGAACTTCAGGAGAGAGAGGCTTATCTTAATTTTGTGAAAAGCACGCAGCAGCTTCAGGTATTTTTGTGGAAAGACGGACAGGAATTGTATGAAATCTCACAACCTATTTTTCCGTCAAATCATCTTGCAGATCACGTTGCCTATTCTGATTTTGAATTTCTTTTGCAGGAATTTAAAAATTTGGAAACGAACGATCATTTATCCATCTCATATTACAACCAGAAAAATAATATCTTGGAAAGTGAACGAAAACTGAAATGGCAAAGTTTTCTTCCCAAACTGGATTTTACCTATAATTTTTTCAATAAAGAAAATTACCGTGCAGACTATCTTCCTCTTTTTGATAATAATTTTCAATATGGTTTAAAGCTTGAAATACCTATATTCCAGAGAGAAGCAAGAGCGAATTATCAGATTGCCAAGATTAAAATCAATCAGAACCAATTGGATACTCAGCTAAAAATAAGAGAACTGGATACCAAAATTGAAACGTATAAAAATGAGCTGATGAATTATCATCTGCAAATTAATCTTTCGGAAAGTAATCTCGTCAATTATCAAAGGCTTTTGTATGCAGAAGAAACAAAATACAGCAATGGAGAAAGCTCTCTTTTCCTGATCAATTCAAGAGAAAATAAAGTGATTGATGCGCAGGAAAAATTTATTTCCATTAAAACTAAATTTCTGAAAAGCTTTAATAAACTGAAATGGATGAAAGAAAATTTTTCGCTTTAAAATTTAATTTTAAAACCATTAAGAACATTTAAGGAGTTAAGATGAGTTAAGTTTAAATTAAACCGATTTTAATGAATTTTTACTTAAAGTGAAGCTCTTCTTAATTACCCTTAACTTCTTAATACAACTTAATGATGAAAAAATCTCGCAGATTTAGCAAATTTCGCAGATAAAAAAAATCTGCATAATCTCCTAAATCTGCGAAAGATTTTAAAAACAAAAAGTTCAGGCAAAACCTGAACTTTTTTATATCTAACAATTGAACTTACTATTTACTCTTCTTCAGATAATTTCTCCGATTGTGAACCGATGAAAGGAATTTTCGGAGCTAAGAAATATCCTGTTAAGCTCGCAAAAAGTATTGGAACAAAATAAGTGAAGCCCGTTAAAGTTCCTAAGATAATCGTGGTACTCATCGGCGTTCTGGTGACACACGCATTGATTGCTGCCATGCAGCTTACAATCGCCAAGGTAGTATCAACACTTGGAAATAAATTATGAATAATTAAACCTAATGTCGTTCCCACAAAAAACAACGGAATGATGAAACCACCTCTCCATCCTGAAGTTACCGTGATCGCAATGGCTAAAATTTTAAAAATCAAAATGATAATTAAAAAGTTCAATGCATAATTTCCGTTGATTAACTGGTTAACTTCGTTATGACCAAAATATCTGGTCAATGGAAAATAGAAAGCGATAATTCCCAAAACAATTCCGCCTACGAAAGTTTTAATATAAATTGGAAATTTTCTGTATTCAAAAACTTTCTTGAAAAATTTTACCACAAAAATAAAAATCCAGCCAAATAAAGTTCCCACAATTCCGAATAGTGAAGCATAAAGGAAATCGTAAACTCCTGTGTAATGATAAGCCTTCAAATCCCAAGTCGCCCCGATTCCCAAATGGATGATCAAAGCAAACATAAGATAACTGAAACAGCTCGCCACCAAGGCAGGAATGATCGCTTTATAATATTCTACCGCGTGTTTGTGGTGCAGAATTTCAAGAGAAAATAAACTTCCTCCAAGCGGAGCCCCGAAAAGGGCCGTAAACCCGGACGCCATTCCGGCAATACTTAAAGATCGTAATTCCTCTCCTTTCAATCTGAATAATTTCCCCAGATACGTTCCTGTAGAACCCGTGACCTGAACCAAAGGTGCTTCCGGACCTAAGCTTCCTCCCGATGCCACACAAAAAAGCGATGATAAGATCATAGAAGGATTATTTTTAGGATCAAGTTTTCCTTTATTAAATCGGATATTGTTTACAATTAAGTGAATTTCTCCCGGATCGCCGATGAAATGAATCACCAATCCCGCCAGCAATCCTGAAATTGCCATCGTTGGAATTACCATCCAACCTTGAAATTCTGCTAAAAACTCAGTGAAATGCTCTAGGACGATCCAGTATAGCCCGGCGATAATTCCGCCAACGAGCCCTGTAATCGCCCACATAAAAAAAGTACGACTGAATACAAAAGGATTGAATCTTATAGGTTGATCCAACAAATTAAATGTTTTAATGAGTCGTCGTCTTCGATTGATTTTCATTTTAATTTAATTTAAAATTACGATCATCATTTGTTTGTAATATTTTTAGTGTACTATAATGCTTTTTAAGTAAAAAATTTAGTAGTAAAAAATTTTGAAATGCTTCGACTTCGCTCAGCATGACATCTCTAATACTAATCCATAAATTTTAGTGTTGTCATGCTGAGCAAAGTCGAAGCATCTATTTTTAATTATTTATTTTAAATTTTATTTTTAATAAAATAAAGAATCAACATTCCCCAGCTTACGATCATCAATAAACCACCAAGCGGCGTGATTGGACCTAAAAATTTCAGGTTTGTACCTAAATAATCCTGCATGCTTAAACCATAAATACTGAAAGAAAACAGCATGGTTCCGAGAATCATTAACCACGAAATCCAATTTTCGGTTTTGGTTTCAAACTTCAAAATATATCCTACGATCAATAAAAAGAAGGCTGCATACATTTGGTATCTTACTCCTGTTTCAAAGCTTTCCAGCCTTTCAACCGATAAAATTTTCTTTAAAGCGTGCGCGCCGAACGCCCCTAAAATCACGGATAACATTCCGTATACGGCTCCAAAAACTAAAGTAATTGTTTTCATTTTATAACTCTTCTAATTCTAGTTTTAAATATTTTTTGGTTTTATCATCCTGCCAGGTTCCGATAATTTTACTGCCTTTCACATCCGCTTCTATTAAAGCTCTGAAGATCCACATTCGCGTTTCTTCACTGTAATAATCACTTTCTATAAGCGAAAGATGATTATCTTTCAACTTTCCGTGCCATTCGATCAGTTTTTTATTTTTATTATACCAATACTTTACAGATAAAGAGCCGTCATCATAAATTTGATCGAACAGAATTGTAATTGGATATTTTCCATCAATGGTTCCTTTATACAGTTTATGATTCAAGCTTGTTTTATCTATTTTTTCTGAACCTGACAATAAATTTTTCGCGTATGGACTCCAATGCTTTTCCAATTCTTTATAAGAAATATCCACCACATGATCTCCCAATTCGTCCAGAGCTCTCATCGCGTGATTAGAACATCTTCCGGCAACAAACCTGATTTTATCTTTTCCAAAATAATATCTTATGCTTTCCAGTTTATAATCGGTATAGCATTCTTCATAAATCGAAATCTGATCCTTTGTTTCTTCTGAAGGATTTTTATCAGATTTCAGCTGAACAAGAAAATCATTGATTTCTTTTTTGACATTTCTTTGAATTAAATTTTCAACCGTTTTTATTGAATTAGATTGAAAAAGATCTTTTGCATTGATTAAATTTCCCGTTCTCAAATCAAAATTCTTCCAAATTGAAAAGCCTTCAGGATATGCGCCAGAGGCTTCTCCATCAATCGCAATACTCAAAATATTTTGTGGGGTATCCATTTTTTCCCAACTGTAAAAATAAACATAGTTGGAATAGGAAGTTTTTCCTGTAGAAACAAGTTTGAAAGGATTCCCTTCTGATCCCGGAATGTATTCCAGCTGATCTACCTGCAAAAAAGTATTAATTTTATTTTCTACTTTTGGATTTACAGCATAAGAAACCACCGGAAAAACAGAGTCTTCAGATTTTGGCGGCAGATTTTTTATAGTTACATTTTTCTGTTGAGATAAACTTAAACCCGAAATCAATAAAAAGAATAAAATTTTACTTTTCATTATTTTGATGCTAAATACATTAAAATAAATTTCGCCACTAACGTTGAAATCCCCAGAATAATAAACATCGTAGCAAATTTTTTAGAACTCCTGAATCCCGAATTATTGGTTTTCTTTAAAAATAATCCGAAGATCAAAAATATAATCGGCAGGATAATTTGTAACATTATTGTCCTCTTAAACGGTTAAACTCATTAATAACTTCATGATGCGTTACCGTTTTATCTTTAAAATAGGTTACAAAATGTTGTTTTTCTTCTTCCGTAGCTCCCATTTGGTTTAAAATATTCAGCAAATGCATTTTCATGTGACCTTTCTGAATTCCTGTGGTAATTAAAGAACGTAAAGCTCCAAAATTCTGAGCTAATCCTGAAACCGCCAAAATACTCATTAATTCCTGAGCAGAAGGCGTTCCAAGAAGCGCCAAAGAGAATTTTACTAACGGGTGAAGATTCGTTAAACCACCCACAACTCCTACAGAAATCGGAAGATCGATCCAAAATCTGAAAATTCCGTTATCAATGGTACAATGTGTTAATGAAGAATATTTTCCGTCTTTCGCAGCATACGCGTGCGCACAAGCTTCCGTTGCTCTGAAGTCGTTTCCGGTTGCAATTACTACTGCATCCACCCCATTCATAATTCCTTTATTGTGCGTCGTAGCACGAAAAGGTTCAATCTCGGCAATGGTTACGGCTTGCTTAAATTTTCTCGCAAATTCTTCATTGGAGATTCCGCTGTCATCTTTTAAATCTTCAATTTTACAAGAAACCTCAGCTCTTACGATACAATCCGGTGTAAAGTTGGAAAGAATATTCATCACAATCTGCAAAGAATTCTTTTCTTCTTGTGAAAAATTTTCATCAACTGCAATTTCTTGCATTAAAGTTTTTCCAAACTGCTCCAGACAAGAATTAATAAAATTCGCTCCCATGGAATCTACCGTATCAAAACTTGCCTTCAATTGGTAATAATTCGGCATTTCGGAAGTTTTATCAATCAGTTTGATATCTAAAATTCCACCGCCACGATTTCTCATGTTTGATGTGATGTCATTCGTAGCTTCAATTAATTTCTTCTTTAAATTGAAATTAAAAAAATGAAGTAGTTTATGAGATTCAACGTTAAAAATAAAGTGTGTATGTCCTAATTTTTCATTGTTGATAATTGTTGTTTTGAAACCTCCTTTATCAATCCAGAATTTTGCCGCTTTAGAAGCCGCTGCCACAACAGAACTTTCTTCAACAGCCATCGGCAGAGCGAATAATTTTCCGTCAATTAAGAAATTTGGTGCAATTCCGTAAGGCATATAAAAATTGGAAATCGTATTTTCAGAAAACTCATCATGAAGCTTCTGCAAATCAGCATTTTCGTTCCAGTATTGGTTTAATATATTTTGATATTCGTTGTTTCCTTCAAGGTATTCGTTTACAAGCCAATCGATTTTCCCCTGTTTTGTTAATTTGGAAAAACCTTCAACGGGTTTATGATTCATAGGATTTATTATTTCTATTGCGTCAATTGCATTTTTTTAAGACTTAACGCATAAATTAATGACCGTAAATATACTAATTTTGTCTCTGTATTTTGTGGATAACTTCAATGAAAAGAGGTTGATTTTTATCAATTTTGGAATTATTTTTGAACAAAAATTGATACTTAATATTAAAATTTTCAATTCAAAAATATGAATTTTGACCGCCTGAAAGAAAAACTCGAAATCCTTGCCGATGCAGCGAAATATGATGTTTCCTGCTCATCCAGCGGAGGTTCGAGAAAGAATAAAAAAGGCGCTTTGGGAGACAGTTCCGCAAGCGGGATTTGTCATACCTATACCGAAGACGGGCGCTGTGTTTCGCTTCTCAAAATTCTCTTGACCAACCATTGCATTTACGATTGTGCCTATTGTGTTTCGCGAAGTTCGAACGACATCAAGAGAGCCGCATTTACAGTGGAAGAAGTGGTAGATGTCACCATCAATTTTTACAGGAGAAATTATATTGAAGGCTTATTTTTAAGTTCTGGAATTTTTAAAAATGCAGATACCACAATGGAACGCTTGGTTCGTGTGGCGAAAAAATTACGTTTAGAAGAGAATTTTAACGGATATATTCATTTAAAATCGATTCCGGGAGCAAGTGATGAACTGATGCAGGAAGCCGCTTTATATGCTGATCGATTATCCATCAACCTTGAAATTCCGACTGAAAGTGGTTTAAAATTATTAGCCCCTGAAAAAAATCGACAGGATATGCTGAATCCGATGAAATATATTCAAAACGGAATTGCGCAATATAAAGACGAAAAGAAGATTTTCAGAAAAACGCCAAAGTTTGCTCCGGCTGGTCAATCCACACAGATGATTGTAGGCGCAACCAATGAAAATGATTTACAGATCATTAAAGTTGCCGATCATTTTTATAAAAATTTCAATCTTAAAAGAGTATATTATTCCGGTTATGTTCCGGTGTTGGAAGATAAAAGATTACCATCTTTAACCACGGAAGTTCCGATGCTTAGGGAAAACCGTTTGTATCAGTCGGATTGGCTGATGCGTTTTTATGGTTTTAAAGCAGAGGAAATTTTAGATCCGACGATGCCTTTTTTAGATTTGGAAGTGGATCCGAAATTGAGTTGGGCTTTACGACATTTGGATCAATTTCCAGTGAATTTGCAGACCGCCGATTACCAGATGATTTTGAGAATTCCGGGAATTGGTGTGAAAACTGCTCAAAAAATTGTGAGTACAAGACGTTTTCAGGTGTTGAATATGGATCATTTAAAAAAATTAGGAGCCGCGGTGAATCGTGCGAAATATTTTATTGATTTCAATGCTGGAAATGCTTATCTAAAATTTTTAACAGATCAAAACCTCAAAAAATTATTGATTGGCGGAAGTTCTTCTAAATTTCATAATCAGTTTTCGCAGCAGTTGACGTTGTTTTAATATAAATACGAATTTTTCTTTACAATGTCATTCAAAACAGAGTGAAGAATCTAAAATTTAGAATTATAGATTTCTCCTTCGTCGAACTGACAAAACAACACATTCTTAAATTGTTAGATTAAAATATGAGAACAAACAAAGCCTTACGATATGACAATCAAAAAATAAGGGATGTTGAAAAAGCTATTTCAACGTTTTCTCAACAATTTATGTCTAATTCTAAATGGATTAGGTTAATTGAATCAATTGTTGACAATGCTCATGAGTTTAAGATGATTCAATTTAAAAAAATTCAAGGTGATAAAATCGGTGAAATATATTTAAATGAAGACAGTATTTTTGAATTTGATTATTGGCAGACGGGATTTGAAGGAAATAATTCTTTCGGAGGTTGTCTGGATTATAAAGAAATTGAATATTTGATTTTTCCTAAATTCATTGATTCTAATAACATCCAAAATTTAGAAAAGATTAAATTAATTATAGAAAAAATCGGTCAGTTTTACTTTGAAAGTGATGAAAATGAATTAAAACTAATTTGTTATAAAATTTAATTTTAAACACAAATCGCATTTGTCATCTTGAAAGGATCTAAGTACAATTTCAAAGTCAATCTCAATACTTTGTCTAGATGCTTACAGCATGACAAACTAAACGTAAAAAAAATAACTCACTCTAAAACTCTCAAACCCTCCTACTCAAAATGACCACCCTACTCTACGACGGCAGTTTCGACGGACTTTTCACTGCGATATTTGAAGTTTTTGAATATCGATATAAAGATGTGGAAATTGCGAGCCGGGAAAAGTTTTTTCAGGAAAATATTTTCGCTGAAATTCATGAGGTGATTACTCAGAATGATAAGTCTGAAAGGGTTTTAAATAAACTGGAAAAAAACATCGGAAAATCCGGAATTCATGAGCTGTTAAAAGTTTATTTATCGGAAGATCCGGAGTTGGAACAACTAATTTTATCTGCTGTAAAACAATCTATAAAACATCCGGATGAAAATATTTTACAAAATTATGCAGATAACGATATTTTGAAAATCTCAAAAATCTGCAAATCTGTAAGCCGAGAAAGACATCGAATGACTGCCTTCGTCCGTTTTGAAAAAATGCAGGATGAAGTTTTCTTTGCGAAAATAGACCCAGACTTCAATGTACTTCCTTTGATTCGAAAGCATTTTAAAGACCGTTATCAGGATCAAAAATGGATGATTTATGATCTTCGAAGAAATTATGGAATTCTGTATGATCTTGAAACCTGCGATTTTTTTTATCCCGATGAAAAAATTGATTTAAATAGGTATTATGAAAAGTTTCATGATGAAGAAAAAAGTTACCAAACCCTTTGGCAACGGTATTTTACAAAGACCAATATTGTCGAAAGAAAAAATATAAAATTACATATTCAGCATGTTCCGAAAAGATATTGGAAATATTTAACCGAAAAATGGTAATCCTTCAAATTTATTTTTGAATGGTTCGCAAAGCTTTTTTAACGATATATTTTGTCTCTTTTGTCGGACTCTCTTCCAGCCACTTTTCACATACATTCTTCACAAAATCAGGTTTTGATTTGCTTGCATCATTTAGCCAGTTTCCAACACTATCCTGAACATATTTTGCTTTGTCAGACTTCATTGGGTTTAAAATTTGTAAACCTAATTCAGGATTTTGTTTTAATTCTTCAATATTAGCACACCAAACCCCTCGTGGCCGCGTAGATTCGCTGGCAAAACGACGTATATTTTCATCATCATTATTTGTCCAAGTAGATAAAATCGACAAGGCTTCCTTCAGATGAATTGAAATATCACTTCTCACCGCCATCCAGCAAATTTCACGAACTCCAAAATGATGATCGGCTGCGAAAATTTTAATCCTTTCTAATTTTTCCGCTATGCATAAATTTTGATTTTTTCCAATCGTATAAGTTGCCCAACAGCGAACCAAATCGGATGAATGCTTTGCAACAGTATCTAAGAAATTTTTATCATTATTTTTTACAGTTAAATTAAAAATTTCCGTTCCAATAGCTTCGTTAATCGTATTTACCGTTTGCTTTTTCAACGTATTTATGTTTTCTAAAATAGGTTGAAGATAGTCTAACCGATCATTTTGTTTTAGTAAGTTTTCAAGCAATATTTTTTGATCCACAGCAAGCCATTCTGTAAGATTTACGGTCTCCATTTTACCTTGATTGAGTTGTTCTAAAATTTCCTGTGGAATATCTTTTACAGAACGTGCTCCTTTTCGTTTTTCAGTCATAATGCTTTTAATTATTAACTTTACAAAGATCTAAAAGCTTTACAAAAGAAGCAATACCGCATATTTTTCGCCCATAGGGATAAAAAAGTTAATTTTATGAATACAAAGAAACGCGCTGAAGAAAATAAAATTTGTCCGTTGGAAGTTGCCGTGAATACCATTAGTGGAAAATGGAAAATTCCTATCGTATGGCAGATTAATGAAGGTAAGAAACGACCGAGTGAATTTCTGCGCGGCATTGCCAAAGTAGACCGAAGAGTGCTTAATCAGCAGCTTAAAGAAATGGTTGCCGACCGAATTTTAATGAAAGAATCTTTCAACGAACTTCCCCCGAGAGTTGAATATCGTTTGACAGAACTTGGAGAAAAACTGGTAGAAATTCTTTGGCAGTTGAATGATTGGGGCAAATTGTTGATTCCTGAAGAGGTTGTTTAATTTCTTTTGTCTTGAGATAAGAGTATTACAAAAAATTCATATCAGAAATAATAGCAATTCATATCATTTAGTATACTGTTTTCAATTGCCGAAAATATCAAATTAAAAAAACTTGAAGAGATTCATTTAATAAGATCATATTCAGACTTATATTTTGACTGAGCATTTTAAATTAATAATTTTAGAAGGATGTATTTTATGATTTATAGTGTAAGATCTATTTGCAATTCTTCAAATTTTAGAAGTTTTTAATCATTTATATTCAAATCTCCTATAAAGTTAATGCTATTATCTGAACTTGTTTTTGTAGATTTGTGTTCGTAATTTTTTACTAGATGAAAGAGAGTGCTGTAAAAAAAATTGCAGTTCTTACTTCCGGAGGAGATTCTCCGGGTATGAATGCTGCATTGAGAGCGGTAGTAAGAACCGCCAATTATTATAACATAGAATGCTACGGAGTAAGAGAAGGCTACAATGGCTTAATCAATAACGATTTCCTGAAAATGGGACCTCGTTCCGTAAAAAATATAATCAACCAGGGGGGAACTATTCTGAAATCTGCCCGTTCCATGGAATTTAGAACCAAAGAAGGTCGCCAGAAGGCTTACGACAACTGCGTAAAGCTTGGAATTGACGGTTTGGTGTGTATCGGAGGAGATGGAACTTTTACCGGAGCTAAGATTTTCAATGAAGAGTTCGGAATCCGTGTAATTGGTATTCCGGGAACTATCGACAACGATATTTTCGGAACAGATAACACGATTGGTTATGACACTGCATTGAATACCGCAATGGATGCGATTGATAAAATTCGTGACACGGCAACTTCGCACAACAGAGTGTTCTTTGTGGAAGTAATGGGGCGTGATGCTGGATTTATCGCTTTAAACAGCGGATTGGCAACCGGAGCTTTGGATATTTTAATTCCTGAGAAAAAAGATAGTATTGATGAACTTTTCGCGAACTTCAGAAACGCTGAAAAGACAGGAAAAGCATCAAGTATTGTAGTAGTGGCAGAAGGTGAAAAACTAGCCAACGTTTATGAATTAGCCGAAAAAACAAAACATGCTTTCCCAGATTATGACATTCGTGTTGCAATCTTAGGACATATGCAGAGAGGAGGTTCTCCAAGCTGTGCCGACAGAGTATTGGCAAGCCGATTGGGCTATGGTGCCGTAACAGGATTAATGGACGGACAAAGTAATGTAATGGCAGGAATGCGTTCTAACGACGTGGTTTATACGCCGATTGAGGAAGCCATTAAAAAACACAACGAAATCAATCAGGATCTTTTATTGATTTCAGAAATTTTAGCAATCTAATATTTTTAATATAAATTAAAACAAACTATTATGTCAACAATTAAAGTAGGTATCAACGGGTTTGGTAGAATTGGACGTCTTGTTTTCAGAGCAATGACTGAAAGAGATAACATCGAAGTAGTAGGAATCAATGACCTTATCGATGCTACATACATGGCTTATATGCTTAAATATGATTCAGTTCACGGGATTTTTCCAGGTGAAGTTTCTGTAGAAGGTAATGACCTTGTAGTAAACGGAAAAAGAATCAGAGTAACAGCTGAAAGAGACCCTAGCAACTTAAAGTGGAACGAAATCGGTGCAGATTACGTTGTAGAATCTACAGGTTTATTCCTAGATAAAGACAGTGCTGCAAAACATATTACAGCTGGTGCTAAGAAAGTAATTCTTTCTGCTCCTTCTAAAGATGATACGCCAATGTTTGTAATGGGTGTAAACCACACAGAACTTACTGACGATGTAAAAATCTTGTCAAACGCATCTTGTACTACAAACTGTTTAGCTCCTTTGGCTAAAGTTATCCACGATAACTTCGGAATCGTAGAAGGTTTGATGACAACTGTACACGCTACAACAGCAACTCAGAAAACTGTAGACGGTCCTTCAATGAAAGACTGGAGAGGTGGTAGAGCTGCTCTAAACAACATTATCCCTTCTTCTACAGGTGCTGCTAAAGCGGTAGGAAAAGTAATCCCTTCATTGAACGGAAAATTAACAGGTATGTCTTTCAGAGTACCCACGGTTGACGTTTCTGTAGTAGATTTAACTGTGAGAATTGAAAAAGCTGCTTCTTATGAAGAAATCTGTTCAGTAATCAAAGCTGCTTCTGAAGGTGAATTGAAAGGTATCCTAGGATACACTGAAGATGCTGTAGTTTCTCAAGACTTCATCGGAGACAAGAGAACTTCAATCTTTGATAAAGATGCTGGTATCATGCTTTCTCCTAACTTCGTAAAACTTGTTTCTTGGTATGACAACGAAATGGGTTATTCTAACAAGTTAGTTGATATGCTAATCCACGCTGCTTCTTTATCTAACTAATAAAGTTTTTAGCTTGAAATAAAAAACAACCTTCCGATTGGGAGGTTGTTTTTTTGGTTATATGAAATTATTATTTACTATTAAAATTTAGCGACTTTGAAAACCCTATTTGAAACTGAGAAAAATCATCAGCTCTATTATTTAATGCTAAATAATTCGTGAATCGAATAAATACTTTATCTCCATTATTTCCACTTGGCGGATAATAATATATACTTCCTCTAAATGCTAAAAGATTATTTTGACTTCGCTCATAATATTCAGTAGGATTAAGAGTTTGCCATATATATTTCCCACTCAAATCTATACCGAAATTTTTTGCAAGTTTTGACTTCAGTGTAGCCTCACAAGATTTAAGGTGACTAACTGCATTAACTGTATTTGTAGTTAAATCGGGAAGAAGTATTTTGCCTGACACATATTGGTAACTAGCATTTACATCCAAGGAATTATTAGGAAGAAAGTCAAATTTAAAAAGGGTAATATCCAGACCTACGGAATAATTATGTCTTCTAAAAATTTCAGTGGGATTTAATTCATTAGACATAATAGAAACTACTTCAAATTTACTATCTAATTTATTATAACTAAAACTAGGTTGAAACACAGGAAAAATATACATAAATCTATTAAAAATATTATTACGATGTAAATAAAATTTAGCATTAGCTTCAAAATGTACTAAGGCATTAGGCTCATCTCCTAATAAACCTAGAAAATCAGAATAAGCAACAAAATTGACAAATGATTTTAAGTTTGTATTTTGAGTTAAAACTCCAATATTTTTTTTAGAATCACCTGATAGAATTAAAACTTTATTATCCGGTAAAGTGCTAAATCTTTCATCAAAATGGAAATCGATGGCTTCAGAAAAACGAATATACTCTTTCTCTTCTCTGTCAAACAAATAATCAGATCTTTTAACAAAATCATAGATCAATGGGATTGGAGCTTTATGATTATAATAAATATTTTTCTTTGTAATTATGAGTACTTTTTCAATCATACCATCCTTAATATCCACTTTAATAGTATCAATTTTTTCTTTGTAAACTATCCTATTTGATATAGGTTGATATATTGTTATACTATCCTTCATTTTAGCATAACCTAAAATATGTTCTTTTACCTCTTGCTTTGTGATTAAATTCTGAAGCATTTGATTCTCCTCATCTGTTAAGCGATTAATTTGTCCATATACCAATCCTGCCCAAAGCAGAAACCCTAATAATAATTTTGTTTTCATGGCTATTAATTTTTAATACAAATTTTCAAAATCCAGAAATACAAAGAAATTACCCGTTTGTGTAATTTTTAGAGCACAAAAAAACCTCTCAAAATATTGAGAGGTAGTTAGTTTACCGTTTCCAAACAACTAATAAAGAAAAGTATAAACCGTTTTTAAATTTTTTCATTCTTGGTTTTCACCTTAGCGTACACTGAAAATGCAAGAAAAACTCACTTTTAAACAATAAAGTTTAGAAAATGAGCTTTCACGGTTATTCATCACACAAAGGTTATAATTTTATCCCGCGAAAAAAATCACCCTTTTGTGGTATTTTTATGAAAAATTAATTATTTTCGTCCAAAAGTCAAAAATGCATCCTCCCGATAAAAAACACCCTTTAATTGATGTCTGGAAAACCTACCCAGGTATTAAGCAGGCAGATGAGAGAATATTGAGCGTACCACCTATCGAACATATTATTGGGGAAATGTTTGCCATCGGCGAGTTTTACTATTATGTACTCAACCTTACCAACAGTACGCTGTCTCATCATCATGAAAATATTTTAAAACTTCACGGGCTTGAAAAATATCCTGAAAATTTAAAAGATGTGATCGACCTTACTCATCCCGACGATATTCCTTTTGTGATACAGGCAGAGCAAACTGTTATTCAGAAAATGATAGAAATAGGTTTGGAGCATCAGCTTTATTTAAAAGCGAGCTATTGCTGCAGAATGAAAACTTCAAAAAACACGTATGAACTTTTCCACCATCAGTCGATTCATACGATGGAAGATGAAGATGGTCAGCTGGTGCAATCTATTAATATTCATACCAATATCAATCACATCACAAAAAAAAATCCTAATACTGTTTTAATTTCTGGGATTAGCCCAAGAAATGATTTTCATCAAATAAAGCTTGAAAATTTTTCGCAATCCAACGAATTTTCAGAAAATCTTACCAAAAGAGAAATTGAAGTATTGGCACTTATCGCCAAAGGATATTCCGGAGGAGAAATTGCTAAAATTTTGGTACTATCAGAACATACCGTTCGTACTCATAGAAAAAACATCTTAAAGAAAACCAATTCCAGAAATAGTAAAGAATTATTGAAAAAAGCGTTTGAATCAGGAGCAATTTAATTCAAATCTAAAATTTAACGAAAAAATAATTTTGTTTAAATGATAAATCTCACCAAGGAATTTCGGCGTAAAACTTGTATTTTTATGTGAAATAAAAGGGATGATTTTACAACCTCGATTTAAAGATTCACCGCATTTTAAAGATTTTTGGACAAAAGGAAACGGAAAGCAACTCACTGAATTTTCCGGTGCCGAACTGAGCTTTAATGATTTCGAAAAATTTTCTCCTTATTTTTATCATGTGGATGAAATTGGCGATCAGGTTGTAAGAGATGTTTATTTAACCAAAAAATTTCATGAAGCTTCCAGAGAGATTGAAGGTTATATTCGAAATGGAGTTTCCAAAACTGATGAAGTTCCTGAAAGTGTAAAAACGCTTTTCTTTCAAACCCAAACTATTCCCGATTGGCTAGACTATGATTTAATTAAAAGCGGCGCAGAACTCTGTATGAGAAGCAATCTGGATTCGTTGATTTCCCTCAGAGATTATTGCCTGATTGGTGGTTATGATTATGCCTATCTCAACAAACCTTTAATCGCAACCGAAGCCTTGAAAAAAGGAGCTGTAAAACGTCTTTCAGAAACGCTTGATTTTTGGGTGAATGCCACAAGATATGATGCGTTGGAAATTCACAAAAAAGGTTACGAATTTGCCATTAAAACAAGACTAATTCATTCTTACGCAAGACTTTCCATCAGAAAATATTATAAAGATTGGGACACAGAAAATTGGGGCGAGCCTATCAATTCATGGGATATGATGGCGACTTATATCGGTTTCAGTCTGGTTTTTCTTCACAGTTTAAAAAAATTAGGAAATACGTTTTCTGAAAAGGAAGAAAAAGGACTTTTCCATCTTTGGAAATATGTTGGTTATCTATTGGGAATTCCTGAAAATCTTTTACCCAACGACAAAAAACAAGCTACGGAATATTTTTATTTATGGACTTCCGTGCAGCCGCCTTCCGATAAAGATTCGGTTCTATTGGCCCATTCTTTGTTGAATGAATCATTAGAAAACCCTATTTTAAAATATCAATTTCAAAGGAAAAATTTAAGATATCTCCACATTTGCTGCACTTGGTTTTTGCTTGATGATGAGGTTTGTAAAAGACTTCAAATTCCGGATGTTTCCAATAAAAAAGCTTTCCCACGAACGAAATGGATCATCAACAGAATTTATGATTCCATCGTCAGCCGAAAAGCAAGAATACGAAAGGGAAATAAAGATCAGATGAAGGTGCTGGAAGATTATTTAGCAATTACAAAAAACTCTAATTTTCATTAAAAAGAAAACGAAATAGAACATTGTCAACCTATTTGAGTTTTTATTGATTTCTTAAAATAATTTATAGCCTAAACCTAATCCAATCCAAGGTTTGCCTTTAAAATTCCAATTACTACCATATTTATTCAACGGAATATCAAATCCAACAGAAAACAGTACTCCGATATCTCTATAATGATATCCTAAAGCAGCTCCGGTATTGAGAGCCGGAAATTTTCCTCTAAACTTTATAGAATCGTTTTTCACATTATCTTCATCTAATTCGACAGCGCTTAATCCCAAAATTCCATTAATAGAGAATCCCGAATTGTACACTCTATAATCATCTTCATGACTTAATTTTACGTAATGTGTTTTCGCATAAAATTTATATCCTACATAGCCACCAATTCCTACAGAAGTCTCTACCATTCCTCCTGTTTTATCTTTATTTCTTCTTCCGATGTAAGCTTTTAAAGGTATAGACATTACTCCTGCATGCACTTCGTTCATCTTTATTTTAAAATTAACATTATCTCCCAATATGATGCAGAATCGATTATTTTCGAGAAAATCATTTTTATTTTTCAAACTATCAACATCAGAAATTTTCCACGGGTAAATCAGCAGTTTTCCTTTTTCAGCCTTTATATTAGCTTTAATAGTAATACATTCTATATTGTTCTTTATATTAAATAACCCAGCTGATTTTAAAACATCAAGCGTAAGTTCTTTTTTATTATCCCAATTCAAAACCTTATCTTTTGCAATCCGTTTGGAAATTATTTCAGAATTCGTATTGTAATCAACACTCAGAAGATCATCTTTTTTATCATTTTTGTCTAAATAATAAATAGGAAAATCTCTATTTTGATTTTTTCCTATTACCAACACCTGTCTTTCTCTGAATTTAGAGATTTGTCCAAAAACTATCTCTGTCCAACAGAATAAAAGCAGTATTAAAATTTTAGTTTTCATAATTATTAGTTTTATATTAGTTAAAATCCCATTCTTTTAGTATCATTCTCATTTCAAGATACATAAAAATAACTATTCAAAATTATTATATATTAAAATTCGAAAAAATTACCCTTTTGTATGATTTTTGATTTGGAAAAACATTAGTTTTTGATGTTTAAATTATGTATTTTTGAGAAATTATTAAAGACAAGATGAGTAATATTGACGATAAGAAAAAAGCACTGGCTTTGGTGCTTGACAAGCTAGATAAAACGTACGGAAAAGGAACGGTAATGACGTTGGGAGATAACTCGGTAGACAATACCATCGAGGTGATTCCTTCGGGTTCTTTAGGGCTAGACATCGCTCTTGGAGTGGGTGGATATCCTAGAGGAAGAATTATCGAGATCTATGGTCCGGAATCTTCTGGTAAAACAACTTTAACACTTCACGCAATTGCTGAAGCTCAAAAAGCGGGAGGTATCGCTGCTTTCATCGATGCTGAGCACGCTTTCGACAGAACTTACGCTGCAAAATTAGGAATCGATTTGGAAAACCTTATCATTTCTCAGCCAGATAACGGTGAGCAGGCATTGGAAATTGCTGATAACCTGATCCGTTCTGGAGCAATTGACATCGTGGTAATTGACTCCGTTGCAGCCTTGACTCCAAAAGCGGAAATTGAAGGTGAAATGGGAGATTCTAAAATGGGTCTTCATGCAAGATTGATGTCTCAGGCATTGAGAAAATTAACAGCAACGATTAACAGAACAAAATGTACGGTAATCTTCATCAACCAGTTGAGAGAGAAAATCGGTGTAATGTTCGGAAACCCTGAAACTACAACGGGTGGTAATGCATTGAAATTCTATGCTTCTGTAAGAGTTGATATCAGAAAAGCAAGCGCGCCAATCAAGAACGGAGACGAAGCTGTTGGTAGCCGTGTGAAAGTGAAAATTGTAAAAAACAAAGTAGCTCCACCTTTCAAAATGGCTGAATTTGACATTATGTACGGTGAAGGTGTTTCTAAAACCGGAGAAATTTTAGACCAAGCTGTAGAATTAGGAATTGTGAAGAAAAGCGGTTCTTGGTTCAGCTATGAAGAAACGAAATTGGGACAAGGTCGTGATGCTGTAAAAGAGGTATTGAAAGACAATCCTGAACTTTCTGAAGAATTGGAAAATAAAATTAAAGAAGAGATTGCTAATAAAAAGCAGTAATTTCTAATTGATATTAAACAAACTCGGCGGCACCTTTGGTGCCGCCGAGTTTTATTTTATTTATAAATATTAAGGTTTATCATCAGTTAACTCAAATCCCCAATTTTTTCCTTTTTGTGTCGCAGGAACACCTTTAGTCATCCATAACGGAGCTTTAGCCCCTTTAAGATAATAATCAAAAAACTGCTGCTCACGAATTTGGATATCTTTTCTGTTCTGGCGTTTCATCAAATTATGATCATCACCATTATAATTCAGAAGCCAAGACGGTTTTCCGAGACGACGTAATGCCGAAAACATTTCAATTCCCTGATACCACGGCACTGCACCATCTTTATCGTTACTCATGATTACAACCGGAGTTTTCACTTGATCGATAGCAAAAAGCGGTGAATTCTTAATATAAAGATCTGGAGCTTCCCACAGAGTTTTCCCTAATCGGCTTTGTGTTTTTTCATACTGAAACTGTCGGTTCATTCCTGAACTCCAACGAATTCCACCATAAGCCGAAGTCATGTTCACAACAGGCGCACCACTCCATGCCGCAGCATACATATCGGTATGCGCGATAAGATACGCAACTTGATAACCACCCCAGCTTTGTCCCTGAATGCCTATTTTTGAACCATCTACCCAAGAATTTTGTTTTAATTTTTCAACTCCTGAATTAATGTATTCCATTGCAGATTCTCCCGGATAGCCATCAACATAGGAAATATCTGGTGTAAAAACCAAATATCCGTTGCTTACAAAATATGAGATATTTAATCTTGAAGGTGTTGGAGCCGGCGCAACATAACGATTTAAATTATCCGAAAGTTTTTCGTAGAAATACACGATCATAGGATATTTTTTGTTCGGATCGAAGTTTTCAGGTTTGAACAAAACTCCTGTTGAAGTATTTCCTTTTGGTGTCGTCCAGCTGACCAATTCGTCTGTTCCCCAATTATAAGTATTTTGTTGAGGATTGGTATTGCTCAGTTGTTGTTGATTTGAAAAATCGGTTGTCGCAAAAATATTTGGAGAATCGGTGTAAGATTCTTTAACTAAAATATATTCTTCTGCATTTTTAGCCTTTTGAAGTGTTCTGTATCCCCAAACATTTTCCATTTGAATTTTTACAGGATCTGCATTCGAATGAATCGAAGTTTTAAAAATTCCATTAGCTTTGGAAGTATTATCGAAAGCCGACAAATAGATAGAAGACTTTCGGTTTACACTTTTATTATCCTTATCTAAATCATAAGTATCAAAAGTTATTTTATTTTTTCTTCCAAATCCGTTTGTGATATTTCTTGGCTTTTTAGAACCATTCAGGAAAAATTCCCAAAGATCATAACGGTCTTTGATGATCACAGATTCATCATTATCCGTCCATGAAGCGATACCATACGAACCAGGAAAATCCGGCATATCAAATTCTTCATCAACGAAAGAAACCGCCATTTCATTATTTAATGGAAGCGTTTGTTTTGTTTTAACATTATAGCTGAACCATTTTCCTTTTTCTCTATCAAAAATCACAGCAAATTTGCCAAGAGGTGAAACAGAAACTGCTCCGTTCAGATTTTTGATAATTTCTGTTCTTTCACCTGTTCTATTATCTATAAGAAAATAAGTCTTCTTTGTAGAGCCTTCCCACTGAGAAGGAATTCTGTTATTGAAACTTGTAATTCCTAGCGTAAATTCAGCATTTCCTTCATTTATTAATCGTAAAGTATCAAGATCTTCCCCATCAATATTGGTGAAGAAATTTGGTTTATCAGTCTGCATTACCACAGCGTATGATTTTTTAAGATCATCTTTTAATTCTTTCAGCTGAACGGTTTGCAGATAATCATCTTTATAATTCCAGATATCAACCACTGCATGATCGTTCGCAATCATCGCAGTATCTTTTGCGATAGGTTTGGGCGCAACTCCAAAATAAAGCTGTTTTCCGTTTTTGCTGAACTTCGGCAAACGGTTTTCAGAAATCACCCAATTCTTTTTCATTTGCGAATTGTCGTTGGCAATAACTTCCTTTTTCTTTCCTTTAACATTAAAATAGTACAGCTGATACAATTTCACCAAATCATTCTGTGCAGAAGAAGTTCCTACATACGCCAGCTGATTTCCTTCCTCATCAAAAGACAATTGTGAAAAATCGCCTTCCATTTCTGAAATTTTATCGACAGTTCCGGTTTGCAGATTTACAACCTGAACTGTTTGAAGCGCATATTTCTTAGGCTTAGATTTGTCTGTCTCTTTTTTAGCTATAGATTTATCATCCAAAGAATCCTTCTTCTCTTTTTTATCCTTGCTTGGCTTTTCTTCAGGTTTTTTAGTTACAAAAACAAGTTGTTTTCCATTTTTACTAAATTCATAACGAGATACATTATCATACGTCGTACTTTTACCATCCAGAAGATTTCGAACTACCAATTGCAAAGGCTTTGCGTTTTTATCGTCATCTTTCTTTTCGTCACCATCTTCTTTATCCGAAGCATCATCCGAAGATTTATCTTTTACATTTTCCAGAAGATACGCCACATAAGAATTTCCTTTTTCAGGAATTTTAAACCCTTTTACATTAGGAATTTTTTCTGTTTTTCCTGTCGAAAAATCAACAATTGCAAGGCTGTCTTTTGTTAATTTATTTTGTTTTAATTTTTTATCCTTTACCGCTTTGATATCTTTATATAAAGGACGAATCTGAAAAACAGCAAATCTGGAATCATTCGTTAATTCCACTTTTGTTGCTCTTGGAAACTGCTTAGAGTTTTTATTTTTAACGGAATATAAAAAAAGGTTGGGATTTCCTTCCTGCACGTCCACAGAATAGGCAATCCATTTTCCGTCATTAGAGATTTTTCTTGAACCGATGTTTTGCCAACTGTCATAAACAGAGTGATCCAACGGCTTTTTCTGTCCATACACAAAACAGGTCATGATGAGCAGAACAAAAACTGTACATTTCAACTTCATTATTAAATAATTTAAGGGTTAAAAATAATGTATTTCGTTGAGTAATTCGCGATACATTATTCTTACTTTGATGGAAAATATAGGGTGAAAGTTAAAACCAACTTCTGAATTTATAATTAAATTGAATCTGATGACGAAAACAAAACCTCCAGCCCCCATCTTCCAACTTCCCACTTTCACAAAACAATGTCAAAATGTCACTTTTAATCAAACGGTATTTTTTTTGAGAAAGAAATAGAAAATTAAAAACAAAAATTATTATGACTAAAGGAAATATTAATGTATCTGTGGAAAATATTTTCCCGCTTATCAAAAAATTTCTTTACAGTGACCACGAAATATTCTTGAGAGAATTAATCTCCAACGCAACGGATGCTACTTTAAAATTAAAGCACCTAACAAGCATCGGCGAAGCAAAAGTGGAATATGGAAACCCACAGCTTGAAGTAAAAATCGATAAAGAAAATAAAAAACTGACGATCATCGACCAAGGAATCGGGATGACGGCTGAGGAAGTTGAAAAATACATCAATCAGGTGGCTTTTTCAGGGGCTGAAGAGTTTTTGGAAAAATATAAAGACACGGCAAAAGATTCAGGGATTATCGGACATTTCGGTCTTGGATTCTATTCTGCGTTTATGGTGGCTGAAAAGGTTGAAATTTTAACTAAATCTTACAAAGACGAGCCAGCTGTTCGTTGGATTTGTGACGGAAGTCCGGAATTTACTTTAGAGGAAACATCTGATAAAACCGACAGAGGAACGGAAATTATTCTTCATATTGCAGAAGATTCTGTAGAATTTTTAGAAGAAGCAAAAATCCGTGAATTGTTGTTGAAATATAACAAATTCATGCCAGTTCCAATTAAATTCGGAACTAAAACGCACACTTTACCATTACCGGAAGGTGCTCCAGAAGATGCAGTTGCTGAAACGGAAGAAGTTGACAATATCATCAACAACCCTACTCCGGCATGGACGATTGCACCAAGCGAACTTTCGAATGATGATTATATGAAATTCTACCACGAATTGTACCCGATGCAGTTTGAGGAGCCTTTATTCCATATTCATTTGAATGTTGATTATCCGTTTAATTTAACGGGAGTTTTATTCTTCCCGAAATTGAGCAATAATTTAAATATTGAAAAAGATAAAATTCAATTATATCAAAATCAGGTATTTGTAACAGATGAAGTGAAAGGTATCGTTCCAGATTTCTTAATGCTTCTTCGTGGAGTTATCGATTCTCCGGATATTCCGTTGAACGTTTCTCGTTCGTATTTACAAGCTGATGGTGCAGTGAAGAAAATTTCGTCTTACATCACGAAAAAAGTAGGCGACAAAATGTCTTCTTTAATCAACGAAAACCGTGAAGACTACGAACAAAAATGGAACGACATTAAAGTTGTGATCGAATACGGAATTGTAACCGAAGAAAAATTTGCTGAAAAGGCGGATAAATTCACATTATATCCAACAACAGACGGAAAATATTTCTTGTGGAATGAATTGGAAGAGAAAATTAAACCCAATCAAACCGATAAAGACGGAAAAGTAGTTGTTCTTTATGCTTCCAATGCAGATGAGCAGCACAGCTATATTCAGTCGGCAAAAGATAAAGGATATGAAGTTTTACTTTTAGATTCACCGATTATTCCGCACGTTATTCAGAAACTGGAAACGTCAAAAGAGAATATTTCTTTTGTAAGAGTAGATTCAGATCACATCAATAATTTGATTAAAAAAGACGAGCCTGTTATTTCTAAATTAAATGACACTGAAAAAGAATCATTAAAGAAAAACATCGAAGAGTCTATTAATGATACTAAATTTACGGTTCAGCTTGAAGATTTGGACAGTACAGATGCTCCGTTTACGATTACCCAACCGGAATTCATGAGAAGAATGAAGGATATGCAGGCAACCGGCGGTGGCGGAATGTTTGGAATGGGCGGCTTCCCAGAAATGTACAATTTGGTGGTAAACTCTAACAGCGAATTTGCCAATCAGGTTTTGAAAACTGAAAATACAGAGGAAAAAGAAGGTTTGATAAAATACGCTTTGGATTTGGCTAAACTTTCTCAGAATTTACTAAAAGGAAAAGACCTGACAGACTTTATCCAAAGAAGCTACAAGCAATTGGAAAAGTAATTTAACTAAATTTTATATTGATAATCGGAGTTGGAAACGGCTCCGATTTTTTTGTGGAAAATTCTCAATCGATAAATTTTACCATTTAGCAGGTAAAAACTACCATTCAGTCTTTTATTTTTCCAAAATATTGAGGCTTGAAATATCTTTGCTTCAACAATTAAAAACAATAACAACATGAAAACTAAAGCGATTATCACCCTTTTCTTTGTACTGGCTCTTCAACTTTTTAATGCTCAGCTTGATGACAGGTTTTATCAACCTAAAAAAGAACTGAAACCTATCGAAAATTTGAAATACGAAAATCTAAGCCTTCCTGTAGATAAAGATACCATCACCGCTATTTTTATAAGACCTGCCGCAGCAAAACCTAAAGCGACGATCCTTTTTTTCCACGGTGCGGGAGGAAATGTGAGTTCTTATACTTTTATGATTAAACCTTTAGTTGATGATGGATTTCAAGTCGTGATGGTAGATTTCAGAGGTTACGGAAAATCAACAGGCATTCCAACTCACATGAATGTTGCAGAAGACGGACAAAAATTCTTTGACATTATTACTAAAAGAGAAGATGTAAAAAACACTAAAATTCTGCTTTACGGAGCCTCTTTAGGTTCGCAAATCGCCACGCATCTGGCCAGAGCCAATAAAGATAAAATTTCAGGGTTGATTATTGACGGAGGAATGTCTTCTTTTGCTGACATTGCCTCAGCGTTCACTCCTCAGTTTAAAGATATGATAGACAAAGCTTTAGGCAATGTTTACTCGGCCAAAGAGGATATCAAGTTCACTCAAGGGCTTTCAAAGTTATTTATTTACAGTAAAAATGACAAAACCGTTCCTTACTCTCAGGGAGAAATTATATTTGCCAATGCTTCTGAACCTAAACAGTTTCTTGAATTTTCAGGAGACCATTTATTAGCGGTAAAAGAGAAACCTGCTGATGTGGTAAAAGCGGTAGAAGCTTTATTAAATTAGATATTAGGGTTTCGGCGCGGCTGAAAGCCGCGCCGAAACCCTTTCCCTTTATAAAATTTTAAGCCTTTCATTATATCATTTTAAATATTACATTTGTAGAAACACCAGTTGCAAATGTTTGAAATAGATATTCAGATGTTGCCTTTTCTAATGCTTTTCGGATTAGGAATTGCACTTTTTCATACGCTTATTCTTACAGGGCTTTTTAACTTACAATTAAAACCCTCGTGGATTCTATTTATTATCGATCCTTTAATTATTGCTTTGGGATTTTTTCTATTTCCGAAACAGTCGGGATATATTTTTATCGGACTTTTCGTTTCAGTTTTCGTTTTGGGAATTATTGCCTTTATCAGACACGGTATTCAAGGAATTCTTAACAGTTTCAGAGAAGCCAAAAAGGAAAAAAAATCGCTTTGGAAAGTCGCTTTGTCAGGATTAGGAGTATTTCTCATCTTCATATGCTTTATTTTTCTTGGAGTTTACTCTATTTTTATAATCATATTTTTAGCCATCATCACTTCTATTCTACCAAGTAATAAAAACCGTTTTTACTTTTATCAACGAAATCTTTCGACCTCAAAAATAAAAAGTGTTGCCATGGGTTTAGCAGAAATCTGCGGAAAGGCAAAAGCTATTACAATAGCCGTTTCACCCCATACTTCCACCCAATGTGTTGCCTATATTTATACCATCGATGAAATAACCGAAAAAACCGATGACGACGGAAGAACCGACAAATCGTACAGAGAAATAAAAAGAGAAATTAATGCTAAAAATTTTCTTTTGCAGGATGATTCCGGAAGTATTGAAATTCAGACAGAAAAACTGGAATGGATTAATTTTTCACCCAGTTTTGAAACCGAAACCGGAAGCCGCCGTTACCGTGAATATATTTTAGATGAAAAAACAGAAATCCTAATGATCGGGCAAGCTTTTTATGAAGGAGCAAACACTATTTTCAGATATGATGAGACAAAAAAACTGTTCGGAATGGCTCCTCTCGAAATTGTAAATTTTGCCAATAAATGGCGACCTTTAAAACTTCGTGCCGTAACCACTTTACTTTGTATTGCACTGATTTCCGCGTTTATTTTTATCACCCCGATGAAAGCTGACGGAAGCAAGCTCACTTTTGAATCCATCAACCTGAAAGAAAGGTTTTCTAAAAATCCTTTAGATATGATTAATGATCTTTTTAAATAAAATTTAATTGTAAAAATGCTTATACCGATCCTTATTTTTATCATTGTTATTGTTGCGGTCGTCACGTTTTTGGTTAAATCTTACAACCAGATCGTGATCTTGAGGAATAATGTGGATAAAGCCTTTTCAAATATTGATGTGATTTTAAAACAGAGAGCCGATGAGGTTCCAAATCTTGTTCGTGTGGTAAAAGCGACGGCTTTAAATGAAAATACCGTTCTTAAAGAATTGGTAGCGTTAAGAAGTCAATACAATCAATCTGAAAAAACGAACGACAAAGTAAAAATAGCAGAAGCTATTGATGGAAAAATGAAATCTTTTTTTGTTTCTGTTGAAAGTTATCCACAAATTAAAGCCTCTCAATCGTTTCTTGAATTGCAAAAAAGACTAAGTAATCTTGAAAATATGATCTCAGACCGAAGAGAATATTTTAATGACTCGGTAAATTTATACAATACAGGAATTCAGGTTTTTCCGGATATGATCTTTGCTAAAATGATGAGGTATCAGAAAATGGAAATGCTGAAATTTTCTGAACAGGAAATAGAATATAACGGAGTCGAACTCTAAAAAACAAATGAAATATGACCATTGATTTAGGTATTTTAGGAGAATTTGTAAACTCAAGAAAGTTTTGGGGAAGCATGGCGATTGGCTTTCCTGTGATTACGATCGGGCTTTTCATTATTTACAGTATGGTTCGCAAAGTTCCTTTTTTAAAAGGAATTGTTCAATATATCATCATGACCTATGGTTTATCTATTTTGGTATTGATGCCCATTGTCTTCTTCTCTGCTTTTCTGAAAACTGAAAAATTAAAAATAGCACTTACCTATCTTGTGATTTTATTTTTCACAGCAATTTTTACGTTGTTTAATCAAAAACAAGTAGTAAACTTTCTAAAAGAAGCTCAAAAAATGAAAAAATAAATCTAAAAACAATCAACCATGTATGCTCTAATTTTTACTTTATTCATCCTGATTGTTATTTATGTCAGAAAAAAAGAAAATCCTAATTTTTCGTTTAAAAACCTTTTGTTTTTCGGATTGATTGTTTGGATCATTTCATTATTCTTTTTCTGGCTTTCAGGATTAGTAGGATCGTCTGTGTACGCTTCTTTATTCGAGAAAAATTATGAAGCTAAAGTAATTTCTCACCAAACACTTAATGATACTAAAAAAGCGGTGGTAGAGTTTAAAAATGATCAGAATAAAACGCTTGTTTTACCTTTAAATTACGGTTCAAGTGATCCGATCGCAATTGGAACGATCTTAAAAGTTTCATATAAAAACGGTGATCAACAAGTTAAAAACCTCAGCTTTTGGGAAGATAAAACAACGACTTCCATCGTTTTAATTTTCTTCATCATTTTTTCATTTGCCATACTCGGAATTACGCTCTACGCCTTTGGACGTGATATTTCCTTTATCTGGAAAATCGTGATCGGTTTTGTGATGTATATTTTATTTCCCGCAGCCATGCTTGGATTTATCGTTGCGATGTCTTGGGTGATCTGGGAATATTTTGACGGAAAAAGAGATGACACTCCAATTTGGGCATTGGGAGTCTGCAGTTTGTTTGTTACCATTTTAATTCCGGCTTTAATTGGCTATATTAAAATGCTTTTCGAAAAAAATGATATAAAAATTGAGGAAAATTCAAATTCAAAAAGGATAAAATCAAGGCTATCAAAGTTCAGTAAGAGGATCCCAAAATAGTTTTTTGAAATTTTTAATTCTAAAATTTTCCACCACAATTCCTTCAGCTTCCAGTTTTTTCTGAAATTCGGGCACCGACAAAGTTCCCGAACTGGAAATCACACGATGTGCCGGCACATCTTTCGGGCAACCTCCCATCGCTTTTCCAACGTGACGCGAATGATTAGGATAACCAACGGCTTTGGCAATCGCTCCATAACTTGTGACTTTACCTTTGGGAACCAATTTGGTAATTTCCCAGACCTGTTTTTTGAAAATTTCGTCCATACTACGATCTCAATAGAATAAAGATAGAGATAATTTTTAGAATGTAAAAAAATTGCTGGAAGAGAGAAATTGGAAGCCACGATCCTTCATTATATTTCTTTATTAAATGTACATAAGATTGTAAATTTCCATCCTCAAACTCCCCTCTTCCAGCCATTGAATTCCGATTTTCTTATCATACATCAATACCACAAAAATTTTTAAGCGGTAACTTTAGATAAATCAAATTCAAATAAAATTATGGCAAATTTAAAAGGGAAAGTAATTATTGTAACAGGAGCAGCAATGGGTCTTGGCTTGGCTGCAGCAGATGTATTAGCTTCTAAAGGAGCCGATTTAACCTTGGTAGATTATAATGGTGAAGCATTAGATAAGGCAAAGGCCGATCTACAATCAAAATATCCTGAAAGTAAATTTTTAACAGTAACAGCTGATGTTTCTGTTGAAGAAAATGTGAAAAATTATGTGGATGAAACCGTAAAAGAATTCGGGAAAGTGGACGGATTATACAACAATGCCGGAATTGAAGGAAAGCAGGCTCCAATGATTGATTATGACATTAATGTTTTCAAAAAGGTAATTGATATTAATTTGTTGGGTGTGTATTACGGAATGAAATACGTAATCCCTGAATTACAGAAAAATGGCAGCGGAAGAATTGTGAATGTTGCTTCTGTTGGAGGAATAAGAGGAGTTTTAAATCAAACAGCCTACGTGGCAACTAAACACGCCGTAGCCGGAATGACGAAAAATGCAGCCTTAGAATACGGAAAAGATAATATTTTAACGAATGCAATTGCACCTGGAGCAATTTTGACGCCGATGGTCGCGGAAGCTTTTAATCAGGTAAATCCTACAGATCCGAAAGCTGCTGAAAAAGAATATGCTTCGAGAAACCCAACAAGAAGATTGGGAGATCCGATAGATGTTGGTCATTTGGTGGCTTATCTTTTAAGTGACGAAAATGGTTATGTTTCCGGACAAGTGATTGCCATCGACGGTGGAGAATCTAATATGTACGGAAATCCTTAATAGAAAATAATAAATTTTTTAATCTTTGTTAGTGTTAAAAATTGTCTGTCTTTGGATAGGCAATTTTTCTTTTTTAGAAATAGGAATAGTTTATTACCAAACCAATTTCTGACTTCCTATTCGATTTCGCACAATTTTTGAACTTCATTTAACATCACTAAAATATACATTATGAAAAAGTCATTTTTTAGCTTTTTGAACACAGTCAATAAAGCATTATTACCGAAACTGAGTGATAAAGATCCGAATAGCCTGACTAAACTTCAAAAGGGAGTTTTGGCATATCGATATTTTGTGTTGATTAATTCTATGGATTAGTTTTAAACATAAATAACACATTTTTCTCTCGCAGATTTTTCTGATGAAGCACATGTTTGTGCTTATTTGTGAAAAGATTAGTGCTATTCGTGTTTAATAAAAACAAAAAAACGCCCCAAAATTTGGAGCGTTTGTATATCTTCAAGCTTCAGACCTCCGTCTTCCAGCCTATTATGCGTTTTCTAAGATGTAAGAGAACATTAATGGTGCACAGATGGTTGCATCACTTTCAACGATAAATTTCGGTGTCGTGATATCCAGTTTACCCCAAGTGATTTTCTCGTTTGGAACAGCTCCTGAATAAGAACCGTAAGACGTTGTAGAATCTGAAATCTGACAGAAATAAGACCAAAAAGGAATATCATGCATTTCCATATCCTGATACAACATCGGTACAACACAGATTGGGAAATCTCCTGCAATACCTCCACCAATTTGGAAGAATCCAACTCCTTTTCCTGCCGAGTTTTTAGTATACCAATCTGCCAAATACGTCATATATTCGATCCCTGATTTCATTGTAGTAGCCTTCAACTCACCTTTAATACAGTAAGAAGCGAAGATGTTACCCATTGTAGAATCTTCCCATCCCGGAACCACAATTGGCAAATTAGCTTCTGCAGCAGCGATCATCCAAGAATTTTCTCTTGGGATTTCGTAATACTGCTCCAATACTCCAGAAAGGATCATTTTATACATGAATTCGTGAGGGAAATATCTTTCTCCTTTAGCTTCAGCATCTTTCCAGATCTCAACAATATGTTTCTGCAATCTTCTGAAAGCCTCTTCTTCAGGGATACAAGTATCTGTAACTCTGTTCAGCCCTCTTTCCAAAAGATCCCACTCATCCTGAGCCGTCAAATCTCTGTAATGAGGAACTCTTTCGTAGTGAGAATGCGCTACAAGGTTCATTAGATCTTCTTCAAGATTTGCACCTGTACAAGAGATAAAATCTACTTTCCCTTGACGGATCATTTCAGCAAGAATTTTCCCCAATTCTGCAGTAGACATTGCTCCCGCCAAAGTAATCATCATTTTTCCGCCATCCTTAAGGTGCGCAACATATCCTTTAGAAGCATCCACCAATGCAGCTGCGTTGAAGTGCAGGTAATACTTTTCTATGAATTCAGTTATCGGTTTGCTCATTTTTTTAATTTTTGCAAAGATAAAACTTAAAAACGGAATGAAGCGGCTGCACTTAAAGAAACTCTTGCCAAACCTTCTTTTTGGTCTTCCCCAAACTCGTAGGTTACTCCGTTCATCTTCATTTTGTTCAATGTTCCGGCTGTAAGCCCCAGTTTCGGACCTATTAAAATATTTTTGGTAACCTCATATTGATAACCCACGTTAATTTCTGCACCAAGGTTAGTTCCCGTACCTTTTACATCTGCCGTTTTGGTTGTATACGAAATCACTCCCAAGCCCATATCTACAAACAATTTATGCTTTGTAGCTTCGGTAAAATTCGAAATCATCACAGCAGGACCATAAAAATTAATCTGATCTTTGGTAGTAACCGGAACAGAAACAGGCATACCGTTTACATATCCTAAAATATATCCATCGCTTGAAGCACTGTAATTGGAATATTTCAAACCGACTGATAATATTTTATTTACCTGATAATAAGCGGAAATATCGAAATTCATTCCGCTTTTCAGACCTTTGATGTAATCTTTTTCTTCTTTTGAAAGTCCCGAAGCCGTTTCAGCTGTTCTCCAAGCGTAACCGACTGATGGAATAATGGTAAATCTAGATTGAGTTTTAGCTTCAGTTTGCTGAGCAAATGAAAATACAGAAACTGAGAATAAGCCCAGTGTTATTAGTTTTTTGATCATACATTAAAATTTTGCCCAAAAATACATTTTTATCTAATGTTAAAAGCTATTGAGCAAAAAGTAGACATCTAATTTTATAAATCTAATATTTAAATTTTCTATTTTCCTTTTTGTCAGAAAGCTTCTTTTTATTGTCTAATCTTTTTTGTTTTTGACCTTTGGAAGGTTTGGTAGCAATTCTCTTTTTATGAACAAATAAAGATCGATCTACGATATCGAGAATTTTTTCAATGGCTTTGTTTTTATTCATTAACTGCGTTCTGCTTTCAGAAACTGTTAAAAATAAAAATCCGTCTGCATTAATTCTGTTTTTGAGTTTATCTTGAATTAAAACTTTTTGATTTTCATTAAAAAACTCAGATTCACCCACATTCCAAAGAACTGTTACCGAAGTTTCCACTTTGTTTACATTCTGACCTCCAGCTCCACTGCTGCGGGAAGTTTTAAAATTGAGTTCTTTTGAGAAATCTTTCATTTTTTGTTATTCATATTTTTTTATCATTTTCTTTTTAAACCACCCCGTCAAAAATTTCTATGAAATTTTCGCCACCCCTCCTCTGGAGGGGAATTTTTCGTGCCTTTTATTTTTTCGCGATGATTTTACTTAATTCTATTCTATTCACTTTTCCGTTGGGCGTTCTGGGGATTTTTTCAACAAAAATAATCTTTTTTGGTCTATGGAATTTTTGCTGATAACTGATTGTTGATAATTTTTGGTTTATGAATTCAGATTCACTTCCTTCAATTACGGTAATTAATTTCTGACCTAAACTTTCATCATCAACTCCTAAAAAAACAACTTCATTCGGAATTTCTTTTTTCACCAATGTTTCTAACTGTTCAGGAAAAATTTTCGCCCCGCCAGAATTAATTACATTATCAATTCTTCCTAGAAATTTAAATTCCTTATCATTAGTAATTTCAACTAAATCATTCGTTTGTAAAACCTCATCATTAAGATTCGGTGCAAAAATCCTTAGGCAACCTCTTTCATCTTTAGAAATTTCTACATTTTCAAAAACAGTGAAATAATCTTCCGCTTGTGGAAAAATTTGTTTCAGCCCAATATGAGAAAGAGTTTCCGACATTCCGTAGGTTTCGAAGATTTGCGTCTGAGTGTTTGAGAGTTTGAGAGTTTGAGAGATTTTTTTCTTTAAATTTTCTGAGACGGCGGCTCCTCCGATGATTAAATTTTTAACTAAATATAATTTCTCCAAGGAATTTTCAACCTGTAACGGCGTCATTGCACAAAAATCAATTTCCTCCTCAATATCCTCAAACGGCCTTAAAGAGGGATCTAAAACAATTAATTTTAATCTTCTTAGAATTGAGCGAACAATCATCATTTTTCCGGAAATATATTCAACCGGAAGACAGATCAACGCAGAGTCACCTTCTTTTAATCCCAGGAAACTACAGGTCATCTCTGCAGAATTTACCATCTTATTTTTTTCAATGTTAAAAATTTTCGGTGTTCCCGTAGAACCGGAAGTCTGAACTTTTACAGTTTCAGAAGTAGAAAACCATTCCTCAAGAAATTGATCTATTTTTTTTTCAAAGTCGGTTTCAAAGTATAATTTACTCGTATTGAGATTATTGAAGTCTATCTGCATGATCGTCGTAATAAAAAGTGTAGTAAATTTAAAAAAAAGTTTAAAAAGTTCTTGCAAATAATTAAAAAAGCTGTAAATTTGCACCACTAAAACAAACAGAGACTCATGGTGTAGCGGTAACACTACTGATTTTGGTTCAGTCATCTGGGGTTCGAATCCCTGTGAGTCTACAAAAACCATCCTTTTTAAGGATGGTTTTTTGTTTTCAATTCAATATATAGTAATTAGCACAAAATTCTATTCATATACCCACAATTACCTTAAAAACAAAGGTACTTCACATTACTAATATTCAACATTTAAAAGCTAATAAAGAATATTTAAACACAAAAGATCATAAAGTTTAGAATAAAATATCAAATACACCAACTAAGTTAGATCTTTTCATTTTTATATCAACAAAATTGCTAATATTATCTAAAGAAAGTAATCATTACAAAAACGGAAATAAAAAGCCTTAAAAAATAGACTGATGTAGTTATCAGTTTTCATATTGTGTTTTAGTGTAAGCATCCTGCAAAAGGATGCTTTTTATTGTTATATTACTTGAATATTATGAAAATAAAAAAGGGTAGACTACCTCCACCCTTCTACTCTATTATATATTAAATTTAATTCTTTTTATAAAGCTTAAACATCACAAATAAAAATCCTAACCATACCGGAATTAAAATTACCTGAATTTCCATGCCTGTGATGCTCATGAGTACTAAAATCAACACCAAAAAGGCAATACAGATATAATTAGAAACAGGATAAAATATTGATGGGAACTTCAGATCTGTTCCTGCTTTAATATTAGCTTTTTTAAATTTCAAATGTGTATAACAAATCATCAACCAGTTGATAATTAGCGTAGAAACCACCAAAGCCATTAAATATTCGAAGGCTTTTTCGGGAACTAATTTATTAATGATGATACAAATTCCCGCAAAACAAGACGAAATAATGATTGCATTTGTAGGAACACTGCTTTTATTCAATTTCGTTAAAAATTTCGGAGCATTTCCTTGTTGTGCCAATCCAAAAAGCATTCTGCTATTGCTGTAAACACTGCTGTTATACACCGATAAAGCTGCCGTTAATACAATTAAATTAAGAATATTTGCGATCAAAACATTGAACTGAATCACTTTTCCAAACATGGTAAACTGAAATCCGTTCAGATTTTGGAAAACCATTACAAACGGGCTTGTTCCTTCTGTAATTTCTCTCCAAGGGCTCAATGAAAACAAAATTACCAATGCTCCCACATAGAAAATCAAGATTCTATAGATTACCTGATTGGTTGCTTTTGGAATCGTTTTCTCAGGATTTTTGGCTTCTGCTGCGGTAATTCCGATCAATTCTAAACCTCCGAAGGAGAACATAATCATGGCCATTGCAGAAAATAATCCCGAATATCCACCTTCTCCTTTATTGAAGAAGCCTTTGGGGAAAAACCCGCCATCATTCCATAAATTGGAAATGCTTGCTTTTTCACCTCCTGTTCCGCTTATCAATAAATAAATACCAAAAACAATCATTGCAATAATTGCCACAACCTTGATAATAGAAAACCAAAATTCGGTTTCACCATATACTTTTACTGAAGCAAGATTCAGCGCATTAATTACAATAAAAAAGAATAAACTGGAAACCCAGAGTGGAATTTCCGGCCACCAAAAGTGAATATAATGACCAATGGCAGTGAGCTCTGCCATACTTACGAGAATATAAAGAATCCAATAGTTCCAACCCGATGCAAACCCCGGAAAATTGCCCCAATATTTATAGGCAAAATAACTAAAACTCCCCGAAACCGGCTCCTGAACTACCATCTCACCAAGCTGACGCATGATAAAAAAGGCAATAATACCGGCAAGCGCATAGCCTAAAATTACAGACGGACCAGCCAAAACTGCTGCAGGACCAATTCCTAAGAAAAGCCCTGTACCGATAGCTCCACCAAGGGCAATTAACTGAATATGTCGGTTGGTGAGACCCCTAACCAGAGAATCATTTTCGTTCTCTTTCTTCTCGTTGCTCATAGATTAAAATATTGCCCCTAAATATATAAAAACTTTCCCTCTGCAAGCTAATTGAAAGTGGATAATGAAAAGGAAACAACAAACAACAATGAAAACGACATTTTTTTTTAAGCAAACTGATCCGGAATCGAAATATTATTCTGTTTCATATAGTTCAGCAAATCATTATATTTTTCCTCAAAATCGTTCACGCCGCATTTGTGAGAAATACTGCAAATTTCCGAAGGTTTAATTTCCAGAATATTTGAAATTTTAGTTAAAATTTCAAGGTTGATTTTCACTTTTGAGTTTTCTATATCAGAATATGCTTTTTGCGAAATTCCCATCTCAAAAGCCATATATTCTTGGGTAAAATCCTTATTTCTTCTGATTTTCCTAATATTTTGACTGCATATTTTCATTGTGTTTATTTTAGTGGTTTTTGGTATATTTTAGAAGTATATCTATTAGACTTACACAAAGTTAGTGAATACCTTTGGCAAAACATTATTACGCTACATGATATTTATTTTTAATTAAAATTTAAGTTTAAAAATTACTCGAAAACTTATGTTTTAAAGGAAAATATTTCTTCGGTACAATACAATTGGAATTATGGAGACGCAACAATTTAATTATGACAATACTATTGTCAGAGCATTCCTCTATGCTACAATCGCATTTGGTTTGGTCGGTTTTTTACTCGGTCTTACCGCTGCACTGATGCTTTTTTATCCTGAACTTCCGGAATTTTTATTCGGAACGGATGATACGACAATTAAAAGCTTAGCATCCGGAAACATTCAGGGACTGATTAATACACAAGGAGCCTTAGGTTTCGGAAGGATCAGAATGTTGCATACGAGTGCGGTGATTTTTGCGTTTGTCTGTAATTCCTTTTTCTGTGGCGCGTATTACAGTATGCAAAGATTGCTAAAAACGAGAATGTACAGCGATACCCTTTCGTGGATTCACTTCTGGACATGGCAAATTATGATTATTTCTGTAGTGATTACGTTCTTAATGGGAATCAACACGTCAAAAGAATACGCAGAACATGAATGGCCGATTGATATTTTAATTACCGTTTCTTGGGTCATTTTCGGGATCAATATGTTCGGAACGATTGCTAAAAGAAGAGTAAGACATCTCTATGTTGCCATTTGGTTCTATATCGGAACGTGGCTGGCTGTAGCAATGCTTCATATTTTCAACAACCTTGAAGTTCCATTATCATTCACAAGTTGGAAATCTTATTCGGTTTATGCAGGTGCGAAAGACGCCTTGGTACAATGGTGGTACGGTCACAATGCAGTAGCGTTTGTATTGACAACCCCGGTTCTTGGTTTGATGTATTATTTTTTACCAAAAGCAGCCAACAGACCTGTATTTTCATATAAATTATCCATTATTCACTTTTGGTCGTTGATCTTCGTTTACCTTTGGGCAGGTCCTCACCACTTACAATATACGGCGCTTCCGGCTTGGGCTCAAGCGGTGGGAACAGGTTTTTCTATCATGCTGATTGCACCATCTTGGGGAGGAATGCTGAACGGACTTTTAACATTAAGAGGTGCTTGGGACAAAGTAAGAGAAAATCCTATCCTTAAATTCTTCGTTGTTGCCGTAACCTGTTACGGAATGGCAACTTTCGAAGGACCACTTTTAGCGACAAAATCTTTAAATAAAATCGGACACTATACCGACTGGGTAATCGGTCACGTACACTTGGGAGCCCTTGGCTGGAATGGTTTCATGGCATTCGGAGTAGTATATTATTTGATTCCGGTAATGTGGAGAACCGAACTTTGGTCTAAAAAATTAGCCAACTGGCACTTTTGGCTGGGAACTTTAGGAATTATGTTTTATGCTGTACCAATGTATATTTCAGGTTTCACACAAGGATTAATGTGGAAACAATTCAACCCGGACGGAACTTTATTGTGGAAAAACTGGCTGGATACCGTAACGGCAATTATTCCTTACTTCAAAATGAGATTTTTGGGTGGTATATTTTACCTGTTGGGCGCTATTTTAATGGTGGTGAATGTTTTTAAAACCATCAGACAAGGCTCATTCCAAAAAGATGTTCCGGCAGAAGCTCCGGCATTGGCAAACATCGGAACGGCAAGAAAAGAAGGCGAAGGCGTACACCTTTGGTTAGAAAGAACACCTAAATTATTAGCCATATTAGCATTCATTACTATTGCTATCGGAGGTATTGTGGAAATTATTCCGACCTTAACTTTAAAACAGAGTGTTCCGACCATTACGGCAGTAAAACCGTATTCACCTTTGGAATTGGAAGGAAGAGATTTATACATAAGAGAAGGCTGTAACTCCTGCCATTCCCAGATGATCCGTCCGTTCCGTGATGAAATTGTAAGATTTGAAGGTAAAAACGGGCAATATTCTAAAGCAGGAGAATTTATTTACGATCGACCATTTTTATGGGGATCTAAGAGAACCGGACCCGATTTACAACGAGAAGGAGGAAGAAACCCGGATTCATGGCACTTCAAGCACATGTATAACCCTAGAATTACTTCTGCAGGATCTATTATGCCACGTTTCCCTTGGCTGATTACCAATAAACTGGACAGAACACAGATGGTGGATAAAATGAAATTGATGAAAAACTATTTTGATGTTCCGTATTCCAAAGCAGAAATTGATTCCGCTAATGCATGGGCAGATAATCAGTCGAAAGCCATTGTGAAAAGAATTTATGCCGAAGCTACGGATGTAAAAGATCAGGTAGAAAAAGACAGAGCAGCAAAAGGAGCATCTTACGTTCCATTGGAGCAGAGAGAAATTGTAGCGATGATCGCCTACCTGCAAAGACTGGGAACAGATATTAAAACCACTCAAATTCAGACGGCAAGCGCTGATTAATTAAAATTGAATACAATGAAAACGAGAACCCCAATATCAGTATACATCGCTGTAACGATAGGTTTAACCATTCTTGCCTTCGAAATGTTTGCACAGGATACCGCCTATTTTTCATCACCCTTTTTCTGGGGATTGATCCTGATAACGATTATTCTTTTATTCATCATGAACTCCATCGGAGATCTGGTTGAAAATGAAAGCTTCAAAAAATTATCAGATGAAGAAAAAGCGAAATTTTTAGAAGAAAAAAATACGCCTTATTATCTGAAAATTTGGAATTCTGCTTTCAAAAAACAGTCGGCGACAGAAGAAAAAGATATTTTGATCGATCATGGATTTGATGGAATTACAGAACTTGACAACTCGCTTCCAAAATGGTGGATTGGTTTATTTTACTTCGGATGTATTTTCTGCGTGGTATATCTTACGGCGTTTGCCTTCACAGATTACGCCCATCCCGAAGCAGAATTAACGGTAGAAACAAAGAAAATGCTTGCTTCTATTGAAGATTATGAAAAAACAGCTCCACAAGTTAATCTGGAATCTGCAAAATACAGTGCCGATAATATTGCGGAAGGTCAGGAATTGTTTAAAACCAATTGTGTAACCTGCCACGGAGACGGTGGCAAAGGAGGAATCGGGCCAAACCTTACAGATACACATTGGATTAATATCAAAGAAAAAAGCCTTTTCAAAAATGTATTTTGGATGCTGGAAAACGGTTCGCCAAACAATACAACCATGCGACCCTTCATTAAAGAAGGAACCATTACAGGAAGAGATGCCGAAAAAATTGCCGCTTATGTTTACCACATCAACCAGGAAACTGCTCCAATTACCCAAACTCAGGGTGGCGCGGCTCCACAGGGCGAAAAAGTAACGTGGGAAAACGGAAATAATTAAAAAATAAAAAAATTTATTACCTAACATATAAACCATGCCAAGCCCCCTTTTAACACTAACATTTTGAATTTTCATTTTTGCTAAACCTTTTCATACAACAGAAAATCAACACAAAAGGGGGCTTTTTTTAAAAACTACAAATCCGCGCCTTGGTTGTTTATATCAACTAATTCACTTGACGACTAACTAAACTAAATTCCATAATAGGCAGCCGAGGCAGGATTTTTGCATAACAAAAGGGTACCACAACAATTATAATTAACATATTTTTCTCAAATGATTTATTATCTTTGTTTTAAACCCATCCACATTTGAAACGAAAATTTAATACTAAAAAATTCCTTAAGCGAACAATAATTACCATTATTTCTATATTGGTTTTTCTTACCCTGCTTATCTTCAGTTTGCGACTTCCGGTAGTTCAGAACTTCATAAAAGACAAACTGGTCGTCTATCTCGAAAAGAAAATAAAAACAAAAGTAAGCTTAGAAAGGGTTTACATTGGGTTTCCAAACAGTCTTGTTATGGAAAATTTGTATTTAAAGGGACAGGATGTTGATACGTTGTTGGCTGTAAAAAAACTGGATGTTGGCCTGAATATGCTTAAACTTCTCAATTCCACAGCAGATATTACTTCGGTAGATCTTGAGGGAACGAGAGCCAATGTAGTAAGAAAACCAGACGGAAAATTCAATTTCGATTACATCATCAATGCTTTCGCTACAAGTGATAAGGAAGAAAGCCCGTCGAAACCATTCATTATTTCTTTAGATAAAATAAATTTAAAAGATATTGGCGTTACTTTCAACGATCAACAGTCTAAAAATGATATAAAACTTTACTTTAAATCTTTTGATACGAGGGTAAAAACATTTGATCTTACCAATAATAAATACGCTGTAAATGATATTAATCTTGACGGATTAAAGCTAAAACTGAAACAGGATCTTGTAAAAGAAGTTTCTAAGAAAGTTGAGAAAAAAGTAGATTCTCTTAATAATCAAAAGCCTATGCAGATTGGTTTAAGAGGAATAAAACTAACCAATTTCGACATCGATTACGGTGATGATAATACCAAAACTTTTGCTAAAGTTTTATTTAAAGAACTAAGCACGAAAGTCAATAAGCTGGATCTGGAAAACAATGCTTATAATATTGGTAATGTAGTACTTTCCGGGGCAGATGTTAATGCGAATCTTTACCTTCCGGCTCAGGATGCCAATCCAAAAGACAAAAAAGAGCCTGAAGTTTCAAAAGCTTCCGATAAAGAAAAAGCCATGCAGCTTCTTTTAGGAAAACTGGTTCTGAATGATGTAAAAGTAGCCTACAACAATACCGCCATTGCTCCTACAAAACAAGGTATGGATTTTAATCACATGAATTTTTCTAAAATGAATGTTGAGGTTCGTAGTTTCAAAATGGAGAACAATACTTTTGCAGGAACGGTAAATTCTGCGGAAATTCAGGAAGCTCGAGGTCTTGATATTCAGAAATTCAACACAGATTTTGTATATGCAGAAAAAGAGGCTTATTTAAAAGATCTTTACCTGCAAACGCCAAAAACGTTGATTCGTGATGAGGTGATTTTAAATTATGAATCTATCGATCAATTAACGTCTAATTTAGGTGCTGTAAAAATTTCAGCTAATATTAAAGATTCAAAAATAGGTTTCGCTGACATTTTGAATTTGGTTCCTACTTTGAAAAGTACTGTTCCATTTAATAAATATCCAAATGCTATTTTAAATGTAAATGCGAATGTAAAAGGAAGCATAAATGATCTTTTGATTAATAATCTGAAAGTTTCAGGCTTGGATCAATTACGAGTTGCTGCTTCAGGACGCATCAAAAACGCGATGAATCTTGATAATTTGTATTACGATCTGAGAATTGCAGAATTTTCATCATCAGCAAAAACGATCTTTAATTTAGTTCCGAAAAATACAATTCCGTCGAATATTTCTTTACCGTCGAATTTCAGTATTAAAGGAACGGCAAAAGGGACTACGAAAGTTGTCGATACCAATTTGAACCTCTACTCTACTCTTGGAAATGCTTCGTTGATTGCGAAAGTTGATATGCGAAGAAAAAATCACGAATTGTATGATGTAAAAGCAAATCTTCAGGCCATACAGGTTGGGAAAATTATTCAGAATAAGGATATCGGACCTATCTCGGCTCAAATTTATGCGAAAGGTGAAAGTTTTGATTTCAAAAATGCTAAAGCAGATCTTAAAGGTCACGTGGCATCGGCGGTTTATAAAGGTTACCGTTATCAAAACATGAATCTTACCGGAAAAATAAATCGTGGTGCTTATAATATTCTGTTAGATTCTGAAGATCCGAATGCTAATTTAAAATTAACAGCTTCGGGCGTTTATGACGAAAAAAATCCTACGATTAAAGTAAATGGGGAAGTTATAAAACTTGATATAAACAAATTAGGTTTCTATGAAAAACCAATGATTATTGCAGGTAAAATTGATGGTGATTTTACAAGCATTGATCCTGATAATTTAAACGGTTATTTAAACTTAAAAGATTTTGCTTTTTCTGATACCAAAGAAGTATATCCGGTTCAGGAACTGAATTTAAAAGCTTCTTCTACCAACGATTCAACGAAAATTATTTTCAATTCTCAGGTTGCAGATGTGGAACTGGAAGGAAAATATAAATTAACTCAGATATTTGGAGCATTATCTAATACGATCAATCAATATTATCAGTTCCAAAAGCCTGGAAAAACAGAGAAAATTCAGGCAGGGCAGTTTTTTACCTTCAATGCTAAAATTAAAAATGATGACATCATCAGAAAATTTGTTCCGGATCTGAAAAGTTTTGAAACCATAAATATTACCGGAAATTATGATGCCGATTCACAAAAAATTGAAGTTGACGGACAAATTCCACAATTGCTTTATGGTGAAAATACGATTGAAAATGCTTCATTAAAAATTACCAATGAAAATCAGTCTTTACAATATGCACTGAATGTTGCTGCACTGAAAAGTTCAAGTTTGGCATTAAATAAAGTCAGCATTAATGGAGATGTCGCAGATAATACCATCAATTATAATGTGACCACAAAAGATGAAAAAGATGTAACGCAGTTCCTGATCGCAGGTAATGCTAAATCGATGAACGATATCACGGAGATTTCCCTGAATCCAAATGGTTTAAAATTAAATTATACTGATTGGACGGTAGGTGAAGGCAATAAAATCCAGATCAGCAGCAAAGGAATTTTAGCAGATAATTTCAGACTTTCGAATGGCGGAAGTGAAATTGCTTTGCAGTCTGAAACTCAGACCCCAAATTCTCCTTTAAATGTTTCGTTGAAAGATTTTAAAATTGAAACGATTACAGAATTAATTAAGAAAGATACAGTTTTAGCAAGAGGAACCATCAACGGAACGGCTCAGCTGAGAGATTTAACCAAAAACATGACTTTTACTTCAGATTTAAATATCTCTGATTTGATTGTCTATGGAAATCCTGTAGGAAATGTCGTTGCCAAAGTAAACAACACTTCGGCCAATATCATCAATGCAGATGTGGTACTTTCTGAAAATAATAATGACGTGAAACTTTTGGGAGATTACAATACATCTTCAAGCACATTTGATCTCGATATGGCGATCAACAAGCTTCAGATGAAGAGTGTACAAGGTTTCTCTATGAACGCCATTACCAACACAGAAGGTTATATTTCTGGTAATCTGAAAATTACAGGAAATGCTGACAAACCGAATATTTTAGGTAAAGTAAAATTCAATGATGTTGGATTAGAAATTGCCAAAACAGGAAGTGATTTCAGAAAACTGAATGATGAAATTGACTTTACCAACCGTGGAATTGAGTTTAATAACTTCAAGATTAACGATAAAGACGGAAATTCTCTGCAAATTAATGGCCAGGTTTTAACGCAGACTTATAGAAATTTTGCTTTCAATCTTGATTTAAATGCGAAAGATTTCAAAGTGGTAAATTCTGAAAAATCTAACGATGCGATGATGTATGGAATTTTAGCGATTGACGCTGCGTTGCACATTCGTGGAGATTTAGATTTACCAAAAGTAGACGGAAGATTAGCGGTTGCAGATAATACCGATTTCAGTTTTGTATTGCCACAATCGAGCCCCTCTTTACAGGAAAGAGACGGAATTGTAGAATTTATCGATCAGGATCAGGTTGTTTTAAATAAAACGGTAAAAGCAGATTCGTTAAAAGCTCAAAGCCGTATCAAAGGAATGGATGTGAGCGTAAATATCGAAGTCAGCAAAGAAGCCAAAATGTCGATTATTATTGATAAAGCAAATGGTGATTTTGTGAAACTTCAAGGTGAAGCAGAATTAACAGGCGGTGTTGATCCATCAGGAAAAACAACTTTAGTTGGTGTTTATGAAGTAGAAAAAGGTTCTTATGAAATGTCGGTAAGTTTGCTGAAACGTAAGTTTGACATTCAGAAAGGAAGTACAATTACCTGGACTGGTGAACCGACAACGGCAACCCTCGATATTACAGCAATCTATAAAACGGAAACTGCTCCGCTTGATTTGGTGGAACAACAGGTGACCGATCCGGCAATTATCAATCAGTTTAAGCAAAGAATTCCTTTCAATACTTTATTGATTATGAAAGGAGAATTGCTGAAACCGGTTATTACTTTTGATATTACAACAGATAAGAAAAATAATTCAGTTTCTTCGGCTGTTACAGATCTTGTGGATCAAAAACTGACTCAGCTGAGAACTCAGGAATCTGAAATGAACAAACAGGTGTTTGCTTTGCTATTATTAGGAAGATTTATCGGTGAAAATCCGTTTGAATCGAGCGCGGGAATGTCCGGCGAAATGATGGCGAGACAGAGTGTGAGTAAACTTCTTTCTCAACAGCTGAATAATTTAGCTTCAGGATTAATAAAAGGCGTGGATCTTAATTTCGGATTAGATTCGTCTGAAGATTATTCAACAGGACAAAAAAATACAAGAACAGACCTAAATGTAGACATCAGTAAAAAACTATTGAATGATCGTCTGAAAGTAACGGTGGGAAGTAATTTCGGATTGGAAGGTGAAGCCCGACAAAACGAAAATATGACCAATATTGCGGGAGATGTAACGGTAGATTACAGCCTTTCCAAAGACGGAAGATATATGCTGCGTGCCTACCGTAAGAATGAATATCAGGTTGCTCTTCAGGGACAGATCGTGGAAACGGGAGTTGGATTTATCATCACATTGGATTACGATAAATTCCGTGAGATTTTCCAAAAAACGAGAAACAGAAAACAGAGAGAAACAAAAGAGAATAAGAAAAACCAAGTGGTAGAATTTAAATAATGAATACGAAGTTCCAAACCTATTTTAAATATTTGTTTGCATCCGGAATGGCTTCGGCAACGCTTTCGTGCAGCAATGTAAAATACCTGAAAGAAGGGCAAATGCTTTACACAGGCGCAGAAGTGAAAATTGACAACGATACAATTCCTAAAAAACAAAAAAGTGAATTGCAATCTGCTCTGGAAGCCAAATTGGTACCCAAACCGAATTCTACATTGTTAGGATTAAGACCTAAATTATATTTCTATAACATTGCCAAAGAGCCTAAAAAAGAAAAAGGTTTCAATTACTGGTTAAAATATAAAATGGGAGAAAAGCCCGTTCTGCTGGGTGATGTAGATCGTGAGTTTAATAAAGATCTTATCGTAAATTATTCTGAAAATAAAGGATATTTTAATGCGAAGGCAACCTACGATACCATTTCAAAAAATAAAAAAGCTCAGGTAATTTACACGTTGAGACCGGGCGCTCAGTATTTAATCAGTGACGTTAAATTTCAGAAAGATTCTACTTTGGTTAATAAAGAAATTCAGAATCTTACGGATAGAACGTTGCTAAAAAACGGAGAACCTTTTGATCTTGATGTGATAAAATCTGAAAGAGACAGAATTGATAACAGCCTAAAAGAAAGAGGTTTTTATTATTTCCATCCGGATAATATTATCGTGCAGGCCGACAGTACGGTGAGCAAAAATCATAAAGTTGAACTTAATGTAAAACTGAAAGAAGATACTCCTGATCTGGCGACACAACAATTCAGCATCAATAAAGTGGTTGTATTTCCGGATTATACTATTCAGGATGTGAAGGATGGAAAATATTCTGTTCCGATGAGTGCAGATTCGCTTTCGAAGTATGAATATGATCACATTCACGTGGTTGATCCTCGACATAAATTTAAACCAAAAGTTTTTGACAGAGCTTTATATTTCAAAGAAGGAGATATTTACAACCGAACCAATCACAATCTTTCGTTAAACAGATTGATTAGTCTTGGTGTTTTTAAATTTGTAAAAAATGAATTTGTAGTTTCAGATTCATTAAATCATAAATTTGATGCGTATTATCTCTTGACACCAAGAGAAATTCAATCTTTACGATTAGAAGCTTTGGGAAGAACAAACTCGGCAAACTATGCCGGTAGCGAATTGAATTTAAACTGGACACACAGAAACTTTCTAAAAGGAGCAGAACAATTCAAAGCATCTGTTTACGGAGCTTTTGATATTCAAATGGGAGGTCCTGAAAATGCGAAAAATATTTTCAGAGCGGGTACCAATGTTCAGCTTTCGATTCCTAGAATTGTGGCACCTTTCCGTTTCAATTCTTCGAGTGCTTTTGTTCCGAGAACGAATATCTCGTTAGGATACGAATTCCAAAACCGTACAGAATATTATACATTGAATACTTTCAGTGGTTCATTTGGATATTTATGGAAAGAAAATGCAAGAAAGGAGCATGAGTTAAAAGTATTGGATGTAACCTTGGTTTCCCCAGCAAAAGTAACGGATGTTTATAACAAGTTAGCTGAAAAAAGTGATGCGATGCAAAGAGTCGTTGAAAAGCAATTGATCTTTGGGCCCACTTATTCTTACACGTACACTAATACAATGGTAAATAAACCAACAACCTTTTATTATAAAGGAGTGTTGGATTTAGCCGGAACCGTTGCCGGATTAGCTTCGGGAGCTGATGTAAAAAAAGGGAAAGAAAAGAAATTATTTGGAATACCATTCAGTCAATATGCTAAAATTGAGAATGATGTAAGGATGTATCATAAGTTTACAGAAAAAACATCATTAGCCACAAGATTGATTGCAGGAGTAGCATATCCGTATGGAAATTCTGAAAATATTCCGTTTGCAAAACAATTTTTCTCTGGAGGAAGTAACAGTATCAGAGCATTCCGTGCAAGAACTTTAGGACCCGGGAGTTTTGATCCAAGAACTATTGAAGCAGGATCTTTCTTCGATCAATCGGGTGATGTAAAGTTGGAATTGAATGCAGAATATCGTGCAAATCTTTATAAATTTTTAAACGTTGCCTTTTTTGCAGATGCCGGAAATATCTGGTTGATAAACGATGATCCGCAAAGACCGGGAGCTAAATTTTCGAAAGATTTTTTAAACGAAGTAGCTGTCGGAGCCGGATTTGGTCTAAGACTTGATTTCTCTATATTAATTTTAAGATTAGATCTAGCAATGCCTCTAAGAGTTCCTTATTATGAAAAAGGGGACAGATGGACTTTCGACAGAATCAATTTTGGAGATTCTAGCTGGAGAAAAGATAATCTTATTTTGAATATAGCAATCGGATATCCTTTCTAATATGGTACAAAACATAAAATTTTTCTGGGAAGCTTTAAAAGAAACTTTTTCTGAATGGAACAGCTCGTCAGCATCTAAAGACTCAGCAAGTTTGGCGTATTACGCTATTTTTTCCATTCCGGGATTGTTAATTATTATCATTTGGGTGGCAGGATATTTTTTCGGAGAAGAAGCGATTCGTGGACAGATCAGCTCACAAATCAGCGAATTCATGGGAACTGAAGCCTCAAAAAGTGTAGAAAATATGATCGCCGGAGCTTTAATTGATAAGAAAAATTTCATCATGAAAGCTGTAGGTGTAGGATCATTAGTTTTTGGTTCCACGACCCTATTCTTTCAACTTCAGCAATCCTTAAACAGCCTTTGGGATGTGGAATCTGCTCCTAAAAAAGCGTTGGTAAAATTTCTTTTAGACAGAGCCAATTCATTAGGTATGATTCTAATTTTAGGATTTTTATTAATGATTACCATGATTCTATCATCATTAATCAGTGTTTTCAATAATATTATCACCAAGTATTTTGGTTTCGAAACCTATATGTTGGTGGAACTAGTGAACTTCGGAGTTGGATTCGGGTTTATCATGCTTCTTTTTGCCATGATGTTCAAAGTACTTCCCGATGTACAAATTAGCTGGAAACCCGTTTGGAGAGGCGCTTTTCTTACAGCCGTTTTATTTACTTTAGGTAAATTTTTATTAAGTCTTTATTTCAGCAAAGCCAATCCAACCTCAGCTTTTGGAACAGCAGGAACCGTGATTCTTATTATGATGTGGATTAATTATTCCTGTATGCTCGTATTTTTCGGAGCTGAATTTACAAAGGTTTATGCCTATAAAAGAGGCTTTAAAATTATTCCTTCTAAACATGCCAAATGGAGTAAAGCTAAATTATATGAAGAAAAAATTGAAGCTGAAGCAAAAGCAGAAAATCAATCTTAAGTTTTTTAATTCAAACATTTCTCAATACAATTTTTAAAAATTCAATTGAATCATAAAAATAAAATCCTACTCAAATTGAGTAGGATTTTCCCATATTACCAAAAAAACAACCTATAAAGGTTCGTTGTGAGTCACCGGAGTATGAATGATATCGTAATATACATTCGGATTAGATGAATTTGGGATAATTCTGTATGTGAATTTACCGTTATTCAATTCTAAAATCTGAACGTCTCTTGTAAAAATTACTGATCCGTCGTCATTTTTAGCAACAATAGTTCTTGTTTTTCCGTCTGGAGAAATAGACCAGTCGCCTTTATTTCTTAACACATTATTTAAACCATAAATGGCATACGTTCCATTCGCTCTGAAATAAGCATAGCCTACATACCCAGATACATTGGCATTATCCAAAGCCACGTTATTTCCCTGATTATCCTTTGCGCCCGTAGTTTCCCAAGGTGTGGAAGCTAAAGTCAGCTGTCCATTTGCAGGTTCTGCATGCGTTGTCTTGGTATGAATAATATCAAAATATACTGCAGGATTAGAAGAATCTGTATGAATTCTATAGGTGAAAACATTCTTCGTCAGTTCAAGAATTTCTACATCACGCGTAAAAATTGTGGTTCCGTCAGGTCTTTTAGACACAATCGTTCTGGTCTTTCCGGAAGCGTCTATAGACCAAGTTCCCATTGATCTTATCGCATCATTCAAACCATAAATGGCAAATTTGCCATCCGTTTTAAAGTAAGCAAATCCTACGAATCCCGAAACTCTTGCATCAGTTAGTGCAACAGTATTTCCCTGACTGTCTTTAGCGCCCGTAGTTTCCCAAGGTGTTGATGATAGTCTTTGAGAAGGAGTTAATTGCTCTTCTGTCACTGTATCGTTATCATTAGAACATGACATAATTGGAGTTGCCAAGGCAAACGCGGCAACGAAATAATAAATTTTCTTTAATTTGTTCATAATTGTTTTTTTATTATTCACAAACTTACCTTCTTTTTCTATTCTAAAAATTGTATAAAACATATCATTTGTTGTAAAAAATATCACAACAAAAAAACAGCTACGTTTCCATAGCTGCTTATATATTCTTTAAAATTCAAAAAAATTTACATTCTGTTTACCGTTCCGATTCCTAGTAAGCTTAATGACTTTTTAATTGTTTTTGCCGTCAAATCAGATAAATTTAAACGGAATTGTGTGATATTTTTATCTTCCTGATTCAAAATCGGACTGCTTTGATAGAATGAGTTGTAAGATTTCACCAAATCATAAACATAATTTGCTACCAAAGCCGGACTTAAAGCTTCTGCCGCTCTCGCAACTACTGCTTTATAATTTGCCAATTGCATAATCAACTCTTTCTCAGACTGGCTTAATTCAATAGAATCAATTTCTTTAAATTCAAAAGAAGCTTTCGTTAATAAAGACTGAATACGTGCATAAGTATATTGAATGAAAGGTCCTGTGTTTCCGTTAAAATCAATACTTTCTTCAGGATTGAACAGCATTTTTTTCTTCGGATCAACCTTTAACATGAAATATTTCAAGGCACCCATTCCTACACTTTCGTAGTTATCATTCTTTTCTTCTTCGGTAAAGTTTTCTAATTTGCCTAGCTCTTCCGATTTAGATTTAGCAATATCGTGCATTTCCTGCATCAAATCATCTGCATCTACTACCGTTCCTTCACGAGATTTCATTTTTCCGTTGGGAAGTTCTACCATTCCGTAAGATAAATGATACAATTGATCTGCCCAAGAATAACCTAATTTTCCTAAAATCTTAAACAAAACCTGGAAATGATAATCCTGTTCGTTTCCAACGGTATAAATTAACTTCTGGATATTATTTTGTTTAAAACGTTCTACGGCAGTTCCCAAATCCTGAGTCATATACACCGAAGTACCGTCTGAACGTAATAATAATTTTTGATCAAGGCCTTCATCTGTAAGATCACACCACACAGAACCATCTTCTTTTTGATACAGAACTCCTTTATCTAAACCTTCCTGAATAAGGTCTTTTCCTAAAATATAAGTATTGCTTTCATATTGAATCTGATCGAAACTTACCCCTAAACGGCTATATGTTTCATTGAAACCTTTATACACCCAAGAGTTCATTTCGTTCCAAAGATTTCTTACTTTTTCATCGCCATTTTCCCAGTCCAATAACATTTTTTGAGCTTCCTTCATTAAAGGAGCCTCTTTTTTAGCCTGATCTTCAGAAACGCCTTGTTCAATCAGTTCAGCAATTTCTTTTTTGTATTCCTGATCGAATTTTACGTAATAATTTCCAACGAATTTATCTCCTTTAATATTTTCAGCATCCGGAGTTTCTCCTTTTCCATATTTTTCCCACGCCAACATCGATTTACAGATATGAATTCCTCTATCATTAATGATTTGAGATTTAATCACATCATATCCAGCCTCTTTCAAAATTTGAGAAACTGAAAAACCCAAAAGGTTATTTCTGATGTGTCCCAAGTGAAGAGGTTTGTTGGTATTCGGTGAAGAATATTCTACCATTACCGTAGAATTTTTCTTTTCTATATTTTCAAAATCACTATTTACAGATTGAAATTGATCTACAAAAAACTGATTTTTAACTTTAACATTCAAAAATCCTTTTACCACATTGAAGCTTTCCAATAATTCGGTTTGTGTTGTTAAAGCTTCGCCCAATTCGACTCCAATACTTTCGGGATTTTTCTTCAATTGCTTTACCAAAGGAAAAGTAACAATGGTAAAATCACCTTCAAACTCAGTTTTATTTTCCTGAATTTCAAGGTTAATATCTTTTAACTGAAAGACGTTTAAAATTACTTCTGATAATTTTTGGTCTATTATATTTTTAATATTCATTTCAAAATTTTGAGTTACAAATATACGGAAATAAAAAAACCGCCCGAAGGCGGTTTTCATGTGAATGTTAAAATATTAAAATTTGTTTTCTTATTAATTTGTGTCCCAAATTAATTTTGTATTCATTTGGTCCCCTCCAATAGCTGCAGAAGCCGCCTGATAATTTGCTGTATTAAGAGTTTGAACTGTGGTAGGATAAAAAATTCTAGTAGGTAAATCATTTAATCCTGCAATTAGAGACGTAAATGTATATGTAGTTTCACCACTAGCAGAAGGAACATTTAAACTAGCAGTTTGACCTGGTAGTAATAAGTGGTTTGGATAGCCTGTTCTTCTATATTCCGCCCAAGCTTCATTGGGCTGCATAAATAATGAAACATACTTCTGTGTCAATACATTGGCTTTATTAGCAACAGGAAGAGCCGCAATAAAAGTATTAATCTTAGCTGTCGGAACTCCCCATCTTTCCATTGAAGCTCTTACTCCATTTTCATAATGAGATTGTGACCACCCATTTGCTTCTGCTAATAAAAATTCTACTTCAGAATACTCCATAAATACCTCTGTGTAAGCAGGCTTTAAAACACTTGCCCCAAAGAAACTAGAGGATCCTGCTTGACTTGCAGCTAAAGTACTTGGTACTCCATATGGCATACCTATAATTTCACTTGAATTTGTAGCCTCTGTCATCGTTTGCTGTCTAATATTACCTATTTTTACAGATGTTGGAGATGCATATTTAAAAACTCTTGGATCTTCACCAAAATTTCCTGATTGCCCTTTTAGTAATTGAACAAATGTCTTAGAAATTGCAAAATCAGATCTTGTTTGATAAGTTAAGAAAAATGGAGATGGATTAATTAGATTATTTTCATAAGTTAAAGCTACAGTATCATCATTTGAAGTCATTACGCCAGAAGCAATAGCGTCAGTGATATGAGCCTCTGCTCCAGCAATTACTCCTTTGACTCTCGTAGCAACTCTTAATCTAAGTGAATTTGCAAACTTCTGTAATTTTTCAGGATCATTATCGAATAAGTGATCACCACTTGTTAAAACATCTTTTGTTTTATCAATCATTTCAGAAGCTTCCTTTAACTCCTTTAAAATGTCTGTGTATATTTTTTGTTGACTAGCAAATTTTGGTTGTAAGTAAGCATCAACATTTAAAGCCTGAAAATCAGCATCTTTATTTCCATATGACCAATATGGCACATCACCAAAAGCATCAACTAAATTTAAAAATACATATGATAACATTATTCTTGCTGCCGCAATTTGGTTAGCATTTGCACCATAAACTGACATCTGTGATGCAGTAGCAGGATTTGTATTCAGATCAATTATTTTTTTATAATCCTGTGCTACATAATATGATCTAGTCCAAAGTTGCGTTCCTGTGGTGAGTCTATATTGATATCTATCCTCTTCTGTATATTGTCTTTGTGCAGAATATTGTACCCAAGGCAACATCATTCTACCAGATACCCAACCATCTCTAGTATAATCTACATACTCTTTATTTGCATTATTGAATAACCCAGTAGGTAATGGATTCTCAGTAGAGTTTGGATTTACATCTATTTCATCAAATTTATCTGCACAACTGTTCAATGTTATGGATAAACCTGCTATTGTTAATATTGAAAATATTTTTTTCATTTTAATTAAAATTTAAAGTTGACATTAATTCCATACATTCTTGTAGATGGTAATGAACCACCTTCCAAACCTTGAATATTTCCAGAACCATACGCTGTGTTTTCAGGATCAATCCCTTTGAAAGCTAAATTCCAAGCAAAAAGGTTTCTAGCAAAAGCAGATACTCTAACCCCTTGTAAAGCATTGCCGATTACTGATTTTGGTAAATCATATGATAAAGTAATGTCTCTTAATTTAATATAACTTGCATCAAATACATTTTGAGCATCCACCGTACTATAGTATGTTCCTCCCCATGTTGGAGCATTTAATAATATATCATTAGCTGTTCCATCCTCTTTTACACCTGGTAATATAACTCCTGCTTCTCTATTTCCTCCTAATGCAGATTCTTCTAACATTCCAGAATACATACCCCACATATGTGTTGTTGAGAAATACTTACCTCCTTTTTGTATATCTATAAGGAATGATAATGATAAATTTTTATATTTAAATGAGTTTCTGAATCCCATATTATAATCAGGAAGAACCGAACCTAAAGGCTTTATTTCTGATGCTTTATAAAAGCCATTTTCGTCAACAACTTTATTTCCATTTGCATCATATACAAAATCAGTCCCTAGAATTACTCCATATGAATATCCAACCTGTGCGGCAAGTTGTACTCTAAACGGAGCATTAGTTAATATGTAATTTTGAAGATCTCCTTGCAATTCAACTAGTTTATTTCTGTTTCTAGCAAAATTCCACGTAATATCCCAAGAAAAATCACTAGTTCTGATAGGCGAAACATTAACCGAAGCTTCTATACCTTTGTTTGTCATTTCTCCAGCATTAATCCTTTTAAAACCATACCCAGTTGATGGATCAATAGGTAATGGAATAATCAAATCAGTTGTTTTCACATCATAATAAGTAAAATCAAAACCTACTCTATTCTTAAAGAAGCTCGCTTCTAGACCAATTTCTTTTGTTGTTTTCATTTCTGGCAAAATAGCAGGTTCTCCATTAGTTGCTGGCGTTGAATATATTGGATCACCTAAGAAAGGGGTTCCAATTGTAGCATAAGTTCCTCTAATATAAGGATCTGCAGAACCACCTGCAATCTGAGACCATCCGGCTCTCAATTTACCAAAAGATAGCCAATTTGTTTTTAATACGTTAGAGAAAACAAAGCTACCTGTTACAGATGGATAAAATTGATCATCATTTAACATCGAAAACCAATCATTTCTACCAGTAGCTTCTACAAACAACATATTCTTATATCCTAATGAAACTGATGCAAATAGACTTTTTACTCCTAAGTGATAAGAAGCATTAGAAGATTGAGCTGGTTCAACACTATTTGACAAATTATATAAACCTGGAATAATTAAGCCTCCAACAGAATTTCCGTTTAATACATCCCATTTACGATTCATAATATTAAATCCGGCAAATGTATTTAAACTAAAATCTCCAAAATTATCATTATAATGAATTCTACCTTCGTAATTAAATTCAGAATTATTTCGTTTTTGAATATTATATTCTGGTAAAGCAGCTGAGCCAATTGCAACTCTTGAAGAAATTGTTTGGGAATAAACATCTCCATAAACTTTTCCTGCAAGATATACCTTCTTGGAAATATTATATGTTAACCCTGCATTACCAAAGAACCTGTGTCTGCTATCTTGTGATGTATTCTCATAAATAGTCCAATATGGATTATCTGAGAAGTTTGGAGTTCCATCATCCCAAGATGTTCTATTCCAAGATCTTTGCATACCATTTGATAACTTATAATCTTTCAATTCTGAAAAATCAAGCTGTCTTTGTCCCCATTGATAAAACTTTTGAGCCAATGAATTATCCCCATAACCTTGTTCTGGTCTGTTAAATCCTGCAGTATGAACATAATTAATAATCCCTTCTGCTTTTAATTTATCAGAAAGTGATGAAGATATATTCATACTAAGATTATCTTTTTTAATCTCAGAATTAGGAACAATACCATTAATTTTGGTATTTGTATATGATAATCTTACATTGGTGTTTTCAAACGATTTTGATACTGAAAAGTTATTTGTATATGTTGTACCCACTCTAAAGAAATCATCCACATCTTTTTTAGGTGCAACCCACTGCTTTAACTTCATATAATCATTTGCATATTCTGGATCGAAAGAGTTCCAACCTAAATAATACAAATTAGGATCATATTTAGGTCCCCAACTCTCATCAGTTCCAAAATCGGTAATATTATATGTCTGACCATTAATATTTGCAGTAGGTAATGTAGACTCTAAACCTCCTCCATATTGATTTTGTAACTTCGGTCTGATATAAATACTTTCGAAAGAAACACCCGTATTGAATTGTACTTCTGTTCTTCCTCTTTTGGCTGATTTAGTAGTATAAATGATAGCTCCATTGCCTGCTCTATAGCCATATAAGGCTGCAGCTGGACCTCCTTTTAAAACAGTCACACTCTCAATATCATCCGGATTAATATCAAATGTAGCATCTCCATAATCTCTACCTCCCGCACCTCTTTGAGTATCAACACTGTTTATATTTGAATTGTCTAAAGGTATACCATCTACAACAATCAAGGGTCTATTTTCTCCTGTTACAGAGCTAATACCTCTCATTGTAATTCTAGTAGATCCCCCCATAGAAGAAGGAGCAGTAACCTGTACCCCCGCAACATTTCCAGATAATGCACTTACTGCATTGGTTTGTCCTGCATCTGAAATAAGATCTCCTTTAATTTCTTGAGACGCATAACCAAGAGCTTTTTTCTCTCTTTTAATTCCAAGGGCAGTGACTACTACACCTTCAATTTCCTGAGTTCTAACCGTGTCACTTTTCTTTTTCTGAGCATTCGCAACAGCAAAAGATGAAGATAACACCAATGCAAGAACACCAGCTGTTAGTTTCTTCATAATCAAATTATTTTTGTACCGTACAAATTTGTAAAACTTTCTTAATAAAACAAAATAAAAACTTAAAAAATTGTTATTTTTATCATAGTTTTTAAATTATTGCTATTTTTACAAGATTAAAAATGTTAATTTTTATGGAATTAATAAAAAATTGGACAAATCTTTACATCGAAGCAGGGTGCGATGAAGTCGGAAGAGGATGTTTAAGCGGACCAGTGGTTGCGGCAGCGGTAATTTTGGATGATGATTTTAAGCAAAATTTGGTTAATGATTCCAAAAAGTTAAATTTTAAGACGAGAATGAGTCTCGATGAATATATAAAGGATAATGTAAAAAATTATGCGATTGCAGAATTATCCCCAGCATTTATTGATGAGCATAATATTCTAAACGCTAGCATACATGCCATGCATCAGGCACTCGACAAATTAACAACAAGGCCTGAGTTTATTTTAGTTGATGGTAACAAATTTCATCCTTATAATTTCATTCCCCATCAATGTATTATTAAGGGTGATTCAAAAGTTTTATCTATTGCCGCAGCATCTATTTTAGCAAAAAATTATAGAGATAAACTGATGATTGAGCTGCATCAAGAGTTCCCTGACTATGGCTGGGATACCAACTTCGGATATGCGACTAAAAAACATCAAGAAGCCCTGATAAAGCATGGTCCAACGAAATACCACCGTCAATCTTTCAGATTAAAATATGATTAAAAATAAACTGCAGTAAATTATGACTTTCATAATTGACTCCTCCAAATTTAAATTCTATCTAAATAAAAAAAGAGAAGCAATATTTGCTTCTCTTTTTTGTTATATAAGATTATTTATCTATTTCTTTTTTCGTTGCTGCTCTTGCACTTTTTGCTGTTCCTGAGCCTTTTCCATCATTTCCCTCATACGTTTCTGGAACTTACCTTCAGCTTTTGGCTTTTCTTTATTCGCCTGAATCTGTGCATGAATTTTCTTTTCATCGAGAATCACATACTTAATCACAAGGATAATTAAGATGTTAATCGCGTTTGAAACGAAGTAATACCAAGAAAGACCAGATGCAGAAGTATTCAAGAAGAATAAGAATGTAATCGGGAAGATATACATTAATACCTTCATATTTGGCATTCCTTCTTGTTGTGGCTGCTGCATATTTCCTGAAGTCATCACCGTATAAATTAAGATTACAACAGTACATGCAATTGCAAAAATACTCAAGTGATCTCCTAAGAAAGGTACTTTGAATGGCAACTTAATAATATCATCATACGCTGTTAAATCTTTTGCAAACCAGAATCCTTTACCTCTTAAATCAATAAAGTTCGGGAAGAAACGGAATAATGCGTAGAAAATAGGAATCTGAACCAACGCCGGCAAACATCCCGCCATTTGATTAACTCCAGCCTTTCTGTAAATTTCCATTGTAGCTTGTTGTTTTTTCATTGGATCTGCATCCTTGAATTTAGCATTTGCTTCATCAATTTCCGGACGAATTACTCTCATCATCGCACTTAGCTTATGTTGCTTGTACATAATTGGCGATAAGATTAATTTAACTAAAATTGTTAATAAGAAAATTGCCCAACCAGCAGTTAATCCCCAAGATGCAATGAAATTGTAAATAGGAATAAAGAATCCTCTGTTCATCCATCCGATGAAAGACCAACCTAATGGTAAAATTTCGTCGAAATTTTTATCGTAAGATTTTAACAATGGTAAATCCAAAGGCATGAAGTACCAAGTGAAATCCTGGTTCAATTCGCTTCCGGTCATTTGAACAAAACCTTCATAGTTTAGTTTTTTCAAATATTCACCTTCTTCTACATTCTCCTGATTTCCTTTACTTTGAGTAAATCCGTTTTTAGCTTCAATTACAGAAGCAAAGAACTGCTGTTTTACACCAATCCAGTTCAGGGTTTCTTTTTCTTCTTCCATCGTTGTTCTTCCATCATAATCATAATCTTTATAATTATTGAAAGCATACGAGAATTCTGAGTGAGACTGCTCCTGAGCTCTACCTTTTTCAAGGTTTCTTACGTTATAATCCCAGATAAAATCTGCTTTATTATCAGCCGTAATCTTCGCCAGCCCTTGAGTTCTTACTTTAAAATCTAAGGTATATTTTGGAAGTAATGTATAAATGAATTGAATAACAGCTCCGTTATAATTAGCTGTCATCGTTACAGCATTTCCATTCACAGTGGGTGCAAAAACAAGATCTTTGGTATTAATTACCTTTCCTGTTTTATCTTTGAATTGGAAACCGTAGTTTGAATTATTTTTCGTGATCAGGTACAACGGAAGGTCTGCATTATCCGTTTTATGATCATATGCTTTATATTCTGCAAGTTCTACTTTAGAAACCTGTCCGCCCAAACTTGCAAATTCCACTTTCAATTCTTTGTTAGAAAGATTCGCGGTCTGAATAGCGTTCGGAGTTACATTTGGATTGATATTGCTTGCCTGAGACTGTTTTACGGCATTTTTTACCTGTTCGGTCTTTTGTTGCTGAGCTTTTACCTCTTCTTCTTTCGATTGCTTGTTTTGGAAATAAAACATGAAACCAAAAAGAACCACGCATAAAACCGCAAAACTAATCATTTGACTTTTATCGAGTCCGTTGTTCTGTTGCATTTTATCTTAATTAAAATTTTTAAAACTTAATTTATAGCAATGTTATTTATAATTATAGCATTGTTATATTTCGAGTCGACAAAAATACTGTTTTTTTATCAAAACTCTATACTATAATACGTTACTATATAATAAACTCAGGCTGAGAATAATCAGTCTGAGTTTATATATGACGTTTGTAATCTGTAAATTACTTTATTTCTGCGTACAAGCCTTAATAAAAGCTCTGAATAAAGGATGCGGTGTTGCTACCGTACTCTTGTATTCCGGGTGATATTGCACCCCAACGTAGAATGGGTGATCCGGCATTTCTAATGCTTCTACCAATCCTGTTTCAGGGTTTGTACCTGTTGCCAAGAAACCGTTTTTCTCGAATTCTCCAATATATTCACTGTTGAATTCATATCTGTGACGGTGTCTTTCCGTGATATTTTTAGCACCGTAGATTTCGTTTAATTTAGAACCGTTTTTCAATGTACATTTCCATGCACCAAGACGCATTGTTCCACCTTTATCTACTACATTTTTCTGTTCTTCCATCAAAGAAATCACAGGATGTTCCGTAGAAGTATCGAATTCCATTGAGTTTGCCTTAGTATAACCAAGAACATTTCTCGCAAATTCAACGGTCATAATCTGCATTCCCAAACAAATTCCCAACATCGGAACTTTATTTTCTCTTGCATATTGAGCAGTCAAAACTTTACCTTCAATTCCTCTGTCGCCAAAACCTGGAGCAACAAGAATTCCGCTTACGCCGGCTAAAGTTTCTTTAATATTTTCAGCAGTTAAATCTCCACTGTAAACCCATCTTATTTTCACTTCAGTTTCCAAATCTGCACCAGCATGTTTGAAAGCCTCAGCAATGGAAATATACGAATCCTGAAGAGAAACATATTTCCCAACTAATGCAATTTCAATCGATTTTTTAGGATTCTGGAATTTCTTTAAGAAAGATTTCCAGTCTTTAAGATCTGCTTCTTTATCACTTTTCAGATCTAATTCTTTAAGAACTACATCATCAAAATTTTGTTTTTGAAGATACATTGGAACTTCATAGATTGTTTCCAAATCCTTACACTCAATCACATTATCTAAAGGAACGTTACAAAACTGAGCCAATTTCGCTCTCTGATCTTTCGGAATTTTATGTTCTGTTCTACAAACTAAAACATCCGCCATAATTCCGCTTTCCATCAACTGACGAACAGAATGCTGAGAAGGTTTTGTTTTTAATTCTCCACTTGAAGCCAGATAAGGCAACAATGTCAAGTGAATCACCATAGAATTTTTCTCACCCAATTCCCATTTCAACTGGCGAACAGTTTCGATGTAAGGTAAAGATTCAATATCCCCTACAGTTCCACCGATCTCTGTAATAATGATATCGTAGTTCTGTTTTGATAAAATTTTAATTCTACGTTTAATTTCGTTGGTAATATGAGGAATTACCTGCACTGTTTTTCCAAGGAAATCTCCTTTTCTTTCTTTTTCGATAACAGTTTGGTAAATTTTTCCTGTCGTAACGTTGTTGTTTTGGGAAGTCGGAGCATCAAGATAACGCTCATAGTGTCCTAAATCCAGATCCGTCTCCGCGCCATCTTCGGTTACATAACACTCTCCGTGCTCATAAGGATTCAACGTTCCCGGATCAATATTAATATAAGGATCAAGCTTTTGAATAGTTACGTTGAAGCCACGTGATTTTAGTAGAAGTCCAAGAGAAGCTGAAACGATTCCCTTTCCCAAAGATGAAGTTACACCTCCTGTCACAAAGATGTACTTTGTATTCTTTTTACTCATTAGATTAGGTTTGTGCAAAGTTAGGGGAAAAAGAAATACAAAGCAATTTTTTAGATTTATCAATTTGTTAAATAACAAAAATAAGTTCTGAAGACTGATAAAAATTTTATTTATATTTGATTAAACCAAAAACTCAAAAGACTAATAGGCACAATGATTTCCGTATACAAGCTCAAACCAAAATTCCAGCAGCTCCTCACCCCTATTCTATTATTTCTTCATCGAAATAAAATTACAGCGAATCAGATTACGATCAGCTCAATCTTGCTTTCTGTCATCATCGGAATATTATTTTGGAACGCAGATCATTCAAAATGGTTTTTCCTAAGCTTACCTATCGGCTTATTAATAAGGATGGCACTGAATGCTTTGGACGGGATGATGGCAAGAAAATTCAACCAAACCAGCAAATTAGGCGAGGTTTTGAATGAAGTCGGTGACATTGTTTCAGACGTGATTATTTTTTTTCCTTTGTTAAAATTTCAACCTGAAAGTTTATATCTCATTATTATTTTCATTATTTTAAGCATTATTAATGAATTCTCAGGTCTGCTCGGAAAAGTAGTCGGCAAAAATAGACGTTATGACGGACCGATGGGAAAAAGCGACCGCGCGTTGATCTTCGGATTATATGGATTATTGATTTTTTTCGGGGTAAATATTTCAGGAATTTCCAATTATATTTTCGGCATTATTATCGCTCTTCTCATCATCAGTACATTCACAAGATTAAAGAAATCTCTGCATGAATAAAGAAGAAAACAAATTTGCCGACGTTCCCTTACGCGTAAAAACATGGATATACATCATCCTCGTTTTTGCCATCGGAATTTCGCATCCTTTTGCCATGAAAATCTTCGTTTCGTGGATTGCTTTTCAAAGTTTTTTTGAATTTTTGAGATTATTTAAAATCAATTCAAACCGAATTATTCCGTCCATTTTCATAGGAATTTCACAATTTGTCTTGTTAAATTTTTTCAGTCCTGAAAATTATTTTCTGTGCAGTTTAGCGTTAAGTTTAATTGTCTTGATTTATTTTTTATTATTAAAAACTTCCTTCAAGCAGATTTCAAAAATAGGAATTGCCTTGATTGTCTGCCTTTTTGCTTTTCCGCATTTATATTTTATCAGAGAAAATTTTTCCGGAATCAGCTCCATTATTTTCATTATTGTTGTCACAGAATTGAACGATGTTTTTCAATATTTAATGGGAAAATTCTTCGGAAAACATAAAATAGCCCCACAAATAAGTCCAAACAAAACTTTAGAGGGATTTCTTGGCGGAGTTTTTCTGACAATCATTTTAAGCAATATTTTAGGATTTTTTTTATTGAAAACTAATATTTTAGTTAACTCAATTTTAGGATTAACATTAGGAATTTCAGGATTTTTCGGAGACGTTTTTATGTCTTATTTAAAACGGAAAGCCAACATCAAAGACACGGGAAAACTTCTTCCCGGACATGGCGGATTATTAGACAGAATGGACAGCTTAGTTTTTAATGCTCCCCTATTTTTCTGGACTTTATCTCTTTTAATCAAAATTTAAAAAGCAATAATAAACTTTTCTGAGTGAAACGCTTTTGCTAGCGAAAAATATTCTCAATTAAATTTTAAAAAACCTTTGCGAACTTTGCGTTAAAATAAAAAACAAAATGAATCAAAAATTCGAAAAAGCAATATTATTTTCAGGAGGCGGAACAAGATTAATGATCTACCTCGGAATGTTTTCTGCTCTCGAAGAACTCGGAATGAAACCTGATGTTCTGATCGCTTCCTGCGGCGGAGCATTTGCTGCAACCGTAGTCAATGCTTTTTCGGATAATCTTTCAAGAAAACAGTATTTACAATCTGAAGAATATTATCAATTTGTTTTAAAAACGACATTAACAAAACATCGAAAACTCAATAAAATTGGACTTTTCACTTTAAAAAAATTATTAAATAAGAGTAATGCTCCTATCATCGAAGACGTTTTCAACAGATATTTGGTAGAAATGAATCAGGATTTATCCGAAGATTTTCCTTCACTAAAAAACGTAAAATTTTCTCAGGGAATCTCTACTTTAATTATCGGTTCGGAAATTCTATTTGACCCAAAAGAAATCAATCAAAAACGAAACAACAGAAAATTATACCAGAAAACAATTTTCACCGATTCCGAAACAGCAAAGAAAATTATTCCTAATCAAATTATCATTAATTCTGAAAATTTTAAAAACAGTGCCGTTGAAAATATCCCCAAAATAGAAACCCAATTTTCAATGCTGGAAAGTACAAGAATTTCAATTTCTGATATGTTTTATGTGGAGCCCGCTTTTATTCAGGGAAAATATTTTGCGGGAGGAGCTATCGATCTTGTTCCGATTGAACTGGCAAAACATTTGGCAAACGAAGTTATTATTGAAAAAAAACAACCTTATAATAAAACGGAAGAAGCATTGGTTCGCGCAGTTTTAGGATACAGCGGAAATGAAAGATTAAATGAAATTGAAAAACTTACTCCTGATTTTCAGATTGACACCATTAATATTAAACAAGATTTAGAAGGACATTATTTAAAGAAAGACATCAATTGGCAGAAATTTGAAATTGATTTTTCATTGCCAAAAAGTTATCCACAATTTAAAAAAGACATGGAAAAGCAATGGCAATACGGTTTTGATCAAACGATGAAAAGTTTGAGGGAATAGTCATTATTTAATCGCAAAGATTTTTATTTCACACTTTATATTTTAAGGAGCAAAGGCAAATAAAATTTGCTTTGCAAAGCTTGAAAACAATGCTTCACCAAATCAACTTGTTGATTCCTCTTTGCCCACTCAAATCATGAATTCCTCCAAATAAAACTTTGCGTCAAAAAATTGTCGCTAAATTTCAAATAAAATCTATTTTTACCTAAAATTAAAAATCACAAAAACCTCATGAACGTTTTTATTGCAGGCGGAACCTCAGGAATTGGCTATTCTCTTGCCCAACATTATCTTGAAAAAGGCTTTCAAGTGGGAATTTGCGGACGTGACTTAACAAAAATTTCAAAAAATCATTTCGAAAATTTAAAAACTTTCAAAGCAGACGTTTGTGATATGGATGCGTTAGTTTCGGCAGTGAAAAATTTTCTTCCAAACAAGGAAAATTTAGATTTATTTATTAATTGCACCGGAAGCTATGCCGAAGATGTTGCCAGAAATATTTCTTACGAAGAAGCTGAAGAAATGTTGAGAACAAATATTTTAGGAACCGTCAACTGTTTTGAGGTAGCCCGAAATTTCATGAAAGATCAAAAGTCAGGAAAAATTGCTGTGATTGCTTCGGTTTCAGGAATTTTGGATTACGAAAATTCAAGTTTATATACGAAAACAAAACGTTCTGTGATTCAAATTGCAGATGCTTACCGAAGAGCTTTGAAGCCGTTTGGAATCTCTGTAACAACGATTGCTCCGGGGTATATTGATACTCAGAAATTGAGAGATCTCAACCATAACGATTTAAGCAAAAAACCGTTTTTAATGGATGTAAAGTCCGCAACAGAAATGATTTCTCAAGCGATTGAAGAACGAAAAAAATTCATCATTTTCCCGTCAAAGATGAAATGGATGATGAAATCACTTGCCCTATTACCTTCTTCATTATTAAATATCATTATGTTCAGAAAAGCAAAATGGATGAAAAACGACTGAAAATATCGCAGAAAATTTATGCTCTACTATTGTGTTCTGTCGTATTTATGATGGTTTACAATTATTCAGCGTGGCATATTTCGAAGCTGGAAAATGTTCCTTCTTTTGTTTTTAATTTGGAAAAATATATTCCGTTTATTCCATGGACAATCATTCCTTATATGACCAGCGGATTATTTTTTTGTTTGGTATTTTTCTTTTGTAAAACCAAAGAAGAAATAGCTATTCTGACTAAAAGAATGCTTTTTGTAACGGTCATTGCGGGAATTTGTTTTCTTTTATTTCCTTTAAAATTTTCTTTAAATAAACCTGAAATCAGCAGTTCTGTTTTAGGAATTCCATTTCAGTTTTTAAAAATATTTGATTCACCTTTTAATCAAGCTCCGTCACTGCATATTGCGTATGCTTTTATCTTTTGGTCGGTTTTCAGAAATTTAAAAAGAGAAAGAATATTTTTAATGATTTGGTTAATTCTTTTAGGAATTTCTACACTCACCACTTATCAACACCATTTGATCGATGTTTTGGCAGGAGGAATTCTTACACACATAAGCTTTATTATTTTTCCCTATCGTAAAAATGACTTTCAATATCGAAATTTTCAGGTAGCAAATTATTATTTTTTATTCAGCTGGATTTTCTTAACCATAACTTTATTATTCAATCAATTTGTAGCAAAATTTGATTCTACATTTTTGTGGATAACTCTGTGGATAAAATTGTGGATAACTTTTTCAATAGCTTTGATCGGTTATCAATATCAAAAGAATAATATTCATTTTCTAAAAGATAAAAACGGAAATATTTCAATTTTAAAAAAGATATTTTATGTTCCTTATTTATTGATTTACTGGATCTTTTGGAGGTTTTTAAGAAAGAATAAAAAGCCTATTGAGATTATTTCTAATATTTATATTTCATCAAAGCCAAATAAGCAAGATTTAATTGATTTTAATGTTAATAAAAATACTTTCGTCTACGATTTATCAGCCGAAATTGAAGAAACTCAACAATTAAAAGAAGAAACAAAATATCGATCCGCTCCATTTTTAGATATCGGAAGTTTTGACATTGACGCAACAAGAAAATTATTAACTGAAATCACCAATAATTATCATAATCTTCCGAAAGACGGAAAAATCTTGATTCACTGCACAATGGGCTTTACGAGAAGTTCTGTGATTGGGATTTTGGTAATGAAAAATATTCTATCTTTATCGTTAGAAGAAGCAGTAACCAACATGAAAACCAAGAATAAAAATGCGATTATCCATTCTTATGTATTGGGTTTTTTGAAAAAAATTTAACTTTATGAACAGCGGAATTTTTAAAAGTTTTGACGGCAATGAAATTTTTTACCGTGAATGGAATTTTCAGCCTCAACAGAAAAATATCATCATGATCCACCGCGGTCATGAACATTCTGAAAGATTGAATGATATAGCTCAATCACCACAATTTTCTAAATTTAATATTTTTGCGTTTGACCTTCGTGGTCACGGTCACACCAAGACAAAAACGTCTTCCATTTTTATGGATTATGTTCGTGATCTGGATGCTTTTGCTAAGTTTTTACAGTCGAAATACGAAATCAAAATTTCAGATATTTTTGTCGTTGCCAACAGTATTGGAGGTGTTGTCGCTTCAGCTTGGGCTCACGATTTTGCACCTCAAATCGCCGGAATGGCTTTATTGGCAGCGGCTTTTAGAATTAATTTGATTGTTCCTTTGGCTAACGAAATGATTACTTTGGGAACTAAGCTAAAAAAAGGATTGATCATAAAAAGTTACGTGAAATCAAAAATGCTGACACACGATCCTGAACAGCAAAAAGCGTACGATATGGATCCGTTGATATCAAGATCGATTGATGCAGAATTACTGATTGACCTTGCCAAAGCAGGAAAAAGGCTGGTTGAAGATGCAGAAGCAATTGATACGCCTACTTTGATTTTAGCCGCAGAAAAAGATCATGTGGTTTTCAATAAAGATCAGAAAATTTTTCATGAGAAATTAGATACAGATTTAAAACATTTTGAAGTTCTTCCAAGTTTTTTCCACGGAATTTTATTTGATACCGGAAAAGAAATGGTTTACGATAAAATTGTAGATTTTGCAGAAAAATGTTTCTATAAAATTCAAAAAATACCTTCACTTTCGCCTGATCAATTTTCAGTAAAAGAATATCAGGATTTACAAAATAATGTTGGGAACAATCTGAATTTTAAACTTCAAAAATTTTCATTAAGTAAAATTGGAAAGATCAGCAACGGAATGGCGATTGGTTTAAAACATGGTTTTGATTCCGGAGCTTCTTTGGATTATGTGTATCATAATCAGCCCAGCGGAAAATTAGGTTTTGGGAAGATGATGGATAAAAATTATCTGGAGGCGATTGGCTGGCGAGGAATAAGAATTAGAAAGCAGCATTTAATTCAACTTTTAGAAGAAAAAATTCAACAATTAAAAAAAGAAGGAAGAGCAATTAAAATTCTTGATATTGCCGGAGGAACGGGAAATTATTTATTCGACATCAAAGAAAAATATCCCGAAGTTAAGATCGTTATCAACGAATTTGTGCAATCAAATATCGAAATCGGTGAAAAAGTAATTAAAGAAAAAAGTTATCAACAAATTCGTTTTACCAATTTTGATTGTTTTGATCCTTCAACGTATCAAAAACTTAATTTTGAACCGAACATTACCATCGTTTCAGGAATTTTTGAACTTTTTGGCGACAATGAAATGGCGAGCAAAGCCGTTCAGGGAATTGCTGCAATTTCGGAGAAAAATTCATTTGTAGTTTACACGGGACAGCCTTGGCATCCGCAATTGAAAATGATTGCTTATGTTTTGAATAATCATCAGAAGAAAGACTGGATTATGAGAAGGCGTTCTCAGAAAGAGCTCGACAGGCTATTTGCTTTTAACAATATCCAAAAAGAAAATATGCTGATCGATGATTTTGGAATTTTTACGGTTTCTTCTGGGAAGGTGAATGCGTAAAAATGGCCACGAATGAACGAATACAATACACCTTAGTAAAGTATTTTTTACCACAAAAGGCACAAAAGATTTTGACACTTAAGAAGTTTTAAGATTACATTCTAATACCTTTAGAAGAACACTTAAGCTTTTAAAAATCTTTGATTTTTTATTTTGTTAGCTTTTGAGATGCTTTTTTCAGAAAGCTTTTAAAATGACTTTTGAATCTTTTGTGGTTAAAAATTTAACTACTAGTATTTTTTCACAGATCGTACAATTACCCTCTCGCAGATTTTGCAGATAGCGCAGATTTTTAAAATTTCATGCAAACAAAAAAGGTTTCCAAAAACTTGAAAACCTTTTCCTAAACCAAATTATATATGAAAACTATTACTTAATTAACTCAAAATATAAGTTAACGTCAACGTCTTTAGCCACACCTGCTCCCGTTGGATCATATTTGATATTATAATCTAAACGGTTTACCTTAAATGTTGTTTGGAAACCTAAAACTTCTTTTCCCTGTTGGTTTTTCGTAGTTCCACCAAAAGTAACCGGAACCGTGATATCCTTTGTTACATCTTTAATTGTTAATTTCCCTTTCAATAAGTAAGCATTTGTGCCTTTATCTTTTGCGATAGAAGTACTTTGGAATTTTATCTCAGAATACGTTCCGGCATCGAAAAAGTCTGCACTTTTAAGGTGCTTATCTCTCATTTCTACGCCAGTATTGATTGAATTTACATCTGCAGTAAAATCAAAAGTAGCATTGTCCAGCGTGTTTCCTTTGGTAATCACTTTTCCTGTAAAAGTATCAAATCTACCTTGTACAAAGCTGATTCCCATATGCTTGATATTGAAGTTTACAGAAGAGTGCATTGGGTCTACTACCCAACCCGTCTGTGCAAAACCTACTACGCTCAATAAAGCAAAAACGAAAGTTAAAAATATCTTTTTCATTGTTTAAATTGTTATTGTTTGAATGGTTCAAAGGTAAAACAAGCCGTGGGATTTCATCTTGATCTATGTTATTTTTTTGATTTTGTTACAATTATTTTTGAATAAAGTAAATGAACGAAATACATAATTAATAAAATGATTAATGAATTCACATACATCATAATCATTAAAAGATTTTCATTAGTTGAATCGAAAAAATATAATAAAGGGTTATTCCCTGAAATAATTAAAAACAAGAAATAAATAACTTCAAATAAAATAGCAATTCTTAGTATTGAATGATAACTTTTTCTAAAAATAATCACCGTCACTAAGCCTATTGCTGTAATTGTAGAACAAAAAATCAGCATAAATATAGAGAACATACCATAATCTCCTCCTGGTAGAGAAAGAAGCTTCACTTCCCAGTCTGTAAACTGTGCATGCAAAAGTGACATCACTACAAAAATGAGCAAACTCAAAAAAATATTTTTCATGCCTGAAAAGTAAGAAAAATTCAAAAAAAATTTTGAACTTCGCGATATGGCAAAACTAAAAACAGCATATTTCTGTCAAAACTGCGGAACCCAGTATCCACAATGGATGGGGCAATGTAAAAACTGTGGCGAATGGAATACTTTGGTGGAAGAAGTCGTAGAAAAAACGTCGTCTAAAACTCCACCTTTCTCAAAATCGAAACAAAATGTCATCAACATTATTGAAGTTGAAACCAATGAAGAACCAAGAATAAAAACCCCTTCCGAGGAACTGAACCGAGTATTAGGCGGCGGAATTGTCTTAGGTTCTGTAACATTAATCGGTGGTGAGCCCGGAATCGGGAAATCTACACTTCTTCTTCAATTAGCCTTGAAAATGAAGAAAAAAATCTTCTATGTTTCGGGAGAAGAAAGTGCTTCGCAAATCAAAATGAGAGCCGACCGACTGACGGATATTCAAAATCCTAACTGTTTTCTTTTTACAGAAACCAATCTTGAAAAAATTCTTCACGAAGCCAAAAAGCTGGAACCCGATTTTGTCATTATCGATTCTATTCAGACCTTGCAATCTCAGCTGATCGAAAGTTCTCCGGGAACCGTTTCTCAGATCAGAGAATGCTCCAACGAGATCATTAAATACGCCAAAGAAAACAGCGTTCCTGTATTTTTGGTGGGTCACATCACGAAAGACGGACAAATCGCCGGACCAAAAGTATTGGAACACATGGTAGACGTTGTTTTGAATTTTGATGGCGACAGAAATCACCTTTTCAGATTATTGAGAGCCAATAAAAACCGTTTCGGATCAACTTCTGAGATTGGAATTTATGAAATGATCTCACAAGGTTTAAAAGAAATCAGAAATCCTTCTGAAATTTTAATTACTAAAAAATTTGAAGAACTTTCCGGAAACTCTGTAGCAGTAACTTTAGAAGGAAACCGACCGATGTTATTGGAAATTCAGGCATTAGTGAGCACGGCAGTGTACGGAACTCCGCAAAGAAGTTCGACAGGTTTTGATGCCAAAAGACTGAATATGCTTTTGGCTGTTCTGGAAAAAAGAGCAGGTTTTCAGTTGGGTGCAAAAGACGTTTTCTTAAATATCACGGGAGGTATAAAAACAGACGATCCGGCGTTGGATTTAGCGGTTGTGGCATCTATTCTTTCATCAAATGAAGATATCGCCATTTCCGAACATTACTGTTTTGCGGGAGAAATTGGTTTGAGTGGAGAGATCCGTCCCATTGCTCAGGCTGAACAAAGAATTACAGAAGCTGAAAAATTGGGTTATGAGAAGATTTTTATCTCTAATTTAAATAAACTTCCGAAGAAAAAATTCGGAATAAAAATTGAGGAAGTGAGCAAAATTGAAGATTTCCACGATAGACTTTTTTAAACCATGAAAACCCGCATTTTAGAATATTACAATCATCTCGCAAAAACCTACGATGAAAATCGTTTCGGGAATTCTTACGGGAACTATATTGATCAGCAGGAAAGGAAATTTTTAACTTCTTTCTTCCACCATAAAAAATATTCTAAAGTGCTGGATCTGGGTTGCGGAACCGGAAGATTATTAAATTTCGCGACTCACGGAACAGATTTCAGTGAAGAAATGCTGAATATTGCGCAACAAAAATATCCTGAAAAAATTATCACAAAAGGAGAAATTTCAGGAATTCCATTTGAGGATACATTCGATTGTATTTTTTGTTTTCATGTAATCATGCATCAGAATAAGCAGGAAACTGCATCTTTTTTACATGAATGTTATCAGAAATTGACTGCTAAAGGAACTTTAATTTTTGATTATCCTACCAAAGCGAGAAGTAAAAACATTTCTCCGCAAGAAGACTGGCACGCGAACAATAGTTTCACCATTTCAGAAATTTCTGAGCTTTCAAAAGATCAGTTTACCATAAAAAACACAACAGGAATTTTACTATTTCCCATTCATAGGTTTCCGAAAAGTCTGCGAAAATATTTTTTACCGTTAGATATATTTTTATGTAAAACATTCCTGAAAAAGTACGCTTCTTATCACATCGCTGTTTTAGAAAAAATATGAAACAGCAACTGAAAAAATGGCTACCTCATCACTGGAAACTGCAATTAAAAATGTTGCAGCGTTATTTTAATGAACAAAAAAATCAATATTTTTATCCTAAAATTTATCTTTCAGAAAATATTGGTGAATACAAAATTGAACTTCGGCAAAACATCAAAAAAGGAAATTTTCATGAAAATAAAGTTCATAATCTGAAGATTGTCGGCGACAAGATTAATAATTTGATTATTCAGCCGAATGAAGTTTTTTCTTTCTGGAAATTGATTGGAAAACCAACGCAAAAAAATGGTTTTAAAGAAGGAAGAAATTTAATTAACAATCATATTTCAAGTGATTTTGGCGGTGGAATTTGTCAGTTTTCCTCCATTTTATATTTTCTGGCGCTGCAATCGGGTTTGAAAATCATTGAACGGTTTCCACATTCTGTTGATATTTATAAAGAAAATGAACGCTTTACACCGTTGGGTTCTGATTGCACGGTGGTTTATGGTTATAAAGATCTTCAGATTCAGAATTTATTTTCTTTTTCGGTTCAGTTGAAATGTTTTGTCAGTGATAATAAACTTGAACTTTGTTTAATTTCTCCGAATAAAATAGATAAGAATTTGATTCATTTTAATTATTCTGAGGTTGAAAAAGGAGTTTGGGTGGAAACTTTTTGTAATGATAAAATACTGTTTAAGGATTTTTATTTGAGGATATAATTCTGAATTATCTAGTTTCTAATACTATCTATCTTAGATCTCTACGGGGATGATAAAATTTCTGGTAAAGACGTTGGAACATTCGTTTTAAATTACTTCTCGATACGATTTTTTTTCAAAAATCGTATCGAGAAGTAACGTTGTACCAGTGATTAGAAGTATCATTTACCATTCACATTAATATACGATCACATTTTATAAAAATAGTCTTCTTTATGATAGGAAATAAGAAATTCATTGTTCTATAATTTCCATTATATATTACCCATCAGATCTTCGGAATATTATAATTTTATTCAGGGAGATTTTCAATTTTAAACCCTATCTTAGGATATGAATTATTTAGCACATTCTTTTCTGACTTTCACCGACGGACAAATTGTTGGTCAGTTTCTGGAAGATTTCATTAAAAACAGAGATCGTTTTTCTTTTCCGAAAGATATTCAGGATGGTATTACGCTACATCGTGCGATTGATACTTTTACAGATTCTCATCCCGCGATTCATGAAGCCAAGAAAGTTTTTTCACCGTTGGTAAGATTGTATGCGGGCGCTTTTGTAGATGTTTCGATGGATTATTTTGTGGCGAATGATTTAAGCCTAAATTCATTAGCAGAATGGAAGGCACATTCTCTGAAAGTGTATCGTGTTTTGAATGAGCACCAACAATATCTTCCCGAAAACTTTAAAATGATGCTTAGAAAAATGGAAAGTGACGACTGGCTGTATAATTATCGTGATGACCGCGGCATAAAATTTAGCATGCAGAATGTTTTAAATAAGGCTAAATATCTGGAAAAAGATATTCCTGTTTTTGAAGCTTTTTTACAACATAAAGATGCTCTAAAGCTATGTTATGATGATTTTTTTCCGAATCTTCTGGATCATGCGAAAGGAGTGAATGCTTTGTTACAAATGGAAAAGTAAGTTATTTTTCTGAATAGAAAAAAGACCACAAAATTGCGGTCTTTTGTATAGAAAAGTGTTTTTAGAATCGTTTTAATTTAATCTTGTTGCAGTAATCTGATAAGTTCGGCTAATATTTCCGTCATTTGTAATATTAATAACCCCCGCACTTGGTGTTGTAACGGTATAGTTTAAAGCACCAGTGGTTCCTCCATCTGTACAAACCGGTTTTCCTGTCACTGTAACTTGAGTTGTATTTTTTGCAGATTCATTAAAAGTAATCGATTTTGAAGCAGCAGTACTTCCTCCACTAAATATGCCATCAGTTCCTTTAACTGCGAAATTATTGTTAAAAGATACTGTTGTAACATAAAACTCAACCATAGTAGAGTAACCACAAGCATCACTCGTTATAATTGTTAATCTATTATAACCTCCAAGCCCGCTTATAGCCTGACCTGTTGACCCAGCTCCTACGGTAACAGAATTCCTCATTACACTATATAAACTTGCACTATTCGCTTTTACCAAAACTCCATTTGCATCTGAATATACTGGTGTAACAATATCATTTGCAGCAGCTGGACTCATTGTTCTTACTCTTGCTGTTCCGTTCACATCTAAAGTATTGGATGGTGATGTAATTCCTATACCTAAATTTCCTGCTGAAGTCATTGTGGCGACAGTAGTTAAGGTTTGGCTATCTCCATAAGTACCTGTGGCATTAGTACCAACATTAAAGTTTAAACCTGTTTCTGCTCCCGATGCATTAATTGAGGGACCGCTTGGTGTTAAATTAAACCAGAGATTATCCCATGACCCTGCCGCCATTCTCATTCCAAAAGTAGATCCCACAGCATCTATTTTAGCCACAGGAGCAACTGTTCCTATCCCTAATCTGTCATTTGCTGCATCTACAGATAAGGTTGCTCCATCCACAGAAAAACCATTGGTAGCCGTAGAAGTAAATGCTAAGGTATTGGCTGCTTGTGTTACCACTCTGTTTCCGGTAAGAGATCCATTTGAATTATACAAATTCACTGAAGCCGCGCTTGCATCTTGCCAAGTTCCGACCCCATTAGCATCAGAAGTTAATATTCTTCCTACTCCCTGATTACCGTCCACAATTTTCACCGCAGCTACAGGTGTGGTGGAAGTTCCTCCTGAGTTAATATCTAGTTTTACAGTGGGCGCTGTATTTCCTATCCCCACATTTCCCGTAGGATCTATCCTTAGTCTTTCAGCATTAGAAGTACTAAAAATCAAATCTGTAAGATTGGTTGTACCGTCACCTCTATAGTTTGACAAAATGGTAGAACCATTAGAAAACCCTCCGTTATATCTAGGTGTGAAATAGATTCCGCCAACAATATCGTTAATTGCCAGGTTAGTTGGTGCAGCTGCTGTTCCGTTAGACGATGATAAAAATAAGGCAGGATTTTTAGAATTTCCATATCCTGTTAAATTAAAATCATTAGCCGCACCACCTCCCAAATTATCTGCCACTATTTCAAATCTTGATCGGGGAGCAATAGTCCCAATACCTACTCTGCCATTCGCTGCATCCACAGAAAATGTAGACCCATCTACTGAAAAACCATTGGTAGCTGTGGAAGTAAACGCCAAAGTATTCGCTCCTTGAGTTACAATTCTATTTCCGGTAAGCGTTCCGTCTGTATTATAAATATTTACACTGGATGGAGCTGCCGGGGATTGCCAAGTTCCTACACCATTAGCATCAGAAGTTAATATTCTTCCAACTCCCTGATTACCGTCCACAATTTTAACTGCTGCAACAGGTGTGGTGGAAGTTCCTCCGGAATTTATATCCAGTTTTACGGTGGGCGCTGTATTTCCTATCCCCACATTTCCCGTGGGATCTATTCTTAGTCTTTCTGTATTAGAAGTACTAAAAATCAAATCTGTAAGATTGGTTGTACCGTCACCTCTATAGTTTGACAAAATGGTAGAACCATTGGAAAACCCTCCGTTATATCTAGGTGTGAAGTAGATTCCACCAACAATATCGTTAATTGCTAAGTTAGTTGGTGCTGCTGCTGTTCCGTTAGACGATGATAAAAATAAGGCAGGATTTTTAGAATTTCCATATCCTGTTAAATTAAAATCATTAGCCGCACCGCCTCCTACATTATCAGCTACAATTTCAAATCTTGATCGGGGAGCAATAGTTCCTATACCTACTCTATTATTAGCTCCATCCACCGACAATGTAGTGCCTGCTACTGAAAATCCATTGGTAGCCGTGGAAGTAAATGCCAAAGTATTGGCTCCTTGAGTTACAATTCTATTTCCTGTAAGCGTTCCGTCTGTATTATAAATATTTACACTGGATTGAGCTGCCGGAGATTGCCAGGTTCCGACGCCATTAGCATCAGAAGTTAATATTTTTCCTGCTGCCTGATTTCCATCTTCAATTCTAATTGCAGCAACAGGCGTTGTAGAAGTTCCATCTGATACAATGTGTAATCTTTGCAAAGGATTTGTAGTTCCTACTCCCATATTACCATTGGCTCTCATGGTAGCAACCGTAGCTAATGTTTGGCCATCACCATAAGTTCCCGTAGAATTTGTACCTACGTTAAATTGTAATCCATTTTCTGCTCCTGAAGCATTAATAGAAGGAATACTCGCTGTAAGATTAAACCAAAGATTATCCCAGCTTCCAGTTACAGCACCCATTCGCATTCCAAAAGCAGAGCCTACGATATCCATTTTTGCAACAGGATCAGCAACTCCTAAACCTACATTACCATTAGAAGCAATTCTAAAACGTTCATTTAAGGTTCCAGTAGTAGCATTTCCTATATAAAAATCCTGATTTACACCTCCAGCGGCCGCTGAGGTTCTGATGCTTCCCAGCTGCCAATCTGCTCCTCCTGCAGTAGGTCCCGCATTAGAAAATCCTAAATAGGTTTTATTATCTGTCGCAAGTGCAGAAGTATTTCTTAAAACTAAAATAGGAGTTTCTGATGTAGATTGTGGCGCATCTATTACATTATATCTTCCAGAAGTAGGGGTAGTAGATACTACATGTAATTTTGTTTCCGGCGCGGAAGTTCCTATCCCCAATCTGTCATTGGCCGCATTCACCGAAAGCGTAGAACCATCTACAGAAAATGCATTAACAACAGACCCGTTAAAAGCCAACGTGTTCGCTCCCTGTGTTACAATTCTGTTTCCGGTAAGCGTGCCATCAGCATTATAAATATTCACAGAAGGAGAATCGGTATCGGAAATCTGTTTCCAAACTGTGCCATCAAAATAGTAATATCCTACTTTTGTAATGTTAGCTGTTTGCGCTAAACTAGGCGTAGTTCCTGTTGGCGTTCCCGCATCGGTAACATAAACCAATGTTCCGGATTGTGCTGCAGCATAGGTTCCGGAAACCTTCGCCGCCAATTGCTGTCTCGTAATTCTTGGGGCGGTAACGCCATCCTTTGTAGAGGTAGAAACTCCGTTACCCACAATATCTAATGTAGACTGTGGATTAGCCGTGTTTATCCCTACTTGACCATACAAACCATTAAAAGCAAAAGCTGCGATTAGAGGGTAAAAGTGTTTAGATTTCATCTCGATTATAATTTTTTAAAATTCATTAATACTCAAAAAGGCACCCTTTAGGAAAAGGTCATACATTATATACATTGACATTGCAAATATCACTGTACATATGAAATTCTAACTTGTGGAAGTATTGATGTTAATCGAAATGAGAAGTATGTGGATTTCTCATTTTGTGTGCTTATTTTTTTTAATTATAACTAAGATTGAATCCCCAGTGGCCTGCTAAAAATATATTTAATTAGCTTTAAAATATTATTATCTCAGTATAACTATCAAAATATTTATTCAAAGATATAAAACCAACCAACATAAACCAAAAAAAAATATCAATAATTCATTATATTTAAAATTATGCTAATCAGATAACACTAAAAATACATTTAAAATATTTTATATTCAAACATAAATAAATAATATAATATGTTATTTAATAAAAAAATGGGTATTATTTAAATTAAAAAACACCTTTTGATAATAAAAATAATTTTCTATTAAGATGTACATTTTAAAAATTCTTTGAATTGGTCATTAGGTAGAAAAATGAGGCCTATTTTCATAAAAAAAACACTTACCAAAGTAAGTGTTTTGAATGTATATGATATTTGTGTTATTAGAATTTTGCCTGAATAATGATAATTAGGAACTTATCTTTAAAATCTAAATTATTATTTCTTTTTATTAAGTTCTAATAGTTGTTTCACCTGAGATTTTAATTCCTCGATTTCTTTTTGCTGCTCTTTCATACCATTAATAAGAATTAATGATAATTTTGAGTAATCTACAGAAAGTAAGCCTTCATTTTCATTACCAACTACTAATTCAGGTATCACTTCTTTTAGCTCCTGAGCAATCACTCCGATGTCTGGCGTATCATATTCCTTTATTGTATATCTTCTTGGCTGTATTTTCATTACATCTGCTAAACCATACTCTTTTAAATCTTTTATATCTTTTTTTAGTCTTCGGTCTGAAAATGCAGTTGCAGAAACATATCTTACTCTCCCGTGAAAATCATATAATGCCTGCGACGCGCCGCCATCAGCAGTTGTTCCCGGATCCTGGTCAAATACTACCGCATATTGATTTCCAGGAGTAATAGCCGCCCCGTTCGAAGTATATCCCGGATAAATATTTAAAGTAGGATTTCCTGTAACGCTTGTATTTTGCAAAGAAAGTACAGGTCCTGTTTCACCTGAAATAACAGAAAGCTTGGCAGATGGTGAATTAGTACCTATTCCCACCTTTCCGTCATTTTTCACTGTCATTCTTACAACTGCATTACCACCACTAGAGGTTGCTACCGCAAAATCGGCACTGCCTTGTCCAGCAGAAGCTGTGGAGTATACCGCACCAATAGCAATTGGATATGCTCCCTGATTATAGTTCGGGTTTAAACCAATCCATGCACCTTGTCCCACTGCTGGAGTAGCAGATGCCCCTCCGATACGTAAGGCAGGAACAACATTTGTATTCGCAGGAGAGGTTACTAATAACGGCGTAGAACCTGCTGCAGTACTTACTACATCTAGAGTAGCCGCTGGCGAAGTTGTTCCGATACCTACATTCCCATTAGTCGCTATAGTCATCTGCTCAACTCCTGTTGATCCAAAAGCCAACCTTCCGCCAGAGCGGTTATCTAGGTAACCTTTAGAGCCTGCACCAAAAATACCAGAACCATTATCTACCCCCAAATAAACTCCTCCAGTTCCTGCTGCAACTGCAACGTCCATTCGGCTACTAGCTCCCGTATTGGTATTTGAAAAAAAAGAACGTTGAGCACCATTATTATTTGCCTGAACTATTAAATTCCCTGTGGTTCCATTAAAAGTAAGGTTATTAGCCCCTTGCGTTACTACTCTGTTTCCTGTAAGAGAACCGTTGCTATTATACAAATTTACTGAAGCAGAGCCAGCATCCTCCCAAGTTGCTAATCCGTTAGCATCCGAAGTTAATATTCTACCTGCCCCTTGATTACCATCTACAATCTTCACTGCTGCAATAGGTGTACCCGAAGTTCCTCCTGAATTAATGTCTAATTTTACAGTGGGAGCTGTATTTCCTATACCTACATTTCCTGTAGGATCTATTCTTACTCTTTCTGTACCGGAAGTTGTGAACATCAAATCAGTAAGATTTGTTGTTCCATCACCTCGATAACCTGAAACTACACTTGAACCCGTTGGAAAACCACCATTAGCACGAGGAGTAAAATATATCCCCCCAATAAGATCATTTACAAGCAGATTCGTAGGAGCTGCGGCAGTACCACTTGCTGCGGCAAAAAATAATCCCGGGTTTTTGGAAGTACCATATCCTGTAAAATTAAAATCATTTGCAGCACCACCTCCAACATTATCTGATACGATTTCGAATCTTGATCTTGGTATATTGGTACCAATTCCTACTCTGTCATTAGCCGCATCTACTGTCAAGATAGGATTGGCAGATGAACTTCTATTCACAGAAAAAGCATTGGCGATAGTTCCGTTAAAAGCTAATGAACGGTTGGATTGAGAAACTATACGATTATCTGTTAAAGTACCGTCTGTATTATAAATATTTACACTAGATTGCACGGCTGGGATTTGCCATGTTCCCTCTCCATTAGCATCAGAAGTTAATATTTTACCAGCGGCTTGATTACCGTCTACAATTTTTATTGCCGTAACGGGTGCTGTAGAAGTACCTCCTGAAGTAATATCTAATTTTACCGCTGGTGCAGAAACTCCGATCCCCACATTTCCGTTTCCAGCAATTCTAAAACGCTCATTCAACGTTCCTGTAGTTGTATTTCCTATATAAAAATCTTGATTAGCTCCTCCTACAGCTGCAGAAGTACGAATGCTTCCTAATTGCCAATCTGCACCTCCCGCTGTGGGACCTGCATTTGAAAATCCTAGATAAGCTTTATTAGCAACCGCAAGAGCTGAAGTATTTCTTAATACTAAAATAGGGTTTTCAGCCGTTGATTGCGGACCATCTATTAAACTAAATTTACCCAATGTAGCTGTGGGAGACACTACATGAAATCTTGTTTCAGGAGCAGAAGTTCCGACACCTACTCTTGTATTGGTTCCATCTACTGATAAAATATTGGTAGTTCCCGCAGCGTTATTTACGGAAAAAGCATTCACTGCACTTCCATTAAATGCCAATGTATTAGCAGCCTGTGTTACTGTTCTGTTACCTGTTAAACTTCCATTAGAATTATAAATATTCACAGAAGGAGAATCTGTATCAGAAATCTGTTTCCATACGGTGCCATCAAAATAGTAGTATCCTACTTTGGTAATATTAGCTGTTTGAGCCAAACTGGGAGTAGTTCCCGTAGGCGTAGTAAAATCCGTAACATATACTAAGGTTCCGGATTGTGCAGCAGCATAGGTTCCGGCAACTTTAGCCGCCAATTGCTGTCTGGTAATTCTTGGTGCTGTAACACCATCTTTTGTAGAGGTAGAGACAACATTGCCAACCACGTCTAGTGTAGACTGCGGATTGGCTGTATTTATCCCTACTTGGGCGTATGCGCCGCTAAATGCAAAAACGGCGAGCAAAGGGTAAAAGTGTTTAAATTTCATGTCAATGTTTATTTAGGTTAATATTTAAAATTAAAAGTGATAGAAAATTCGGATTTCCGACTATAAAAAATGAATGAAGCAGTAAGATATATCACAAAAGGATATCTAAAGAAGGAAATCTGTGTATAATTTCTTTTGGCAAATAAAGTCTTCTTTCTTCCATGGCAAGTGTTTTTAGTTGGTGTAAAAAATGTTAATTAATATATACAAATCTCTAACTGATGTATTAAGTAAATTATAAACTTTTAAAAGCTCATTGATTACCTATAATTTTCCGTTCAATACAGTACCAAATATATAAATTTTCTTAATATACGCCAAACAATGTTAAAAATAATTAATAATTTCTGCAATATATTGAATAATTAAAGAAATAAATTTTAAAATATATTTCACTTCATTCTGATTAAAAATAAATAAATTATATTTTTATTCTCCAAATTGTGTTTTATTTACAACATTTATTTTATCTAAATAAAGAAAAAAACATCATTGACCTTTTATTTTATTTTTGCATCTACTTAAATATTTATCCCTTTTTCATGACAAAACCTGTTAAAGTTGTTACATTTTTATTTTTTCTTTAACACACTATAAAAAATTATCAAATCATATCCTACATAATAAAATGATGAGATTTTAACAACAAATGGTAGGTTTTAACTATTCATCTTCACTACTTTTTACTAATAATTAACGAATACCAATTACAATTACTCTCAAGGTTGCTGGTTTCATCACTTACTTTTAAATTATTTTTAAAAAGACAAATTCATATAATACTGATTAAAAAAAACACCTGCCCAAGCAGATGTTTTTGTATTTGTGTTATTAGAATTTTTTGCCTAAATAGTGATAAATGGGAACCTTTATCTAAAAAAATTGAAAATTTATTTTTTATTAAGTTCTATCAATTCTTTCACCTGCTGTTTCAAAAGATCTATTTCTTTCTTTTGTTCTTTAATTTCTGCCTGCTGTTCTTTCATCCCGTTAATAAGAATCAAAGATAGTTTTGAATAATCTACAGAAAGTAATCCTTCATTTTCGTTACCGTTAACTAATTCTGGAACAACAGCTTTTAGCTCTTGAGCAATTACTCCGATATCTGGGGTATCGTATTCTTTAAAATGATATCTTCTAGGCTGTATTTTCATGATTTCTTTTAGTCCGTATTCGTTAAGATTAATAATATCTTTTTTTAATCGGATATCTGAAAGTGTAGATGTACTCACCGCTCTTACTTCACCGTGGAAGTCGTACAGTGCTCTAGTGGCTCCTGTAGTTACTCCCGGATCCTGATCAAATACCACGGCATATTGGTTTCCAGGAGAAATAGAAGATCCGTTGGAAGTATACCCCGGATAAATATTCAAAGTAGGATTTCCTGTAATACTTGTATTTTGTAAAGATAATACTGCGCCTGCAATAGACGAAGAAATGGAAACTTTAGCACTTGGAGTAGTGGTCCCTATACCTACTCTGCCTCCATTAGGACTGTTAAGATACATTAGCTCATTAGCAGGATTTCCTACACTGAATGAAAGATATTTGTTACCGTTAGTCGTTGTTGGGTTTTCATCTCCAAAATTAATTCTTGCAACTGCTCCTGTTCCTGCCGTAGAAGATGATCTTATATTAATTCCAAAATTATCTCCTCTATTTCCATAGGCAAAACCATCCTGACCGATATTAATATCAATAACATCCTTGGTAGTAGATGTAGTTACCGCTCCATTGAAATATCCAGCACCTTCTACATGTAATTTTCTATTAGGCGCTGTGGAACCGATTCCTACGTTTCCTGAAGTTCCCAACACCATTCCCGGTGCCGCTGTTGCTACAGATCCTGCATGGAACTGAAGATAATTGGTATTAATCCCCAAGCCATAAAAATCTGTACCTGCTGCATTGTTGAAGATTGCTAATTTTTTACCCGCTGCCGCTGTTACACTTGCTGCTCCGTTGGACGTTCCCAGATCAAGAATACTGTTGGGAGCAGCAGTTCCAATCCCCACATTTCCGTTCGGTCTCAATGTAGCTACAGTTGTTAAAGTCTGCCCGTCTCCATAAGCTCCTGTTGCATTGGCGCCTACATTAAACTGCAAACCTGTTTCGGCTCCAGAAACATTTATAGAAGGTGCAAAAGCATTACTGATATCAAACCAAAGGTTATCCCAGGCTGCTCCAGCTCTTCTCACTCCAAAAGTATCTCCCACTACATCTAATTTAGAGATTGGAGTAGTAGTACCCACTCCTACCCTGTCATTAGCTGCATCTACAGAAAATGTAGAGCCATCTACCGAAAATCCGTTAATAGCCGTAGAAGTAAATGCTAAGGTATTAGCTGCCTGAGTTACCACCCTGTTTCCGGTAAGGGATCCGTTGGTGTTATAAATATTTACACTCGATTGTACGGCAGGGGTTTGCCAAGTTGCTACACCAGTACCATCGGAAGTCAAAATTTTACCTGCCGCCTGATTTCCGTCTACGATTTTTACCGCTGCAATTGGTGTAGTAGACGTTCCTCCGGAATTGACATCTAATTTTACCGTGGGTGCGGTATTTCCTATTCCAACATTTCCACTAGTATCAATTCTTACACGTTCTGCATTGGAAGTAGCAAACGCCAAGTCAGTAAGATTAGTTGTTCCATCGCCTCTGTAATTGGCAACAATACTGGATCCCGTAGGAAATGCACCACTTACACGAGGTGTAAAGTACAATGCTCCAATAATATCGTTTACCAATAAATTGGTTGGAGCTGCTGCTGTACCACTTGCCGAAGCGAAGAATAAAGCCGGATTTTTAGAGGTTCCGTAGCCTGTAAAATTAAAATCATTTGCGGCACCCCCTCCCACATTATCCGATACGATCTCGAATCTTGATCGTGGAATGGTAGTTCCCAATCCTACTCTGTCATTAGCTGCGTCTACAGATAAAGTGGAACCATCTACAGAAAACCCATTTACTGCCGTAGAAGTAAATGCTAAGGTGTTGGCTCCTTGCGTCACTACTCTATTGCTCGTAAGTGTACCGTCTGAATTATAAATATTTACCGATGAAGTTACAGTATCAACATCTGTAAGCTGCTTCCAGGTTGTTCCGTCAAAATAATGGTATCCTGCTTTGGCAATGTTAGCGGTTTGTGCTAAACTAGGTGTCGTTCCGGTAGGCGTAGTAGCATCAGTAACATACACCAAGGTACCCAACTGTGCCGCCGCATACGTTCCGGCTGCTTTTGCTGCCAACTGTTGTCTTGTAAGCCTAGGCGCAGTAACTCCATCCTTAGAAGATGTAGAAGCTACATTTCCAACAACATCAAGTGTAGATTGAGGATTAGCAGTATTTATCCCTACTTGAGCGTATAAACCTGAAAAAGCAAAGACTGCAATTAAAGGGTAAAAATGTTTAATTTTTTTCATATTATAATCGTTATTTAATTTAAACTTAAATCTGTTTTATGATAATTAAAGAAGAAAAAAAGGAATGGTGAAAATTGAAATGAGATGAATATCTAAACTGCTTGGTTTCAGTTAAGAAGAATACATTTATTTTCATGGCAAGTTTTTTTCTAAGTTTAAAATATTCAAAAACACCAGCAAAGCCGTAATTGTATAATTAAAATAAATCCTGCAACAGACATATTTTAATTATTGATATTCACCCAAAGACCATCAAATATATAAATTATAATAATATCCGCCAACTAATGTTAAAAATAATTAATCATTAAACTTAAAATGATTAAAAAAATATCTTTTTAAAATTCAATATTTATACAAAAAAAACACCTGTCGAAACAGGTGTTTTGTATTTGTGTTATTAGAATTTTTTGCCTAATAAAGATAAAGCGGGAACTTTTAACTTAAAAATTGAAATTATTACTTCTTTTTATTAAGCTCTAGCAATTCTTTTACTTGAGTTTTCAATAATTCAATTTCTTTCTGTTGCTCTTTCACCGCATTTACCAAAATTTTAGTCAACGCGCTTTCATCAAGCTCTCTTTTATCTTTCAAGCCGCTTTTAGCAGAATCATCCATCACATTTACCATATAAGGCGCTGCTTTTTCTACCTCCTGTGCAATAAATCCAACATATTCTTTATTAAGATCTGTATATCCTGATTTTTCTGTATACTTATACACCACAGGTTTCAATTGATTGATTACATTTAAACCATCTTTAAACTCATTGATATCTTTTTTCACTCTTCTATCCGAGAAAGTTCCCCAAGAACCTCCACCCGGTTTATCTGCCGAACCATTTACAGAAAGCAAAGAGGTAGGTGTAGATGTTCCGATTCCCACATTTCCGTCATGGGTAAGAATCATTCTTTGAGCCGCGGTATTGGTTCCGTTTGCTACCGTAAAGAATGTCATATTAGATCCCATCGTAGTTCCAGAAAAAGCCTGTGTACTGTTAGATCTGATACTGCTACTTGTTCCTGTATAGTCTGTATTATAGCCTGATCCCGTATTTCCTGCAAAAACGATTGCTCCTAAACCGTTGCCAGATGCCACCGCTGCATTAGTTCCCAATGTTGCAGACCCACTACGTCTTAATACCAAAGTTGGCCAGTTTCCACCTCCTGAAGCAAATCTTTCATTAATCAAGCCTTCATCATTAGTTGCAACATGCAATGTGGATGCTGGTGATATAGTTCCGATACCAACATTTCCACTATTTTTCACAGTCATTCTTACAGAAGCATTACCACCTGAAGATGTTGCCACCGCAAAATCTGCACTTCCTTCTCCTGCTGAAGCTGTAGAATATACCGCTCCAACTGCAATAGGATAAGAACCTTGACTAAAGTTCGGGTTTAAGCCTATCCAAGCACCTTGCCCTACTGCCGGAGTAGAAGATGCCCCCCCGATACGCAAACTTGGAATAACATTGGTATTAGCAGGTGACGTAATTACTGCTGCTGTTCCTGATGTATTGGTTAAAGAAAACCCACTAGCCACACTAGAGTTAAATGCTAGTGTATTAGCAGCTTGAGTTACTATTCTATTTCCTGTTAAAGTACCATTAGAATTATAAATATTTACGCTGCTGGTTGCTGCAGGATCTTGCCATGTAGCTACACCATTCGCATCGGATGTTAATATTTTCCCTGCTGCCTGGTTACCATCTTCTATTCTCATTGCCGCTACTGGTGCTGTAGAAGTTCCGCCAGAGGTAATATGCAATCTCTGTAAAGGATTGGTAGTGCCGATTCCCATGTTTCCGTTGGCTCTCATGGTAGCAACTGTTGTTAAAGTTTGCCCGTCTCCATAGGTTCCTGTCGCATTAGTTCCTACATTAAAGTTCATCCCAGTTTCAGCACCTGATGCGTTAATAGAAGGACCATTTGCTGTTAAATTAAACCAAAGGTTATCCCAATTACCCCCGGCCATTCTCATACCAAATGTAGTTCCCACGGCATCAGTTTTTGCTAGCGGTGCTGTAGTTCCAAACCCCACTCTGTCATTTGCTGCATCTACTGATAATGTAGCTCCATCAACAGAGAAACCATTGGTTGCAGTAGAAGTAAATGCTAACGTATTTGCAGCTTGAGTTACCACTCTATTTCCTGTTAAAGTACCATTAGAATTATAAATATTTACGCTGCTGGTAGATGCAGGATCTTGCCATGTAGCTACACCATTCGCATCGGATGTTAAAATTTTCCCTGCACTTTGATTACCATCTACAATTTTAAATGCTGCTACAGGCGTAGTAGAAGTACCTCCTGAATTAATATCAAGTTTTACACTTGGAGAAGAATTTCCGATTCCTACATTCCCATTAGCAGCTATAGTCATCTGCTCAACTCCTGTTGATCCAAAAGCGAATCTTCCTCCAGATCGGTTATCCAGGTAACCTTTAGAGCCTGCACCAAAAATACCAGAACCATTATCTACCCCCAAATATACACCTCCAGTTCCTGCTGCAACTGCAACATCCATGCGGCTATTAGCTCCCGTATTGGTATTTGAAAAATAAGAACGTTGAGCTCCATTATTATTTGACTGAACAATTAAATTACCCGTGGTTCCATTAAATGTAAGGTTATTAGCCCCTTGGGTTACTACTCTGTTTCCTGTAAGTGTTCCATCTGTATTATAAATATTTACACTAGATTGTGCAGAGGGAGTTTGCCAAGTAGCTAAACCATTTGCATCCGAGGTTAAAACTTTTCCAACTGCCTGATTTCCATCTACAATTTTCACAGCAGTAACTGGTGTGGTAGAAGTTCCGCCTGAATTAATATCTAACTTAACAGTAGGAGTTGTATTCCCAATACCAAGATTACCTGCAGGGTCTATTCTTATTCTCTCTACTCCAGATGTATATAAACCTAGATCTGTAGAATTATTTGTTCCATCCCCTCTATAATTTGAGAAAATAGCAGAACCTGTTTGAAAAACACCGTTAACACGAGGGGTAAAATGAACGCTCCCAATAATATCATTTAAAAGTAAATTCGCCGGAGCGGCCACAGTACCACTAGCTGATGCTAAAAATAATGCTGGATTCTTAGATGTACCATATCCTGTGAAACTAAAATCATTAGGTGCACCTCCTCCTAAATTATCTGCTACAATATCAAATCTTGATCGTGGAACTGTAGTTCCTATACCCACCCTGTCATTAGCTGCATCTACAGATAAAATAGGATTAGCCGAAGTGCTTCTATTGATGGAAAAAGCATTAGCAATAGTTCCATTAAACGTTAAAGATTTATCTGACTGTGATACAATACGATTAGCCGTTAATGTTCCATCAGAATTGTAAATATTTGTAGACAATGAGGTGTTGTCTGGGTCATTAAGCTGCTTCCAAGATGTACCATCAAAATAATGATATCCTGCTCTTGAAATATTGGTTGTCTGTGCTAAACTGGGTGTAGTTCCTGTAGGAGTCGTTGCATCAGTAACATATACCAAAGCTCCAGTTTGTGCAGCAGCATAGGTTCCGGCAACTTTAGCTGCCAACTGCTGTCTGGTGATTCTTGGTGCAGTAACACCGTCTTTGGCAGAGGTAGAAGCTGCATTTCCTACAATATCAAATGTAGATTGCGGTTGAGGGGTGTTTATCCCTACTTGGGCGCATGCGCCGCTAAAAGCAAAAACAGCGAGTAATGGGTAAAAGTGTTTAAAATTCATTTCAATGTGTATTTATGTTAAATTATTTTTCAAGATTTCCTTAATTAAAAGGATAAGGAATGCACTAACGATTGTTAAACAATCGGCTTAGTTATAAGTGTAGCAAAGGTACGGTTGGAAAATTCCGGAAATTGAAATATGTGTTTGTGTTTTTCATTTTTTGTGTGTTTTTATTGTTTTAAAATTTATAATAAGTCTAATTTTCTATTCAAATTAATTTATAAAAAAAATTAACTTGAACAGAAATTCGTTTTTTTATCCTTAATATCCTTTTAAAATATTTTCCAAATATATAAAATACCATAATACCTACCAAATAATATTAATAAATTTTAATATCTGTCTTAAATTCAATAAAAATTAAATCATAATTGTTTGAAAATTATTTCACCATTTAGTAATTTCTCATTAAATCATTCTTTTATTATTCTCCAAAATGTGTATTATTTTTAAAAGTTAAATTTAATTTTCAATAAAAAAAGCACCTACCTTAGTAAATGCTTTGGATGTATATTGTATTTGTGTTGTTTAATTTGATAGAAAGTGATTTTTAATCCTAAACTTATAAATAAGTAAGAGAGAAATTTTAAAACTTATTGTGGAATTAATTTCCCAGCTTAAAGATTAAAACCTGTGTGGCATAATCTGTAAGAGTCATACCGGCACCTGTACAGTTACCGGAAACTCCGCGCCCCATATTGATTACCCAGGTATTGCTGGAAGTCCCGTCAAATAAAGCAGAAAAAGTGATTGATCCTCCATGGTTGGAAGATCCCCCTTGATTATGAGCCGCCGTGCTATGAATACGCCTTGCATGTATCCCCGGAAAATCCATAAAATATGAACTCAATGTACAGCTTGTAGCATTATGCGTAGCTTCATAAACAAAAGTAATCTGATAAACGCCATTGGGAAATGTTACCGTACTTGTAGTCTCATCATAAAGTAATCCCGGAATATTATTTCGCCCTACCTGCAAAGGTAATCTTTGCGTTCCTCCGCCACCTGCTGATTGTAAAAAGTTGGTTTGTGCTGTCCTTAAAACCAATACAGCCGGAGCAGGAATAGCTAAGCTTTCTAAACTTCCAAGTGATTTTAGAACGCCGGTACCGTCTGTTGCCAAGATATTATCGCCACTGGCTGCGGCTGTTAAACCTTGCAACCTCACAGGATTTGTACCACTTATATGGAGCTTATTAGTAGGAACCGTAAGGCCGATTCCCATATTTCCAGTGGAAGTCACTGTAATGTCGTTAGCAGCCTGCGCCGCAGAAGGAGCTCCCGTAGGAGGATTATCCTTAGCAGCATCAATAGTGTAAGCTCCTTGTGGATTAGGTGTATTAATCCCAACCTGAGCAAAACTGATTGAACTAAAACTTAAAAATAAAGCCAAAGAACAAATGTTTCTTAGTTTCATATTACTATTTTTTAATTGTGATTGTATATTTTGAACAAAAATAACGCAGACATAGAAATTTACATTGAAAAAAAACGTCTGTATTCCACTGATAATAAATAACATCAGGAAAGAAAAAAAGTTAGTCTAAATGGGAAATTTTAATACTTTTTTCAGAGGGTGATTTACTATTTTCATTCTAAGTTTTTTTAGGTTATCATTTTTCAAACTGAATTTTAAAATATTTCATGATTTTTACAATCATTACGATACATTCGTCATCTGATCAATTATATAGTATTATTAAATCTTATATAAAATGCAGTTCAGTCTTAAAAACAAATATAATCCATTCACCAACAATAACCAAATATTATTAACAAAAATTAATTATTACCTATAATTTATCAATTTACAATTCATTTAAAAGTAATTCTAATTAATTATTAAAATACTCCATTAATTCAAAATTTCACAAAAGTATGTTTTAAGCTCATCAAATTTAAAAAACTTAAAATTTCCACCTAAAAACCTGAATAAAATACACCTCTGTTTTTAACTAAAATTTTCAAAAACAATAAAAAACGGCAGAACAAAAAATTCTGCCGCCACACAAAAAATGATTGAATTTTAAAATAAATTAAGATCCAAGCTTAAATATTGTTATTGAATAGTTAAAACAAATGGTAATAAACTTTCGATATTCTCTTAAGAAGTCGGTTGTATTATTTAAAGAATTCTGTTCTTACCTTTATATGAGGACAAATGGTTTTTATTTCGCTTAAAAACAAAATTACATGCCCGCAAAATAATGATGAAGTTTAATAAATTTTGAATTTTGTTCGAAAGACGCTTAGGAAATTTTTTTACAGAGAATAGCTAAATAAAACTGTAGAATTTTGTAGCCATTTAGTTAAAAAGTACTATCATTTTAATCCGATAAAATTTAGGAATATTGACTATAATAATCGGTTGAGAACAACCGTCAACGGTTTGAATTGTTCTTTATTTTTTTTCATAACTATGTTGTTTTTAATAAGTTTCACAATTCTTATGCCAAAATAATTAAAAATCTAAATAAAATTTCACACTTAATATAATTAATTCTCAACAAACTGCATCAATAAAGTAAAATATAAATTTCAACAAAATACAATGAGCTTAGAAACTCTGAAACAGATAACGATTAGGATATGATAATTTTTCACTTTTTCTAACATCATTCACAATAATATGAACGATATTAATCTGATCATCAAAAAGGTTATATAAAAAGCTAACTGCAGCCTCTATTTTCTTAGGATTTTCGGTGGTTTCGCTTTCTAAATATACATTTACAGATTCACTATCTTCTTCATAACCGATATAGTTAATTTTAAGAAATTTGTTATTCGATTTTAACTTAAAATATTCTGCAGCGTAACTTTTTACCGCTTCATTTAATTGATTTTTATATTTCGGATCATTAAAATGAAAAGGTTTTCCATATTTTTTCGCCAATCCGTTTTCCAGATCGTCAAGAAAAAAACGTCCTGTAATTTCAAATGTTTTGGATTTGGAACTGTAATTAATTTCTACGGAACCTACGTGGTAAGGGTGAAAATCTACTTTCGTAAAAGAACTTTGAACTCCCAAAAACAGAAAGAGTACAGAAAATATAACAGATTTTTTAAAAAGAGAAACCATGTAAAAAATTTTTCAAAACAAATATAAAAAAAGTGGCAGTTAATAACCGCCACCTTCATATATTATATGTAATAAAGAGATTAATCTTTAATTACTTTCTTCACAACTTTTGTTTCATTATCTAAAATGATATTGAAAACATAATTGCCTTTCACCAAGCCAGAAACATCTATTTTATTATCTTTAGAAGTTATATTTGCTGTTTTCACCAATTTTCCTGAAGCATCAAAAATAGTTACGGTTGCTTTTGAAGCTTTTCCTAATTCTACATTTACAACAGATTTAGCCGGATTTGGATAAACATTTACACCCGCCTCATTTCTTAGATCATTCAACCCTAAAGAAGCTGCATTTGTTTTCACAAAATATCCCCCAAAACCTGTCGTCTGGAAGCTAACCTCCCAATACTGATAAGTGTTATTCCACACAATATCTGCCACATTTGGAGTAATAGTCGTGGCAGCACTTCCATAAGAAGCGACTGTTCCTGTATTACTTGCACTTGTACCTGTATATTTTTCAATAACAAGATTAGCTTTATTGGCATTATCTGTACTTGAAGTAGGAAGTTTTACCGTATTCGTCAAATTATAAGCATCAAATTCTGCTTGTTTGAAATACAATGTAACTTTTCCGGTTGCTGTAGTCGCTGCTGTTTCAGGATTAATTTCAAATCTTCTTGAAACATAATTTGGCTGAGCATTATCTACCCAAACTTTTGAAGTCACATTTCCTGACACTGTACTTGCTGTTTCTTTTTCAACCCTTGAGATTAGCTGACATGCATTCGTAAAGTAGTTGTATCCGCTAGCCACTGCAGAAGCTTTCGTTTGATTAGATGTTGCCAGATTTTTAACCTCAGCAATATTTTCGTAAATGGTAGCTCTGATTCTGAAATTCCCCGCCGAGGAAGTCGTCCAGCTGGTTCCATTACTAGAAGATTTGCTTCTTCCGTCTGCAACCGTATTATCTCTCCACAAGCTCATTCTTCCGTTTCTTGTATCCAAAACAACATAGAAATCCTGGTTGGTCGTTGTTTGAACATTTAGGCTCGAAAGATCAATATAATTCCAACCATTACGATAGAAAGTATTTTTAATAGAACTAAAGCTTTTTGAAGCAAGCAATGTTCCGGGATTCCCATTAGCATCTACCTTTCTTATTTCTATATTAAATGGTACATCCGACATCGTGGCTGAGGTTCCTACCATAAAACTTACTCCACCCAATTTTCCAATCTTAGTTGGAGTATATCTAACTGCAAAAATATTATTATCGAAATAATAATTTCCTGTAGAAGATTGTTGATAAAATTGAGTGTCATAGTTTATTGTCTCATATTCGGACGGCACACATCCCAACTCACTCGTAACTGCTTTATAAATATCCAGCTTACCATTCCCCCATCTTGCATTTGCTGTTGCTCCCGTCATTGCATCCTTTCTTGCTGTAGATGTTAATCTGTTCTTAACTGCTGATGCTGTAAGAGAAGGATTTGCCTGAAGCAATAAGGCTACTGCTCCTGCTACAGCCGGAGAAGACATACTTGTTCCCTGATTTTTATAATAGTAAGTTCCGTCTACATGTCCTGTATCGGCAGGATTAGTTGCTGGGCTGCTGCTTGACGATAATGCAGAAATCACATACTCTCCTGAAGCAGCAATTTCCGGCTTTAAAACACCATCAACCCGGGGTCCTTGCGAACTGAAACTAGCAATACCCTCCGCGGTATCATTAGTCCAATAGTAATATCCTGTAGAACTATTTAAATATGTTGTTCTTCCTGCATAGGCAGCTACCGTTATAGCATTGGATGCATTGCCTGGGGCACCGACGATATATTCGTTATTTCCATTCTGTAAGGTGGTAGCCACCCCCTGCGATGAAAGCCAGCCATCTGTATTAATAGTTTGGGCAGAATTGTTTGTAATTTCCAAGGTATAAGTTCCTTGAGCATTCGTAGTAGATCCCGCAGGTCTCGTTACAACCAGTTGAACATATCTTTTATTATTATCCGTATGCCAGTAATTATACATCGTAGCCACCAATCCTCCAGATAGAATATTATGAGAAGTGTTAGTACTTATATTTTGAATATATTGTTGCCCGTCAGGAGTTGTAAGTTTAGCAGTAACAGGGCTGTCGTTATTCGCAAACATAATAAAACTGAAGATACTATCTGCTGTTGTATTGCTTGATACGGTGAATACATAAGATTGAGAAGCAGAAGGTTCAATATCTACTTTTCTGTGAATATTTTTACCATACTCGTTTCCTGCCGAAATCACAACTACCCTTCCAGAACCGGAATTTGTAAAATCATTCACAGCAACTTCATGTGGACCTGTGCCGTCATGTGCATTCGCCTGGCCTCCGATACTCATATTTACCACAATAGGTTTGTTCAAAGCTGTTGCAACATTCTGAAAATAAGTCAAAGAATTAATGATATTTGTTGTAGAAAAAGAACCATTACCTCCTTTTACAAAAACAATATCTGCATTCGTAGCAAACCCTTTATGTCTTTTATCAGCTATTGCCATTCCATTTCCGGCAGCTGTTCCTGAGACGTGAGAGCCATGACCATTGGAATCATTTTCACGGACAAAATTAGCCGGAGTACCATCTAACTCATCTTCAATCTGAGCTCTGGTATATTCTACTCCCGTCGCAAATCCTGTGGGGGGAACTTCAGCGCCCTGTGCCGTTAAGGTCTGATCCCAAATAGAAACAATCCTACTTTTCGTTTGATCATCTGCTTTTCTGAAATCCGGATGTTTCCAATCGATTCCTGAATCAAAAATCCCTACAAGCACTCCTGTTCCGTTATAAGCAGTATTATTAAAAACTCCATCTTGTAACAAATTTGCTCCGGATTGTGCTCTAGCAACATCATTATGAAGTTCTTCATAAATAGGAGCCATAATCGAAGTTACATATGGCAGTTGCCGAAGCTTTTCAATGTCTTCTATACTTGCTAAAGCCGTAGCAAAAGTGGGTAGCTTGCTCTGAACCAGAATTCCATCTTCCTTCAATTTCTCAGGAGTTTTCGTATATATAATACATGAGTACATGGTTTGAGCACCTTTGGAAGTTACCACCAAATGCTTCTCAAGTTTCATATCCGAACGTTCCAACTCCTTAATGACACCTCCTCTTTGTACTTTTTCTTTATTATTGAGTAAAAATTCAAATCGTGAATCCAATTTTTGAACCTGCGCGGAAACTGTATAAGAATATAACCCAAGAAAAGCCGATGTAGCATTGCGTAAAAGTTTCGTTTCTCCAAATGGAATGTTTACTTTTGTAAATAGTAGTTTTTTTAATTTCATTTTTGCATTTATTATGATAGCAATTATAGTATTTTTATTTGATACTATTACAAATCAATGTATTAATTAAATAAATCGTCCAAAAACATAAATAACATTAAAAATTATTCAATTTTAAGATAAAAAATTAAATCTCTATTATCTTTATCATGCAAGATTTTCTCTTCTACCTCAACCTCGGCTGGGAACACATCATCTCTTTAGACGCATTAGATCATCAACTTTTTGTGTTAGCATTAATTGCAGTGTATTCATTCAGCGATCTGAAAAAAATATTGATACTTGTAACGGCTTTTACCATCGGACATTCCGTTACGTTGGCGTTGAGTATTTTAGATATTGTAAGAGTTCCATCAGATTGGGTTGAGTTTTTAATTCCTTTAACCATTGTTATAACGGCTTTCGCAAATATGGTAATGAGAAACAAAAAGCAATCCCAGAATAAATTGGCGTATTATTTAGCCTTATTCTTCGGATTGATTCACGGAATGGGATTTGCCAACACCGCCAGAGTGATGATTGCTAAAAGCCAAAGCATTGCCGTTCCTCTTTTAGGTTTCAATATCGGACTGGAATTGGGACAGATTGCGATTGTTTTTGCGATATTAATTCTGCTTTTCATTCTTTTAAATATCTTCAAAATCAATAAAAAAGACTGGATACTTTTTGTTTCCTCAAGCGTTTTCGCATTATCACTGAAAATGACGTTAGAAAGACTACCTTTTTAGTTTATATCCCGAAAATGAAAATATACCGATCGTAATTAATAATAAAACGATCATGATAACGGTGGCGATAAAATATCCGTTATCGAAGGAAAAATACAGTCGTCCCACAAGACTTACGCCAAAGCCTATAGAAATTTGCTGAATGGTAAGATAAACGCCTGTGGCAATTGAAGTAATTGAGACAGGCAGTTTTCTCATGGCATTCGTAAACATCGAAGGCAAAACAATTCCGCAACCAATTCCGTAAAAGAATAGAATAATCATAACAAGTGGTAAATTAACCGTTAACGTATTGACGGTATAGATATGACCCATCAGTCCCAAAATCATCACTATTAAGCCAAAAACAATAAATTTTTCGTGATATTTATTTAAAAATTTAACTGATAAAAGAGAAGCCAAAACATACCCTATTCCCTGACAGGCAAACAATAATCCTGTTTTCGTAGAACTAAAATGATGATGATCTTCAAAAAAATTAGCATTGATAAAGAAATAAGAATCCTGAACCAGATAATAAGTAACCGCCGCTAAAAGTGCTATTTTGAAACTGGAATACATAAAAGGCTGCATATTAATTAAAACCTCTTTTCCGTTTTTAAATTTATTTTTTTGATTTAAAATAAATATGATCAATCCCGCCAAAGAAGAAATTAACAGCAGCATACCGACCAAAGTCCATCCTTCTTCGCCGCCAATTACAATTTCATAGATCAGTGTAATCAATAAAACAATTAATATCACTTGAGGAAAAACCTGAATAGATTCTTTTGTTTTGATTTCAACTTCTTTCACATATTTCCAGGCTAACATAATCACCAAAACAGCAATTGGAATATTGATAAAGAAAACTAGTCTCCATGCAGGAAAACTAAATTTCAAATCAGGAATAATTCCGCCTAAAACCTGTCCGATCACTGAAGCAATTCCGGCAATAGCACCATAAATCCCCAACGCTTTTACTCTTTCTTCCTCTATTTTAAATATGTCTGATATTAAAACTACCCCTTGCGGAACCATAAACGCCGCCGAAATTCCTTGAAAAAGTCTGCTCAGATTCAATCCCAAAGCAGAATCAGAACTTCCGCAGAAAAAAGAAAACAGCATAAAGCAGAACATAGACGTGATAAAGGTCTTTTTGGGACCGTATTTATTCCCTATCTTACTTCCCGTAATCAGAAAAGCGCCATATCCGATGATATAAAAAACAATGATAAACTGGGTTTCTGCTGTCGTTGCTTGAAGAGAATTTTTAATAGAAGGGATGGCAATATTCACGATAAAAAGATCCAACACACATAAAAAAATTGACATTGAAATGACAATTAAACTCAACCATTTGTTAAACTCCGGAAACTTTCTCATATTTATTGATAAAATTTTAACTTTACAGCTTCAAAAGTATCAACATAAAACCCTGCTGTCAAGTAGGTAAAAAAAACGTACTTGGTATGAGCTTTAATACTAATTCTGATAATGAAACCGTTAGCTGCACAGAAAATTTTCTTTTTCTGGCAAATAATTGCCATGCAGAGCACGTTTTGAAGATGATCAACGGAAAATGGAAGGTTTCTCTCATTAAAATAATCGCTAATGACTGCCCGAAAAGATTCGGAACGCTGAAAAGGGAATTAGACAATTTATCTCAAGGAACATTGAGTACCATTTTGAAAGAACTGGAAAACGACGGCATCATCCTGAGAATTGCTTACAACGAAATCCCTCCAAGGGTAGAATATAAATTAACAGACAAAGGCATTGCTCTATTGCCTATCATAAAATCAATGGAAGACTGGTGGCTCGCCTTCCCTAAAAACAATTAAAAAATATCGGCTATGAAATTAAAAGTAACTGCGCTTTCAGTTTTGTTATATACAGGCGCCTCTGCTCAGAATATTCAGAATAATCCGGGAAGTAATCACGGAAATAAATTCGAGCAGCTGGGTACCATCCTTCCCACGCCCAATATTTACAGAACTGCTTCCGGAGCGCCCGGACACGGCTATTGGCAAAACAGGGCAGATTACAACATCACAGCTTATCTGGATGAAGATAAAAGAAATCTGAAAGGTTCTGAAACAGTTACCTATTATAACAATTCTCCGGATGATCTGGATTACATTTGGCTTCAGTTGGATGAAAATCAGCAGTCTAATGTAAAGAATGCAGATTATCAATCTTCTTCTACCCTGCCGAAAAATACAACAACACAACATTTAAAGGTAACAGAACTTCCTGCAAAAGATAACGGATACGGTGTAAATCTGGAAAAAGTAACCGATGCCTCAGGAAATCCTTTGAAATATACGGTGAACAAAACCATGATGCGTATTGATTTGCCTAAAACTTTAAAAAAAGGCGAACAGCTAACTTTTAAAGTTGATTGGAATTACAATATTCCCAACAGAATGGAAAAAGGCGGTCGTGGTGGTTACGAAAACTTCCCCGAAGACGGAAACGATCTTTATACGATGACGCAATGGTATCCTAGAATGTGTGTTTACAGCGATTTCCACGGATGGCAGAATCATCAGTTTACAGGAAGAGGCGAATTTGCTTTGGTTTTCGGAAATTTTAAAGTTTCGATGAATGTTCCTGCAGATCACGTTGTGGGAGGAACCGGAGAATGTAAAAACTATGATCAGGTTTTAAGTTCAGACCAATTGGCAAGATACAGAAAAGCTGAAAACGCGAACGAACCGATTGAAATTGTAACATTGGATGAAGCTAAAAAAGCAGAGAAAAATCATTCAAGACAAAGAAAAACATGGAATTTCGAGGCGAATGACGTGAGAGATTTTGCATGGACTTCCTCAAGAAAATTTGTTTGGGACGGAATGCGTGTTACGATTCCTGAAAATAACAATAAGGTAATGGCAATGAGTTTCTATCCAAAAGAAGCTTATAATTTATACAGAAAATATTCAACAAAAGCGGTTGCTCATACGATCAAAACGTATTCAGAGTTTACTATTCCCTATCCGTATCCTGTAGCGCAGTCTGTAGAAGCTGCCAACGGAATGGAATATCCGATGATCTGTTTCAACTTCGGAAGAACGGAAAAAGACGGAACCTATTCTGAAGGAACTAAAAACGGAATGATCGGCGTGGTTATTCACGAAGTGGGACACAACTTTTTCCCAATGATCGTAAATTCGGATGAGAGACAATGGAGCTGGATGGATGAAGGCTTGAATACCTTTACGGAATATCTTACAGAAGAAAAATGGGACAATAAATTCCCATCCAAAAGAGGTCCGGCTTGGACGATTGTGGATTATATGAAGCTTCCAAAAGATCAGTTGGAACCGATTATGAGTAATTCTGAAAACATTATTCAGTTTGGTCCAAACGCTTATTCAAAACCTGCAACAGGACTGAATATTCTTCGTGAAACCATTATGGGAAGAGAGCTTTTCGATAAAGCATTTAAAACGTATGCTAAAAGATGGGCTTTCAAACATCCTGAACCTGCAGATTTTTTCAGAACGATGGAAGATGCAAGTGGTGAAGATTTAGATTGGTTCTGGAGAGGATGGTTTTACGGAACAGATCCTGTAGACATTTCGATTGATAAAGTAACGATTGCCACACCAGATTTAGCCACAACTCCGAAATCCGTTGGAGAGGTAAGATACAATGTAGATAAACCTGCTGTAAATAGTTTTGAAGACCTTTCTAAAATCAGAAATAAAGAAGATAAAACCATCAACTTTGCGGTAGATAAAGATAAAGAACTTCAGGATTTTTATTACAGATACGACAGAGGTCAGGAAAAAGTAGATGCTGCAAAAGAATATATCGTTAAAACAGATGCTTCTGAACCTTTAACTCAAAAAGATAAAGATCAGTTTAAAAATATCACTGCTTATCAAATTGATTTTACGAACAAAGGCGGATTGGTAATGCCGATTATTCTTGAATTCACTTTTAAAGACGGAACAAAATTGAAAGACAAAACTTCGGCTCAAATCTGGAGACAAAATGAGCAGAAAGTTTCAAAAACGTTCTATTTTGATAAAAAATTAAAATCTATTCAGCTCGATCCGATGAGAGAAACGGCTGATATTGATACTTCGAATAACTTTTGGAGTGCAGATGGCGGAAATGCACAGGTTTCTAAATTCGATTTATTTAAACAAAAAGAAGGCGGAAATGCAAGAGGAGCTTCCAACGGACGAGTAAACCCGATGCAGGCAGCTGGAAAGAAAAATTAAAATAATTAATTTCAATAATAAAAGTATTCAGATTCTGGATACTTTTTTTTTAGATTTGCTTCCGATAAAAAACTTTAAAATATCCATGAAAAAACTTAGCCTTTTATTGCTGTTTATTCTTTCTGTACAGAACTTTTTCGCTCAATCTTTACAATTTTACACCGGAAAAAGAGATTTTATCCCTATCGAAATTTTAATGGAAGACGGAAGTACGAAAAAAGGATTTGCTCAGGATTTTATGCTTCCCGATGTGGCCACTTTCAGCATGATGGGAAAAGGTCATAAATATGCGAATCTGGACAGAAAAGAAGTAAAATTTAAATCTTCTAAAAATGATGCTCAGGTACAATTAATCCCTGTTTCGGATATTAAAAGTCTGCTTTATACTAATGAAGAAACGCAGGAACAATTTCAGCTGGATAAACGTCTTGTAAAAGAAATCAACAAAGATCAGGAGCTAGAATCTGAAGGAAAAGTATTGATGCTCCCTTTGATGGAAAAAGGAGCCATCAACCTTTACGGTTACCGAAGCATGATGTGTAAGGCAGATTTTGGAAATAATTTCGCGGCAGGTTTTAACGGAAACGAAGACAATTGTCAGTTGATGTATGTAATGATTTATTTGAGTAAGCCCGATGATACGGTTGCTATTGCACCGGTGGATTATCCTTCGTTAAGCGCTTTAGATTTATTTAATCTTAAAACATTATACAAAAAGTTTTACACAGCCTACGAAATGATTGGAGCCGACTGCCCTGAATTTCTAAAAAAAGTGGATGAAGCAAGACAAAAAGATTATTTCTCCAACAAAACATTTAAGGAAAAGAAAAGAGCAACCGATGATGAAAGAAAAGCAGCCTTGAAAGGAAAAAAAGGAGCCGAAGCATCAAGAATTAATATGAAATACAAATCAGAAACATACACTGATATTTATAAAAAATTAATCGACGATTACAAAGATTCTTGTCATAAATAAAATACAAGTCACCTCAAAAACAGGTGACTTTTTTTCTGCCAAAATTTCCACTCCCGGAAAATAAAGTCTGCCATTTCCGTCACGAACAATCGATGGCACGCATTTAGGGAATTACAACACAGAAATAATTAAAAAATTAAATATATTATGTCAGTAAACTTTAAACCATTGGCAGACAGAGTTTTGGTAGAACCAATCGCTGCAGAAACTAAAACAGCTTCAGGTATTATTATCCCGGATACTGCAAAAGAAAAACCTCAAGAAGGTACGGTAGTGGCAGTTGGCCCTGGTAAAAAAGATGAGCCTACAACTGTAAAAGTGGGTGACAAAGTTCTTTATGGAAAATATTCAGGTTCTGAATTGAAATTAGAAGGAAAAGATTATTTAATTGTAAAAGAAGGAGATCTTTTAGGTATCATCGGATAAGATGTTATTCTATATTTAAATTTAAACATTAAGAAGTTTAGATAATTAAACCTTAAAGACTGATTAAGAATATCTCCGATATTTAAGCCTCTTGCTTAATTTTGCCAAAGGCAAATTCTTAAAATACCTTTATTAAATTTATTTCTTAAATTCTTAATGTTCATTTAAAATTTAAACAAGCTAAGATTAAATTAAAAAATTAAAAATAAACTCGCGAATTGCTAAAGCCAAGAGCCAAAAGCAAATCGCCAAAAGCTTAAAATAATGGCAAAAGAAATAAAATTCGATATTGAATCAAGAGACGCTTTAAAAAGAGGTGTTGATGCATTGGCTAATGCAGTAAAAGTAACTTTAGGACCAAAAGGTAGAAACGTGGTAATCGAAAAATCTTTCGGTGCACCTCACGTTACTAAAGATGGTGTTTCTGTTGCAAAAGAAATCGAACTTGAAGACAGAGTAGAAAACATGGGAGCACAAATGGTAAAAGAAGTGGCTTCCAAAACTAATGATATCGCAGGAGACGGTACTACTACCGCTACTGTTTTGGCACAGGCTATCGTAAGAGAAGGTCTTAAGAACGTAGCTGCAGGTGCAAACCCAATGGACTTGAAGAGAGGGATCGACAAAGCTGTAACTGCTGTTGTTGAAAACTTAAAAACTCAGTCTCAGGCTGTTGGAGATTCTACAGATAAAGTAAAGCAAGTAGCTTCTGTATCTGCTAACAACGACGAAACAATCGGTGCTTTGATCGCTGAAGCTTTCGGAAAAGTGGGTAAAGAAGGTGTTATTACTGTAGAAGAAGCTAAAGGTATCGATACAACAGTGGACGTTGTAGAAGGTATGCAGTTTGACAGAGGATACCAGTCACCATATTTCGTGACTAACCCTGAGAAAATGTTAGCTGAGCTAGAAAATCCATACATCCTTTTAGTTGAGAAGAAAATCTCTTCAATGAAAGAATTACTTCCTGTTCTTGAACCAATCGCTCAAGGTGGTAAATCTTTATTAATCATCTCTGAAGAAGTTGAAGGTGAAGCTTTGGCAACTTTAGTGGTAAACAAATTGAGAGGTTCTCTTAAAATTGCTGCTGTAAAAGCTCCAGGATTCGGAGACAGAAGAAAAGCAATGTTGGAAGATATCGCAATCCTTACAGGGGGTACTGTTATTTCTGAGGAACAAGGTTTCACAATGGAAAACATTACAATCGATATGTTGGGAACTGCTGAGAAAGTATCTATCGATAAAGACAACACAACGATCGTAAACGGTGGTGGTGAAGAAAGCAAAATCAAAGGAAGAGTTGCACAGATTAAAGCTCAGATGGAAACTTCTACTTCTGATTACGATAAAGAAAAATTGCAGGAAAGATTGGCTAAACTAGCTGGTGGTGTTGCAGTTCTTTACGTAGGTGCAGCTTCTGAAGTTGAAATGAAAGAGAAAAAAGACAGAGTTGATGATGCCCTTCACGCTACAAGAGCAGCCGTTGAAGAAGGTATCGTAGCTGGTGGTGGTGTTGCTTTGGTAAGAGCTATCGCTTCTTTAGAGGCTCTTTCAGGATCAAATGCTGACGAAAATACAGGGATCAAGATCGTGAAAAGAGCAATCGAAGAGCCATTGAGACAAATCGTTGCTAACGCAGGTGGTGAAGGTTCTGTAATCGTTGCTAAAGTTGCAGAAGGAAACGGAGACTTCGGATACAACGCTAAAACTGACGAGTACGTAAACATGCTTGAAGCAGGGATCATCGACCCTACAAAAGTAACAAGAGTTGCTCTTGAAAACGCAGCTTCTGTTTCGGGAATGCTTCTTACAACTGAATGTGTTATCACTGAAGTGAAAAGCGCTGAACCAGCTATGCCAATGGGTGGCGGAATGCCGGGAATGATGTAGCAGCGTGTCGCTGAGACAATATAAATTAAACCGTTCTGCTTTTGTGGAGCGGTTTTTTAATAAAAATTAATTATGCAAAATTTTAGAAAATTTGGAATTATCCCTAAAAATGAAGTTGTTTGGCAAGAAATATTTTTAATTGAATATGATATTAATCTGTCAATTGATGCTTTAAAAGCTATGATTGATTTACAAGATAAAGCTTACTCTGTTGTAGATGAAGAATTATATAAAAAGATGAAAGCAACACGGCGGAATAATGGATTTATGGAAGAGAATGAATTAGAACAATATATTACACATTTACACGGTATTGAGGAGAATATTTTAATTGAACTAGATAACATTCAAACTGCAAATCAAATAGGTGCTATATTTAGTGTCTTTGAAAATAAAATGAAAATGATTTGTGAAAAGTTAAAAAAAGATTTTAACTATCAGTTTCCCAAAAAAGAAGGATCATATATTCCTTATTTTTGGAAGATATTAAAAGGATTTCTTAAAGAAAAATCAGTTTATGTAGAAAAATATTATACTCCGATATATAATAAATATGTTATTAGGAATATATTAAGTCATCAGAATAGGGTAGCCGAAAACAAACAATTTGAAGCGTTTAAACATCTTGAAGAAATAGAGACTGTGGAATCTGAAAACGAGCATTATATAGTAAGAATAAATAGTCAATTTTGTGAAGTTTTATTATCTGAAATTAATATTTTTTTTGAAAATCTTATTTTAGCTTTAAAAGCTAGAACATCCAATATATTCATGGACTTACAATAAAGACCCTGCTGGTGCGAGCGTCTCGCTCGTATAAATAAATATAAAAACACTCAATTACAAGAGCGGTTTCTATTTAAAATATATTTCCCATAAGAACCAACTATTAGTAGCTTATTTAAGCAAAAAATATAACAATAATACAAAAGGCAGATACACATATAGCAAATTATAAACAAAAATAATCATTATATAATTTCACTTGCCTATATTTCAAAGTTTCTTATATTTGAGAATTATCAAACCTGCAAAAACTATGGCCAAAAAGACAAATCAGCATAAAGAAATTCCACAAACTGAATTATTAATTTCCCAAGAAGAGTTTAAAAAGTCTTTAGGCGAGAGAATCAAAATCGGAGAAGAAATTTCACAAAAAAAAATTGGATCGATTTCTGAATTTGAAGAATTAAAAGAAAAATATAATATTTGGAATGATTACAATTCTGAATATTTAAAACAATCTTTCAATAATGAATATAACGAATATAGGGACCGGTATGATAAATGTGCTCTATTTATTGGTTTTGCTCAAGGAGTTAGAGCACAAACACCTAATGATAAAGTATTACATTTTAACGAAGTATTAAACGCAAAAATTTTTAATTTGAAAAAATTGGAAATTAAAGCTGATTTATTAAAAAGTAAAATTGAAAAAAGTAAAAACGGAAAAGAAGATATTATGATTTCTAATAGGATATTTATTGTTCACGGTCATGATGACAGAACTAAAATTGATGTAGCAAGAACTATTGAAAAACTTGGATTAGAACCAATTATTTTATCTGAACAACCAAATCAGGGGCAAACTATTATTGAAAAATTTGAACTTCATTCGGACGTAGATTTTGCTATTATTATTCTAACAGCAGATGATTTAGGAAGAGCTAAAAAAGAAGCAGAAGATAAATATAGAGCAAGGCAAAATGTAATTATTGAGATGGGCTACTTTATTGGTAAATTAGGGAGAAATAAAATATTTCCTCTTTATGAAAATGGTGTTGAGCTTCCTAGTGATGTACATGGAGTTTTATACACTCCTCTGGATGAAATTGGAAATTGGAAATTTAAATTAGCAAAAGAATTAAATGCCTGTGGATATAATGTTGATGCAAATAAAATATTATAAGTATTATGAGAGCATACAATTTTGAAGATTTTAATATTGGCGATAGTGTTTATCACAAATCGAATAAAAAAATAAAAATGATAGTGATTACAACTGACTCTGAAACAAAAGAAATTAAATGTAGATGGATTGACAACAATGGTCAAAAGATAGAAGATGAATTTCTATTTGTAGAACTGATTAATGCTGATGATTATGACAATGATAATAGAATTAGAATTGCGTCGCTATTATAAAAACTCCTCCCCACGCTAATGCGAGCGTCTCGCTCGTATCAATAAATATAAAAATCGCTCAATTCCAAGAGCGGTTTTTCATTTTAAATATAGCAATGTAGATTAATATTCTTCCGTTGTAAAAAAACATTCTTGTGATGTAAGTTCGCTTTGTTACAATGTCATTTCACTTTTTTACGATGTAGTTTTACATTCTTGCGATGTAAGTTTACTTTGCTGCAATGTCATTTCACTTTTTTAAGATGTAAGTTTACATTCTTGCGATGTAACTTCACTTTGTCGCAATGTCATTTCACTTTCTTACGATGTAACTTTACATTCTTGCGATGTAAGTTCACTTTTTTACGATGTAATTTTATATTATCCCCAGTTGGTACTTGTATCAATAAATATAAAGCCTCCCAATTCTTTCCATTTCAAAACAAAATCAATAATGTATAGTATAGATTTACAATCATAACAAAATTACCACTTGCCTCAATTACCAATTTTTGGTAACTTCACTAAAAATTATAAAATGGGACGAAATACATCTGTTTCTTTGGGCGATTACTTTGAAAATTTTGTAGATAATAGAGTTTCAGAGGGAAGATATAAAAATGCAAGCGAGGTAATTCGTGCGGGTTTAAGATTATTGGAAGAAGAAGAAAATAAAATTCAACTTCTGAGAAATGCCATTCAGGAAGGAATTGATAGTGGAATCGCAAAAGATTTTAATTCAACACAACATTTTGAATTTTTAAAAGCCAAAATGAAAAAGAATGGCTAAATATTTCTTAACGAATAAAGCTGTTCAGGATTTATCTGAGATTTACGAATATACTTATACCTGTTGGTCTGAAACACAAGCCGAAAAATATTATCTCGAACTCATTGATTTTTGTCAGATGTTAAGTGAAAATCCAAATATTGGAAAAAGCTATCCTGTAATTGATCAAGATCTTTTAGGCTTTCCCGCACAAAAACATATCATTTTTTACAAGTCCATATCAAAAGATGAGATAGAAATTATCAGAATTCTGGGAGGTAATATGGATCTAAAAAATAGACTTCACGAATAGCTTAAATCGAAAACCAGACGTTGTGAATTCACAATCCGTCACTTTTCCCTATCTTTAAAACCAAATCCCAACACCATTGAAAACAAAATCATTCCTCCTTTCAATTTTCGGCTTATTCTTCGCAAATGCACAAACCCTAAATTTCAAACATCTCTCAGATATGTCTATCGGAAGAGGAGCGATAAGCAGTGTCATTGTAGATGATAATATATATGTGAGCAATGGTTATAAAAACACTGATGGTAATGGTAATTTTATCGAGAAATACAATATTAAAGACAACCGCTGGAGTATCATCAACTCTACGCTGTTTCCCAAAAGATTCGCCAATTCGGAGACTTACAATAATAAAATTTATATTTTTAACGGTTGGGGAAATAGCCATCTTGAAATTCTAGACCTTGAAACCAATAAAATAACAAAAGGAGCTGTTAACCGTGCCTACACAGGACATGCAGGTTCTGCCATCCACAACGGAAAAATATATACGTTCGGCGGCAGCGGACTAAATAATGCTTCAACCACTGTATTTTCCAATAGATTCCAATACTATGATATTGCTTCAGATACATGGAATCCGTTACCCGATATGCCAACAGCCAGAGAAACAAAGGGCAAAATTGTGAATGATAAGTTGTATGTGATTGGTGGTTTTAACGGTACGTCGTCCCGTCTTATCAATGTTTTCGATCTCAACAAAAATCAATGGACTGAGCAGTATACGATGCCTGCTCCGATTTCCGGTCATTCATTGGCGGTATCCGGTAATAAGATTTTTATTGCTGGAGGGTATAATAATCAAACTTTTCTGGCCTATTTTGATACAGAAACCAATAAATTGCATCAATTATCATCCAATATGATCCCGCGAAGACATGCTGCTGCAGAAATTTATAACAATAAATTATACATCATTGGTGGAAGTACAACGTCTTCAACCAAATCAGCAATTAAAAGCATTCAAGTTGCGGATATTGGCGAAGAGGCACTTTCTACTAAAAATACTGATGAAGATGTTTTTAAATCAAAAGTGTATACCAATGCCCACAGAGATGGTTTCGTCATCAGCAATAAAAACAACAGCAATCAGTTTGAATTTACTGTCTATACAATGGATGGAAAAGAAATCTGGAAAGACGTTGCGTATTACAACAAAAATATAGACTTAACAAAAGTACGTCGCGGAACTTACATTTTTACGTATAAAAATGAAAAAGGAGAATTGCAGAAAGTTAGAGTTATGAGGTAAAATTAATAGGCTGGAAGAAGGAAGCTTGAGGTTAGAAGTTATTTTCCCTCGAAAACGAGTCTTTTTATACTCGAATTTTTAGCAAAGAATTGAGTACAAAAAAATTTATTAATTTATTTTTGCTAGTGTAAAATGCAGGAAATATTTAAAACATTCAAGCCACAACATTCTACCATAAAAAAATATGTAGATTATTATTATTTGGATATTAAACCAAATAATAAGGTGACTGAATATGATTGCTTTCCTCATTTCAACAGCACAATTTCGCTGTATCAATCTCATATTCGGGCAGAAAACGGAGAAATTATTTTTAACGAAAAAGCTAAACCCTTTCAGATTTTCACCCCGATTCGGGAAAAGGTACTGCATGTGAAACAGACGGGAAAAGTGTATAGAATAGTGCTTGTTTTTCATCCATTGGGTATTCAGCAGTTCTATAGAAACCTCAATTTCGCTGATTATATTCTTGATGGTGAATTTTTTAATGAAGCTGAATTGCATGAAATTTTCTCTACGACAGATACAGAAATTCTGGTCAATTCATTAGATTCTATTTTAACCAAAAGATTTATTTTATTTAAAAATACAGTTATAGAGCAAACTCTTCAGTTTATTTTTAATGCAGAGGAAAATTTTTCGGTGGCACAAGTTTCAGAAAAAGTAGGAATCAGCAGGCAACACCTTAATCGTGTTTTTCAATTATATTTAGGCGTTTCCGTTAAAAAATTCTATGAAATTGTACTTTTCAGAAATACCATCAATAAAAAATTGTTTGAAAATCCTGATGAAAATTTCACCACGCTGGCACACGAATTTAATTTTAATGATCAGTCACATTTCAATAAAATTTATAAAAACCTGACGCAAAAATCCCCTACAGTATTTTTCAACAAAGGAACAATCTTAGGAAAAGAAGATACATTCTGGCATGTGGAACCTTAGCTCTCATGTTCCATTTTTACAAGTTTTTGTGAGTTTATATTTTTAGTTTTGTCTCATTAATTAATAGTCATGAGATTTTACGTCATCGTATTTTTGGTTTTGTCTTTCTTTTTTACAAAAGCACAGGAAAATTATTCATCCTTAACGAGAAAAGCATTGGAAACAATGTGGAAAGCCAAAACGGAACAGGATTATCAAAAGGCGTTAGACATGTACGAAAATGCTTTTGCAACATATCCCGATCATATAGACGGAACTGGTCTCTATAAAGCTTCGGTATTGGCTTCTGAATTAAAAAATAATGATAAAGCCTTTCAATATTTAACACCTTTGGCCGCGATGAAAACCACAGAAGACGGTTATCCGGGATGGATTTATTTAGCCGGAAAATATTCGGATGAAGAATATAAAAATCTATTGGCAGACCCGAGATGGAAAGATTTGAAACAAAAGGCACTCCAGGATAAAGAAAATTTTTATCATGATTTAAAAGAAAAGGAAAACGAGTTTTATAGCATCAATCCAAATGATTTGAAAGGTATTCAAAATCCGGAAGCACTTTATAAAGCCATTAGGAATTTCAATCCATATCAGGTTAAAAAAGATCGGGACTATTCTATTTCATTTAAAATAAATAATTCAGCCACCACATCGTATTTCATTCATTTACCTAAAAATTATCAGCCTGAAAAAAAATATGCGTTGCTTTTTTTCCTGCATGGTGCCGTAAAAAATAATGCGCTGACAGATTATCAGTTCGCCAACGGAAATTTAGACGGTTGGAACCGATATTACACCCAATATGCAGACCAAAATGATGTGATTCTCGTTTTCCCTAAAGGCAGTAAGCAATACAACTGGATGGCTCCCGACAATGGATTTTTTATGGTTCCCGAAATGTTGAAACAAATAAAAAAAGCCATTAATATTGATGATAATAAAGTTTTTATTTCAGGGCATTCCAATGGAGCTACAGGTTCTTTTTCGTATCTGATGAAAAAGCCTACTCCGTTTGCTGGCTTTTATGGATTTAACACCTATCCCAAAGTTTTTACTGGAGGAACTTTTGTGGAAAATGCTAAAAACCGTTCGTTTATCAACTTTTCTACGGATGAAGATTATTATTATCCTCCCAATGCGAATGATGATTTTACCCAACTGATGAAAAGTATTTCCGCAGATTATAAAGAATATCGATATAATGGATTTCCACATTGGTTTCCACAATTTGATGAATCAGAACCTGCTTATAAAATTCTTTTTGATGATGTAATTCAACGAAAGAGAAATCCTCTTCCTAAAAAAATTTCATGGGAATTTGATGATGAAAAATATGATGCGATCGACTGGATTTCAAATATAAAATTAGATACTGTAAACTCTTATCAAAAAAATAAAGAATTAAACTTTAAAATCACCAAATGGCTGGAATACGATACAAAAGACAGTTTACAAACGAAAATTGTGAACAAAAATGCTTTTGATTTTCCGAGAAAATCGGCAAAAATAAAAGCGGAATTTCATGATAATACTTTCCAATTAGAAACGTCCAATATTTCTTCTTTATCAATCAATATTTCACCTGAAATGGTTAATCTCAAAAAGAGAATTAAAATTTATGTCAACGGAAAATTATATTTTAAAAACAAAATAAAGTATAATCGTGAATTTATGTTGAAAAACTTTGAGAATAATCATGACAGAGAACAGGTTTGGATGAATTGGGTGGAGATTGAGATTTAATACTTAAATTAGTTTTTTTTATTTTAAACCATGATCTCAACCAAAAACCCTTCACTCCTACCCTCTTCACAACAATTAAAAAATATCTGTAAAGCCATTTCTGTTTTAGATGCTATTCTTTCGCAGGAATGGGAATATCGTTATTATTCTTACAACAATAAATGGTCTGATCATGAAGAATTTTTCGAAATGCGGGATGGCTCGGGAGGTCAAATGCTTATTTTATTTACTCACAATGGTTGTGTGATTAATGGTTTCGCCCACGAATATTCACAACCTAATAAACAAAAATTAACAGCCAACTTGCCTCAAGTTTTCCATGAATTTATTTTTGGAGAACCTGTCAATTCAATTGGAACAACATTTTGTCTTTGGACAACTCATGAAAACCATTGGCAAACAGGAGAAATCGAAAATAATGAAGATCATTCTGAAGAAATGTTGAATATATTTGATGGAAATCCAAAAACTTACATCGACTGGGCAACAGAATATTTTGAAGATAGTTATAAAGAATCCGGAATTCCTTTAGAGACGGTCACAAAAATCTATAACGGAGAAATAGTAACCAAAGAAATGGTTTTAAACCTCGTTGACGAGCTGGAAGATTGGGAACAACTGGAAAATGATCTTCAGGAAATTGGCTATCCTTATCGTTTTGATTAATAAAGAACAGTTAAGCTATGGATAAAAATGAAAAAGAACGAAGAAAGCAACTTCGAAACGAATTAAGACAAAAACAACAGGAAGAATTTGAAAATAGTCTTCCTATGGATCGAATTTATTTTGAACAACTTTTCGATTTCTTGGATATTCAGTTGGAAGAAGTTGGTTGTAATGATACCAATATAATAACTGTAGAATTCTTAGAAAAAAATAAAATTCAAAATATTGAAATTGTTCTCGGTTGGTTAGTTGAAAATGGTGGTTATTGTGATTGTGAAATTTTGGCGAATGTGGAAGAACTTTTTGAATAGAATTAAATACTGAACAACAATGAACGCAAAACTCGACACCACTTTATTCTACGTAAAAAATGTAGAATTAATCAAAAATTTTTATGTTGAACATTTTAATTTCACAATTCTTGAAGAAGATTCTTCTTGGGCATTGTTGAATGCAGGTTCGTCTCATATTGCATTTCATAAAATTGGCGAAGAATATTTACAACAAATTTCCAAAGATCATCAGTTTGATAATAATACAAAACTGATATTCGAGATTGATATTGACATCCTTTTGGCTCGAAACGAATTACTTTCAAAGAACGTAAGAATGCGCGAAATAAAAACCTTTGAAAATTATGATTTTTGGTTGTGCGATGGCTTAGATCCTGAAGGAAATGTTTTTCAGTTGAAAAGCAGAAAACAATCCGGAAGTAAAAATTATTAACTAAATATTATTTTGTCGATAAATATCTACAATCAAAACGAAATATATCTACATCTTTTATTATGTTCATAGGTATTTCAGAAACTATCTTTGTAACAACAAATAAGACAACTATTAAAAAATTAACCTTTTGATTCTTCATTAAACACAAATGATGAGAAAGAATCAAAACCCTCTAATACACACAAATGATAAAATCCCAAACCTCCGCAAAAAATGTCGGAGGTTTTGTTATTTAACCAATAACTCAAACCTCTGGGCTTACCTTTTTCAATTCTAAATCAAGCAGTTTATCATTTTTTCTTATTATTGTAAAAAATTATTTCCATGTACATTCAAGTTTCCGAAGATTTCAGGAAGAAAAGCAAATCTGCCATTTTCGCGATCAGCATCTTCATTATCGTTTATATTCTCATGTTTCTTTTCACCATTTTGCTGGCGATGGCATGTATTGGTGTAGGAATATGGCTGATTGCTATTAAACCTATGTTTGTAACGATAATGCTGGGCTTAGGTCTTGCCGGAACCGGACTTTTCGTATTTTATTTCATCATTAAATTTTTGTTTAAAAAACATATTAATGATCGAAGCTATCTCACAGAAATCACCAAATCTGACGAGCCGGAACTTTTTGAAATGATTGATGAAATCGTAAAAGAAGCCGGAACCGATTTTCCCAAAAAAGTATATTTATCATACGATGTTAATGCAAGCGTTTTCTACGATTCCAGTTTTTGGAGCATGTTTTTTCCGATTAAAAAAAATCTTACCATCGGCGTTGGACTAATCAATACCTCAACAAAACAGGAACTGAAAGCCGTTCTTTCTCACGAATTTGGTCACTTTTCGCAACGTTCGATGAAAGTGGGAAGTTATGTGTATAATGTGAATAAAATTATTTTCAACCTTGTAAATGATGATGAATCTTATCGAAATTCTATTCAGCAATGGGCTAATATGAGCGGATATTTTTCACTTTTTGCTATGTTGGCGGTTTTTATCACAGGTAAAATCCAGTGGGTTTTGGTAAAGATGTATTCATTTGTGAACATCCGTCACATGGCACTTTCCCGAGAAATGGAGTTTCATGCCGATGAAGTTGCTGCCAATATTGCAGGATCAATTTCGTTGGAAGAATCTTTGTTGAGAATCGAGCTTGCCGCAGAATCTTATCAGAAAGTAATCAACTTTTACGAAAACAGAATTTCAAAAAATCAGGGAAGTCAGAATATTTATAAAGAACAGTTTTTTGTAATGAATTTCCTTGCGAAACAAAGTGAAGTCGAAACCAAAAACAATCTTCCGAACGTAAAACTTTCTGAATCCAGCCTTTTCAACAAATCAAAATTGGTCATCGAAAACCAATGGGCATCGCATCCTTCTCATGAAGAACGTATCGCAAGACTTCGAAAACTCAACATTGTAAAAGAAGCTGAAAACGAGCCCGCCAGAAATATTTTTAAAGATTTTGCTACAACTGAAGAAAAACTTACCACAAAATTATTCTCCAACGTAAAATATCAAAAAGATAAAATTGATCTTGATTTTGAAACATTTACTTCAGAATTTGAAAAGCAATTCAAAAAAGATTCATTTGATACAATTTTCAACGGGTATTACGACAATAAAAACCCGGATTTTAATGCTAAAGAAAATGTAGCGGCAAATGATATTTCGTTTGAAGAATTGTTCAGCAAAGAAAAAGTAGAACTGGTGTACACTTTATTGGCACTCGAAAGTGATAAGAAAACGATTGAAGCTGTCATCAGTAAAGAAATTCCTTTGAAAACATTTGATTACGACGGAAAAAAATACAAAGCCAACGAAGCCACAAAATTAATTCCACAGATCGATCATCAAATTTCAGAATTAAAACTTCAGATCCTTGAAAATGATTCTACTATTTATACGTATTTCTTAAAATCTGCTGAAAAATCTGGCAAAAAGCAAGAATTTGAAACTGCTTATAATAGTTTTGCCGCTTACGATAAAGAATATGAAGATCGTTTTAAAATATATACAGAAGTCGCTGCAGCCACAGCATTTATCAGTGAAAGAACACCTTTTGAACAAATTTCAATCAACTTTAAAAAATTAAAACCATTAGAAGAAAAATTGAAAGCTGAAATTCTTCCTTTTCTTAATAATGCCTTATTAACCGAAGATCTGGAAGAACAAACCATCAAAGATTTAAGATATTATATTGAAAAAGATCTGATTTATTTTAATAATGATCAATATCTGGATACGCATTTGCAATATATAATGAGTGCTGTTAATTTTCTGCCGTATTTTCTACATAAAAAATATTTTGTAATGAAAAAAGAGCTGTTATCAATGATGAAAACTATTGAAAATAAGCAAACTGCAGAACAGCCTAGTTTTAATTAAAATAAAGAAAAACACTAAACACATGAATGATATTCAACGGGAAGATATTCATCTCATCAATCGCCATCATACTATTTCGGAGCAAGCGATTGATAGGGCTTTAAAGGAAAAAATTTACAACGATTTGGAAAACTGGAAAAGATTTCTCCGTCTACTTTTGATGACGTTGGGAATAGGTTTTACCACCGCGGGCATCATTTTCTTTTTTGCCTACAATTGGACAGATCTTCACAAATTTGCTAAGTTGGGATTAACGGAAGCGCTTATTATTTTAACCACCGTCATCGCTTTACTTCCCAAACTCAAGCGCAGCACCCGAAATATTATTCTTACAGGATCTGCCTTTTTAGTGGGCGTTTTATTTGCCGTTTTCGGACAAATTTATCAGACGGGAGCGAATGCGTACGACTTCTTTTTGGCGTGGACGCTGTTTATTACTTTATGGGTTCTGGTTTCCAACTTTGCGCCGCTGTGGCTGCTGTATTTAGTATTAATCAATACCACAATCATCTTATATTCGCTGCAAGTGGCAAAAGAATGGCCAGAAATATTTGTAACCGCTGCTCTCTTCGTATTCAACAGTTTGGTTTTGATTGCCTCTATTCTGTTATCAAAATATAAAAAAATTGAGAATGTTCCGAGTTGGTTTACGTATGTTTTGGGATTGGCAATTGCTGTTTTTGGAACCTGCGCAGTTATTATCGGCATTTTAGACACCTATCAACCATTATTTCCGGTTTTAATGACGATCGTGATTGCAGTTTTTGTATTGGGAATCTGGTTTGGTTTAAAATCGAAAGACGGCTTTTATCTCGCGGTAATTCCGTTAAGTTTTATCATTATTATTTCCGCATTGCTTTTCAAGATGTCGGAAGATATCGGAATGTTTTTATTAGTCAGCATTTTTATTATTATCAGTGTGACTTTGGTAATTATGAATTTGATTAACCTTCAAAAAAAGTGGAAAAATGAAAACTAAAGAAGAAATAAAAGCATTCACAGATTATCTTCAGACAAAAGAAAACCGCGAAATTCTTTTTAACGAAGATGCTATTCTGGCAGATTATCAGAAAAATGACAATCATCAGTCTTTAGCGATAAAAATCCTTTCTATTTTTGGCGGAATTTTAGCAAGTTTAGCATTCATCGGCTTTTTGATGTTGGCGGGATTGTATGATTCAGATTTTGGATTGATATTCTTTGGGGTTATTTTACTGGGTTTCGGAATCGGAATCAGCAAAGTTCATGACAAAATTATTATTGATACATTGAGCATTTCTGCTTACATCATTGGTTTTGTATTGTTAGGATTCGGACTCGAAAAAATGGAAGTTCATGAAAATATCATTTGCTGTATTTTTATATTGATTTCATTGATTTCGCTATGCATTGTGAGAACTTATATTCTCACCTTCATCTCGGTTTTAATGATTAACGGTGCTATTATTACACTGCTTGTTTCTAATGAATTTTTTGGATTTGTTCAGCTTTATACTTCTTGTTTGGCAATATTGTTGGCTGTTTTTTATGTAAAAGAAGCGAAATTCATTACTTATAACAGTATCTTTTCAAAGCTATATGATCCTATTCGTATTGCGTTGGTATTTTCATTTTTATCCGGACTGATTATTGTGAGTAAAGCTGATCTTATTGAAACATCATTTGAAGATATTTGGATCACGTCTGCATTTTGTATTATTTCCATCATTTATTTGCTTTCTCATCTTTTTGAAATTTTAAAAATTCATAAACGGAAACATAAAACAGGAATTTACATTTTAACAGTAGTTTTACTTTTGCCAACTGTTTTATCACCCGCTATTTCAGGAGCGATCTTAATTATTCTGCTCAGTTTTTTGGTGAATTACAAAACCAGTCTGGTTATCGGAATTATTGCCTTTATTTATTTTATTTCCCAATACTATTATGATCTTCATTTTACCCTGCTTACCAAATCTATATTACTATTTTCTTCGGGTATTTTGTTTTTGGGACTTTATTTATTAACCCACAAAAAACTGAAATCTGATGAAAAAATATAAATGGCTTATCATTCTCTTCAATCTGATTATTTTACTGATTTACTTTAATTTTTCGGTATCAAAAAAGGAAGAGCTATTAAAAAATGGAAAGCTTGTTTTGCTTGCGTTGGCTCCTGTAGATCCACGTTCGCTGATGCAGGGGGATTATATGAGTTTACGTTACAGCATTTCAGAAAATATCGGCGCACAGAATATTCCTAAAAGAGGTTTTTGCGTGGTTCATTTAGACAAGAATGGAGTTGCCAACAAAGTTCGTTTTCAAAAAGAAAAGCTTCCTTTAAAAAAGGGCGAATATTTAATTGAATATACCTCATCCAATTCCTGGAACGTGAATATCGGGGCAGAATCTTTTTTCTTTCAGGAAGGTGAAGCCGAAAAATATGAAAAGGCAAAATACGGCGGAATAAAAATTGACGAAAACGGAAATAGCCTGTTGATTGGTTTGTTTGATGAAAAATTGAAGGAAATAAAATAATTCTCACTTAAGGATTCCCGTAAGGTAATCTGTTCCTCTTGTTCTACTTTTGATATTCAATTTTTTGATTATTAAAAATAAAACAATGAAAAAAGTACTATGGATTTTTACACTTCTCATTTTTGGAATGTATCATTCTCAAAACAGTCCAAAATTTGAAAATGATACGCTTACGACCTCCACAGGTTTTAAGGTATATGAAGGTTTAGATTTAAAAATCGGGACAGGTTCCATGAACGATGGAGATTTCAAATTTATCAGAACCAATGCTTCCTCGATGTTCAATTATTATTCTACAACAGGTTATCAGGGGCTAGCCAATCAGGCAAATTCTTTCAGAAGAAGTAATTCAGGACTGACTTTTAAAGTAAGAAAAATGATGACCCGCGGCAATAAACGAAATGGTTTTGTTTATTACGCTAAAATAGGCAATGGAATTATGAACTATGAAGTGGATTTGGAAAATGCTATAAAGTTCGGTGAAATTATCGTTCCTGATGAATTTTTACCGATCGAAAAATCTCCACAACCAAATTCTGAAACAAAATATGATAAGCTAAAGAAAATTAAAGATCTTAAAGATTCAGGAGTTTTATCTGAAGACGAATTTCAGAAGGAAAAAGATAAAATTATGAATGAAAAATAAATTATAAACTGCCCTTTTTTTATTTTCTTTTAAAACAAGTTTCATTAAAAATAGTAGAGTAAATATGCAAATAAAAAAGCTTTATAAGCAGACCATAAGTCTGCGTTATGTTGCCTAACTCTTTTTTATAAAAAATAATCAAACTAAAAATATTGTCGCTTTTTTTAAAACACAAACCCACCGTTTAGCGATGGGTTTTGTATGTTTATTTTCTCACGGATTACAAATCCGTGCTATCGGGAAAGAGCCGGAAATTAGGAAGTTGACACTAACATAACATCTTCTATTTCCCAATAATTATCATGCAATCTTAGTTTAAATATAGCATTTCTACCGTAATAATCTTTTTTTATATGATGGTCAACAAAAACTAATGCTCTTTTTTTTGAAGTATCGAATACAATCTCTGAAAAATAGACAACACCTATCTCACATTCATTTGTATGTTTATCATACTCTGCCAGATCCAGCACTTTTGCGGTACACAAATTAAATTGATTTGCTTTTATAGAACTTCGTAGGCTTAAATTTTTAATAATATCTGGACTATTGGAAAAGTCTTAAAAAAATCCTTCTTTCTTTGTATGTATTTTATATTATCTTCGGTACTACCTGTAGCAAAATCAGTATTTTTATTTTTAGTAGAATCTATATACAAATTGCAAAATTTTTCAGGATGATTAAAAATTTCGTTGTGCGCTTTTGTCTTCTCTTCGATATATAAATCATCATCATGAACTCTTAAACTATCAAAATATCTTTTTTCACCTAAATAATCTTCTCTAAAAAAATAAGGTATCAACTGATCTGTTAAATCATTATATAGTTTTACATTAGTATCGGTAGATTGACTTACACATTTCTTCATTTCCTCTTTACAATTCGTAAGTAATAAAGAGGATAATAAAATCACAACTATTTTTGTTTTAAAATTCATATTGCTTAGGGATTTTGGGTTAATCATCGTCTTACTCGCAAATTATCTTTTGGTTTTTTATAATTATCTAAAATAGATGGCTTTTTTTGTGATTTCAAGTCCCTGATTTCGCGTTGTTGCCTAAAATCTTTGCCGTATTATTCCTCCTAAATCCATCAAACTTTTCAGTAATTATGTCACGATCAGAAATGTTCTTAACCAATTTATGCTTATTTTTGAAAAAAGGCTCAGATTATAAAATCCAAGCCCTGACTTTTTAACTTATACACTTTGAGGGATAGTGTCGTTTTTTATCTTCTCACAGATTACAAATCCGAGACATCGGGGTTACAAATCCGCGCTATCTCGTTCTTTTTCCTTCGAAAATAATCGAGAGCAAGTTATCTCCTACTCTCGATTTGTATTAATTGGTTTTTAGCAAATTAATGACCGAAAATATAATCGAATACATGCCCCATAATCGTGCGTGCGTGGAGCTAATAATTTACTCTAAATTATAATAAATAAACTCATCCAAAAAATTAAACTCTAAATCTAAAAAATAACTAAAATAGCCTATTAGTTGTTGTGATAAATATAATTCTAAATAGATGTTAATATTAGGTACTTCAATCGCTATCTTTTCTACAATATTATTTTCATCCTTATCAGAAAAATTAAAGTTTACTGATATTCTTTTTAAATATAACTTATCTTCTATGCATTTTTCTTTAATATCATTCATTACTAAATCGTACCAATATTCATTAAAATAAACCTCTGCTAAATCTAATAATTCATTTACATCATACTTTATTGAGTTTTCCATATTATATTCTATTAATGTCTTACAATATTTCCAGCCACTTTGGCTTTTATAAAACCTATTAAGCTTAAAGATATTATTACTTTTTAAAAACACAAAAATCCACCGCTAAGCGATGGATTTGTTTTTTATCTCCTCACGAATAACAAATCCGAGACATCGGGTTATTATAAGAGCCATCCATCTGCTCCAACATTGTTTCACCGAAAGGTAAATTTAGGAAAAATTTTGTCGCTTCTGCTTTAGAATTGGTAACAAATATTTCCGTTCCGAAATGGTCTCTATGTAAATAATAAAGACGTGCATCTTCATCAAATTCTTTCGAATTAAATTAAACAGAAATACTACCCATACATTCTTTCATGCATTGTCTTTCTGCATGATCAGTTTAAGAAATATTGTGTTGCCTCTGACTGATATGTGATAATATTATCTAAAATGCTATCTCTAAAAGTTACCACACGGATCTGTATGGTAACTGGTAATACAATCTTTAAAAAGAGATAAAACCTTTTAATGGATGTTCAAAGAGAACTGAATTATTAGCATCGGGATTTCTCTTTAAAAGTAAATTCTTAAAATCTATCAACATTTTATCTAAAAATATTTCATCTTTATATTGAAAATTGAATACAATATAATGATAATTAAATTTATTATTGAAATAATTGATTTCCTCTTCTGAATAATTTGAACTAATTTCGTCACTATCTGATGGTTGATAATGGAAAAGAATTTCTAATCTACCATTAGTAGCATTGGTGAAATATGCAGTGTCTTCATCTTTTGAATTAAATATTAAAAAAGGATAATTATATAGGAAATCACTAAAGCTATCTAAAATAATTAATGTAGATGAGATTATAGAAAATATTTGCATTATTTAATTGTTTTTTGAAGTGTCTTAAAATTATTTACCACGTTAATACCTTTTTTACCAGCATCATAGACTTGTTTTTTTGTAGCCTTAGGCATGTATAAAATATAGTCTTTGCCTTGGGACTCTGCATAAGATTGATTTTTCAAAGATTGTGATAATTTCATCTTATTTCCTGACTTAACTTCAATATTATATGCCTTAGTTACAATGTCAACGTCACCCATACCACCGGAAAAAGAAAATGGCTGATCAACATTTTCCACTACTTTTCCTAACTTAGTAGCTAAAGATCCAACAAAATTATTGTCAGTTTTAGTTTCCCAAACCTTAAAGAAAGAATTTACTCTCCCGCTTGCCATTCCTGAACCACCAAGATATGATTGAATTTCAAAGAGATCTGCCATTGTTTCTGCGTCTTGCTTAAATGCAGCATTTAGAATTTGAAGTCCTGCTGATAATCTTGCTTTTTGACTTTTTTCGGCATAAGATAATTTATTCCATGCAGTGACTTCATTTTTATAGTTCCATTGTTCAAAATTATTTTGCCAATCATTTTTTGTAAATCGGGGTTTTTGAGGACCAAAAGCATTCACTCCTCCCTTACTTCTTATATACGCATCTAGATCATCACCTGGACCCTGTATTGGCTCCATTCCGTTGGGATCAATATATTTAATGGGATTTTGAAATGTATAAACGTAAGGATTCCAATCTTGGTATTTCTCCGCCAATGGATCCACCCCATACCAAATACTTAATCTCGGATTATAATATCTAGCCCCATAATAATACAGCCCTGTTTCGCTATCTAATTCTTTGGCATTGAATTTATAAGGATTATCATAAATTCCGATCATCTGCTCTGCCATCGTTTCACCGAATGGTAAATTTAAGAAAAATTGAGTAGCTTTTCCATGTTGTTCTGTTACAAAATTAGCAGTTCCCAAGTGATCACCATGCAGGTAATATACATTGGGCTCAGAAGCTGCATTTTTAGATAGTTCCAATGTAAGATTCTCAAAATCGATCCCTGCTTTTTCCAGATATATTTTAAAATCTTTCTCAGGTTCTGCTTGCTCTTTTTTATCAGCTGATTTTGAGGTATCAGACTGTTGCTGTTTAGTAGCTGTAAAGCCTGCATCAGCAACTCTACTTGCCACTCTTTGTGACCCCGCATAATAGTGCTTTGTTAATATATTATTAGCATCATAGGTCACGTATGCATTGGGATATATTTTGTAGCTGTCAATAGCCATACTACCTCCCTCTATCAAAACACCGTTTTGATATAATTGAGGAACTTCCTGCAAATTGTACTTTATAATTCTTTCTCCCTGATCATCGTAAACATAATATTGAAAAACACCCGCCGATTTTTTATAAACTGCTTTCAACCTGTCTACATCATCCCAAAGCATATGATCTACTTCTCCATTCTTATCATCAGCAATAAGGTTCCCGTTGAGATCATATTCAAAATATTCTTGCTCGTTTGTAAATGCATTAATGATGCTGCCTACTTTATGGGTTCCATTGATATAATTGTACTCATTTGAATAAGAATTAAGGGCATTCTGCGTTCCATTCTGAGTATGATCCTGATTTTTATAGATGATACCTCCAGTTTCATTATAATTAACTCCTAATGTAAACTTTGCTTTATCTATAGAAAATACTCCAACATCGCCATTAAATAAACCTTCGGATGACGTAAGCCTATTTAATCTATCATATCCATATTTAAACTGATACTTTCCTCCCATCCCATAATATGCAGATGCTATATTTTCTAACCCTGTAATATTTCCTACAAAATCATATGCATAGGTATTTTTAAGTAGCTCCACTCCATTACCATCACTTAATATATGTGACTGTAGTTTTCTGTCTGCAGGAGAATATGTAAACTCAGATTTCATATCATTACCATTGGTAAGAGATGTACGCTGCTCATAATGATCATACTGAATATCTTTAATATATTCATATTCTTTTGCGTAAATTTTCATCAAATTTCCTCCAAAATCATATTCATACTCTACACTTTCATTATCCGGATAAATAATATTGAGAATACGATTCCAACTATCATAAAGATATTTTGTAGTAAATGTCATTCCAGGAATATTATAACCAGATATTTGTTTATTTTCAGTAATAACTTCCCCCATATTACCATATTCATATTCAGTAACTCCTGAGTTATCAGTTTTACTAATCAGTTTTCCTGCATCATTTCCTGATCCTGCCGCTCCATACTGATATAGTACATTTGCAGGATTAGGATTCCCCCCAGGCGTGTCGGGAAGCTTGATCTCCGATAATCTATTATATTCATAGTTATACTGTATATATTGTTGCATAGGACCTGCAAGTAAATTACCATTTGTTGATCTGGTAAGATTGCTTGCTTCATCGTATGTAAAATAAGAGCCTCCTCTATCTGGATGTATTTGGCTAATTTTTCTACCCGCCATATCATAGCCATAGGTAGTTGTGATTCCCTCTGGATCAATAACAGATTGAAGTTCACCAATATTATTATATAAAAATCTTGTATCTAATGCCTGCCCCGGTATATGATTTGTACTTTTTACAGTTTTTCCTTCAGCATTTACAAATGTTTCAGATTTTATTTCATTAGCGTTATTCTGCATTAAGGTCACCGTACTCTTAATGAGATTATTCTCTATTTCATAGGTATTATTTGTTGTATGTAATAGTTCGTCTGTAGTAGAAACTACTCTATCTCGAGCATCATATGTTGCTGTAGTGAAATAATCTGAAAATGGATCTAATGTTATTTTTAAATTACTATTAGGACTTGTAGAAGCCATTTTATCTTCAAATGTAGGATGATATTGCTTAATTACCCTTCCATGTATATCCTTAATAGCAGGCCCAGAAATAGACATTTTTTCTTCGTTGTTTAATGCAATATCTTTTTTCGTTTGCACAACCTGCCCCCAGCCATCTGCTATAGCAATAGTTTCTATAGGATTTGTAGAATCATAATAGTTATAGTGTTGTGTTACCCCAAAAAACTTATTATTAGGTACATTATAATAATTCTGATGACCTTCATAGATATAATAGGAGTATTTTATTGTATAAGGAGCGCCTTGTTCTTTTTCTTTAGGAGCAAGAATTTTAGTAAGCCTTCCTTTAGCATCATACTCATAATCAGTAACATTTCCAGAAATATCCGTAGCCTGTGTTATAACATCAAATCTTTTATCATACTGAGCCATAGATTGATATCCAAACGAATCCTCACTTTGTACTACATATTTAGAAAGCGAACTATCATATGTATATTTTATAGAGTATCTCTCACCATTCTTATTGCTTGGATAAGTAATTTTACTAAGATTGCCATAAAGATCATAAACCATATCCGTTACTGCAAATTCTGTATCATTAAGCTGAACTGATACTTTTGTGATTAACCCTGTGGTACTTATCTCTGTCTTCCTTTGTCTTATAGGGTTTGAAGATGAAGTACCCTGAAAAACTTTTATAGTTTTCGGAATATTTAAAACATTATTTGCAGTGGGGTCATGATATTCTATTACAGAATTATATGCTGATGAAGGGCTTTGGTATTGATATTTTATAAGCTGTCCTTTTTCATTATAAGTGGAATTTACCAAAGTTTCAATGCTTCCACCATTATCAAATACTCTTGTCTTTGTCTGATCTAATAAAACGGTTGCCATTTTCCTCCCCTCTCGTCCTCCGGTATCAAATGATTCTGGCAACACCGTAGCCAAATTAATTTTAGTATTATTGTCTTTAAATTTATATAGCTTATAGAAATTTTCTGTACTAGAAGTTAATTGAGAATTCCCTATAAATGATTCTGTTTTCTTAAGTATTCCATTTAAGAAATATCCTTTATTATAGTATGTATTTTTTATAGATCTATAAATATTACTTCCCTCCATTTCATTGGAAGTAACCGTTTCAAAACCAAAGAAATCACGTTCTCTTCTGTCATATTTCGATTTTTCATAAGAGAAAGTATTTACAATATCTTTACCCGGTGTAGAAGCCATATAATTATTTGAATAAATATCAGGATTCAACACTTTAGTTTCCGTCATTACGAGCCTCCCATTAGGATCATCATAAGTTGGTTTTGTAAAACTATAATTTATCTCAAAAATATTTACTGGACTTTTTGAGAAGTAATTAGTCACTGTTTTAAGTTTATTTGTCTTTCCAATTTTAGAGTAATTTACAGTAAATCCTCCATCATGAGAAACAACCAAATCTGGGAAGCCATCACCATTCATATCTTTGAATGCCTTATCAACCTCTGATATAGAGATCCCTACATTTCCGGATGCTTGAGCTCCAATTTTTAAATAAAGAAGCGGTACAAAAATACAGCAAATAGGGATATTGATATAAAAATGTCCATTTAAAGAGAAACCTCCATTATATGTTTTTGCTTCATTATTAAAATCAATATTTCCTGATGAATTTTTGAATAAAGCAACAGCAGGAGCAAATCTGTTTCCTAAATTATAACTTACCTTAGTTGAGTTTCCTTCAACGTAAAGTATATCAATAAGACCGTCTGAATTAATATCTTCATATACTCTTTCAGCTGTACCCATTGATGCAGAAACGCCAACATTAGCTGAAACTCCAAACCCCATTGACATCCCTGAATTATAATCCATTCCTCCGGAAATTAAGCTCATATTAATATCAATCCCTGCTGCTCCAACAGGTTTTGAAGAATATGAAGCTAGTCCCGAATAAGATTCTCCCGCATTTAGCTTATATCCCATATTTAATGAATAAAATCCAGCTCCGTTAAATCTATCCACAAGACCATCTCCATTGATATCCATCCAATATTCCATACCTTCATCTTTTGAAGGATCTTTGAAAATTGTAATACTGGCTCCCGGATCTGCCCAAGGTGTAGATGTATCTGCTTGAGTTGTAGTAGTAGACTGACCCCCAAATAAAATTCGCCCAGCCGTTTTAAATCCGCTAATAGAGAATCCTTTAGCATTTGAATTTTGATAATTATCCGACTTTGAAAGATAATTATTAATGTAAGGACTATGGTTATTAGGATTTACCCCTGCTCCTTTTCCTAAACCTCCTGTAGCATTGGTAAGTTGAGCGCTATCTTTATATACAATATCTGGATATCCATCCCCGTTCATATCAATAAAGTCTTGGGTCATAATACTCTTATCACCTTCTAAATGGGATTCGGAATTAGATAAATTAACTACAACTAATGATCCGCTAACCGTTTTTGTTTTTGATTTGCTATAATATCTTTTGTTGATTGCATACATTTTCGTATCTACATCTCCCTGTACTGGCATATCTATAATTTCCGGATCAATACCAGCTGTACTAAATAAAGAAGAAACGGAATCATCATCCTTAAATGAATCTGCCATAGCATATTGCTCAGGAAGCCCTTTACCCATCCATTTTTCTATATTATTACTATTTTTAAAAGGATATAAAGGAAATATAATTGGTGGAGCTCCCACATTTGGAGAATTATAAGGTCCGCTATTTTGTTGAATACATTGCTCCACCTCTGCTTGAGTAGGTAAATTAACACAACTAGCTAAATTACCAATAGGTGGAGTATTCATACCTTGCACAAGTGTGGGGTTGATAACTCTTCCAAAATAATCTGCCGGTGTATTTGGATTTGACACATACTCATTAGCAATCTTATCAAATATCATATCACTTGACTGATCATACAAAAACTGTCCGTAATTATTATAAATAAAACTATACGGATTCATTGATGACGAATTTAACGATGTAGCAGCAAATGAATTTGATTTAGCTGTAGAATCGTTAAGTGTAATATAAAATGGCTTATTTTGAAAATGGCTTCTATATGTTTTATAAAACCCTTCATCCGAAACTGTATCACAATATACTTGAATACTTACTAATTCGTCTACTGTAATCGCTTGTTGTAAAGTACCATTATATATTAATACCGGAGCAAAATTAGGAAGTGTTTGGTTAGATAATAAATCATATTCTACAACATAAGGGCTTGATAGGAAATCTACTTCAACTCTTCTTTTTGCCAAGACAGTATTACCTTTTTTTATAATATAAACAAATCGCCCTTTAAGCCCACTTACAGGCAGGTTTTTACTGAAGTTAATATAATACTGGTTTGAAGATGAAGTTTCTGTATAATAATTTGATAAAGAAAGTTTTTCTGTAAAATCTGTTATAAAATAAGACGGATATTCAGGAATTCCTTTTACATTAATAGGATTACTATTTCCCGAAATATTCGTTTGATAATTAACCGAAATGTTATTCCAATTAGCCTGTTTGAATGATCTGTGTGTGTTTGACTCTACTTTAAACTTGATTTTTACAGGCTGTCCCGATATAATGCTTTCAGTAATTGTATGAGCCGGGGTTACAAAAGAACCATTATTTTGAGGAAAAGCGGGTGTTGAGGGAGTTGGATAAATTACAGTTTCACTACCAGAATTTACATCCTGCTTTATTACCTTAAATGAAATTGCATCATTGGATTGAGGAAAAGTAACTGATGGAATGTTAATAGTAACAGTTCCCGGATTATCAAAACTTAGATCATTCAGCCCGTTATTAAGAAAATAATTATCTGAATAGCTTCCGTTATTTTCATAAAAACCATCCTGGCTGTAAGCCTCAGTATTTATAACAGGTTTTATTACCACACTTCCAAATACGCTAGTGACATAATCAATTTGAGGATTTGAATATACTTTAAAATCTTTGTTATTATTTTTGTGAAGTCTAATAAAAACCTTATCTCCTGATTTCACATTCAGATATGCTCGGTTATTAGTAGCTAAATGATTATTTGCTTCAATGGGAGCAATATCTTTTATATCATTATAATAACTATTATATCTTGTGATATTTATGTTTTGAGCAGGCACTGAAGGAGTAAGAACTTTTAAATATATTCTACTATTAATGGGTGTAGTAGATCCAGGATTTAACATCTCTACAGAGTATACAGCCTTAGCATTAGGAACATTTTCAATACTTATATTATCTTTAAATCTTATCTGTCCGTCTTTTGGAGCGATCCAAAATTTCACGACATCCAAACCAGATTCATTATCATTGTTCTGAAGTGCATCATCCGCAACAAGTACCATATTTTCAGTAGTATCACTGAAATTAGTCATCTCATTCTTTCCATCTTGATTCACTCTATTGAACCATACTTCTCCATCTTTAACAACATCTATAAGACCATCAGAGTTTGCATCTGTAAGAAAAGTTGATGTTGTACTACGGGTAGTAGACCAGACAAAAGATCTGTTGTATCCCAAACCAAAAACTTTTAAGCCGAAATCATATCCTTTATTATCTGTTTTGGTTTTGGTATAAGAAAAGTTGCTATTAAGATTTAATATAGGTTTTGGATCAGCAAACGTAAGGGTACCATTTTGTGAAATAGATCCTGTACTTACAAATAGCCCAACATTTGGTCTTCTGTATATAATATCCTGTATTCCATCGCCATTAAAATCAATTAACTGTTGTGCATTTTTAGCCTCTGCCTGAGAGTATCCTAACATACCTGAAATCATAGCATGTCCATATGGATCCTGTGTTGCTAAAAGAAAGTTTAATCCAACACCTACTCTTCCATTCACCCCCCATTCTATGGTAGAATTAGCATTAATTTTGGATGGAGTTAAAAAGTCTGGTAAAATAGGAAAGGCATTAGCAATACTTGCATTAACATTAGTATCTGCAGCAAAATTTGTATAACTATTTGTTTGATTATCTTTTATATCATTATAATAATCAAACCTATACTCATCTGTTGTGGTATTATTGTAAGATTGATCAGGCGAATTATCTGTATGTTTAAAACCAGTTAATAAAGTTTTATAAAATTCACCTTCTTTATAAGAAAATGAATAGGTTCTAATTAATTCATATCCATATTTAACATATATTTTGTTTAGCCTGTAAGGTTCAATTTCCTTTACTCCTCTTTTAGCATTTATACTAATATCTTGTCTAATTATAGAAGACTCTTTTTCAAACTCCACAGTATACACCGTATTAGGACTAAATCTCTTCCCAATTGTATAAGTTATTTTATTTATATGAAAATACTTACCACCATTAAGGTTTTCGTTAACTCCACTTTGGCCAGTGATCGTTAAATTTTCATATTGATATTCTATAATATTATTATTGGCATCCATTTCTTGCCAAACAGCCCAATGTATAATATTGCCCGCTTCATCTTTTATTACAGACTGCTCATTAACATAACTTTCATTACCTCCATAATAAATTTTTCTTCCAGAAGTTGTAGTTACAATCCATCTATAATCTAGTGGGGAAGAACCATATCTTTCTATTTTACTGAAATTATGATTTTTCCTTAAGAAGAAAGTCTTTTTATTATCTAATAAAAAATCACTTCTTTTTTGTTTATCTGTTGTGAAAACAGTACTATGCTCATTAATATCATTATGCCTGTGTGGAAGATAGCTATTATCATAAACTAGCATAGTTCCATCTAAAGCATACAGCTCAGTTTCATCATTTGGATCAAAACGAGGTGCCCCCCAACGAGTATCTAAACTAATAGATGATAATCCATTTACGTCCCATCCTTCTCCCATCCATCCGTTTGCTTTGTTACTGTCATATCCTATAGATATATTAGGTTGCATTCCGTTACGTCCAGCGGGAATCACTATAGGATACGATATATTTGCTGAACCTTTTTGGTTAGCCGTTGGAGGTTCTATAAAATTACGGATAACAGAGGGGTTAACTGCTTTTAATCCACTTATTCCTGTAGGATTTGAAGCATTTAATTGCGGAGCTTCCGGGGTAGATATAATTCCATTAATATAATCTCCGTCACCATCACCTTCGAAAGTTATACTCTTATTTTCTTCGTTTACAACAGCTGATGTTTCTACTTTCCATTGTTTTTTATTATAATCGAAGGAGAATACTTTTATTTCTTTTGGTGAAATCTGTCCTAATCTTTTTTCATCATAAGGTATAGATATTTTTATCTTTTTATTAAGCTTACCCGACAACAAAGAGATTCTATATGCAGAATTATTTAGTGTAACATTTTTAAGACCATTCGAAACCGATGGAATATCTTTCTCTCTTAGTTTTAAGATATTAATATTTGCAGATTCCGATGTTTCTTTTTCTATTTTTATAGCAATATCTTCATATTTAATATCAAAATCTCTATCATTAGATATTAATATATTTTTAGAATTAAAATAGCCACTCTTAATTACTTTATACGACTTTGCATTCTCAGGAATTTTATAAAAAAAACTTTTTCCATCTTCTTCAATAGAAAAATTTCCATTTAATTTTTCTTTTTCAGATAGCTGAATCAATTTTTCAAACTCTCCATTATTAGTATCTATATGTATATTGTTAACATTTAGGTCCTTTGATCTGCTAAATCCTTTTACATATAATTGATTTTCCGAAATAATAGAATTCACAAATGGTCTATCTAGTTCTTTTTTCTTTTTTTCAAAAACTATTTTAAGATTTTTAACCTTATATTTTATACCTTGAGATGGAGATGTAAATAAAACTGTATTTATACCGTTTTTTAAAAGACCTGAATTCAGTTCTTCTCTTTGATGGCTCCATTCACCTCGTGGAACAATAATTTCCCCTCCGATAGCTAAATTATGATTAATAGATCTTGAAACTGACTGATGATTTGCTAATCCAAACAGGTCATATTCCATGTAAGCACTCGTATTTTCACTATTTACGCTAGGGAGGTCTATTGTAAAAAAATTATCAGAGGTTTGATCTTCTTCTCTATCTGAAAGCACACCAATTGTTCCCTCTTTTTCTTTTGCTGAGAAAGAGTTTGAATTAGTCCAAGAATTCTGTAATTCTAATGAATTATGCTCTAAATCTGGTTCTTTGAATTCATTTTTTTGGGGATAACTACTTAATAACCCATCCTTTTCACCAACAGTATTTCTTTTCGTAGAAATAATTTTGTCTAAATCATTAGTAGTAGAAACTATATCTTCTTTATTTGTATTAGCTACTAGATCTTTTTTCCACTTTCGAACCTTTTGTCGATCTTCTTTTGTGAAACTTGCAAATACAAACATGCAAGAAAAGAACAAGATTAGTAGAATTGATTTCTTTGTAAAAGAAAATCTCATTTTTTTTATTTTCATTATTTGATTATTAGTCGACAATTAATTTAAATGTTTTAATTACTTTTCCACTTTGCGTAAGACTTATTAAGTAAGAGCTCTGGATTGAAAGAGTATGTGTATATGATTTAGCTTTACTATCAATTTTTTCCATTGTTATTAATCTTCCTCCAGCATCATAAATTGTAATAGTGAGATCTTTTATCTCAGGAAATCTTACAGTAAATGTTTGTCCTTTTCCCACAGGGTTAGGATAAAGTACTATTCTATCTAAATCTAATGATAATAATTCTTGATTAATATTTGATCCTGACACAATAGATTGATTTTTTTCAGTACTTTTTAGAGGGCTAACGGCAAAAGTAAATCTTGAAAAAATATTACCTGCCTTTTCTTTTTGAAAGTCAACTTTATCAAAATCCACAAACTCATTATTTTCAACACCTTGAATTTTTATAGTTTCACCTTGGGAATCCTTTAAAATCATCCAGTAGATTATAGGTAATGATTCTGGGTTTAGAATATTCTTATTAACTCTTACCTTATAATTTTCCTTAGGAACATTACTTCCTATAAAATTAATCTCCCAATTTCTAGAAAGAATATCAGAAATTCCGTTAGTTTTCATCTTCATCTCCTGATTATCGTCAGACCAAATGACAAAACTATTTTGATCAAATACCGCCGAATTTTCATTATTCGTATTCTTAATATCATTTTTTCCAATAATTAAAAATTGATCCTCTTGATTTGACGATTGCTTTTGATACAGCTCATTTCCATCATCCCTACCTAATCCAGTTGGTCTAAACCTATACTCTATATGCTTTTCAGGATCCCAAATAATTTGTCCATCGCTTCTATAATATTTTCCTGCCTCAAGTGAGATCCCATATTTAATAGATAAATAAGAATGTATCTTATTTATATCCATGATTTTCATTTTACGTGGCAAAAATATTATTTCGTACAGATTATTATCTTCAAATTTCAATTTAATACTATCAGATTTGAAAGTACCTTTTTCAGCTATGCCAGTAAAAGTAAAAATACTAGGTCTTTTTCTAATCTTAATACTCTTCCCTTGTTTTTCGCTTTTGTATGCATTATTACTAAGAGAAATACCATTACTATCATTCTTCCATATATTCTCATCTTCTCTAGAAAGATGTACAAGACTTAATGTATGATTTTTATTTCTACTGTATTTTATATATTTTTTTAGAAACTTATTTTTTATTCCATAATTGAAATTAAGAAGAGCTATCTCTTTCGAAAAGTTTGATTCTCTAGCATTTCCACTTGCTTTTTCCCAAACTTGAACTTCGGAACCAATCAGTTGAGAAAAAGCACTGGCCGAATATAACATAGCCATAAAAATTGCTGTCTTACGACATAAATGTTTTACCATAATAACTTATTAAATTATGTTGTAAATAGTGATAAAATTAAAAGTAATTAGATTTGTTAAGAAGAAGTCTTACAGAGGTTTTTCATACATTTTTGTATTATTAGTTTTTGCAAATATACGAAAAAAAACAACTCTTAATGAAAACTTAAAATAACTTAAAAAAATGTTAATAAAATTAAGATAATTTGGAATATCTAAACTAGTTAAGAATACTTCAAATAAATATAAAATATGCCTTACTATCATTTTTTAACTTCACTTAAAAGGATAACAATATCTGTAAAAATATTAAACCGAATGTAATACATTAATAGAGATGGCTTGTCTTTACCATGATTAAAGAAAAACTCAACCATGAAATATCATTTTCTTACTCTATTATTCATCCTAATATTCACCAACGCATTTTCTCAGGAAGCAGAGAAAGTGAGTTTAAAAGACAGCAACAATTTTTATTACAGAATCGTTCCGGAAGGAAAACCGGAAGGAATGCTTATCGTTTTGCCAGGCGGTGGAGAAACTGCAGAAAGAGTGATGAACCAGATTTATCTTGATGAACTGGCTTACGATAAGAATATTTTGGTCATTTTTACTAACTGGGAAGAAAACGGCGATTTCTTTTATCAGGCAGATCAAAAACTGCTAGACCGAATTGCTAAAGATAATGTGGAGAAATTTAACATCTCTAAAAATAAAATCTCAATTGGCGGACTTTCAGGCGGCGGAATGTTGGCAATTACCTATGCCGAACGTTCGGTGAGAGATAAAAACACATATTTTGTTCCGAATTCTATTTTTGCCCTCGATCCTCCTCTCGATTACGAAAATATGTATTATCGACTGGAAAGGGACATTGCAAGAAATTTTTCTGAAGTTGCCGTGAACGAAGCCAAAATGTTCAACAAAGAATTGGTAGCTGCCATTGGAACGCCTGATAAAAATGGAGATAAATATTTAAAACAATCCATGTTTACCTATCGCGATAAAGACGGTGGTAATGCAAAATATTTAATGAATATTCCAATCCTTATTTATACAGAACCAGGCATTATTTGGGAAGTGGAAAACAGAGGAAGAGATCTTTACGACCTCAACTGCACTGACATTACAGCAATGATGAATTTATTAAAATTGAAAGGCCATAAAAATGCAGACCTTATCATTACCAACGACAGAGGTATTCGTCCGGAAGGCTTCAGGCATCCGCATTCATGGAGCATTATGGATTCTGAGGAATGTCTTAACTGGATTATAAAGCATTTTAATTCTGCGAAATAATTGGCTTTCCGTTTCTTTTACTATACATCATAAAAATGATGGTCGCAATTATCCCCATTGTACCTTCAATTAAAAGAACATTTCGAGTACTGATATATTCTGCTAAAAAACCAATTAATAAACTGCCGATAGGCGTCATTCCGATAAAAGCCATGATGTAATAACTGATGACGCGCGCTCTCATCTGAGGAAGCGCATTAAGCTGAATATACGTATTAATGGCTGCTGATTGCGAGATCATTCCTAAACCGCTTAAAGCTAAGCCTAAAACTGCAAAATTAATACTTCCGCTTAATGAAACAATAAAAAGTCCACCGCTCATGATCATGCTTGAAACCAAAATAATCTTATTCAATTTCCCGATTTGTTTCAGTCGGGTCATGTAAACAGCGCTAACCAAAGAACCCACTCCCACCGCACTTTCAAATAAAGTAAACGTTTTTGAAGTTCCGGAAAATACTTCTTTAGCAATAACAGGAAGCAAAGTGGTAAAAGGAATCAACATCAAACTAAAAAAAGAAAGCAGCAAAAGCTGTGAAAAAATCGTTTTCTCACTTTTTACATAGGCAAATCCTTCTTTCAGTTCCTGCCAAACGTTAGAAAGCTGCGTTTTTTTCTCATAAAAAGGCAGATTCATTAGATACAAACAGAAAATTACAGGAATAAAACTTAAAAAATTACTGATAAAACAGAAATCATCGCCAAAAACCGACAATAAAATTCCCGCTAAAGCAGGCCCTACAACTCTCGCCAGATTACTCATGGCAGAATTCAGTGCAATGGCATTCGGTAAAGATTCTTTAGTATCAACCAGTTCAATCATCATCGCCTGTCGGCAGGTTACATCAAATGCATTGATAATTCCCTGCATCAAACTCAACAATACAATAATGCTGATATTATACATTTTAAAATAAAACAGAAAAGCCAGTAAAAATGCCTGCAAAGCCGCCAGATATTGTGTATTTTTCATCACTTTATATTTGTGACTGTGCTCTACAAAACTTCCGACATACGGAGATAAAAGTAACGTAGGAACCAAACTTACAAAACCGATAAGTCCTAATATAAAAGGCGAGCCAGTTAATTGATACACCACCCAAGCCACGGCAGTTTTCTGTATCCAGGAACCGAGAACCGAGATAGATTGGCCGATGAAAAATAATCTGAAATTCGGAGATTTTAATGCAACTAACGACTGCATTTGCTAAATTTTTATACAAAGTTACAGCAGGTTTAATAATTAGTAAAACGCTTTTTTTCGATATAACCAATCGTTTTTACCGATAGTAAGAGCGGGAAGATGGAAGTCTTGAGGCGGGAAGTCTTTCAAAAAAAATTTCTTTCAGCTTCTGACCATATATTAATTAAATAATATTCTGACCAATTATTTAAAATTCCTATTAAAACTCTTTTCTCAACTCGAAAAACTTCCCGAAATTAGCAACCTGTGCGTTAAATAAAAAAATTAATGAATTAAAAAAATTTAAACAAAACATACAGTAAAACTTAGCATAAGTTTTCTTCGGGGCGGGGTGCAATTCCCTACCGGCGGTTACAGTCCGCGACTCCTTTCTTTTTGAAAGGACTGATTTGGTGGAATTCCAAAACCGACAGTTATAGTCTGGATGGGAGAAGAAAATGGAATGATCGGTGAGGCTATTGCTATAGACTCGCTGTGTCGTATTTCATTTCCATGTACCGAAGTGTATTTTAACTTTTAAAGTAAAAATAACATGGAAAAATTAATTGAAAAATTCGGAGCCAATCCGAAAGAACGTGTAGAAAATGCACTTTTAAAACTACAACAAGGCAAAGGAATTCTTCTGGTAGATGATGAAAACCGCGAAAACGAAGGCGATATCATCTTTCCTGCCTCTACAATCACAGAAAAAGACATGGCACTTTTGATCCGCGAATGCAGCGGTATTGTCTGCTTATGTATTTCTGAGGAGAAAAGTAAACATCTGAATCTTCGCCCTATGGTGGAAGCCAACAATTCTAAAAATCAAACTGCGTTTACCATTTCTATTGAAGCTAAAGAAGGCGTAGAATCGGGAGTTTCGGCAAAAGATCGTTTAACAACCATCAGAACAGCTGTTGCTGAAAATGCTTTGGCGGAACATATTGCAAGTCCGGGACACGTTTTCCCTTTAATTGCGAGAAAAGACGGCGTTTTTGAAAGACGTGGACACACGGAAGGTAGTGTAGATTTAGTTAAACTCGCCAATTTGGGTGATGATGCCGTACTTTGTGAACTTACCAACGAAGACGGAACCATGGCAAGACTTCCCGAAATCGTACATTTTGCCGAGCAAAGAGAAATGACGGTGGTAACCATTGAAGATATTTATTCTTACCGAAAAATGATGATCAGTCAGAATTAAAAATACAGCAAAAGATATTTAATACACAGATTAACCGTTCAAATTTTTGAGCGGTTTTTTATTTTCAGAAATTGATTTTTAACTGTAGAACCCGTAGAAATACGTACTACTTTTTCATTGAAAACACATATTTTCGCACAAACAAATTCGTACAATTTCTATATTCAGAGTTAATTCAAAATGACATAGAAAATAAAAACATATTTTATTCAAATTCAACAAGATAATTAACATCTACAGAAGCTAGCAATTATTTATTTTATTAACTTTAAACAAAAATTAAAAACATGAAAACAACTTTATTTTGTATACTGACAGCCTTTGGTTTATGCTCTGCACAAACTACGATTACCAAAGCATTTAACGATCCGAATCCGGGAGATGCTCCCAATTATTTTACGGTAAACGGAACGGTAGATAATTCACAAACAGGGACTGGTGCAACTTTCAATAATTCATCGTTAACGCAAGGGGCAATCTCTTCTACGAACTATTCTGTACCAAGTGCAAGCGAAATTTCAACTTTTCCCGGCTCTACTTTAAAAATGGTGGGAAGCGGAAACACCATCTATTTTAAACAATCGGCTTCAAAACTGGAAATTACAGGATTGGTAACCCCTGATGCTACCTTGAATTTTTCTACCAATAACGGAACTTATATTTCTTATCCTACAAATTCAACTTCCACGCAGGATTCAGATACTGCTTCAGGAACATTTACTTCGTCTCCTGCGAATGGAAATGTTACCGGAAACTTTTCCGGAACCATTAATATTACAGTAGATGGAACAGGAACTTTACTCCTTGGATCACAAACATATCCTAATGTTTTAAAAATAAAGTCGGTTCAGAATTTTAATTTAACCTTTTCAGGATTTCCTTTGGGAACCATTACAAATACGGCCTATTTTTATTACGACAGTACTCACAAATTCCCATTACTGTCCCATACGACGGCTAATATCAATGTCCCGGCTCTTAATATGAATCAAACCACTACAGCAGCTCAAGCTTTGTTTGAAAATGTTTTGGGTGTGAATGACAGTTTTGTTAAAAAAGATAAATTAAAAGTATATCCTAATCCGGCAACCGATTTTATAGAATTTAGAGGAGAAACAGGAGATTATTCAACGGCGAAAATTTACAGTGTAGATGGAAAACTGATTAAAACATCTGATGTAAAATCAGGGAAAGTTCAGGTTTCAGAATTACCTTCAACAATTTATTTCATTGAAGTTTCAGGAAAAGATGCTAAAACAGAAACAACGAAATTCATCAAAAAATAAAAGTTTAATTATTAATAATTGATTCGCTTGGAATATTTTGTCTGAGCGAATTTTTTAATTGTCAAAAGAACATATCGTAAAAAAATAAATCCGCCCAGAAATTCTGAACGGATTGTTTTATTTGAAATTTAAAAATTGTTTATTTCTTCATTATTTTAGAAGAAGTTGAATTCCCTTTTAACAGGTAAGTTCCTGATGGATATTCTGTAAGATCAATTTTATTATTTCCTTTATTTAAAGTTACATTTTTAATCATTCTGCCTGTGCTGTCATATAAATAAGCTGTCTCGTTTGCTGTAGATTCAACATTTATTATTCCTGTTGTTGGATTAGGATAAGCCAAAGTTTTTGATTTTACTAAATTTTCTGAAGTTGATAAACTCGCGCCACAACTTGCGTTATAAGTATCTCCAACAATATTAAGACCTTTGTTAACCAATTGAGCTCTTGCCATAATGGCTTGTGGTGTAGAATAAATTAATCCTGTTGCACTTATGGTTCCACCCAATACTGCTCCTGGATGCGCCCATGTAGGGTTATTACTAAGCGCTATCAGAAATTTATTATAATTGGTACATGATAAACCAGAATTTTTAAATCCGAAATCCACATAATGAGCACCAAAATTTTGAAGCTTGATATTCCATGTAGAAATATCCTGATCAAAAAGTAAAGCCCCGTTAAACATAATAAAACTTGCAGATTCATTAACCTTGCTCATATCCCAACTCGCAATTGGCTGATTGAAGGATACCGCATTTTCAAATATTCCTTCAAAAGTTTCTACTTCACTTGTATTCCAATTATTAAGTGGCTGATTAAAAGAAGAAGCTCCTGAAAACATGTAACGTAAATTAGTCGCTTTTGACATATTCCAAGAATTTAATGGCTGGTTGAAAACGCTTGCCTGAGCAAACATTGAAGAGAAATTAATTCCAGATCCAGTATTCCATGTAGAAATATTTTGATTAAAAGCTGATGCAGAGGCAAACATACCGTAAAATGCTGTTACATTCGACGTATTCCACCCGCTAATATTTTGATTAAACAATTTTGCACCACCAAACATTCCCGCCAAATTTGTAATAGTACTTATATTCCAATTAGAAAATGAATTTTGCCCAATCAAAGATGAACAATTGAAAAACATTTGAAATAAACTGTTTATTTGTGTAAGATTAGGCGCATCTGTAGCAGTTACGTTAAGGTTTGTACAGTTTGCAAAACCACGATCAAATTGTTGAAGCCAAATAGTATTTCCCCACTGATTAATTTCGAAAAGCTCTTCATTTACAATACTATTATTTACGGTAGCTTTAAACCCATAAAATAATCCGTTTCCATTGGAAACCTTTAATTTGTAAGTTGCCTGAATGGGGTTGGCATTTAAAGAAGTACCAAAAGAAATAATCGTCGGGGTAGTGCTATCGGATGTAACAGAGCTAAGAACTCCGCTATGTTGAGGAAAGCCTACTTCTTCCCAGCTAATGGTGTAACTTGTTCCGGTGCCTCCAAAAGATATGGCATTATCAACGGTACCCGTGATGTTGGGTTTCCACAATGTGATAAATTCAGACTGTGCATAAGAACTGAAAAATAATAAAAGAAAAATGGTTACTAGTTGTTTTTTATACATGATTTAAAAAATTTCACAAAAATAATGGTTATTTTCACAAAAATGAGAAAGAACTATTAATTTAAATTGAATAATTTTAATTGCCTAAGTTAAAGTTTAAGATTTTGAGTAATTCTAAAATTAAAACTTAGAATTATTATGCATAAATCCTCACAGTTCTGCAATTAAAATTTTATTAGATTATTTTTTCAACTTCTCTTTAAAATAATTCCAAATATTATCAAAAAATAAATCCGTCCAGAAATTCTGAACGGATTGTTTTATTTAAAATTTAAAAATTGTTTATTTCTTCATTATTTTAGCAGAAGTTGAATTCCCTTTTAACAGGTAAGTTCCTGATGGATTTTCGGTAAGATTAATTTTATTATTTCCTTTATTTAAAATTACATTTTTAATCATTCTACCTGTGCTATCATATAAATAAGCTGTTTCGTTGGCTGTAGACTCAACATTTATCATTCCTGTTGTTGGATTTGGATAAGCCAAAGTTTTTGATTTTACTAAATTTTCTGAAGTCGATAAACTTGCGCCGCAAGTTGCATTATAAGTATCTCCGACAATATTAAAACCGTTGTTAACCAATTGAGCTCTTGCCATAATGGCTTGTGGTGTAGAATAAGTTAATCCTGCTGCTTCTATCACTCCAGTTGCAGATCCTAAGTTTGATAATGTAGGATTATTACTGAGAGCAATTAAGAATTTATTATAGTTAATACATGATAAACCAGAATTATTAAATCCGAAATACACATAGGCTGAAGGAACATTTTGAAAGCTGATATTCCAGGTAGAAAGATCCTGATCAAAAGCCGACGCACCATTAAACATACTAAAACTATCAGCACCCCAAACTTTACTAACATCCCAGTTTCCAATAGGCTGATTAAATGATGATGCATTCGTGAACATCTGACCAAAACTTATTACTTTACTGGTATTCCAATTATTAAGAGGTTGATTAAAAGATTTAGCATTAGAGAACATATTACGGAAATTGGTTGCATTGCTCGTATTCCATGAATTTAGTGGCTGGTTGAACGCTAGCGCATCTTGAAACATTGAAATGAAATTGGTTCCGGACGAGGTATTCCAGGCTGAAATATTTTGATTAAAAGCAGATGCATAAGAAAACATATCCCGAAAATCTGTTACTTTTGCTGTATTCCAATTTCCAATAGGCTGATTAAACAATTTTGCTCTGCTAAACATACCCTTCATGTTTGTAACATTACTCGTATCCCAATTAGAAAATGAATTATTGCCAACTAAAGAGGTGCAATGAATGAACATTTCAGATAAATTATTAATTTGCGTCAGGTTAGGAACATCTGTAGCAGTTACATCAAGATTTGGACAGCTCGAAAATCCTTGATCGAATTGCTGAAGCCAAAGAATATTTCCCCATTGGCTCACTTCGAAGAGTTTAGGATTTCCGGCGGCCAGCATATTGGCACTGCCTCTAAATCCATAAAATAACCCACTCCCATTGGATGCTTTTACTTTGTAAGTTGCCTGAATAGGATTTGCATTTAAAGAAGTACCAAAAGAAATCACCTCAGGACTGCCGCTACTCGATGTTACAGAAGTAAGAACCCCATTATGCTGAGGATATCCTACTTCTTCCCAGGCAATGGTATAGCTCGTTCCGGTACCTCCAAAAGATATGGAATTATTAATAGTTCCTGTAATATTAGGTTTCCAAACTGTAATAAATTCATTCTGCGCATAAGAAATGAAAAATAGAAAAAGAAAAATGGTTACTAGTTGTTTTTTATACATAATTTAAAATAATAATTTCAAGGTTAAAAATTAGTTTAATAAGATCATAACTTCCTGGGATTCTGCTTCTTATTTCTAATACAAAGATACATACGATCGGCGACAGAACATGTCGTATTAAATTTTATTAATAATTTTTTTAGGTTTAAAATTAATTTAGAAAGTCGCAGCCGGAGCCGTAGAATTATTCAGTTTCTTTTCCAAATTGGTCTTTTTACCTTTTGAAAAATCATAACTGATTCCTAATATAAACATCGATTTATTATTCATAATTCGGTTTACACGGCTGTAATTGACTAAACTTTCAGGTAAACTTTTCGTTTTATATTCCGAAGGCATTCCGATCCAGTACATTCCCGCGATAAAAGTCCATTCTTTTTGCTTATAGCTTCCGAAAATATGATTCTGATTCTCGTTGGTCGTTAAAAAAGCACCGCTCAATGTATAAACCGGAATATTAAGCTGATATTGCAGGCTGAAAGATTTGTATTCTGATGATAAAACGAAATTATTCGCCAGATAATTATTTTTGATTAAAGCTCCATTGCTCGTTCTGATAGTTTCTGAAGCGGGTGTTACATTCAACTTGGCAACTAATAAATTATTCCCAAAAGGTTTATAAGAACCCGATACCTGTACGCCAAACTGTTGAGAATTTTTGGTATTTTCATAGGTTAATGCATATCCGAAATCTTCATCTAACACATAATATTGATTGATGATTTTGTCTGTATATCGATAGAAAAGATTGGCATTAAAATCAAAATATTTATTATTCAAAGAGTAAATAAAATTATTCGCAAAAATCTGTTGAGACTTCAAAAACGGATTTCCTCTCTGCACAATATTCGGAGCCATTTGTACAATATTGCTACTCAGCGCCGCACTCCACGGACTTATTGGACGATAACTACTCGCAAATCGAAGACTCTGATTATCTTTTAGCTGATATCCTAAAATCACTTTTGGTGTGAACGACCACTGGTCGAAAGTATTTTCTGCACTTTTATTGTGAATATTTGTAAGCCCCGCGCCGATTCGGTAATTGAATTTCTTTACTTTTCCGGAAAATTCGGTGTAAAAATATTGTTCCAAATAATTAACACTGTATTCTGAAAAACCCGCTAAATTCTGAAGATCATTCGAAATATTCGTATTAGAAACTCGATATCCGGAAGATAATTTTCCGGCTTCAAAAGTATGAACGTGAGCCAATTCTCCCACAATTCCCGTCTGTTTGGTCTGCAAATTCATGTCATTATCAAAAACAGAAACTCCGGAAGGGACGATCCATTCTTTAGCAAATTCCGTGGTACTCGTGGTAAAACTTGAACCTACTATATTCACACTCAATTCGTCTTTTTTGCCTAAATTTTTAGAAAAATAAAGATCCAGAGTAGGCGTAGTATAATTAGATGAGCTATTTTTTAGCATCCCATGCTCCTCTGTAAGACCGTCTTTCGTAAAAATGCTACCTCCATTCCCTTTCACGAAAGTAGTGTAAATATCCAGATTCATTTTAGCTTGAAAAGTATAATCATCAGGCACTGCTCTTGTATACCTCAACGCCACATTCTGATAGGTATATCCAAAATGATCCACCTTATTCTCATCGGTACGATAATGGCTTCCATCCAGCTGATAATCGTAAATACTGTGAACTTTTCGGTTATCATAATCTCTTAAATTAATCGAATATTCGAGTCCGAAATTATTTTTCCCTTTGGTAAAGTTAGCATAAGCAGAACCATTCACGAAGCCGGTATTCAAAGCCGATCTTGCATCTGCTCCGAAAACATATCCTGTTTCTGTAGAACGTGTAATTAAATTTACCACCACATCCGCTCTAGTCGCCCATCTTGCCGGAGGAATATCGTAATATTCTACTTTTACCACTTCAGAAGGCGTAACACTTCGAATCTGCATATCGGTGGCTTCAATTCCGTTGATTAAAAATAAAGTAGTACCGCCTTTTGTGCTTTTTAATGTATTTTCAATAGGATCAAGTTGCAATTCGGGTAAAGTCTGGATAAGATCTTTTGCATAGCGAGCCTTTTCCAACGCTTCTTTATCAAAAGTATAAACTGCCTTGTCTGCAAATTGTTTTTTACGCTGAGCTTTCAAAATAACTTCCTGAATCTCTGCTGTTTTAGTTGTATCAATCGTATCGTTCTTTACATTTTCCTGAGAGAATACAAAAATTCCGCAAAGAAAAAGCACAGAACATATCGTTTTTTTCATAGGTTAAAAGTTGAATCATATTATAATAAAAGACAAGCTAGATTCGATATCCATTACATTTTGCCTTAATAATATTTTTCGCGAAATTATACATTACACGGGAATTTAATCTCAATTTTACAAACAAAATGTATTTTTATTTTATTTCAGCCCGTTTTTTGCTTTTAGTTTTATAACACCAAATTTCAAAATATAAAGTCATGAAAAAATATTTCATTATACTTCCGTGCTTTATTTTTTCAGGAATATCTGCACAGGAAATAACGACCGCTGAACCTTCGGAAAAGTTGAATATCATTAAAACGAACGTTACAGCGTATGCCTTTCGAAACATTAACCTCTCTTATGAAAGAGCCTTCACCGAATGGTTTTCATTAAATATGGGATTCGGCGTAATGCCGGAAGGAAAAGTTCCTTTTATCAACTCTTTTTTAAGTGATGAAGATGAAAAAAGATTTCAGAATCTAGAGGTAAAAGCTTTTAATTTCACCATCGAACCCCGATTTTACCTTGGAGCGGGCTACGGAAAAGGATTTTATATTGCGCCTTACTACCGTTATTCAAAAGTTACGTCTAATACTTTTGATTTTTATTATGACTATAATTTCAGCGGAACCACTTATCAAATTCCTTTAAAAGGAAACGGAAGCGCACATGGAAACAGCGGCGGACTGATGGTCGGCGTACAGTTTTTTTTAACCCGAAGTCAAAATTTAGTATTAGATTTTTGGATTGCCGGAGCCCATTATGGAGCCGGAAAAGGAGATTTCACCATGACCAGCGATGTTATTTTAACACCCGATATGCAGGCTCAGTTGAAAAAAGAGATTGAAAATCTAGACATTCCTTTTGTGAATTATACGGTGGAAACCAATGCGAACGGAGCCAAAGTAAACGTTGATGGACCTTGGCTGGGTATACGAAGCGGTCTTTCTTTGGGATATAGATTTTAAAATTTATTATAAATATTTGTAAAACCGTTCATATTTTGAGCGGTTTTCTTTTTCATAAATATTCTAAGAACCTTTAAATTGACTTTTAATTAAATATTTTCTCAATTTTTATCTATGTTGAAAAAATTTATATCTTTCCTTCATGAATTCACCACAAATCACCACCGCACAAAGAATCAAAGCGATTGTAGGCGGTTCTATCGGAAATTTGGTAGAATGGTACGACTGGTACGCGTATGCCGCATTTGCCATCTACTTTTCACATTCATTTTTTCCGGATTCTGATCTTACAGCTCAATTACTAAACACCGCGGGAATTTTCGCGGTCGGTTTCCTGATGCGACCTGTCGGAGGTTGGGTTTTCGGAAGTATTGCCGATAAAATCGGAAGAAAAAAAGCAATGACTTTCTCTGTTTTATTAATGTCATTTGGTTCATTATTAATCGCTTTAACGCCAACTTACAAAACAATCGGAGTTTTGGCTCCTACCCTACTTTTATTAGCCAGACTTTTACAAGGATTAAGCGTGGGCGGCGAATATGGAGTTTCGGCAACCTACCTCAGCGAAATGGCAACCGAAAACCGGAGAGGATTTTATTCAAGTTTTCAATATGTAACCTTGATTGGTGGCCAATTGATCGCCTTGGGAATTCAATTGATTTTACAGAAATTATTATTAACAGAAGCTCAACTGGAAGATTGGGGATGGAGAATTCCTTTTGTAATCGGAGCCCTGCTTTCTATGATCGCATTGTATCTTAGATCAAACCTTCATGAAACGGAAGCTTTTGAAAATAAAAAAGAAGTCAGCGACAAGAAAAAAGGAAGCATCAGCGAACTTTTAAAACATCCTAAAGAATTAATTACAGTGGTTGGTTTGACCTTAGGTGGAACATTGGCATTTTACACCTACACCACTTATATGCAGAAATTTTTGGTGAATACCGTTCATTTAACTAAAGAAGAATCAACTTTAGTTTCCTTTGTTTCTCTGTTTATTTTTGCATGTTTACAACCCGTTTTCGGAGCCTTATCTGATAAAATCGGAAGAAGACCTTTATTATTATCATTTGGAATATTGGGAACGCTTTGTACATATCCGCTTTTAACGGCTTTAAGTGAAACCACTTCTATGTGGGGTGCTTTCTTTTTAATTATGGCTGCTTTAATTATTGTAAGTGGTTACACCTCAATCAATGCCGTAGTAAAAGCTGAACTTTTTCCTTCTGAAGTAAGAGCGTTGGGCGTAGGATTACCTTACGCGTTAACCGTTGCCATTTTTGGGGGAACCGCGGAATACATCGCCCTTTGGTTTAAACAGGCTAATATGGAGTACTATTTTTACTGGTACATTACTGCGTCTATCTTCTTTTCGCTTGTAGTTTACGCAAGAATGAAGGACACCAAGAAAACGTCTACCTTAGATAAAGACTAAACTTTTTTGTATATAAAAGTAGCGCGCCTCAGACTTCGTCTGAGGCGCGCGTTTATTTTTTAGTGATAAGCCTGTTTGAACTTTTCAACCATCGTATCTAGCGTATGACGCTGAACATAGATGGTCTTCACGTCCTCATATCGTGGAGATTTATAGTATACTTCATGGAAATCCATGCTTCCGTTTCCTACCTTCACGATTTTCTGCACATCAATATTCAACTTTTTCAACTCACTTTTGAAAACTTGGAATTCGTCTTGGATATTATTCATTTGTCGATTTTGGATTTTAGTTAAAAATTAGTGTTTTATATCAAACACCCTACCAATTTTTAGGGGTGAGGGTGAAATTTTGACTAAAGTTAATAATTTATTAACACAAAAACAATATTAAATTGATAATTATTTAAACTTTTTCAAAAATTAAAAACAATTTAGCAACATATTTTCATTTTTATTAAAAATATCGTGCATGTAAAATCATTTTAAATATATCACAACCGCGATGAATAAAGGTTTTTCAATATTTTTTACTTAAAAAATATTGGTTCTGTTTAAAATTTATGATTTTTAACAAAAAAGTTTTTTAAGTATTTTTAAAACAGCTGTATACCTTTATTTCAGTGATTCAAAATGAAGCAATAAAACAAGAGTTATTTTGTTAAAGTAATTTTTCATAATTCTTACTTTAACCTCAGCCTTAATTTAGCATCTTAAAAAGAAACAATAACATGAAAAACTCAAAATTATTTCTTTTACTGATCTTATTATTTTCCGGAATGAGTTACGCTCAAAAGAACGATGTTACAATCACTGTCAAAGAAAAAGGAAAAACTGCCAAAACAGTAGAGAAACAGGAAAACCTTCCGCATTTTATTCAATTTGGAATGATGTCTAAAAATCATCAAGCATTCAGAAGTAAGTATAAAATTGATATAAAATATGAAAACTGTGTGATCAGTCCGACCGCTTCAAAAATGGCAAAAGAAAACAACCTTGCGATTGCAAAGTTGTTGACTGAAAAATATGGTGATAGCTGGAAAAAAGAGCTGGAAATTATTCCTTACGGGTTATAATTTGCTTTCCTCTTCCAGTTCTATTTCGTGTCTCAATTGGGCTTTGTATAAAGTGGCGTAATATCCGTTTTTATCAAGAAGTTCTAAATGCTTGCCTTCTTCAACGATTTTACCGTGTTCCATGACGATAATTTTATCGGCTTTTTCAATGGTTGAAAGTCGGTGTGCAATAATGATAGACGTTCTGTTTTTCGTAATTTTTTCCGTTGCTCTTTGGATTAATTTTTCACTTTCGTGGTCGATGGAAGAAGTAGCTTCATCCAAAATCAAAATCTTTGGATCTGATAAATACGCTCTCAAGAAAGACAACAGCTGTCTCTGACCAAGAGAAATCGACGAACCCCTTTCGCTCACCACATAATCGTAACCGCCCGGAAGTTGCTCGATAAACTGATCTACTTCAATTTCTTTGGCACCGGCTTTTATTTTATCTAAAGTAATGGTTTCATCACCAAACGAAAGGTTTTCAAAAATACTTCCGTGGAAAAGGAAAACATCCTGTAGAACCACTCCGATATGGCTTCTCAGGTTGTACAGTTCGTAATCCTTCAGATTAACATCATCAATTAAAATATTTCCTGAATTAATATCATATAATCTTGTAATCAAGCTGATAATCGTAGATTTTCCCGCACCAGTTGCTCCAACGATTGCAACAGTTTCTCCCGGATTTACTTTAAAATCAATTCCTTTTAAAACTTCCTGCTTTTCATCGTATGCAAAACGTACATCCTGAAATTCAATCTTACCATTGAAATGATCTTTCTTTACCGTTCCCTCATTTGGCATCGCAAAATCTTCGTCCATTAATCCCAACACTCTTTCTGCTCCTACAATTCCTCTTTGGATATTGTTGAATCGGTCAGCGATTTGTCTCAAAGGACGAATCAACATAGAAATATATTGAATAAATGCAATCACAACCCCTGCACTAATCGTGATATAACCTCCATAAAAAAGGATAAACCCGATGAAAAGGGATGAAATTAATTCCACCACAGGAAAGAATAATGAAAAGATGAAAACGGTTCTCAACAAAGCTCCTTTCAGCGTGATATTAATATCATCAAACTTTTTAAACTCAGAATCCTGTCTGTTAAATACCTGAATAATCGACATTCCCGCCAGTCTTTCCTGAACAAAAGAGTTTTGATTGGCCGTCCAGTTTCTTTCATCTCCAAACGCCTTTTTAAGTCTTTTTTGGAAAAATCTTGTGATAACCACCATTAATGGTAAAATTCCGAGTGTGATATAACTTAAATGAACATCGGTACTGAACATCATAATCAGCACAAAAACAATTCTTAGAATATCTCCGAAAACCATTAAAAAGCCGTCTGTATAAACCGTTGCAATGGTTTCAACATCACCAACTGCTCTTGTTACCAGCTGCCCAATAGGTGTTTTATCAAAAAAAGAGGTTTTAAAGTAAATCAGCTTTTCATATAATCTCTGTCTGATATCACGAATTACATTTTGAGAAATATAATTGGAGAAATACACTAAAAAAAAGTTCAGCACGGTCTCTGCAAAAACCAATCCTACCAGCAGATAAATATGTTTCATCATCAAAGCTTTATCCTGCAGCTTCGTGATGTCATTATCTACCACTTGCATCGTAAGATAAGGTCTGTAAGTAGAAACTATTGAAAGTATGATGGAGATTATCAGGGTGATGATGAACCAAGAACGAAACTTCATCCCAATAAAGAACAGCCTCTTAATAATATCCCAAGTATCTTGTTTTTTCATTGTTCGAATTGAAGAAAGAATTAATTTAAAAATTCTCTGCAAAAATAAGGCTTTCTAATTTTACAAGCTTTACAAGTTTGTGAAATACTCATGAAAATTACAGATAGGTGTTATTTATGGTATAGATGGCTTTTAGTCATCACTCTTTTTCTCAGGAGTAATTTCCCGCTTTCCACTATATCTTTTTCGCCAACGCTTTTTTCAAGCCATCTCAAAAAAAAGGATGCCGTTGCATTATGAAGAATGAAATAACCTAATCAAAATCATACCCAACATCCACCAGATACAGCCCGTGAGCCGGCGCAGAAGTTCCTGCAGAATTTCGGTGTTTGTCTTCAATTACTTTTCGAAGATCTTCAGGTTTTATTTTCCCTGAACCAATTTCCACCATCGTTCCAACAATCGCTCTTACCATATTTCTTAAAAATCGGTTGGCAGAAACGGTGAATTTCAGTTCGCTTCCGTTTTGTTCCCACTCTGCTTTATACATTTTGCAGATATTGGTTTTGTTGTCTGTTTTCAGTTTAGCGAAACTTGTAAAATCCTCATATTCAAATAAAATCTTACAGGCTTCGTTCATTTTATCAATATCCAACCCTTTTCGCCAGTGTTGCCAAGCAGATTCTTGTGTAAACGGATTTTTATCCAAAGAAATATAATACTCATACGTTCTGTACGTAGCATCAAAACGTGCATGAAAATCATCTTTTACCGGAAAGATCCTTTTAATGGAAATATCCTGTGGAAGAAAACTGTTCAGCCTTCGCGTAAGACCTTCATCCAACACTTTTTCGGTGTCAAAGTGAGCAAAAATTTTCTTGGCATGAACCCCAGTATCTGTTCTCCCCGCTCCTGTCGTTTTTATTTCTTCTCTTAAAATCGTGGAAAGTGCTTTTTCCAATTCTTCCTGCACAGAAATAGCATCCGGCTGTATCTGATAGCCGAAATAATTTTTACCGTTGTAGGAAAACTCAATAAAATACCTCAATGTAATTAATATAACTCCACAAAAGTACTTTAATTTAATAATAATCCGGAATAGATTTTTTAAAATAAATATTGAAAAGAAGCTACCATATTGAAGCAAATCCCTGTGAAAATTCTTATTTTTGCAATCGTATGAAAAGATGGTACCTTTATCCTTTTTCCCTCGGTTATCATTTGGTCACGGGTATCCGAAACACAATGTATGATCTGGGAATATTTAAATCTACGAAATTCAAAACTCCGATAATCTGCGTCGGCAACCTTTCTGTGGGCGGTAGCGGGAAATCGCCAATGGTGATGTACCTTGCTCAGTATCTCTCTAAACATTACAGAACGGGAGTGCTTTCGCGCGGCTACGGAAGACTGACGAAAGGCTACGAAGTCACCAATTACGAGAGTAATTACAAGATCGTAGGTGATGAAGCGATGCAGTTATTTGAACGTTTTAAAAACCGTTTTGTCATTGCCGTTTCTGAAGAGAGAGTTCCAGGTGCCAAAAAAGTAATCAGCGATATGGATCTTGATGTGCTGGTATTGGATGATGCCATGCAACACAGAGCCATCAAGCCGGGATTCAATATTATGATGACCGATTTCAATGATCCTTATTTTAAAGATTATCTTCTTCCTGCCGGGGATTTGCGAGAATCCAGAGCAGGTGTAAAAAGAGCTGACATCGTTATGGTAAGCAAATGTCCCGATGAGCTGACGGAGGAAACCAAGCAATATTATATTTCGAGAATAAGACCCGATCGCACCCAAAAAGTATTCTTTTCATCCATCGGGTATGACGAAAATGTGTACGGAAGAGAAAAAATGCTTCCCGACAATAACCTAAATTATTACGATATCCTTCTCATCACAGGAATTGCCAACCCGGCACCACTTATTCAGCATTTGTCTAAATTTTCGCAAAGGGTAAAGCATTTGAAATTCAGAGATCACCATAATTTTTCTGAGGATGATATAAAAAAAATCGTTGCAGAATATAAAAAATTAGGTGAATACAAATTGATCTTAACTACTGAGAAAGATTATGTTCGTCTAAAATCTTTTGACTATCTTAGTGACATTCTTTACTACTGGCCTATCAATGTCATTATTGATAAAAGAGAAGAATTCGATCAAATCATCTTAGATTATGTTAGAAAAAATTAAGGAGACTGCAGATTTCATTAAAAGTATTATTCAGGATACACCTGATTTTGCCATTATTTTAGGTTCCGGATTAGGGAAACTTCAGGATGAAGTACAAGCCCTTCATGTATTGGAATACAAAGACATTCCTAATTTTCCACATACTACCGTTGTTGGACATGGCGGAAAATTAATCTACGGAATTTTAGAAGGTAAAAAAGTATTGATGATGAGTGGCCGTTTTCATTATTATGAAGGTCATTCTATGGAAACCGTAACTTTCCCAATACGTGTTTTTAAATTGCTGGGAATTCAAAATCTTATCCTTTCCAACGCTTGTGGCGGAGTAAATCCTGATTACAATGTCGCTGATATTGTGATTTTAAAAGATCATATCAATATGATGCCCGAACATCCGCTTCGTGGCAAAAACATTGATGAATTGGGACCTCGCTTCGTAGACATGAGCGAACCATATAACAAAAAAATGATTTCTGTGGCTGAAAAAGCAGCTCAGGAAAATAATATCAACATTCATCAGGGAGTTTATGTAGCATTGCAAGGTCCCACTTTTGAAACTCCAGCAGAATATGGCATGATAAAAGCCATTGGTGGTGATATGGTAGGCATGAGCACTGTTCCAGAAGTCATCGTAGCCAAACATATGGAAATGGATTGTTTCTGTATTTCTGTGATCACTGATTTAGGCGGTCCCGATATTGCCTTTGCCGTTTCTCATGAGGAAGTTCTGAACGCTGCTAATAAAGCAATGCCGAATGTAATTGCGGTAGTGAAAGGTTTAGTGAGAACTTACCAATAAAATAAATTTAAACTTGACATCTTAATTTTCTTAATTTAAATAAACTTTGTTTATTTTCTCTTTTAAACATTAAGAATTTAAGTAATTTACAATGTTTTAAAATTAAGAAATCAATAAATTAATTTGGTTTAAGCCATTTAAGCATAAAGTTTTAAAAATCTTAATCACTTAATGTTTAATTAATTTTTTTACTTAATCTGCGAAAAATATAGGCATTTATAGAAAAATTCAATCTCTTAAATTTTTACTAAATAATAAGAAACCAGTTTCAAATTGCGTTTCATTGTTTAGATTTGCATAAAATGAAATTGAAAAAATGAGAAAGTTACTATTAATTTTAATGATAAACATTTTCGGACTTAGCTATGCACAGGAGGTTCCGAAAGTTTTAAAAACCAGTTTTTCTAAAGAAGCTTTAGCTCAGAAATTGGAAAACAAAGAAGGGAAAACCGTAACAATACAACAAATTCTTGATCAGCATAAAGGAAAAGTTTTAGTGATCGATTTTTGGGCCGGATGGTGCAGAGATTGTTTAAAAGCGCTTCCGAAAGCCAAAGAACTGGAAGAAAGTAATAAGAATATTGATTTTGTATTCCTTTCACTAGACCGTTCCAGAGAAGGTTTTGAAAAAAGTATTGAGCGATTCGAAATGAAAGACAAAGAAAATTATTGGTTTTCAACAGGCTGGAAAAATGATTTCAATAATTATATTGACCTAAACTGGATCCCACGATATATGGTGATCGATCAGAAATCGGCGATTGCAAAATATTATGCTATTTCTCCGGAAGATCCTGAAATTCAATCAACAATTGATAAACTACTCAAATAAATCGACATAGGAAATTGAGACGTTAAGAAAATAAAATCTGTGAGCGTAAAAAAATTCTACTGTTTGAGCGCGAGAGGAATTTAGAACTGAAAAACAAAATTTTAATTCGCGCGAGTTTTAGAATTTTAGAGAACAGAGTTTATTTTTAGTTGAAATTTCCAAGTCTTGAATTTTTGTTTCTTTTGTTTCAAGACAAAAGAAATTAATTTAAAAAATACTAATCCATATCTTTGCGGTATGGATTTTTCTTTTCCCGTTCGCAAAATAATTCACGTTGATATGGACGCATTTTATGCTTCCGTAGAGCAGCATGATGATCCTACGCTAAAGGGAAAACCTATTGCCGTGGGTGGCGGGCACAGAGGTGTCGTTTCTGCAGCTAGTTATGAAGCCCGAAAATTCGGAGTTCGTTCTGCGATGCCCAGTAAAACAGCAAAAGAGAAATGTCCGCATCTTATCTTTGTTCCGCCGCGTTTTGCACGGTATAAAGAAATTTCAAAAAAAATCAGGGAAATTTTTTACGAATATACCGATTTGGTAGAACCACTTTCTCTGGATGAAGCCTATTTGGATGTTACAGAAAACAAAAAAGGAATAGAATCTGCCAATCAGATTGCTAAAGAAATTCGTCAGAAAATTTTTGAAGCCACAGGATTAACTGCTTCGGCCGGAATTTCCGTCAATAAATTTTTAGCTAAAGTTGCCTCAGACATCAATAAACCAAACGGACAAAAAACCATTCATCCCGACAAGCTTGAAGAATTTCTTGAAGAATTACCCGTTGAAAAATTTTACGGTGTTGGAAAGGTTACGGCTAATAAAATGTTTAGCCTAGGAATCTATAAAGGAAAAGATTTAAAGAAAAGATCAATAGAAGATTTGACGAGAATGTTCGGAAAATCCGGCGGCTATTATTATAATGTCGTTCGCGGAATTCATAATTCGGAAGTAAAACCTCATCGAATACAGAAAAGTGTCGCGGTGGAAAGAACTTTTTTTGAAGATTTATTTGACCAGCAACAGGTAAATGAAAAACTGGAAAGTTTAAGTGAAGAACTTCATACCCGACTGCAAAAAAATAATATTCTCGGAAGAACATTAACGCTGAAAATTAAATATAAAGATTTCTCTCTTTTTACGCGAAGCATTACCAAAGAAGAATATTTTTCGTCTTCTGACCAGTATTTCAAAACCGGAAAAAAACTTTGGGAACTGAGACCGTTCGATAAACCTGTTCGTTTGCTGGGTTTATCATTATCTCATCTTAATACGGAAGAAAAAAAACAGGTTTCCGTTCAACTAAAAATTCCGTTTACAGAATTTGAGGATTGATAATCTCGATTTTTTTCGCTAAATTGTTAGTACCAAATTTTACAATTTATGAATGAAACGATGATTCAGTTCTTCCACTGGTATTCAGACGGGGATGGAAAGCTTTGGAAAGAAGCAGCACAAAACGTAGATTATTTATCTGATTTAGGAATCACTTCGGTGTGGTTTCCTCCGGCTTACAAAGGCGCAAACGGCGGTCATTCTATTGGCTACGATGCTTATGATCTTTTTGATCTTGGTGAATTTGATCAGAAAGGAACAATTCCCACAAAATACGGAACCAAAGACGATTATATTAAAGCGATTAAAGCCTTAAAAGAAAAAAACATTCAGGTGATTGTTGATATTGTTTTGGGACATAAAGGCGGCGGCGACGAGCTGGAAACTTTTAAAGTCGTAAAAGTAGACGAAGAAAATCGTGAGAAAATAATTTCAGACGAGATCGAAATTCAGTCGTATACCAAATTTACATTCCCCGGAAGAGAAAAAAAATATTCAGATTTTGAATGGAATTTCACTTGCTTCAGCGGCGTAGATTATGCTGAAGGAATGGATTCTCATATTTTCAAGATAAAAAATGAGTACGGAACAGAATGGGAGGAAATGATTGACGATGAAAAAGGAAACTATGATTACCTGATGTATAATGATGTGGAACATCGTAATCCTTTTGTTCGGGAAGAGCTGAATAGCTGGGCGAAATGGTATTTTGATGAAACCGATTTCGACGGTGTGCGACTAGATGCTTTAAAACATATTTCTTTTGATTTTTATAAAGAATGGCTGACACTGCTACGATCCAATTCCGGAAAAAATATATTTGCTGTTGGTGAATACTGGGCGCCCGGGCAATTAAATTTACTACAAAAATACATTGAAGCAACCGAAGGATGTATGAGTCTTTTCGACAGCTCGCTTCACAATAATTTTCATACGGCTTCTCATGAAGGAAGTTCTTATGATCTGCGACGGATTTTTGATGAAACGCTTACGCAGGCAGATCCGCTTCACTCGGTGAGTCTGGTGGATAACCATGATACTCAGCCTTTGCAGGATTTGGAAGCTCCTGTTGAAAAGTGGTTTAAACCTTTGGCTTATGCACTTATTTTATTGCGAAAAGATGGTTATCCCTGTGTATTTTATCCCGATTTATACGGTGCGCATTATGTGGATAAAGACAGAGAAGGCAATGATCAGGAAATATTTTTGGATAAAGTTGACGGGATTGAAGAACTGCTAAAAGCCAGAAAATATTATGCATATGGCGAAGAAAAAGATTATTTTGAAGATGCCAATTGTTTGGGTTGGGTTCGTGAAGGCGATGAAGAACATTCAGGATGTGCAGTTGTTTTAAGTAATAAAGAAGCCTATGAAAAACCTATGGAAATGGGTGAAAAATATATCGGACAGGAATTTTATGATTTCCTAGGAAGATTTGAAGAAACAGTGACCATTGATGAAAACGGTTGGGGAAACTTCCCTGTTCCGGCTGGAAATGTAAGTGTTTGGATACCTAAATCTGAATAAATTAAAAATAAAAAGCATACACATTTGGTTGTGTATGCTTTATTTTATTAATTAATGATTAGCAAAAAATATGTTGACAGCTCCACATATCCATTGCCCATTCGCAGCAATAGCCATCTTCATTATAATTACAACAGTATCGGTCGCGAATGGCAATTCCGCCTTTTATTGTTTTAAGTTGTTCACGATCGATCTTTCTTAGATTTTGTTTGTTTTTCATGATTGATATATTTTATGTTTAGTTCTTTTAAATATACATAAAATATCACACAATGATGAATATTATTTCATAAATATCTAATAATATTATATTTAATACAATTTCATTTTGTCGAAAAATTTAGTTTTTGAAGGTTTAAAATTTCCGAGAAATCTGTGTTGGAAATATTGCCTGTTCGCGCAAATTCTGCCCATGCAAAACGAAGTTTTTTCCCGTGTTCATCCACCTTTTCCAAAGAAATATCTTTCAGTAAATCTGCCGTTTTCCAAGCTTCTTTGTCTGCAAAAACAAGAGGCAAATCAATACAATGAGGAGCACCTAAATAATTAGTTTTCAGTTTAGAGTGAATGTTGAATAAATAAATATTTCCTTCGGCTTTTGTATAATTTTCAGCAAATATCTTCGCAGGTTTTTCATAAATTATTTCGGTGGTTAACCTGATCAGTTTATTTAAAATACTCAAACCCATTCCTTTTATGAAATATCTGTTCAGTTTTTCCGAAGTTTTTAAATAAAAGGAAGTCTCATCATGATTAAATCCTATCAGTACATCATATTTTTTGGCGTTCTGTTTCCACTTTTCTGTCGATTCGTTTTCTGAACATAAAGGAGGAAAACCATACTGAACACCGAAAGGCATGGCTGCTTTCAAGCCGTATTTCATTACTGACGGAACAAAATTCCTATATTCATCCATCATTTTTAAAACATCTTTTTCATCTTTCAAATGCTCTGTTTTTCTGAGAAATTCTTCAGACATTTTCTGACGTTTATGTCGTAATCCCAACGGAGCACTTGGGATAATTACCCGCTGAAAAAGCCCTTCTACACCATCCGAAATCATTAAATGAGCAATGGCATCGCCACCGGAAGACTGTCCCAAAAGGGTTACATTTCCTGGATCGCCGCCAAAACCATGAATATTATGATGAATCCATCTTAAAGCTTCAATAATATCAAATAATCCCAAGTTGGGAATTCTATCCCCGTTGCCTCCCAGAAATCCAAATAATCCCAATCTGAAAGTTACGGTAACCACAATTATGTTTTGCTCTTTAACCCAAACTGAAGGATTGGAAGTTGGAAGATCTCCACAGCCAATTTCATGGGAACCGCCATGAATCCAGACTACAACGGGTAATTTTTCATTTTCATTCATAAACTCCGGACGAAAAACAGAAAGATATTGGGGAGATTCATCAACTTCAAAACTTTCAATATGCGTCGGGCCGATCATTCTTTCAACCAACGGACTGATCGTTTGTGGACAAACCGGTGTTTTTTCAGGGAAAATAATTTCTGAAGGAGAATTCTCTATCGGAACAGGCTTTTGATAACGCTCCGATCGAGCATAGCGAATGCTTTTAGCTTTAATAATTCCATTTTCCTTTAAGGCTAAAATTTTCCCAAAAGGAGTCTGAAAAGTATGAGTTCCGAGTTTTTGTTGTGATGTCATAGGATCTAGGCTTTTAACAGTAAACATTTGGCTATAAGCTTATTTCAATCACAATTTACGATTTTTTGTTGAGGGTTGATGGTTTTTGGTTGATAGTTGCTGGTTTAAGATTCTATCTGAAAAAGCCATTAACTTCTAGCCGCCCGCTTCCGGCTTCCCGCCTGCGTAAAAAATTAATTCAATGCTTTAAATTCGCTTGGAGAAACCCCAACCTTGCTTTTGAACAGTCGTGTAAAATGCTGTGGATATTTAAACCCAAGATCGTAAGAAATTTCACTGATCGATTTTGAAGGAAAGAAAATCTGTTCTTTGGCCACTTCTATCAATTTATTATGAATATATTCCTGTGCGGAAATTCCCAGTTCTTTTTTGATCAGATCTCCGAAATAATTAGCAGAAAGATTAAGCTGTTCAGCAAAATAATTAACCATCGGGAAACCGAGACTTTTAGGTTTATCAGATTTTAAATATTCATCTAACGAATTTTCAAACTTACCAATAACACCCTGATTTACATGATCTCTGGTTAAAAACTGGCGGTCATAAAAGCGCATACAGTAATTCAAAAATAATTCAATATTATTCACAATTAATGACTTGCTGTGCTTATCGATGGATTGTTCTAATTCAAGCTTAATATTTTTAAAACATTCCAGGACGATTTCACGTTCCTTTTCAGAAAGATGCAAGGCCTCATGAACTTCGTAAGAGAAGAAATTATAGTCTTTAATATTTTTCCCGAGATTGGTTCCTTTAATCAGGTCCGGATGAAATATCAAAGCATAACCTCCCGGCTGAACGTAATTTCCGTCATTATTAATTCCATAGATCTGCCCAGGAGCGATAAAAACCAAAGTTCCTTCCTGATAATCGTAGCTGTGCTTTCCATAATGCATATCGCCACACATAATATCTTTAAGAAAAACCGTATAAAAACCAAACGTTCTTCGGAACTGGCAGATAGGATCCGACTTCGAAAAATCAATAATACTCACCAGCGGATGCATGGTTTCATGGTTCGCCATCTTATTATATTCCGAAACGCTGTTATAAACCTCAACCTTTTGATCTTCCATGAAATACACTTTTATTCTTATTCAAAATTACCACTTTCCGGCGGACATTTCACCGTTTCAGTAAAATTGGTAAATCTTTCTGTAATTTATATAAGCGGGATTCAGGTAAAAGTTTCGACTTTTGTATCGGAAAAAGTCAGGAATATTTAAAATTTAAACTAAACGAAAAGACAAATGAGTACATTCACAGTAAAAGCTTACGGAGCAGAATCGAGCACTGCCGATTTAAAGGAATTAAATATTACAAGAAGAGAGGTAACGCCACAAGATGTAGAAATTGAAATTCTATATTGCGGAGTTTGCCACTCAGATCTTCATACTGCAAGAAATGACTGGGGCGGATCTATGTATCCTGCGGTTCCGGGACACGAAATTGTGGGAAGAATTACCAACGTAGGAAGCGGAGTTTCTAAGTTTAAAGTTGGAGATTTGGCTGCCGTAGGTTGTATGGTAGATTCTTGTGGAGAGTGTGAAAGCTGTAAACACGATCTTGAGCAATATTGCCAAAACGGTTTCACAGGAACTTATAACGGACACGACAAACATTTGGGCGGACAGACTTTTGGAGGTTATTCTCAAAAAGTTGTGGTAGATGAAGGATTTGTATTAAGCGTACCTGAAAACTTAGATCTGGCTGCCGTTGCACCACTTCTTTGCGCAGGAATCACAACTTGGTCACCTTTGAGACATTGGAACGTTGGTCCGAATTCTAAAGTTGCGGTTGTAGGTTTAGGAGGCTTGGGACACATGGCAATTAAACTGGCAAAAGGTTTGGGCGCTGAAGTAACTTTATTTTCAAGAACGCCGGGAAAAACGGAAGATGCTAAAAAATTAGGAGCAGATCACGTGGTGATTTCTACGGAGCAAGATCAGATGGATGCTGTAAAAGGTAAATTCGATGTCATTATCGATACCGTTCCTTACGAACACGATATCAACCCTTATATGCACACAGTTGCCCTGAACGGAACTTTAGTATTGGTAGGTTTTGTAGGTGAATTTGAAAATGAATCTCCAAGCACAAGACCAATGATTTTCCAACGTCGTTCTGTAGCAGGATCATTAATCGGAGGAATTGCTGAAACTCAGGAATTACTTGATTTCTGCGGAAAGCATAATATTGTTTCTGATATTGAATTGATCAAGATGCAGGATATCAACGAGGCGTATGAAAGAATGCTGAAAAGCGACGTGAAATACCGTTTCGTGATTGATATGCAATCTCTATAAATCTTCGTATATTTTAACTGAAAGACTCTTCATTTTTGGAGGGTCTTTTTTATGGTTGATAGTTGATAGTTGATAGTTGATAGTTGATAGAAGTTACATTTTAGATTATAAACTTGTTTAAATTTTTTTACCACAAAAGAAGCAAAAGATTTTTACACTTTAGTTATTTTAAGTTGAATAATTAAATTCAAAAAAGAGCACATAAGTAAAAAAAATCAAAGATTTTTTCTTTTTGCAAACTTTTGAAAGACTTTAAATAAACCCAATAAAGGCTTTTGCCTCTTTTGCGGTTAAATTTAAAATGAGTTTAAATATACTTTGCTACATTAATTACTATACTTTCCATCCATATCTTTAAAAGCCCATTCTGCCATAGAGTTAATCACAGGAATTAACCCTTTTCCAGCTTCGCTTAATTCGTAGGTTACGTGGGGAGGAACTACAGGTTTTGCAGTTCGGATGACCAAGCCGTCGGCTTCGAGCTGTTTTAAATGCTGAATCAACATTTTCTCTGTAACGGCAGAAATCGCGCGCTTCAATTCGCTGTATCGTTTATCACCGTTCGAAAGATGATATAAAATAATTGGCTTCCAAAATCCACCGATTTTCTCCATCACATACGTTACAGGGCATAAATCGAGTGCATATTTTTTATTTTGCTGAATGGTTGAACTTTCTTTAATAGCTGTCATAATTAAACACACTTTAGGGTAAGTACTTGTATAAAAGTAAGTACAAATATACCTTTGTATCAGGAAATAAAAAAGTAATTATCAACAAAAAATAAAATTATTATGAAAATTGTAATAACAGGTTCATTAGGGAATGTAGCAAAACCTCTTGCTCAACAATTAATTGCAGAAGATCATGACATCACTATCATCAGCAGCAATGATGCTAAAAAGTCTGAAATTGAAGATTTAGGTGCAAAAGCAGCAATTGGATCGATCACGGATTTAAACTTTTTAGTGAATACTTTTCAAGATGCTGATGCTGCATTTTTAATGACTCCTCCGAATATGGGTGGAACGAATATCGTTGAAAACACCATTAATGCCGGGAAAAATTATGCTGAAGCTATCAAGCAAACCGGAGTTAAAAGAATTGTCATGCTCAGCAGTATCGGTGTAGAATCTCCTGTTGAAAACGGACCGATTAAAGGGCTTCATTTTATCGAAAAATTTTACAATGAACTGGAAAATACTTCTGTTACTTTCTTAAGAGCCGGATATTTTTATATCAATTTCTTCAATGATATTCCTTTAGTTAAAAATGCAGGAATTATTGGGTCTAATTTCCCTTCAACGGCAACAGTTCCATTGGTTCATCCAACTGATATTGCAAAGGCTGCAGCGAAAGAATTAGTTAACAATTTTGAAGGTAAGAATGTGAAATATATTGTGAGTGATGTTCGCCCAGCATCTGATTTTGCAACCGTTTTTGGAAATGCTATTGGAAAACCAGAACTACCATGGATTGAGTTTAAAGATGAAGATTCTCTAAACGGAATGCTTCAGGCCGGGTTACCTCAGGAAATGGCTGAATTGTATACTGAAATGGGACGAGGAATCAGAACAGGTGTTGTGCAAAAGGATTTTATTGAACATGGTTCTGTTGTGAATGGAGACGTTAAATTAGAAAATTTTGGGAAGGAATTTGCTGATAAGTTTAATGCTTAATTTCTTTTGTCTTGAAACAAAAACTCATTGAAAACGTTATTAAAAAATAATTTCGGCGAGCCAAAGGCTCGCCGAAATTATTTTTTGATAAATTGATAGGGTTAAAACCCTATCCTATTATAAGTCGTCCCTTCGGGACTTTCTATTTTTCTCTTTCAAAATTCCTTTTAGTACCTTGAATTTACCATCAATAGGTTGATCAATTTTTAATCCTAAAATATCTGCAACTAAAGGATAAACATTAATATTAGCAAATTCATTGATGACCAGATTATTTTTAAATTCGGGTCCCCAGGCAAAAAATGTGGCTTTCATTTCAGGAACTTCTTTTGGATTGTATCCGTGTTTTCCAACAGACGTTTTTTTACCTTTTTCCAGGAAGATCTTTGGAGCTTTTGGAATTAATAAAATTTGCCCGATTCGGTCATATTTATCATCTTTTGTTCCAAAGTGAAGATATTTTGGTAATTTTTTATCCAGATATACTTCATAATCATCCGTTTTGTTTGCTTTCAATTCTTTATAAGCACTTTTTACATCCGCCGGATTTTTTACATATACTCTCAATAAAGTCTGAGAATTATAAAAATCAAATTTTTCTTTATTAAAAAGCATTGCCGGAATTTCTAACGGAGTTCCGCCATCAACTTTTATCATTCCGTGGTCTGAAACAAAAACAAAATTGACGTTCTTCAATCCTAAAGCATTTACTTTCTGCACCAATTCACCAATCGCATTATCAACCAAATGAACTGCCGTTTCGGTTTCTTTTGTATCCGGACCAAAATGATGCCCGCTTCCGTCAACTTCGGGGAAATATAATGAAATAAAATGCGGTCTTTGATCCATCGGTAATTTTAACCAATTCACAACTTTTTCCACTTTTTCAGAGGGTGTGAATTTTTCGTGATAAGGATAATAATACGTTGGTCTTTTTCCTCCTGCCTCACTCGCAGAACCCACCCACATTAAAGAAGCTGAAACCATCCCCTGTTTTTCTGCCAATGCCCAAAGCGGAATTCCGCCGTACCAGCTTCCGTCTTCCGCATTTTTCTTATTGCTCATTGCATACGTTTCTTTTCTCTTATAATCGTAAAAAAAATTATCGATCAAACCGTGATGAGAAGGATATAATCCTGTAATTAAAGACCAGTGATTCGGAAAAGTGATGCTCGGATAGCTCGGAATCATCGCTTTTGCCTGAACGCCTTCGCTAGAAAATTTCAACAAATTTTCGGCATTGTATTTTTTAGCATAATCATAACGGAAACCATCGGTAGAGATCATGATTACGTAAGGTTTTGTCTGTGCATCAACGCTGTTATGTCTGTTAGGAATAACGACCTGTGCGGTATCCACCGTTTCTTTCTGAGCAAAAACTGCCAATGAAAAAATCAACAGTAAAAATTGTAATCCTCGCTTCATTATAAAAATTTTCAGCAAAGTTACCTCCTGTTTTTCTGAATGAAAAATTATATGGATTAAAATAAATTTAAATATGATTAAAACTAAAAAATGTTCATCAATTCGATTAATTAACACTTATCTTTGCTTAAATATTAAATGAATTCTTTTGTAATTTATTAATTTTCATTTGTTTGATAATCTGATAAACCGATCCCATAATAAAAAGTATAAAAATCACAAGCAAAGTCTTACCGATTAACGGATCATTGATATCTTTAGCCAAAGGATGCCCAACCGGAACTCTGGTAAGAGTTTCATTGACAGTGGGAAGCATCGACAGCAGAAAACTGAACGACATGAGAAAATTCTCAAAATAACGAGTTTTATTATGACCTTCTTTTTTGCTGTGGAGATAAAATGCAGCGGTTACAAGAATTAAAATAAGTAAAGATAGTATATGTCCTGCATTAAAACCTCCGTGCTTGGAAATTCCTAATGCGGTAAGCGAAGTGATGATCGTAAAATAAAAATAAATCTTACCCGACATATTTTTCAAATTAATTTTACCGAATCTGATAAATGATATTAAAGCAGATACAATGGCAACAACGCCAATAACCGTGTGGAAAATTCCTAAATTTGATAGTCCCATTTTAGTATTTTTTTGAATTTGTTTTCTTTTAAAATTGTATGTCTTAATTAACATTACAAAATTGCATCAGATTCAAAAAAAGTACTTTGCGAATTGGCTCAATTATTTATCATTTTGGTTCAACCGATATTTTGTGGGCGGAACATTATATTTTTCGGTAAAGCTTCTGGTAAAATTGGCAAGATCATTAAATCCGCAATCGAAGGCAATTTCAGAAATACGTTCATCAGAAACCAAAAGCAATTCGGCCGCCTTCTCCAGCTTCTTCGTTTTAATATAATTGGCTGGGGTATCATTATAATGTTTTGCAAATTCGCGTTTGAAAGAGGAAACGCTGAGGTTATGATGCTTTGCTAACTCTTCAATCGTAATATCAGAAAACAGGTGAGCTTCTATGATTTGTTTAAAATTATAAGTCGCTGGCGAAAAAAGCTGCGATAATATTATCTGAACCGCTTCAATATTCCTGGTCTGTGAAAGTAAAAGAATGATTTCTTTCAGTTTAAGAATAAGAAGCTCTTCGTTTACCAAAGAAGGATTTTCAAAATAAAATAATAATCCTTCAATATATTTCTGAATTAAAAAATCATTGTTTATCTCTTCAATTGATTTATTTGAAATTACCTCTTTCTGAGATTTAAGCAATTGAGGCAACTCTTTATCATAAATTTTTTTGAGTATTTCGGGGTGAAAATTGATAATGAGAATTTCATTCTTATTATCTAGGTTTTCGCTGCTAATCTGCTTGTCAGATTTAATACAATTCTGGAATAGCGAATGTTTTGCCGGCAGATTTTTCTTCTCATCATCCAGTTTATACTGCATTTCGCCTTCCAGCATATATAAAAAACAGGCATTATCCGTGATGGGAAAATCAAAGGTAAAGGGTGATTTTAAAACCAATTTATGCAATAAAGGTTTCCCAAATAAGTCATATTTTTTATGGTCGATTATCATAATTCTGTAATGTTGATTTTTCTTTTTAAAATAATCTCATAAATATAAATTGCAGATAAATGTATTGAAATACTTTTAATTTAGATCATAAAAAATCCTGAAAGCTTAGACTTCCAGGATTATGATTATTCAAGATTTCGATTCAACTATTCTTTAATCAATTGTTGATAAGAAGTTGTTCCGTCTTTCAAAGTGATTTCAAAATAATAATTTCCGGATTTTAAATCATTAATACTGATATTTTCTCCGTCTACCATTACAGTTTTTACTTTTCTTCCTGTAGCTTCATAAATATCAACAGACTTAATTTTATCGGTATTTTTAAAACTCACAGTTTCTTTTGCCGGATTTGGATAAAGCGTCACTTTTTTATTAGCCAAAGTCGTTTCACTTGTTCCCAATGTGGCTCCCATCGTCAAGGCTGCATATCCTCTGTTTCCACTGTGGTAGCCTAAACTTTGGCTTCCTGCAGTTCTTGCATAGAAAATATTGATGGAACCTGCCGCATTCAAAATAGGAAAATCACCACTTCCGCCATTAAGAGATCTCGTGGCAACAACCGTTCTTGTACTTCCTGAAACCGTGTTAGAAGTCTGTGTCCAATCTTGGGAAGCATCTGCCGTTGGCGTGGTCATTCCGCTAAAAGTATAATCTCTATTTGCCGAAGAATTATAAATAAAACCGTCCGAACCCGATGCCATTCCCACATTTCCAAAACCAATTCCCAACATAGAATTACTGTCACCAATTAATGTGATTGTTACTGTAGTCGCGTTGGTATCCAACTTGACCGTCATTCCGGCAGCCGGTAAACTTACCGTTCCTGAGCTAAACTGTGCCCATGCAAAATTAGCAAGAGCCAAACTTAATGTTAGTAGAACTTTTTTCATATTTTAATTTTTTAAGAGGTTGATGATTTCTTTATTGTTTGTTTGCAGCGCATATTCAAAAGGAGTCATTCCCTGCGCATCTTTGATCGATTTATCGGCTTTGTGTTGAAGCAGTAATTCCGTAAGTTCTTTGTTTCCGAATTTTACAGCCCAGAATAAGGGGGTAAATCCTGTAGCATCCGCGATATTTGGGTTCGCATTTTTAGATAAAATATACGTTACCAAATCCTTATTATACTTTACAGAAAGCCCAGCCAATGCCGTTCCTTCCTGACTTTTATAATTGATATCTTTCACATGATCCATCAAAAATTTAGCAACTTCCACATTGCCTCTGTAGCACGCCAGAATAAGCGGCGAAAAGCCATTTTCATTGGTTTGATTGATGATATCCGGGTTCTGCTTCATCTGTTCTTTTACTTCATCCACTGTTCCGCTTCGGGCAATATCGAAAATTGACCTTGCCTTTTCCTGAGCAGAAATAAAGGTAAAACTCAGTAAAAAATTTAATAATAGAATTAACTTTTTCATGGTTTTGCCATTACATAATTGTATTCTACTTTTACAGTTTCAGCTACTTTTTTCATTACCATTTTAGGAATGGTTACTTTATAATCTGCCGCTTTCGCCATGAAACTTCCCTGAACATAAATTTTTCCGTCTTTTGAATAAATCGTTGCATTGGATGTCACAGGATTTTCTACTCCGTGAAAATTCAATTTTCCCTGAATGGTATATTTCTGCGGATTTGCCGTTAATTTAGATTTATCAAAATTGGCAATTTTTCCAGTGAATGTTGATTTCGGATATTTTGCCGTTTCTGCATAATTTTCGTTGAAATGCTCTTCCATTAATTTCGTTTTAAAATGGAAATTTTTCACCGCCGAAACCGAAGCGATATCACCGGTATCTGCATTTATAACGACAACATTGTTATCATCCTGAGCAAAAATATCTTCAAACAAAGGAACCGATGCTTCAAAGGTTACTTTTCCGGTTTTCGAGCTGTATTTCTGAGCCAAAGCAAGGTTCGACAATACTAACGATACAATAATTAGTGCTGATTTTTTCATATTCATTACATTTAATTTTCCAAAAGCCCATCTGCTTTCCATTGAACAATAACATTGATCTGGCTTCCCGATAAAGAGCCACCCTGAGGCATTTTCAGCGGATCACCGTTCTGTCTCTGAATTCTGTTGATAATCGCATCGATATTGGTTTTCACATCGCTGTAAGTTGTTAATGGTTTAAAACTTCCTGCTCCGTGGCAACCGATACAATTGTTATCAATAATGGTCTTTACTGCGGTATTATATTTTACCACTTCCGTGATTGGTGTGTTATCTGAAATTTCTTCATAGGTTCTGCTTTCACACGAAATAAGGAAAACAAAACCTGATAATATGTAGAATAATTTTTTCATTTTAAAAAACTCTATAAAGGTTAAACCCAAAGAAAACCTGTCCTTTTCCCCATTTTCCGGTAGCATTCGTAAGATATCCTATATCCGAATTCAGCTGGGAATTGGAGAATAAAAGCTGGAAAACGTGACCTCCCGTCTCAATATCCAAGCCCAAAGACAAAGGATTTTGATAGAAACTGTGGTTATCGAAATTCACGAAATATTCCGCGTTGATAGAAACTCTTTTAGAGATTTTGTAACGACCTCCCAACCCTGTAAGAAACTGATTTTTGTCTTCAACAATTGGTTCGTAAAGATTTTTGTGAACATAAGACGGCGTTAATTGCAAAGAAAAATTCTCGCTAAATCTTCTCGAGATCAAAGCCTGTGTAAGGTAAGAAAGTCTGTCGCCAAACTTCAGATGAGGATAATTGTCTTTATCCAGATCTGTATTTACAGCCATTACGTTGTAACCTACGATGTCAACCGGGAAATTATCGCTTTGTTTTACCAGTTTGTACTTTGCGCCACCCTCAAAAGTTTTCATATTCGTTTCTCTTGAAAGGCTTAACGTAAGTCCGTCGGTAACGCCATAGATTACGCCCAGTTTGGTGGAAGCATCATCTAGACCAAAGAAATCTTTGAACCCTTTGCTTACATCTCCAAAACGGTGTGCAACAACGATGTACCATTCGTTTTTGGCAGCTAATTTTGTGGATTGTCCCGTGACAATCTGCAGCGCCTTAAAGGCAGGCTGTTGAATTTCGGGTGTTTTGATAGTATCGATATCCTTCAACAAATCTTCCTGAGAATAGGCAAGAATTGAAGCGAACATCGACAAAAAGAAGAAAGTTTTTGTCATACAAATTTTTGTTTAATTATTCGTATGACAAACTTATTGCGTTATGAATTCAAAAGTGTGTGATAAAAGTCACCAATGAAATTGTTTTTATCAATCATAATATTAAATTAATTAAAACAATATAAATTAGACACGTCTAACATTTTCATTTTCAGGGATTCTGATGCCTTCTTTGCTTTGCAAAATTTCGCCTTCATTTTCAATTTTTTTTAATACTCGGCTCACAACTTCTCTTGAAGTCCCTAAATTGTTGGCAATTTCTTTGTGAGTAAGCTTAATGGGATTGTTTCCGGTGATGTTAATTTGCTGTTTGATATAATTCAACACTCTTTTATCCAGTCTGTGGAAAACGGCATCATTTACCATATTCATAACATCGGAGAAACGCTTGTCGTATTCGCTGTAGAAAATACGATTGATCTCCGGATATTTTATCAACCATTCATGAACGACAGAAACGGGAATTAACATCACTTCTGATTCGTCTTCTGCAATGGCGTATACTCTGCTGGTATAATCTGTAAAAATGGAGGAAAAGGTCATCAGACAGCTGTCATTGGGTCTGATATAATAGTAGATTAGTTCTCGTCCGTCATTCAGAGAATATACTTTTATGGAACCTTTGATCAAAAAAGGAACATATTTGTTCTTCTGCCCTTCTCTGATGATTTCAGTTTTTGCTTTTATACTCGTTATAATCGCATGCTTTTGGAGTTCGCTAGAAAAGTCACTACCCAAGAACCCAAATTTATCAAGAATAAATTGGTTGTTTATCATATCGTTATTCATATCCAAAAGCAAATATATACAATTGAAGAATCTGTCGTATATTTTTTTAATCTATTAAAGATATTTAACAATAAATATGGATTTTGAGGATTGTTGAGGAGAGGAATATAGAGAGTTTGAGGGTTTTTAGGGTAATGTGGGGAGTTTGTGGACGAAATTTAAAGGTGATAAGAAATTTGGCAATAAAAAAATGCCCCAATAAAATTGAGGCATTCTTATGTATGATTAAGAAAATCTTAAGCTTGTACGTTGTTTCCACCTAATACGAAAGGCTCAACTTCTTTGATTTCACCAAATTGTTGCTCGTAGTTAGTGATGTTTTGTTGAAGAGCAGTAAGTACTCTCTTAGCGTGAAGAGGAGCAAGAATGATTCTTGATCTTACTTTCGCTTGTTGTACACCCGGCATTAATTGGATGAAGTCTACAACGAATTCAGATGGAGAGTGGTTTACTAAAGCAAGGTTAGCATAAACTCCAGCAGCTACCATTTCGTTCAATTCGATATTGATGTTCCCGTCTTGTGGATTTTGATTGTTGTCCATTGTTATAAAATATTTTTTTTATTCGAAATTTTGAGGTTGTGAAAATATAAAAATAATTTCAAACCTCAAATTTCCGAATCATTAAATTTAGTTAAGATCTTCGAATTCTTTCTTAGAACCTACGATTACGTTCTGATATTCTTTAAGACCTGTACCTGCAGGGATTCTGTGTCCTACAATTACATTTTCTTTAAGACCGTTCAGATCATCAATCTTACCTGCAACAGCCGCTTCGTTTAGAACCTTAGTCGTTTCCTGGAACGATGCCGCAGACATGAATGATTTAGTTTGAAGAGCCGCTCTGGTAATACCTTGAAGTACAGGTGTCGCTGTAGCCGGTAAAGCTTCTCTTACTTGAACTAATGCTTGATCTTCACGCTTCAGTTTAGAGTTTTCGTCTCTTAATTCTCTTGCAGTGATCATCTGACCTGGCTGGAAGATTTTAGAATCACCAGCTTCTACAACTACTTTAAGACCGAATACTCTGTTATTTTCTTCTAAGAAGTCATACTTGTGCTCAAGAGCTCCTTCAAGGAATTGAGTATCACCTCCATCAACGATAGATACTTTTGTCATCATCTGTCTTACGATGATTTCGAAGTGCTTGTCGTCGATTTTTACCCCTTGTAGACGGTAAACTTCCTGAATCTCGTTTACCAAGTATTCCTGAACCGCCGTTGGACCTTTAATTCTTAAGATATCGTCTGGAGTGATTGAACCGTCAGAAAGTGGCGAACCAGCTCTTACGAAGTCATTCTCCTGTACCAAGATCTGGTTTGATAATTTAACTAAATAAATTTTTCTTTCACCAGTCTTAGCCTCAACGATTAATTCACGGTTACCTCTCTTAATTTTTCCGTAAGAAACTACCCCGTCGATTTCAGTAACAACCGCTGGGTTTGAAGGGTTTCTTGCTTCGAATAGTTCGGTAACTCTCGGAAGACCTCCGGTGATATCCCCTGCTTTTGCAGATTTTCTTGGGATCTTGATTAAAACTTTACCAGCCTTAATTTTTTCACCATCGTTTACCATTAAGTGGGCTCCTACCGGTAAGTTGTATGCTTTCTGCTCAACACCTTTAGAATCTACCACCTTCAAGGTAGGTACGGCTTTCTTATTTCTAGATTCAGAGATTACTTTCTCTTCGAATCCTGTTTGTTCGTCAATTTCAAGTTGGAATGAAATACCTTGGATAATATCCTCGTACTCTACCTTACCTGAAGTTTCTGCAATGATAACCGCGTTATACGGATCCCATCTACAGATTGTATCACCTTTGCTTACTTTATCACCTGGTTTTACAGATAATATAGATCCGTAAGGTACGTTAGCTACCATTAATGGAGTTCTAGACTCATTATCAGCAACTAATCTGAACTCTGTTGAACGAGATACTACAACCTCAGCTGTATTACCGTTTTCATCTTCAGAAGTAATAGTTCTTACTTCATCCATTTCTACGATACCATCTCTTCTTGCAACAATTGAAGGATTTTCAGAAACGTTACCTGCAGTACCCCCTTGGTGGAAGGTTCTCAACGTAAGCTGAGTTCCCGGTTCCCCAATTGACTGTGCACCGATAACACCTACTGCTTCACCCATGTGGATCATCTTACCTGTTGCTAAGTTTCTACCGTAACATTTCGCACAGATACCTTTTTTAGCCTCACAAGTCAATGGTGAACGTACTTCAACAGCTTCTAATCCTGCTGCCTCAATTTTCTTAGCTAATTGCTCAGTAATTACTTGGTCAGCCTCAGCGATTAATTCATCACTTTCCGGATCATAAATATTATGAAGAGAAACTCTACCTAAGATTCTTTCAGAGATTTTTTCAACGATCTCGTCATTTTTCTTAAGTGCAGTAACTTCTGTACCTCTTAAAGTTCCACAGTCATCTTCTGTAACGATAACATCCTGTGCAACGTCTACCAATCTTCTCGTTAAGTAACCAGCATCGGCAGTCTTAAGAGCGGTATCCGCAAGACCTTTACGAGCACCGTGGGTAGAGATAAAGTATTCTAAGATGGAAAGACCTTCCTTAAAGTTTGCAAGGATCGGGTTTTCGATGATCTCCGCACCGGTAGAACCAGCTTTTTGCGGTTTCGCCATCAAACCTCTCATCCCTGATAACTGACGGATCTGTTCCTTAGAACCCCTCGCCCCAGAGTCAAGCATCATGTATACAGAGTTGAAACCACCTTGGTCAGTTTTCATTCTGCTCATGATCATTTCAGTTAATCCGGCGTTGGTGTTTGTCCAAACGTCGATTACCTGGTTATAACGTTCAGTATCGGTAATTAGACCCATGTTATAGTTAGCTCTAATTTCGTCTACTGTTTCAATAGATGAAGCAATCATTTGCTTTTTCTCAACAGGAACTACGATGTCTCCTAATGAGAAAGAAAGACCTCCTTTGAATGCGTTTGAATAACCTAAATCCTTCATTGCATCCAAGAACTTCACAGTTGTAGGGAAATCTGTATCATCAAGGATTTTACCGATAACGTTTCTTAATGATTTCTTAGTAAGAAGTTCATTAATATATCCTACTTGTTTAGGTACAATTTGGTTGAACAAAATTCTACCCACAGAAGTTTCGATTAATCTTGTAACGATTTCACCGTCTTCTTTTACCGGAAGTCTACATCTTACTTTAGCATTTAAAGATACTCTACCTTCAGCATAAGCGATTTCCGCTTCTTCAGGAGAATAGAATGCAAGACCTTCACCTTTTACTTTCATATCTTCTGTAGAGCTCAATTCTTTAGTCATGAAATAAAGACCAAGAACCATGTCCTGAGAAGGTACCGTAATTGGAGAACCGTTTGCAGGGTTCAAGATGTTTTGAGAACCAAGCATCAATAACTGAGCTTCAAGGATCGCTTCAGGACCTAACGGTAAGTGTACCGCCATCTGGTCACCGTCGAAATCGGCGTTGAATGCCGTTGTTACTAACGGGTGTAGCTGGATTGCCTTACCTTCGATCATCTTAGGTTGGAAAGCCTGAATACCCAGTCTGTGAAGCGTAGGTGCTCTGTTCAATAGAACAGGGTGACCTTTCATCACGTTTTCTAGGATATCATATACTACCGGCTCTTTTCTATCAATAATTCTCTTTGCAGATTTTACTGTTTTTACAATACCTCTCTCGATTAGTTTTCTAATGATGAATGGTTTGTAAAGTTCCGCAGCCATATCTTTAGGAATACCACACTCGTGAAGCTGTAAGTTTGGACCTACAACAATTACCGAACGTGCCGAGTAATCTACCCTTTTTCCTAATAAGTTCTGACGGAAACGACCTTGCTTACCTTTCAATGAATCAGAAAGTGATTTCAATGGTCTGTTTGATTCAGATTTTACAGCTGAAGATTTTCTTGTATTATCGAATAATGAATCTACTGATTCCTGAAGCATACGCTTCTCGTTTCTCAAGATTACTTCAGGAGCTTTGATCTCCAATAATCTCTTCAAACGGTTGTTTCTGATAATTACTCTTCTGTAAAGGTCATTCAAATCGGAAGTAGCGAAACGTCCACCATCCAACGGAACCAATGGTCTTAGTTCTGGTGGGATAACTGGAAGTACACGCATGATCATCCACTCCGGTCTGTTGATCATTCTTGTATTAGCACCTCTCAATGCTTCTACAACGTTCAATCTTTTCAGAGCTTCAGTTCTTCTTTGTTTAGAACCTTCGTTGTGAGCTTTGTGTCTTAAGTCGAAAGACAATGCATCTAGGTCGATTCTTTTTAATAATTCCTCAACAGCTTCAGCACCCATTTTAGCGATGAATTTGTTTGGATCAGAATCGTCAAGATATTGGTTCTCGATAGGAAGAGTTTCCATAATATCCAGGTACTCTTCTTCAGTTAAGAACTCCATGTTTTCGAAATCAGAACCGTCTAATTTCTTAGCAATACCTTGTTGAATCACTACATATCTTTCGTAGTAGATGATCATATCTAATTTCTTAGAAGGAATTCCTAAAAGGTAACCGATTTTGTTCGGTAAAGAACGGAAATACCAGATGTGAGCGATAGGAACAACAAGGTTGATGTGCCCAATTCTCTCTCTTCTTACTTTCTTCTCCGTAACTTCTACACCACAACGGTCACAAACGATCCCTTTGTAACGAATTCTCTTGTATTTACCACAAGCACATTCGTAATCCTTTACAGGACCGAAGATCTTTTCACAGAACAAACCGTCTCTTTCAGGTTTGTGCGTTCTGTAGTTAATAGTTTCCGGCTTAAGAACCTCTCCTCTTGAGTCTTGTAAAATAGACTCCGGTGAAGCTAAACCGATGGTTATTTTATTAAATCTACTTGATTTATTTTTATTTGACATAATTTTATTTTTGATTATAAAGATTAAAGATTGAAAGCTGTTACACTTTCGCTCTTATCATCTCGGAGTTAATTAATTCTTTAATTTTTAAATAATTAAATCTTAATTTACTCCTCCAATCTTACGTCTAATCCAAGACCTTGTAACTCGTGAAGTAATACGTTAAATGATTCCGGAATACCTGGTTCAGGCATAGATTCACCTTTAGCAATTGCTTCATAAGTTTTCGCTCTACCAATCACGTCATCCGACTTCACAGTCAAGATTTCTCTTAGGATATTCGATGCACCGAATGCTTCAAGTGCCCAAACCTCCATCTCTCCGAATCTCTGACCTCCGAACTGAGCTTTACCTCCTAACGGCTGTTGAGTAATCAATGAGTAAGGACCAATAGAACGTGCGTGCATTTTGTCATCAACCATGTGACCTAGTTTCAACATATAGATTACCCCTACTGTTGCAGCCTGAGTAAATCTTTCTCCGGTACCACCATCATAAAGGTGAGTGTGACCGAATTTAGGAACTCCTGCTTTTTCAGTATATTCAGTAATCTGGTCTAAGCTAGCTCCGTCGAAGATAGGTGTAGCGAACTTCAATCCTAATTTCTGACCAGCCCATCCAAGAACTGTTTCATAAATCTGACCGATGTTCATACGGGAAGGTACCCCTAGTGGATTCAATACAATATCTACCGGTGTTCCGTCTTCAAGGAATGGCATATCTTCTTCACGAACGATTCTTGAAACGATACCTTTGTTACCGTGACGACCCGCCATTTTATCTCCTACGTTCAGTTTACGTTTCTTAGCAATGTAAACTTTAGCCAACTTCATGATACCTGCTGGTAATTCGTCTCCGATTGAAAGTGCAAACTTCTCACGGTTTTTAACCCCTTGAATATCGTTGAATTTGATTTTATAGTTGTGAATTAATTGTTTGATCAATTCATTCTTGTCATTGTCAACCGTCCAGTCAGAACCGCTTACGTTAACATAATCTTCAACTGAAGTCAATAATTTGTGAGTGAATTTCACACCTTTGCTGATGATTTCTTCATCTAAGTCATTGGTAACTCCCTGAGAAGTTTTACCGCTAACAAGAATATTTAATTTTTCAATTAAAGTATTTCTTAAATCATCAAACTTAGCCTTGTAAGTGTTTTCAATCTCTTCAAGTTTAAGTTTTTCTTCAGTTCTCTTCTTTTTATCTTTAATGTTTCTTGAGAACAATTTTTTGTTGATAACAACACCTCTTAATGAAGAGTCTGCTTTCAATGAAGCATCCTTTACATCACCAGCTTTGTCACCGAAGATTGCTCTAAGAAGTTTTTCTTCAGGAGTCGGGTCAGATTCACCTTTTGGAGTAATTTTACCAATCATGATATCTCCAGGCTTTACTTCAGCACCGATTCTGATCATACCGTTCTCGTCAAGATCTTTAGTAGCCTCTTCAGAAACGTTAGGAATATCTGCTGTAAGCTCTTCCATACCTAATTTAGTATCACGAACTTCTAGAGAATACTCATCTACGTGAATTGAAGTAAACCAGTCTTCACGTACAACTTTTTCGTTGATTACGATCGCATCCTCGAAGTTGTAACCCTTCCAAGGCATGAACGCAACCACTAAGTTTCTACCAAGAGCCAATTCCCCTTTTTCAGTAGCATAACCGTCGCAAAGTACCTGTCCTTTTTCCACAATATCACCTACTCTTACGTTTGGTCTTAGGGTAATTGTTGTACTCTGGTTAGTTTTTCTGAACTTAGTTAATTTATATGTTTTAGTAGCAGACTCGAATTGTACTAAATCTTCGTCTTCGCTTCTTTCATATTTAATCACAATTCTGTCAGCATCTACATACTCTACAGTACCTGTACCTTCAGCATTGATCAAAATTCTTGAATCTCTCGCAACTTGTTGTTCCAGACCTGTACCTACGATTGGAGCTTGTGGCTTCAATAGAGGAACCGCCTGACGCATCATGTTCGATCCCATCAATGCACGGTTCGCATCATCATGCTCCAAGAAAGGAATCAATGAAGCTGAAATACCAGAAATCTGGTTTGGTGCAACGTCGATTAGGTTAACCTGAGATGGCTCAACTACCGGGTAGTCACCATCCAATCTTGCAATAATTCTGTCTGTTAAGAAATCACCATTATCACTCAATTCAACGTTTGCCTGAGCAATTACTTTGTCTTCTTCGTCCTCAGCATTTAAGTAGATAGGATCAGCAGCAAGATCAATCTTACCATCTTCTACTTTTCTGTACGGAGTTTCGATGAAACCTAGTCTGTTGATTTTAGCATAAATACCTAAAGATGAAATCAAACCGATGTTTGGTCCTTCCGGAGTTTCAATCGGGCAAATTCTTCCGTAGTGAGTATGGTGAACGTCACGAACCTCGAAACCTGCTCTTTCTCTTGATAAACCACCAGGCCCTAGTGCAGAAAGTCTACGCTTGTGCGTGATCTCTGATAGCGGGTTGGTTTGGTCCATGAACTGAGAAAGTTGGTTGGTACCAAAGAACGAGTTGATTACTGATGTTAAAGTTTTAGCATTAACAAGGTCAAGCGGAGTAAAGATTTCGTTATCTCTAACGTTCATTCTCTCCTTAATAGTTCTTGCAATTCTTGAAAGACCTACACCAAACTGTCCTGCCAATTGCTCACCAACAGTTTTAATTCTTCTGTTTGATAAGTGATCGATATCATCAACCTCTGCTTTAGAGTTTACTAATTCGATCAAGTGTCTTACGATTGCAATGATATCTTCTTTTGTAAGAACCTCTGTTGTAGTCGGGATGTTAAGACCTAACTTTTTGTTTAGTCTGTAACGTCCAACTTCACCTAATGAATATCTTTGCTCAGAGAAGAATAATTTTTCGATAATTCCTCTTGCAGTTTCCTCATCTGGCGGATCTGCATTTCTTAACTGACGATAGATGTACTCTACTGCTTCTTTCTCAGAGTTCGTAGGGTCTTTCTGTAATGTATTCTGGATGATAGAGAATTCATTGCTGTTTTCTTTGTGAATCAAGATAGATTTCACACCAGCATCAAGAATAAGATCTAAATGTTCTTTTTCAAGAATAGTTTCTCTATCCAAGATGATTTCGTTTCTTTCGATAGAAACAACTTCACCGGTATCTTCGTCTACGAAATCCTCGAACCAAGTGTTCAATACTCTCGCAGCCAATGTTCTTCCTTCCACTTTTTTCAGGGCAGCTTTAGAAACTTTCACTTCCTCAGCAAGGTCGAAGATCTGAAGGATATCCTTATCAGATTCATACCCGATCGCTCTTAATAAAGTCGTTAATGGTAATTTTTTCTTACGGTCGATATACGCGTACATTACGCTGTTGATATCAGTTGTAAATTCCATCCAAGATCCTTTAAAAGGGATAATTCTTGAATAATAAAGTTTTGTTCCGTTTGCGTGGTAAGTCTGTCCGAAGAATACACCCGGAGATCTGTGTAACTGAGTTACAATAACACGCTCTGCTCCATTAATAATAAATGAACCAGACGGAGTCATGTAAGGAACAGGTCCTAAATATACATCCTGAACTACCGTTTGGAAATCCTCGTGCTCAGGGTCTGTACAATACAATTTAAGTCTAGCTTTTAGAGGCACTGAATACGTCAATCCTCTTTCCACACACTCATCGATTGAATAACGTGGAGAATCTACCAAATAATCTAAGAATTCCAATACGAATTGGTTTCTAGAATCGGTAATCGGGAAATTTTCCTGGAAAGTCTTATACAAACCTTCGTCTGTTCTGTCTTCCGGAAGGGTATCTAGCTGAAAAAACTCACTGAAAGACTCAATTTGGATATCCAAAAAGTCTGGAGTGATAATTTTTCCTTTCGCCGAAGAGAAGTTAACTCTCTGGTTTACCCTGGTTGTTGCTGGTGTTTTACTCATAAAACTTTTAAGAAAGGGTTAAAAAATATTTTGATTAAAAAAATATCAGAAATAATAAAACTGCGACGGAGAAACAACTAAAGACCTTATAATGTTTGGCGCTATTAAGAATAGCCTTTAATTTTTCTACTTGATTCACAGAATCTTATTCCTATATTGCAACACTGGTATATCTTTTCACAGCGTAATGCAAAATATTTTTATTACTTTTGAGGCAAGGATCGTGATAACGTCCGTATACAAGAAAGCCCTTTCATTTTGATGAAAGAGTTGATTTCTAATATTTTACAGGTTTATATACAATTTTTCGCGCCAAAAGAGGAGCAAAATTACAAAAATTTATTCACATTTACAATAGTTGCAGTAATAAAATACTGACCTCTAGTTCCCTAATCACAAGAAAGTCTTTATTGATCGGAGAAATAATATTTAATATTTTTTTTTGAATGCTAACTATTTTTGCTCGTTAAAAAATTCTCCTTCAACAAATGAGAACACTTAAAGAAGTTTAACATATTGAACACAAAGTACACTAAGTTTTATTGACAACTAACTACTTTTAGCTTCACAAAGCCGTTCCACTTATCAAAGACCACAGAGATTTTATCAATTCTCTTTTCTAATTTTAAAACTGATCAAAACCTCCCAGGTTTTAAAAACCTTTGAGGTTTAAGTTTGATTACTACAAGAACTATTTCTGTTCTACAAAATTAAAAACAGCCCCTATTTTCATCTTCAAAGCATAAAAAAACCTGAGTAAAAATACTCAGGTCTTATATTTTAGGTAAACCTAGAATTATTTCAATTCTACTTCAGCACCAGCTTCTTCTAATTGCTTCTTAAGAGCTTCAGCTTCGTCTTTAGAAACACCTTCTTTAATTGCAGAAGGAGCTCCGTCTACGATATCTTTAGCTTCTTTAAGACCAGCACCAGTTAAATCTTTTACTAATTTAACGATAGCTAATTTAGAAGCACCTGCAGACTTAAGAATTACGTCGAATTCAGTCTTTTCTTCAGCAGCTTCACCACCACCTGCAGCAACAACTACAGCAGCAGCAGCTGGCTCAATTCCGTACTCATCCTTAAGGATAGTTGCTAATTCGTTTACGTCTTTTACTGTTAAGTTTACTAGCGTTTCAGCTAAATTTTTTAAATCTGACATTGTTGTAATGTTTTTGTTGATTATTGATTATTTTTTGAGTGTAAATTATTCAGCAGCTGGAGCTTCTCCTTCAGCAGCTGGAGTTTCCGGAGTCTCAGTAGCTGGAGCTTCTTCTACTGCAGGTGCAGCTTCTTCAGCTTTAGCTTCTACTGTCTCAGGCTTGTTTTGAAGAGCAGAAACAACTCTCTGGATTGGAGACTGAAGTAATCCGATGATTTCACCGATCATTTCTTCTCTAGACTTGATGTTTGCCAACGCCTCTAGGTTATTGTCACCAATATAGAAAGTTTCCTGAACGAAAGCAGACTTCAATGCCGGCTTCTCATCTTTCTTTCTGAAATCTTTGATTAATTTAGCAGGAGCGTTTGCAGTCTCAGAAATCATAATCGCTGAATTTCCTTTGAAAGACTGGAACATCTCAGAGTAATCTACTCCTTCGATTTGCTCCATTGCTTTTTGTAAAAGTGTATTTTTTACAACTTTTACTTTGATATTTTGCTTGAAAGCTTGTCTTCTGAAGTCTGAAGCTTTACCAGCATTCAATCCTTCTAGATCTGCAACATATACTACTTTAGCATCCTGAAGCAAGTCTTTGATCTCTTGTATCGCTACAACTTTTTGGTCTTTTGTCATTGTCTTAAGGATTTAATATTAGTTAACAGATTTAGTATCGATTGCAATACCAGGACTCATTGTAGAAGATAAATAGATAGACTTCACATAAGTACCTTTAGCAGCAGTTGGCTTCATTTTGATCAAAGTAGAGATCAATTCCTGAGCATTCTCCTTGATTTTAGCAGCATCGAAAGATACTTTACCAATACCAGCGTGGATAATACCGTATTTGTCTACTTTAAAGTCAATTTTACCAGCTTTTACTTCAGTTACTGCTTTACCAATTTCCATAGTTACAGTACCTGATTTAGGGTTTGGCATAAGACCTCTTGGTCCTAATACTCTACCTAATGGTCCTAATTTACCCATAACAGCTGGCATAGTAACGATAACGTCAACATCCGTCCAACCGTCTTTGATTTTTTGTAAATATTCGTCAAGACCTACATAGTCAGCACCAGCTTCTTTAGCTTCTGCTTCTTTATCTGGAGTTACTAAAGCCAAAACTTTAACATCTTTACCAGTTCCGTGAGGAAGAGATACAACACCTCTTACCATTTGGTTTGCTTTTCTAGGATCTACCCCTAATCTTACAGCGATGTCTACAGAAGCATCAAACTTTGCAGTGTTTACTTCTTTTACAAGAGCTGAACCTTCTTCAAGGTTATAGATTCTTCCTTTTTCTACTTTGCTTAAAGCTTCCTTTTGCTTTTTAGTTAATTTTGCCATTTTCTTCTTTAAGTATTAAGCGTTAAAAGTTGGTTTAGTTCCTGTTACTCTTAATCCCATAGATCTTGCAGTACCTGCTACCATAGAAACAGCAGAATCTAATGTAAAGCAGTTAAGGTCAGTCATCTTGTCTTCAGCGATCTTTTGAACCTGCGCCCAAGATACAGCACCTACTTTGTTTCTATTAGGTTCTCCAGAACCACCCTTGATCTTAGCCGCATCCATCAACTGGATTGCTGCAGGAGGAGTTTTAATTACGAATTCAAAAGATTTGTCTTCGTATACTGTAATTACTACAGGTAAAACTTGTCCTGGCTTATCTTGAGTTCTTCCGTTAAATTGCTTACAAAACTCCATGATGTTCACACCTGCAGAACCCAATGCTGGACCTACTGGTGGAGAAGGGTTAGCTGCGCCACCTTTCACCTGAAGCTTTACCATTTTAAAGACTTTTTTAGCCATTGTTTGTTTTTTAAATTTGAATAATTAATGAGTTTGGAAGCATTTATTATTCAGTAGGTTATGCACTCACATAACAATAAACCTACTTTTTGGTTTGCAAAAGTATGAAATATTTTTCAAATACCAAACGGAAATAATTGATTTTTAGAAAGATTATAAAAAACTTCCTTATATCCGAAGATATAAGGAAGCCACAATTTCACACCTTTGAAAAAAAATTATAATATCTTATTGATAATTAAGTGAGAGTAGTCTTTACTAATCTGAAGATCACTTAAATTACCTACCATATTAGAAGTACCATACGTCATAAATTGAAGCGTCACCTTCTGCCCTGCCTTCAACCAGATCGTAGCATTACTTACTAAGAAGAAAAGATTTGCTCTTGTAGGATCTGAACTAGGGTTTTTTGCTCCTCTGTAAATAACGTTATGATTGGTTGCTACTCGGGCACCATCTACAAACAAAGCTGTAAATGCAGTTCCCGAAGTTCCGTCAAATACACCCGACCCGTCTTTTGGTGTATTAAAACCTGTTACTCCATACATTGTGTAAAGACCGTCTGTTTGTACTGTAAAAACTCCGGTTGAAGGATTGTAAGCGTTTGTAGGATCATATGCTTCATTTAATGTTAATGTAGTAAAATCATTATCGCTCCAATCTGAAGATGCATTAATTGATGCACCACCTTGAGCATCTAATACTCTGTTACCAGAATTTTCTACAGAATATGCATCCCCCCCTGCGACTTTTATTACCCCATTTGAATCTGCTACCAACAATCTATCGCTAGAATTACCAACACTACTTGCTACTGTTCTTAATCTGATAGTTCCATTTACCACATCAATTCTCTGTGTAGGAGCTGTGGTTCCTAATCCCATACTAATTGTACCTGTACCTATCCCTTTCTGTGCGGTTAAAATAAAATCGTTTGCTTGTTGACTTGCCGAAGGAGCATCCTTTGTTGGATTATCCTTTCCACCATCAATGTGAAATACTCCCTGTGGGCTTGGTGTGAAAATCCCAACTTGTGCGCAAAATAAACTTGAAAAAGCCATTGAAACGGCTACCAATAATTTTTTTTCCATATTCCATGTATTTTTTACAAATTTACAGAGAATGGTAAATAATATTCAAATATTTATTTCACAATTTGTTGATAGCAATCTAAGCCGCTCCAGTATTACGATGTAAAATAATAACTTAAATCTCTTTTAAGAGACATTATGATCGTGTTAATTATCACAAATAATTGATATATTAAAATATTACTTAGAAAAAAGAAAAAATTATTTAATAGTAAATTAACTAAAGATAAATTTTCATTAACATAAATAATTATACTGAAAATAAATTTTAACTAAAAAAATACTACAATTAAAGATCATTAAGCGCATTCGAAGCAAAAAAATTTGATACAATTATATGCTTTTGCATGAAAGTATAAAGTTCTAGCTTATAGAAATAAAAAAAGACCGCTTAAAAAGCGATCTTTAATATATTTAAGTTTTAAACTTATTAAACTTTTTCAACCTGCATATAGCTAAGTTCCATAGGAGTTTTTCTACCGAAGATAAGAACTGATACTTCAATTTTCTTTTTATCTTCAAGAATTTTCTCGACAGTTCCGTTGAACCCGTTGAATGGTCCGTCAATTACTTTAACGTTTTCACCAACTACGTAAGGGATTTCAACATCACTAGCAAATTCTGATAACTCATCCATTCTTCCAAGCATTCTGTTTACTTCAGACTTTCTCATTGGAACAGGATCACCTCCTTTTGTTAAACTTAAGAAAGATATAACTCCGGGAATGTTCTTAACAACGTGTGGAATCTCCCCCATCAGATCAGCTTCAATCATTAAGTATCCAGGATAGTAAGGTCTTTCTTTAGGAACTTTTTTTCCGTTTCTAATTTGAATAACCTTTTCCATAGGAATAACCACCTGAGTAACGTACTGCTCAAACCCTAAACGTTTGATTTCTGTCTCAATATAGTTTTTCACTTTATTTTCCTGTCCGCTGATTGCTTTCAGCACATACCATTTCAATTCGCTCATTATGGGAAAATACTTTTATTATTAATTGAACAAGTTGATTAGTATTCCTATTATGTTGCTAATTGCTTTTGAAAACAATTCGTCAACTCCAAAGGTAAATAGTGCCAAAATAACTGTTGCAACTGTTACTACGATTGTAGAAGATTGCAGATCAGCCCACTTCGGCCATTCAACTTTATGTCTGAATTCGTTATAAGAACCTTTTAAAAAATCGATAAATGAACTCATAATTGTTATTTGCACGGGCACAAGGATTCGAACCCTGATCAACGGTTTTGGAGACCGGTATCCTACCATTGGACGATGCCCGTAGTTAAAAGCTTCCGAGAGTTTCCTTTCGGAAGCTTATTTATTTTAAGATGATTAGTCTAAGATTTCAGTTACCTGACCTGAACCAACTGTTCTACCTCCTTCTCTGATCGCGAATCTAAGACCCTCGTTAAGAGCGATTGGTTGTAACAATTCTACAGTGATCTCTAAGTTATCACCAGGCATTACCATTTCTACACCTTCTGGTAAGAAGATCTCACCTGTAACGTCAGTAGTTCTTACGTAGAACTGAGGACGGTACTTGTTGTGGAATGGAGTGTGACGTCCACCTTCTTCTTTAGAAAGGATATAAACAGATGCTTTGAATTTTTTGTGTGGCTTCACAGAATCTTTCTTAGCGATTACCATACCTCTCTTGATGTCAGTTTTTTCAATACCTCTCAACAATAGACCTACGTTATCACCAGCTTCACCTCTGTCTAGGATTTTTCTGAACATTTCAACCCCTGTAATAGTAGAAGTTAATTTTTCTTCACCCATACCAACGATATCTACTGGATCTCCAGTGTTGATAACACCAGCTTCGATTCTACCAGTTGCTACAGTACCTCTACCTGTAATAGAGAATACGTCTTCGATTGGCATCAAGAATGGCTTATCTGTATCTCTTACTGGCTCTTCGATCCAAGTATCAACAGCATCCATCAATTCTTCAACAGTTTTGAACCACTTATCATCAGAATTACCTTCTGTAGCAGCAGTAAGTGCACCAAGAGCTGAACCTTGGATTACTGGAGAGTTATCTCCATCAAATTCGTAAGTAGATAATAAGTCTCTAAGCTCCATTTCAACAAGCTCTAATAACTCAGCATCATCTACCATGTCAACTTTATTCATGAAAACAACGATTCTAGGTACGTTTACCTGACGGCAAAGTAGAATGTGTTCTCTTGTTTGAGGCATTGGTCCATCAGTTGCAGCACATACTACGATAGCTCCATCCATCTGAGCAGCACCAGTTACCATGTTCTTAACATAGTCGGCGTGACCTGGACAGTCAACGTGAGCATAGTGTCTCTTTTCAGTTTCGTATTCGATGTGAGCAGTATTGATAGTGATACCTCTTTCTTTTTCTTCTGGAGCAGAGTCAATTGCAGAGAAGTCTTTTTTCTCAGCAAGACCTTTGCTAGCTAATACAGCAGAAATAGCAGCTGTAAGAGTAGTTTTACCATGGTCAACGTGACCAATAGTACCAATGTTCAAGTGTGGTTTGTTACGATTAAACGTTTCCTTTGCCATGATTTATAAATTATTTATTTATTGTTTTTCAAATTTTCGGTGTGCAAATATAATGAATTTTTACATACCAAAACCTTTTTATTAAAAAAAAGTTTCAATATTTATATTCCATGAAGTACAAACCGCATATTTCAAGTATTGAGACTGCAAATTTACACAAATTTCTTGATTAAGAAAATCTTTGTAAAACCTTTTATGAAAAAGCCTGAAACACAATTCGTTTCAGGCTCACTCAATATTATATAAATGAAAGAATAATTAAATTTGCTGCGATTTCTTGGTTCTATTGAAGATCCAGAAGATAATCGGGAAAATTAATAAAGTAAGAACCGTTGCCGTAATTAATCCTCCGATAATCACAATGGCCAATGGTTTTTGAGATTCTGAACCAATACCTGTTGATAGCGCCGCCGGCATCAAACCAATAGAAGCCATTAATGCAGTCATAATAACAGGTCGCGTTCTTGATTTCACTCCATGCAATATCGCTTCATCTAAACTTTGTCCGTTCTTGACATTCTGGTGAAACTCTGTAATGAGAATTACCCCGTTCTGAATACAAATCCCGAGAAGGGCAATCATTCCCACTCCGGCAGAAATTCCGAAGTTAATTCCTGTAACGTGCAAAGCGATGATTCCTCCAATTAAAGCAAACGGCACATTCGCCAAAACCAAAAGAGAATCTTTCATGTTTCCGAAAAGAATAAATAAAAGGAAGAAAATTCCTAAAATACTGATCGGAACAACTTGTGTTAAACGTTTCGACGCTCTTTGCTGATTTTCAAACTGACCAGTCCATCCGATAGAATACCCATCCGGAAGATCTAATTTTGAAACTGCTTTTTGAGCATCCGCAATCGTACTTCCTAAATCTCGGTCACGAATTGAGAATTTAATTCCGATATACCTTTTAATATCATCACGATAAATAAACGCCGCTCCGTTATCTTTTACAATGCTTCCGATCTCTCTCAAAGGAATTTGCGTGCCATCTTGCGTAGGAACCATCAATGAAGCAATATCATTTTCATCTTTTCTATATTCCTGAGAATAACGAAGTCTAATCGGGAATTTTCTTTCTCCATCATACATTTCAGAAGCAGTTTTTCCTCCGAAAGCCATTTCAAGAACCGTTTGTGCGTCTTCTGGCATCACCCCATAAGCCGCCATTTTATCTCTGTCCCAAACTACATTTACCTCCGGCTGACCGATATTTTTAATGATTCCGGCATCTTTTACACCTTTAACATCTTTTACTTCTTTCAAAACTTTTTCAGCAAGAATATCTAAAGTCTGGAGATTATCTCCATAAATTTTAATTCCGTTTTCTGCCTTGAAACCTGCCACCGCTTCCGCTACGTTATCGGAAATCGGCTGAGAATAATTGAATGTGATTCCCTGATAGGTTCTCAGTTTTTTATCAATTTCTTCAATCAATTCTTCATAAGTAATCTTTCGTTTCCATTGATCTTTAGGCTGAAGATTTACCGCAAACTGAACAAAGCCAAATCCGTTCGGGTCGGTTCCGTCATTACTTCGACCGGTTTGAGCTAACACATCGGTAACTTCCGAAAAGCTCATAATATCTTTTTTAAGAAGATCTGCTGTTTTCAACGACTCTTTTAATGAAGAACTCATCGGCATTTCTGCGGTAATCCAAAGTGAACCTTCATTTAATTGTGGTAAAAATTCCGTTCCTAAGAATTTTCCTGAAAATAAAGTCACTCCAAGGAAAGCCAGCGAAACTATTAAGCTTAATTTTTTATGTTTAAAGGTAAAATTGAACCCTTTCAACACAATTCTGTCCCAGAAATTAACGAAAGGATTATTTTTTTCTTTAACATTCTTATTTAATAGGATGTGCGAAAGCACCGGAACCAAAGTTAAAGTAAAGATCAACGCACCCATTAATGCAAACCCTAATGTGAATGCCAATGGTGAGAACATTTTCCCTTCTACTTTTTGGAACGAGAAAATCGGAATTAACGAAGTAATAATGATTAATTTTGAAAAGAAAATCGCTTTACCAAGACCTGTTCCCGTTTGTTTAATCCAGCCACCTTTCGCCATTTTGTTAAACTTTTCCTGTCCGTATTTAATCGCTTTGTGGTCGAGCATTACGAAGAGCCCTTCCACCATTACGACGGCTCCATCGATGATGATACCAAAGTCAACTGCTCCCAGAGACAATAAGTTGGCACTCATCCCTGCCATTTTCAAACATAAAAATGCAAATAATAAGGATAGCGGAATAATAATGGAAACAATCAGCGTTGTTCGCCAGTCTGCCATGAAGATCAAAACGATTACCGTAACTAAGATAATTCCTTCTAATAAATTATGCATTACGGTCTCCGTCGTGAAATCCATCAAATTATCGCGATCATAGAAAGTAACCATTTTTACATCTTTCGGAAGAATCTTTTCATTAAGCTCTTTAATTTTAGCCTTAACATTTACCAAAACTTCACGAGGGTTCTCCCCTTTTCTCATCACGACAATACCTTCAACGGTATCATCCTGATTGTTTAATCCCGCCTGCCCCACTCTTGGTCTTTCACCTTCGTGTACCTGAGCCACATTTTTTACTAAGATTGGGTTTCCGTTATCGTTATGAATCGTAATATTTTCAATATCGCTGATGGATTTTACCAAACCAATACCACGAACTACATATGCCTGTCCGTTTTTCTCGATAACATCCCCACCAACATTTAAGTTACTTTTTCCGACTGCATCGTACACCTGAAGTGGCGTTAAATTGTATTTATCCAACGCTCTCGGATCGATACTTAATTCAAAAACTTTATCCTGACCTCCGAAAACGTTGATATCGGCAACCCCAGGAACGCCTCTCAACGCACGATCGACCACCCAGTTTTGTAAGGTTAATAATTCTCTGGAATCTTTTGTTTTACTCTGCAAAGTATATCGGAAGATCTCTCCGGTGGGTCCGTAGGGTGGCTGCACTTCAGGGTCTACTTCATCAGGAAGGCTGACAGTTCGTAATTGGTTATTGACCTGATTTCTGGCAAAAGTGTCGTCCACCCCATCATCAAAAAGAATTTTAACAATGGAAAGCCCAAACATTGTGGTACTTCGCACACTGGTTTTCTTTTGAACCGGACTCATAGCCAACTCAATGGGCGTGGTCACGAAACGCTCTACTTCTTCAGCGCTTCGCCCATTCCATTGGGTAATGATGACAATCTGGGTATTGGTAACGTCGGGAAAAGCTTCAATAGGCATATTTTTGAAGCTAATAAATCCTGCAACCGCCAAAATCGCTACCCAAATAAAGGTAAATGCTTTGTTTTTTAACGAGAAAGCAATTATATTTTTAATGAATTTATTCATGATAGATTTTTTGATGACCTAAAAAAGCCGTTGAATTTGTTTTTTTATTTTTGAACCGTTAAGGATATGTAAGGAGTTAAGAATTATTAAGGAATTCGTAAACGAATGCTGTAAGATTGGATGTTTAACTTCTTAATCAAAATCTTTATGGTTTAAATAAAATTTTAACTATTCAAAGAACGATAGATCAATAATTGGTTATTGGTAATCACTTGCTCGCCTTCAGACAAACCATCTTCAATATAGGTGGTATCTCCCACTTGCTTTAAGACCTTTATTTCTCTTACCTTTACATCTGCCGGGGAGTTGTAGATCACCACAAAAGTTTTATTGTCATCAAAAATCACTGCTTTAGAAGGAACCGTAAGTGCCTTCACATTTTCAGAATTGGTTACTTTTATGGTAGCTTTACTTTCAGGAATCAACAATCCGTTTTGATTATCCAACACCACCCTCGCCTGCATCGCATTGGTTTCGGGATCGATAATTTTAAATATTTTATCAATTTTACCATCAAAAACTTTATCCGGATAAGATAAGGTGGAAACCTGAGCTTTCATTCCAAGACTGATTTTATCAATATCAGATTCATTCACGTTCATAATTGCCCAAACGTTGGTTGTATTGGCAACATCGAAGATATTTTCGCTTCTGTCACTTCTCAGCTGCATATCTTTATTGATGTTTTTCTGAACGATATATCCGCTAATGGGCGCTACCACACTGTAAATATTTCCCTTTTTAACATTATAAACCGTACTCACCGCACTTGCTCTCTGCATTTGATCCTGAGCCTTCTGCAATTGGCTTTTGGCTTCCAGTACATCTCGTTCGGTATTTAATTTTCCTTCATACAATTCTTTGGCAACACGAAGATTATTTTGCGCAACAACCAAATCTGTCCTTGCATCGCTCACATCTTTTTGCACTTCTGCCAATTCTGTACTTCTAATGGTTGCCAATACCTGACCTTTCTTCACATAATCTCCCAACTCGGCATTTACACTCAGTACATTTCCTCCCACCAACGGATACACATCGATATAACTATTTTTATCGGCAGAAATTTTTCCGTAAAAATTGTAATCATCTTCTATATATTTTTTTTCAACTTTTGCTAAATCTATTGATTTCAGCATAGTGCTGCTTAATTCAAAACCTTTTTTGGCCTGTGGTTTTGCATCTTCTTCTTTCTTTGAGCAAGACAAGACAGACAAAGCCACCATTATTGGTATTATATAATTTTTCATGTTTAATAGAAGATTTTCGTTTGTACTAGTTGATTTAATTGTTCTGCAGATTGCATAATTTCGTTTTTCATGTCGTATATCTGAAGGGCAGCCTCTCGATAGCTATCCATGAAATCGGCAAATTCAATAAGGCTCACATTCCCTTTTCGGAAATTTGTAAGCATTCCGTTATAGACCAGTTCCATATTATTCAGATCGTTAGATTTTATTTGGGTAAGCTGATCGTATTGAGATTTCCAGGTTTTATAAGCTGCCTGAACTTTTGTTTCAAGATTAAGCCTTTGAAAATCTGCATTTTTTTGATTCTGCTGAATGGCGAAGTTGGCTTTTTCCACATTTCCCTTATTTGATTTCCATAAAGGCAACGGAATCCCAACCATTAAATTTACCTCGTTCTTAAACGTTCCTCCGTTTTGATCCCATCCGGCTCCTACATTCAAATCCGGAACATTAAGAGATTTTTGCCACTGAGCGTACAATTTGCTGTTATCAATCAATTTTAAATTATATTGATAATCTGCATTGTTTTCTATTGCTTTCTTTTTTAGTTCAGCATCATCACCAAAAGGTTGTAATGCTAAAGTTTCCTTTGCTTCAGCTTCGGAAAGTTGCGGTTCAATATCATCGGTGATTCCTGTTAATACCTGAAGGCTTTGTTGAAGTTCTAAAATATCTTTGTTAATTCCTATCTTATCATTATTCAGCTGAATAACAATGGTTTGTAATCTAACTTCATCTTTCAGAGAAACATTTCCTTTAGCAGACTGTACCTTATATGCCGCCAAAAGATCATTCATATACCCAAGTTGCCTGTCGGTATTTTCAAGTTTTAATTTTTCGTAGTAAAGGTTAAAATATGTGGAACGAAGCTCAGATCGCAGATCCACAAGAAGTTGAGAAAACTGAAGCTGGGCAAGCTCCTTGTTAGATTTGGCAAAAGCAATTTCATTTTTCTTTTTGCCGCCCATGTAAATCAGTTGTGTTATTTGTGCGCCTTTTGCGTGGCCTACATCAAAAACTTTTTTGTCTTCCGGATTATAAGCGTTGATTTGGCCGCTCAGTTGTGGAAGTTCCCAAATCTTGGCCTGCAAAACATCTGCATCGGCCATATTGATGTTGTACTGTTCGGCAAGCAGTTGTAAATTATTCTTTTGAAAGGCTTCTTCACAATCCAAAAGAGACATTTGCTGTTGGGCCGCCACGAATGAGGAAATGACGATAAATACCCCTGCAATTTTGTTCATTTTTTTCTTTTTAATTTACAAAAATGCTTTTATGCTATTAAAATGCTCTTAAAGAATACTTAAAAAAAAATTAAATTTCTCGATAAATATTGATCTTTTGAATATTATTTTTTTGTTTAAAATAAATATCAAATCTCAATCTATTGAAATTTTTAAATGAAAATTAATGATCTGTTTAACAAAAAAACAGATTACAAAACTGAATGCAAAGGAAGGTTTGGAAATTAATTGTTTATTTATTGAAAATTACACTGAATTTATTCAACAAATCCGCAGGTGAAGTATACGTAATTTTTGCGCCGTGATATTCTAAAATTCTCTTCACAATTCTTAAGCCAAGCCCGGAACCTGAAATATTCTGAGAATTTTTTCCTCTTTTAAAAGCATCGAATAACTTTTCCTGTTCTTCTTCGGAGATGGTGCTGCCGTGAGAAATTACATCTACAATAAGATGTTCATTCGTTTCTTTAATTATTACATCTACTTCTGTATCGTCTGAGTAAATCGCGGCGTTTTTAAGCAAATTAATAAAAACAATATCCAAAAGAGACTGAACCCCTTTTAGCGTAAGAAGTGCATCTTCGGAAGTATCCTCAGAGATAAGAAAGCTCATTCTTAATTTAGGGTAGCTTTTTTCAACCGCTTCAAAAGATTCAAAAATCACTTCATCGATTCTTACTTCTTCATAAATGCTCTGAATATTTTCTTTATCGAATTTTGTCAAAAGTAAAAGTGAATTCGTAAGATCCGACAGTTGATACACATCTCGCTGAATTTGCTTTAAAGACGCTAATGTTTCGGGAGAATGCTGTTCAAATTTAATGAGATTTTCCAGCTGAAAAGCCATTCGGGTAATCGGAGTTCTAATTTCATGTGAGGCACTTGCCGTAAAATCTTTCTGAGATTGAAAAACATCGTCAAGCCTTGTAATCATCGTATTAAAAGACTGTGCCAAAACATTGATCTCGTCATTCGATTCTTGAACGGGAATTTTCGTTGTAAGCTTATGTGCCGTTACTTCTGAAATTTCCACATTAAGATCTTCCAGTGGCTTCAAAAACTGTCCCATTACATAATAGCTGAGAAACCCGATAAGAAGCGTGCTCATCACATAAGCTGTAATCAATAGATATTTAAGATAAGAAAGCTTCGAGTTTCCATTGGTATCATAGGCACTTGTGAGAATATAATAATTTTCTCCATTGATATTTCTAAGAGCCGCGTAAATTTCGGGAACCGTTTTTTCAGAATAGACTATTTTTTTTTCGTCTAATTCCTTTAGCAAAGAAGTGTCCCAGGTTACATTTCGATCTTTAATGGTGCTGTAAATTAATTCTTTTTCAGCATTAAAAATTAAAATGGTTTCATTTAAAAGAATGTTATCTGAATTTTCATTAAAAAAGATAGGCGCTTCTTCTTCAAAATCTTTCGACTTCGCAATGAAATGAGACGTAAATTCAAGCCTTTGTCTGAATCTTTCTTTAAATTCATCTTTTCTGAAATCGTTAAAAGACATATAAATCACCGCCATTACAATACCAAAAAGTAATGAAAAAGCAATGCTAAGCGTAAGTGCAATCCTTCTTTTTAAAGACATTCTTTTATAACGGACTTAAATAATACCCGAATCCGGAACGAGTGTGGATTAATTTCACTTTAAAATCTTTATCAATTTTCTTTCTCAGGAAATTAATATACACTTCTACTGTATTCGTATTCGTATTGAAATTATGTTCCCAAACGTGTTCTGTGATCTGCTGTTTAGAAACCGTTCTTCCTTGTGCTTCTGCCAAATAAACCAATAGCTGAAATTCTTTCAGAGTAAGATTGATTTCATTTCCTCCGCGATACACTTTCTGTTCGGTTTTATTCACAATTAAATCATCAACTCGTACAATATCCTGATCTGTTGTTTCGGATGGCGTTTTTCTTCTCAATAATGAATTAATGCGTAGTAATAATTCTTCAAACTGAAATGGTTTTACCAAATAATCATCTGCCAGTCTTGTAAAAGCATCTTTTTTATCCGAAAGATCTCCGTACGCAGAAATGATGATGATCGGCGTATTTTTATCGAAAGAACGAATGGTCTGGCAAACATCCAGTCCGTTTATTTTTGGTATGTTGATATCGAGCAGATACAAATCGTAAGTACTATTTTTAATCTGACGAAGAAATGTTTCTCCATCATAAATTTTATCGCAGGTAAAACTATTTGATTCTAAAAACTTGCAAAGCTCCGCAGAAAGAATCAAATCATCTTCCAATAAAAGAATATTCATCGAAAATTATTTTATACGAATGTAAAGAATTTTTTAGGATTTTGAAATGATAACTAAGCAGATAATTTTTTAATTGAAGGAATTAAGAAAGGGATTATTTAAACAATGGTTTAAAGAAAAAACAATTGGATAATAGAAAATTCTGAAAAGAAAATAAAATTTATCTCTTAAATTTTATTTTCTCTATTATAAATTAAACAACTTTATGAAACGGAAGTAACAGATATAAATTTGAAAAAGTGAGAAAATAAAAAATCCCGATTTATTCGGGATTTTTTAAGAGCCAACTACGGGACTTGAACCCGTGACCTCTTCCTTACCAAGGAAGCACTCTACCGCTGAGCTAAGTCGGCATTAAGCAAAAAAATCATACTGTATAGCATGATTTTTTTTGAGCGGAAGACGAGGGTCGAACTCGCGACATTCAGCTTGGAAGGCTGACGCTCTACCAACTGAGCTACTTCCGCAATTTTGTTTTCCAAAACTGTTGGTAAACGCTTTGCAAACTTAGGGAAAACCTTTTAGTTATGCAAGTTTTTTTAATATAAAATGTGGGGAGAGCAGGATTCGAACCTACGAAGCCGAAGCAACTGAGTTACAGTCAGTCCCATTTAGCCACTCTGGAATCTCCCCAAACATAGTATATTAAAATAGAGCTTCCAGAGGGATTCGAACCCACGACCCCGAGATTACAAATCACGTGCTCTGGCCAACTGAGCTATGGAAGCGTTTTAATATTTAGACTGAAAGCTTTTGAGAAAATTCTACTCTGAGCTTTTCAGTAGTTAAAAAAATACTTTTTCAAGTATTTTTATTGAGCGGAAGACGAGGGTCGAACTCGCGACATTCAGCTTGGAAGGCTGACGCTCTACCAACTGAGCTACTTCCGCAATTTTGTTTTCCAAAACTCTTGGTTAACGGTTTGCAAATCTAAGAAGAATTCTTGAAACCTGCAAGACTTTTTTAATAAAAAAAACTGTGGGGAGAGCAGGATTCGAACCTACGAAGCCGAAGCAACTGAGTTACAGTCAGTCCCATTTAGCCACTCTGGAATCTCCCCAGGTTTTTTATATTTAAAATGAGCTTCCAGAGGGATTCGAACCCACGACCCCGAGATTACAAATCACGTGCTCTGGCCAACTGAGCTATGGAAGCAATTAAATCAAAAAGAATTCAAAAGAACGCTGTTCCCTTTTTGCGAGTGCAAATATAGAACGGTTTTTTTGAATTCTCAAATTTTTTAATAACTTTTTTTAACTTTTTTTACTACGCCATTTCTTTTTTCTTGATTAATAGCTTTTTAGCAGTATCAACGCATAGGTCTAAACTTTCTTCAAAACTTGTCGTAGTCTTTTTTACTACTATATCATCTCCCGGAACCGCCAAAATAAGCTCGGCAGTTTTATTGGCTTTATCGGCATTATTTTCTACTTTTAAAAACACTTTACACTCGTGAATTTTATCATAAAACGTATCGAGTTTGCTTACTTTTTTGTCAATGTGTGATTCTAGTGGTTCGTGAGGAGTTAAACCAATTGATTGTACTGTGATCTTCATAATTCGTCATTTTTTGATGCTCTTGGATGAGCCTGATTAAACACTTTTTTCAATTGTTCGATATTAGCATTCGTATAGACTTGAGTACTTGCAAGGCTGGAATGACCTAATATTTTTTTTACTTTGGAGATCTCCGCCCCATTATCCAAAACGTGTGTAGCAAAGCTATGGCGCAGGATGTGAGGACTTCTTTTTTCTTTTGTTGTTATAATACTAAGGTACTTATTAACTACCACATAAACAAATTTTTCGGTGAGTTTTTTCCCTTTCTTATTTACAAAAAAATATGATTTATATTCTGTTTGCGGCTGGCGTATTTCTAAATAGCTTTTCAGCAAATTTGATAAATCTGCGGAAATGGGAATCATTCTTTGTTTATTTCCCTTCCCTATTATTTTTATTTCATTTTCGTCTATATTTACATTCTCAAACATCATACCACAAAGCTCTCCTTTTCGAATTCCTGTTTGGTAGAGAACCTCAACAATACATTTTTCCAGCACATCTGTGATTTGAGTAAAAACCTTTTCTTCAAGCACCTGCATCTCGTCTGTAGACATAGGAACTTGCCTTTCCGGATAAAATTTCAATGATGAAATACTTTCAGCGGGAGAAACTTTTATTTCACCAATTTTCAAAAGGAAGAGATAAAAACTGCGAAGTGATGATAATTTTCTATTAATACTTCTTTTAGAAATATTATTTTCACTGAGTTCAACAATAAAATTTCGGATGATTTTTTTTTCTGCTTTAGAAATATCTTCGGAAGATTCTGTTTTAAGATAGAAATGAGAAAAATCTTCAAGATCTTTTTTATAGCTTGTAATGGTGTGAGGAGAATACCTCTTTTCGAATTGTAAATATTCTAAAAATTTATCTAACATGTTATTTTTTTGAATATTATTTTGTGCTTGAATATTTTAACACAAAGAACACTAAGTTTTCTTTTTACTCCCATTTGGTTTTAAGACTCACAAAGGCGCTCTGCTTAACAAAGATCTCGGTGATTTGGTATTATGTAGTAAATTATCACTTTAAATATTATCAATGTATAAAAACAAAAATTCACTCTTCAAATATAAATATTTAAAGAGTGAACTTAGTATGTGTTTAAGAAAATTTTTCTTAAGCCTGTTCTTCTTTGCTAAGATTTCTTTGCTTGTGAGCAGCTTTTAATCTAGCTTGTCTTAAAGTTACAGAAGGCTTGATAAACGCTTGTCTAGCTCTTAATTGACGAACTGTACCCGTTTTATCAAATTTTCTTTTATATTTTTTTAATGCTCTGTCGATAGACTCTCCGTCTTTTACTGGAATTATTAACATATATTACATCTCATTTTGGATTGCAAAAATAAAACTTTTTTATTAAAACACAAAATTATTCTATGACAAATGCTAAAAAATTAAAAATGAGGATTTAAAATTGAATAAATTCTATACCAACCTATTCAATATTTTCATTACATTTGCGCAAAACACATGTAATGAAAAAGCAATATTTATTTATTGTTGCCATATTAGTATCACTATGCGGCAACCTTTTTTCACAAACCTATCAACTTTCAGGAAATCCTGTAAATGCTACCGGCTGGGGATTGGTTTCTTCCGCTAGCATCAACGGGGACTTTATTCAACTTACCCCCAATCAGAACAATACCTCAGGAGGTATTAAACTGAATGCGCCTATCAATCTTAAATACTGTAATAAATGGAAAGTAGAATTTGATTTCAGAATTGATGGTGCCGCAGATCCTACCTATGGAAAGGGTGACGGACTTGCCTTTTGGTATATTACGAATCCACCGACTTCGTACATTTCAGGAGGGGGCTTAGGAATTCCAAATAATGCAGAAGGCCTTATGATAGGCTTTGATACTTATAATAATTACACAGAGTCATTAATGAGTAAAGTTCATATACTATATGGCACAAATAATGTGAGCTCCAATATAGAAATGAATAATACGGCAGGAAGTACCTATCATTCTAATGATCTTTTATCTACCATTCCTTTTATTACCGGAAATTATCGTCATGTAGAAGTGAACGGAGAAATTGATCCTGCCAATGCAGCCAATTGGATTATTACGGTAAAAATAGATAACCATCAGATCGTAAGCCAATCTTTTCAGCCCTCTGGAGGAGCGGTAAATATGACACAGGGATATTTTGGTTTTTCAGCTTCAACAGGTGGTGCAACATCACGACATTCAATTAAAAATGCAAAAATTTATGTGGATAAAGTATCTCTTTTACAAAATACTATTACGGCAACAAAATGCGTAAATGCTTCTTCTAGCGCAACGGTAGACTTAACATCCTTTAATTCTCAATTGGTCAGCAATCCAGCCAATTATATCTTTACTTACTATATATTGGGAAGCTCAACACCTATAAGTAACCCCACTAATTTTCAATATTCAACAAATACAACAATAAAGGTCATCATAAAAGATCCTACTTCTACCCTATGTGACACTGAAGCTCAAATACAACTTAACACTACTACCCTTTCTCCTCCTACGATTACAAGTTCCTCAAATACTATCTGTTTTGGCGGAAACGTCACCTTAACATCAAGTCAAGCAACAGGAAACACTTGGTCTACAGGTGCTACAACGCCATCCATCACCGTGACAACGCCCGGAACGTATACAGTGACTAATACTAACGGTGGATGTACAAGTGCTCCGGCAAGCATCACGATTGCTGCAGAAAGTAATCCTAATGTTCAAATTACAGGAAATACCGTCTTATGTGAATCTCCTACTCAATTAACAGCCTCTGCTTCTGGAACAGGAAATACTTACACTTGGTCGAATGGATCTACGGGAAATACAATTTCAGTTTCAACACCGGGAACTTATACGGTAACCGTAAAAACGCCTTCGAATTGTGAATATCAAAAATCTATTACTGTAACCCAGGGAGTTGTTCCGGTGGTGCAAAATGCGAGCTTAAGTCAATGTTCGAATTCTTCGACCGCGGTATTTAACCTTACTTCTGCTCAAACTGCGATTAGCACAACAGCAGGAGTGACATTTGATTTTTATTTGAATCAAGCAGATGCGGTGGCGGGAAATTCAAACACAATTAATAATCCAACAACTTATACTTCTGGAAATACGACGATTTATGTAAGAGTAAAATCGGCGACATGTGCGAAAGTGGCGCAATTGCAATTAAACATTACCCAATCTGGAACGGTAAGCATTACAAGTTCTTCAAACACGATTTGTTTTGGCGGAAATGTAACGTTAACATCAAGCCAAGCCACAGGAAACACGTGGTCTAACGGAGCAACAACACAATCTATTACCGTGACATCGGCAGGAACTTATACATTAACGAATAATGGTGCAGGTTGCGCAACGGTTCCTGCAAGTATCACCATTACAGCGGAAAGCAATCCGAATGTACAAATTGCAGGAAATACGATATTATGTGATACCCCAACTCAATTAACAGCTTCTGCAGCCGGAACGGGAAATGTTTACACTTGGTCAAACGGTTCTACAGGAAATACAATCTCAGTTTCAACAGCGGGAACATATACAGTGACAGTGAAAACACCAGCAAACTGTGAATATCAAAAATCTATCACGGTAACGCAGGGCGTGGTTCCGGTGGTGCAAAATGCGAGCTTAAGTCAATGTTCAAATTCTTCGACGGCAGTATTTAACCTTACTTCCGCACAGCCTAGCATTAGTACGACTTCAGGCGTGACGTTTGATTTTTATTTGAATCAAGCAGATGCGATGGCGGGAAATTCAAACACAATTAATAACCTAACTGTATATACTTCTGGAAATGCAACGATTTATGTAAGAGTAAAATCGGCGACTTGTTCGAAAGTCGCGCAATTGCAATTAAATATTAATACAAATGCAGCTCCTACAATCACTGCTTCCGGGCCAGCCATCTGCAATGGTAATGGAGTAACTTTAACATCTAATGCATCAACAGGAAATGTATGGTCTACGGGAGCAACAACACAATCTATTACCGTTACGACTGCCGGAACCTACACTTTAACCAATAACAATGGTACATGTACAAGTAGTGCAGCGAGTTTCACGGTGGTAAACGGGGTTGACCCTAATCTTCAGATAACAGGAAATTTGACGTTCTGTGAAAATTCATCCACCATTCTCAATGCTACTGCCCAAGGAACCGGAAATACTTTTTCATGGTCGAACGGAACGACGGGCGCCACAGCAACCATAATATCTCTGGGAACGTATACAGTAACCGTAACAACGTCTTTAGGATGTCAATATCAAAAATCTGTAACGGTAACAATGGATCCTTTAATTGTTGTGAATATTGCCAGTCCGGCGCAAATTACATGTACAAATCCTCAAATTACGCTGGATGCAACCTCATCTATATATCAAACGGGAGCAACTTATTTATGGACAGCTTCAGGAGGCGGAAATATTGTTTCAGGAGCCAATACTTTAACTCCGACTGTAAATAACGGAGGAACTTATACTTTAAAAATCACAAGTGCAACACCCAACGGATGTGTAAAACAAGCGAGTGTAAATGTTGTGAAAAACATTTCCCCACCCACCATTATTCTTACAAGCTCTAAAATGACCATCTGCAAAGGAGAATCTGCAATCATTACAGCATCCGGAGCGGTAAGTTATGTTTGGGTAGGATTATCGGGCTCAGGAAACACACAGACTGTAACCCCATTAACGACCACAACCTATTTCGTAACAGGAACAGGAACAAACGGTTGTGTATCATCAGCTCCTACAACCATAACGATCAACGTTGTACCAGAAATCACATCCATTTTACAGGATACTGAAATTTGTGAAGGACACAAAGCCAATTTAGATGCAGGAACCGCTCTATCTGGGCCGAGTTATACTTATTCTTGGAGTACAGGAGAAACTACACAGGTTATTCACCCGACCGCGGCAGGAACCTATTCTGTGACTATTAGTAATGGTTTCTGTTCTAAAACTTTCAGTGCAAAAGTTTCATACACTATTGTTCCCGAAATTTTAGAAATTGTTTACAATAATAATTCTTTAACGATTAAAGCTAAAAATAACAGCCCTCTTCCATTAGAATATTCAATTGACAATGGAGTGATATGGCAAGCTTCAAATGTATTTACTAATGTTTTAAAAAACACTCAATATCCTATAAGAGTAAGAAACAGAGGTATTTTATGTGATGCTTATACAGAATACTACACTTTTGTTCTATCAAATGCGATCACGCCCAATGGAGATGGAATAAATGATGTGCTTGATTTAACTCCATTAAGCAAATACAAAAATTTTACAGGAAGTGTTTTTGACCGATACGGAAAGGAAATCTTCAAAGCGAGTGCTAAAAACACCATTTGGGACGGAAAATATGTAGGAAGAGAAGCCCCAACAGGCACTTATTGGTATAAATTATCATGGGAAGACCCTGTTACCAAAAAGACAATCATGCTAAACGGCTGGGTATTATTGAAAAACAGAGATTAACTATTAAAAGTGTCGAGATTATTTTCGGCACTTTTTTATTGATATGAATTGAATTAAGCTCTCAGAAATAATTAATATCAAAAAAGCGACCATCAATATTAATCATAATTTAAACAAAAGTCTTATCTTTGCATTCACTTTATTTATGGGGTTGACTGGTTTCGACAGCAAGGTCAATGGGTAAGTAAGCATGCAGAGAACCGTAGCGCGATCTCTTTAATCCCTTGCTACAAAATTTTAACTGGCAACGAAGAGTTCGCTCTTGCAGCTTAATATCGAAGTATAGTAGATCAAGCGTTTCCCCGAAGACTTTAGTAAGGGAGCAAGATATTCCACAAATGCTCTGTTCTGCGGCGTTTGATCCTGGGATATAGGAATGCGGAAATAAGGTTTTAGATGCTTTGGCTAAAACTCGAAAACCTTAGAAGATAAGCCGGAAGTTGGGTGTCTACTCTCTGCCTCCGGTCGAAAATCAATAGTAGAATAAGCATGTAGAAAGCTTATGTATTGCTTGTTTGGACGAGGGTTCGAATCCCTCCAACTCCACCGGAATGAAAGGTAATGAAACCTTTTAACAACTAAAAACCCTTTATATCAGCGATATAGAGGGTTTTTCATTTCTCATCTTCACTCATTGAATATCTTTAAATATCACTTCTGTGGTAGCAATAGTGGTGGCAACATATTTTGTAACCACCAAATTAATTTTTGAAATCATTTCTCATCAATTTCATTGTACAAAATATATAATATTTCATGTGTGTGGCTAGTGAAATATTTCTAAACTGCCGCCTTTTATCTCTACTTTACGCGCCTTATCTTAGCCTAAATCAAAACATTATGAGTACAAAATTATATTTAAGAAAAAACAATGGAAATGTAAAAATTAGTCTTCGATACAGACCAAATAGGCAAACAAATATTGTGGTTTCAACTCCATTTACTATTGAAGCTGAAAAGTGGGATTCTAAAAAGGAGATTTACAGTGAATCTTTTAAAAAGAAAAAACCAACTAATGAAATTGATAAAAAACAAAATACTTTTATTGATGAATTTAATTTTAAACTTAGTGAATTTAAGACCTCAATATATTGTTTTATATTAAGTAACAACTTTGATATTAGTAGTACAAAACTTAAAAATTTTATCAATCAAAATTTTGGAGGAAAAGAGAAAATTAAATCAATAAAAAAGGCGGTTTCATCAAATTTGATGTCTAAATTTATAGAGGAATATATTACCGAAAAAAGTGTCCATTCTTTAGGTAAACATAAGCCATTGACTTTAGCATCAATTAAAAAATTCCGGGTAATCAAAAATAAACTTGAAAAAATCAATTCAAAATTAACTATTCAAAATATCGATGATAATTTCCGGGATACTTTTACTCAATGGTGTATCACAAATAGATATTCAGAAACGACCATTGTAAAGGAGTTAAAAATCATCAAAACTTTTATCAAATTCGCCAAATCGAAAAAATATAAGGTTAACGATGATGTATTTAACTGGAGTTTTTACATAAATCCAAAAAAATACAAGCACCCTACTTTAAGTTTTTCTGAGTTACAGAAAATAGAATATATTGATTTGGACTCTGACTACTTGGATAACGCTAGAGATTGGTTGCTAATAGGATGTTATACCGGTCAGAGAGTCTCAGACCTTTTAAATTTTAATCATAAGGATATATTTGAAGAAGATTTTCTAAGTTTTACACAAAAGAAAACTAAAGAAAATATTACCATCTTTTTACCTCCAAAAGTAAAATCCATTTTACAGAAAAGAAATGGACAATTTCCTCGTAAAATTTCCGATCAAAGGTTTAATGATTATATTAAAACCGTATGTAAATCCGCCGAAATCACAGAAATAATGATTGGTGGAAAGTTAGTTAACAAACGGAAAGTCATTGGTGAATATAGCAAATGGGAATTGGTTACGTCACATATTTGTAGAAGGTCATTTGTAACGAATTTTAGACATATTTTGGGTGATGAAGGAGTCATGATTAACACCGGGCATAAATCTCAATCAATGGTCGATTTATATGATCAAAATACATCTATTGATAAGGCTAAGAAGATAAAGGATATTTTAATTAAGAAAATGGAATTATCAGAGGAGATGGAAAAATAAAAATGGAACTCAAATATTGAGTTCCACTTTATTAAAGTAATGGTAGTTCTGATCTTTTGAAATAAACTTTGTTCCCCAAATAATGACAGATGATCTTACCATCATTAACCCAACGATGGAGAGTAGACTGATGAATATGAAAATATTCACAAACTTCTTTTTTAGATAAAAGTTCATCCTTTTGATTGGAGTTGCTGTTTGTCAATTTCAAAATTTCTTTTAATTCTTTTAAAATGGATTCTTTTATTTCTTCTACCAATTCAGCGGAGGAAATTTGCTGTAATATTATATTATTCATATTTTATTTATTTTTAAAATAGTCTATTATTTAAGTAATTCCGTTTCTAATTTTAAACATGCATCATCCTGTTCACAAAGTCTGTGAATTAAAAAAGGTGATAAAATTTAGTTTAAATTGTAGGAAATGGTAAAGAAATTACCATTATCTATTAAAGATTTTTAGGCAGCTAGATCAGTCTGATCATTAGAAGAGAGAAAATCATTTTTTAAATTAATGTAATCTTCTTCATTGAATTGAGAGATACCTTTTTCAAGAACCTCCTTGATTTTTGGAATATTCTTATCGTAAAGTTCGCTCATAATTGCCCTGCGGTTTAACATTAATGCGGCACGACCAACGGACCCTGTGCCCGCAAATGGATCCCAAACCGTCCCGTCTTCTGGAAAAAAAGATAGCAGGAATGGAATTGGAAGCAAAGTTGGAAAAGAGCCGAAAAATCCAGTCTGTAAACCACTTTGCTGTGACCTTTCTTTTGAAATATTCAACTTTAAAATCTGTTCAATATCATTATCACAAAGAAAATTTCTCATTGTTTTATATTGGTTGGAAATATGATATGAAGTTTTTAGGTTGGAATCTTTGTTTCCCTGTTCTGAACATCCTTTTTTGACCGTAGCTGACTTGCGTGAATCATAAATTTTCAGCTGATTATAATAGTACTCCTTAGATTTGGAAAATATTAGTACAGATTCGTAACCGTTGGTGAATCTTTTGGTTTTATTTCCCTGTGGTTTATTATTTGATTTTTGCCAGATCACCTGGTCTATGAAGAAAAAGCCTTCTTTTTTCATCTCAAGGATTAGTAAAGGAACTACACCCACACAAACACCATCTTGATATGAGTCATGGAGATTAATAATGATAACACCGTCTTCAGTCATGTTTTCTGCACCAACTTTCATAACGTCAACTATGTTTCTTACAAATAGTTCCGGTTTCTTTTCTCTTCCAATTTCAAACTCACTATTCTTGGAATCTTTTTCAGAATATTCAATCTGATTATAATACGGTATTGACGTTAAAATACCATTTATAATAGTGCCTTTAGGAAATTTTGTATCAAGAGAATTTCCCGGTAATATCATATATTTTTCAGATGAAACCTCTTTAACAATGTTGATATCCGTTGTTCCAGTTTCTTTTTTATGGTTATACTGACGAACCAGAGATTCCGTTTTTCTTAAATCGTATTTTTTGTTTAAAAATCCGTCAATAACCTTTGCTTCCTTCTCCTTCTCCAAATCATAGTTATTTTTTTCGTCATCCAAAATATCCAAGACACATTTTACCCGATCAAAAGATACTTCGTTATCCAAAAGTTTATTGGAAAGATTAAGATTATTTTCAGGATTTTCTTTTTCAAAAACCAGTGATTTTTTGAAAGTAATCACATTGTTTCTTCCCCAACCTCTTCCGTACTGTTCCGAAATAAACTTATATTTTTCATTGTAAGTACTTTCATCAAGTTCTGATTCACTATCAACGACTCTTAAATAATGAGAAAGAAGTCTTTTTCTTTCTTCCACCGTCGGAACAGACTTTAAGTTAAATTCAATAATCCAGTCTTTAACTTCATCTCTAGAGTTGGGACAAATATCAAGAATAATGCAATCTACCTCGTTTAAATTTAAATCTTGTACCGCTAAAAATCGTAATACTCCATCGACGATAATATACTTATCTTCAAATTTAAAAACAACAATTGGATTGCAGTAACCGGATTTCTCTATCTGTTTTCTAAGATTTTGAATAAATTGTTTCTTTTCTTTTATGTCAAAAAGTTCATCCCATTCTTCCGGAATTTCAAGTTGAGATAATTGTAATTTTGTTACAACATTTAATAAGGGTAATACCGCGCTAGAATTTAATACTGATTTTCTCATAATAAATAATTTTTATTGTTTTAATTATGATGTAAAATTGAGAAAATCCAAAGCGCACTTTCCGATTCTGCGACGCTGCAATTACCGATCTATCCTAAAGCTTCGGAATTGTTTATGTAATTGAATATTGTTATCTAACGACGATATTTTGTACGAATAAAGGTCTTGTTCTTCTACTGATGATTTAATTTTAAACAATGATGAAAGAACATCACTCTTGCAATGTTCAACGATGACATCGTTTGACCTGTTATGGTTGCATCTTAAATTTTTTAAGTGACTATTATAATTAGCATCTGTCATATCATGGTCTAATAATGAAGCTAATTCTAAAAACTTCTCCTTAACTCTATCATCCTTCATGAGTTTACCGGTTAACGGAATATCATGATTTATAAGATGGAAAAAATAATTGACTTTTGAGATCTTACTTTTTTTAAAATCAACTACATTGTCTCCAATCTTCATATTCAGCTCATCATCAAAAGTTACGGTTATCTGCTCTTTCGTTGGAGAGTGATTACTACTATACCGGAGCTTATTACTTATTCCGGTCAGTAAATTTTCAATATGTTCAATATACCTGAAATCATTTAGCCTAATTGCATTGTCCTTACAGTTCTGACATATGTAACCCGATCTAATTTTCCCTTTAGTTTCTTGAATATCTGCACAATAATCATTGATACAAATTTCAGTTTCCTGATGTACATTTTCCAACTGTTTCTGAGAGTTGAGTTCCATATGGGAGATTGCTTGAAAAATATTTTCAACGATCTGATGTGCAACTGCCAAATAAATATTACCATTGGTTATTGAATTCCATCTTGAAGAACAATTGACAGCGATGTTTCTATGAATAAATACACTATTCCAATCTTTTTCTTTTGGAAAGTTGTGGACCGGAATATTCAATCCTTTATTCGTAACCATCACCACGTAATCAGTAATGTTGAATTTATCTCTCACTTCATTACATAAACTAATTATTTGAGATTGACTTATTCGTTTAACATCTTCAAATCTATACTTTATATCCCTTTCAACATCAATACTCTTAAAATTAATAATACCTTTTATTGGGCTAAATAAATTGATCACATTTTTGATGTGTATTTCGGAACCGTTATCTAATCCGAATAATAAAACCTCCATCTTATTTTTTTCGAAAATTAGAAACAAAAAAAGGTTCTCGCAAGAACCCTTCTCTACTTTATCTTTTGTTAAATTTTTCTTTTCTTCTTTTAGAAATAACTTTTTTATATGATTTATTCAACATTTCTAAAGCCGTCTTTTCAATTGTTTTAAAAGGATCTTCACGTTCTTTTATTGATAATCCAATTTGTTTTCCGGTACTTTCACTTATTACTGCTGAAAGAATGTTTCTCACCGTTTCTGCCATTTCTTCTTCAACAGCAACAGAATCATGAACCGTGAAAAAGTTTAGGTTGGGAATTTCTTCCAATAATTTCTTAATTCCAATATCCAACAAAAGAGTTGATTCAAACCTTTGAAGAAGGATAGCAAGGCAACCTTTACAGTTATCTAATCCATTAATCAATTCGATAACCTGACCTACGTTTGGGAAGATTTCATTCATTTTTCTAATGAACGTATTGTTCTCCCGGTACTTTTTTAAGTTAAGATAACTCATTACGTTTCTCTTTATATACTCCCTTGTTTTTTCTCCATTAAATAAGATGTTGTTTAAATACTGATACAAATTATTATCAAACGGTAGATCGTTGAATTGTTCAACATCTTTCTGATTTAGAAAAGTGCCGCACATATAGGGTATATATGATTTATTTTTATATTTAAATTTATTTTTAATTTGTTCTTTTAAATAATATTTTGATTTATAAAATTCTGATTTTATTATTTTATAAATTTTTTTATCTATTTTTATTAATGAATTTTTATTTCTATTAATATAGAATGATGGGTTTAGAATATTTGATAATAAGTATAAATGACTATTACTGATATCTATCTCATTAATTTTTTTTCCATTAATCCTAAGAAATTGTCTTATTTCCTTTTTACAAGAGGTTAATGTTGAGTAAAGTCTTAAATTACTATTATTTAGAGTTGGATCAAATTCTCCGTTTTTAATTTGATTAACACTTCTTTTCATTGCTAGAATTTTATCTTCAACACTTTTCTTAAGATTTTGATAATAGATTTTATTTTCCTTCTTTTTAAGTTTTAATTCTAAAAAATTTTCCATTTTCTCTATGTACAGGTCAACAGAACTATCAATGGTGATAATTTCACTTTTTAATTGTGGGAATAAATGTTGAAATTGAGAATTATCTTTTAATTTGGATTCAGTTTTATTCGTACCGGTGACAGACTCCATCATTTTTAAATAATTATCTCCAACTCTGGAGTTCATCGTAATTTTTTCAGCTTTGCAGAACAGGAAAAAATCATTTTTAAGTTTGTAGGATTTTGAATACTTCCCAACTTTATAACTTCTACTTTCTATTACCGGATAATCGGAATGTTCTAAGAGGGCAACAGTTTTTGTTAAAAAATTTCTGGTAATTTCATTAAAGTCTGTACTCTTTATTTTCTTGTGAAAACCATTATTCTTAGTATAAGTCATATAATTGGAAGACGGATACAGATAGTGAAGAAATAGTAATATTGAATCTTTTAATTTGGATTTATCCCCTTTACTTAGGTCAGGATTAGTAGTAATTTTGTCCCAAAGTTTTTCGTAATTAATATTGTTTGGGATGGTGAGACTTACATCTGAGAATTTGCTCATTAAGTATTTGATATTATTCTTTTATACCGATATTTCAGGTATACATAATATAAGAAATTTTTATGACTTTTCCAAATAAGAGGCAATAAGAAGTGTTGCTGAAATCAGCCGTAAATCTAGCTAGATGAACATTTAAAGTAACTTTCAAAAACCTCTTTTACATCAGAGTCTATAAGAAGATTGTTCTTTTTCATTAGCAAGAAAAAATTGTAAACAGTACTAAATGGTAATTTATGATGTGTTCGTATAAATTCTAAAAGTTTATTATCGGAAGTATCCCAACAATCAAGATTTTCCAAAATGCTTTTAAAATTTCGGTAGTTTGTTTTTTCACTTTTAGTATGATCTCCCAACATTTCAGATAGGATTTTTTTTGTATAAGTTGATTTAAAATATTGCTCGAACTGTTCAGCAATAATACCTTCAACAAAAACAAAGTTTCTGACAATTTCAGAATATTCTCTTGAACTAAATTCCCGTTGGTTGGGGAAATTTAGATCAAAATAAATAAACCATTTATTGAGTGTTTTGTCTGTTATTCCAAATTCATCCTGAATAGTTTTTTTTTGAACATTCTTCAAATGAATAGTTTTTTTCTTTCTGTGAATTCTTTTAATAAAATTGAAGAATGACAAAACTTTATATTCATTTTTAGATTTAGGAAAAATGATGTTCAGATTGTTTAATAACGATGTATAATTTACTAAGAAATCAGTTGCGTACTGGCTAGAAGTATGCTGAATTATAAATTTAAAAATTTGTGTTAAATCTTCGAATAATTCTTCATCATCAACCAATAATTTTAGTTTATTTAATTCCTTTTTATTAAGAGATGCTAGGAACTCGAAAACAATTTTGCTTTCATTGTTTCTTTTAAAAGATTTTATCAGGTCGGTAATCTGAAGAGAAGTATTAGAATTATCCATAAAGAAAATTGCTACCACTAAGGTAGCAATTCGGATTTAATTTCCAGCGTATTCCTCGTTGTTGGGATTCAGCTGATTTGCGTGGTTGTCCATAGCGTCTTGATACGCATCACTGGTAGGGTTGCAGATATCTGCTTCATGGTTTCTTGGCATAATTTCCAAATTTAAGGGTTAATAAAATCACTAATTATATCAGATTCCGGTTCTATGTAAAAGGAATCTGTAAGTTCTTCTCTGATATCAGTGTTCATCTTTTTCTTTTTGTAAAGGTATTAGATCAAAATGACCAACATTGAGAATTAATCCGAGTTAATAATCTTTTCTAAAAAAATATGATTGATAATTGAAGAGACTTTGAACGTTATCTGTAAGGAAGTGTTTTGATTTTAATAATATTTTATCTTTAATAAAAATTTTATCTCATTATGAAAAAATCACTTGCTTATATAATAATATTAGTTGTTGGTGTTGTGATAGGAAATTTTTTAACGGAACTTAAATATTCTTATCATCACAAATCACTCAAAAAAAATTCTGACGATATACTATCATTGCTACATAATACAAAGACGAAGAGTAATAGCGATAGTATATCCTGTAATCAAACTATTGAAAAGTTATCTGTAATTATCTATGATCTTCAAGAGGAAAATTCTAGATTAAAAAAATCACATAATCATTAAAAGTCCATTTTCCAGACAAAAAATGAAAAAAATTTTTATTTTTATTTTGGGAGCCTATTTTTTTAAACAAGTTTTTTCCGGTTTAAATTTAAATCTTCCAAAGTCAGATTTCTTAGGCAAAAACTGGAAAATTTTATTTTTTAAAAATGGGTATTATTATAATCTCAAACTAATAAACCTAAGACTACTTGTACACATTCGAGCTTGGTTTTTCAAGGTTCTATACACCCACGGGGGCAAGGGGGGATTTGATACCCCGGGCTCCCAGTGGCTATGGTAAATTTGATATATACTGAAAAAAGAAATATTTTGCCCAAACGAGCAAAGTAAATTCAACATCCAGAGATCAATTGGTTCCAGGCGCAATTCCAGCTCCAGATTTCTACAAGACCTGCGCTAAAGATTATTTTGCTATTAACTTTACTGCATTGACCGAGGATCTTGAGAGCTAAATTTTATTTTGCTCTCCAACTATAAAAGCCAGACTCCATTCCTGATCAACAGCATGTGATTATTATTTTGCATATTTCTGCGGTCTTATAATTTAATATAAAAAGGAAATCCATTTAAAACGCTAAATAGTGCTAAAAGCGTAGGCAGAACGTCGATTTCGCCGTAAATTTAATCTGAAATTAAAATTACAACAAAATGAGGGTTAAATATAATAGAGTTTCTACTTTAGGTCAGACAGGAAATCGTTTTGAAGCAGATACTGATAAATATGATCTGGTATTATTAGACAAAGTTTCAGGTACAGTAAATTTTAGAGACCGTGAGAAGGGTCGAGTGTTAATTGATTTAGTGGAGGATGGGGTGGTTAAAGTTATAGTATGCGAGGAAATTTCCCGTCTAGGTCGTAATACAAGAAACGTACTTGAGACTCTCGAGTTCTTTGAAGAGCATGGGATTAATGTGGTGGTAAAAAACATGGGACTACAATCCCGGCCTAATGGAGAGAAAAACCCTATATGGAAAGTAATTATTACTATAATCTCGAGTTTGTATGAACAGGAACTGAATAACCTAAAAGAGCGGATCGCCGCCGGAAAAATGATTGCTCGTCAGAGAAATGTGATTTTTGGGAGACCTAATGGATCTAATGAAAGTGATGCAAACTTTCTAAATAAACCAAAAAATAAGAAGGCATTGGAATATCTCAAGAAAGGAAGAACTTTGAGAGAGATTGGAAAACTTCTTGAAATGTCCACCAAAACAGTGCAAAAAGTAAAAAAAGTTTCTGTTAAACTCGATATGATGTAAATGTAACTAAGGGTAAATCCAATGGATTACCCTTAAATTTTGAATTTTTTTAAAAGAACTAGCACTTGCTTGTTAATAGGTACGGTATTTTTGAGTGCAAAATAATATTGGTTTTCGTAATACATTCGACATAATCACCATTACACGTCATCAGATAAAGATTTCTAATTTTCCGGTTTAAATTTAAACCTTCTATAATTTACGGCAAAAATGTACCTTAAAGGTACAGAAAAGTACACATAAAGCCTTAATAATTAAACATAAAGTACACTTTTCAACCAATTAATTTTGAGTTTTATCAGTTCTACTACAATATTTACGTAAATAAATTTTCACTTTTATGATATACTAATTATATTTGCTGTTGATAGGATTAAATAATCCTATTGATACATTTCGAACACATAGAACGCTTGTCTAACGACATTCCTCAGGTAAATCTGGTACATTTAATTAGGGGGAATATGTTAGCAACTCTCATGTCATATCTATATGGCGTGGGGGTCTGCTACTTATTTGACCCTAACGGTTTACCAGAACCTACCTGATAGAATAAGTTTAGTAGTCCTCACGCTTTCTTTATTTAATTAACAACTCTTTTTCGGGACTGAAAGGAAATAAAACTTTAATTATGAAAAAAGTTTATTTATCTCTATTAACTGTAATCTTATTAGGTTCATGTTCAAACAATGATTCTGAAACCACAGAAGAAAACAAAAATCAATCACAACAATTTGTCGGTAAATGGCACCGCTACAAAACGGTAATTCTCAACGGTAAAACCGACACTCCCCTAAGTTCTTACGATCATGCTAAATGTGAAATAGAAGCAATACATGAGTTTACAACAAACAGTAAATACTTGTTGACAAATTATGTTTTAAATTCTTCCACTCAACAATGTCAACAAATAGGAAGTATAGAAACATATCCATATTCATATACGACCGCTACTAATATTTTAGATATAGATGGTGAACGTTATTATATTAAGCATGTTGACTCAAAAGAGTTAATTCTTCAAGATTATGATTACTATGATCAAAATGGAGATGGTACAAAAGAAAAGAGATTGAATTATTATAAGAAATAATTAAGAAAAATAACCAAACCATGAGTTACATTAATTATCTCAAAAATTTCGATTTTAATATTCTTTATAAGACATCTTTTCTTCTACCTTTTATGGGTATAATAGTTGTCCTAAAAATTTTATCAGTTTTACTTTTTTCAATTGGAAAATCTGAAGATGATGAGAATAAGGTTACGGTATTTTCAAATATATTTTTTTATCTAATCATATCTTTCTCTATCATTACAATCTATGACCTTGAAGATCGAAAAGGTATTCAAAACTTTCGATTTTCCAATCTTGGAAAATTAGATGATGATAAAGCTTCATTTATAGAAAATAAAGCTGAAGAAAATAATAATTTCGAAAATAATTTTTCAACCGATTCCACTTCTAATAGTGAGACATCAAATATTCCAACTCAAGAAGAACTTTTAAGGTTGGAGAAAGATCCAGAATATCTTCAAACGTTTGAACAGTTAGTAAACGATCTTAAAAACATAAAAGACCTGAGTGAAGTTACCTCTTTTGAAGTTTGTGGACATGAAGATGGAAAATGTAAATGGTGCGGAAATATTTTTTCTCAAGAAAAATTACTTAAACCTACCTATTTGGCTATGGGCGAAGTTTTGGGTTTTAGAATGACAATCATGGAAAGTGGATGGAATACACCGGAAATTTATCATTACATAAAAGACTATCATAAAGGTATCAAGTTTCAATGTATTACCGAAAAGAAAGAATTCTGTTCGTTAAAATGTGAAAAAGAATTTAAAAATAACAGAGGCTATTAAAAATAATCTTATGAAAACATTATCACTCGTCGGAATCTTAGTAAGTATCTTAGGTATAATCCTATGTTTTGGAATTATTGACAATTATGTTGAATACGGTAGTAAACTTATTGAGCATTTAAATTTAAACCACAAAGAAATAAAACAAGAAATTTTCTCAATGACCCCTATATTAGATTCCGGCAGAATCATCTGTTTTGCGCTAATGGGACTTTTTATATTCCACCTATTTATATGTATTAAAGTTTACCGTTTCGAAACTTCCTAAGATATATATTCCTAAAAATATTAATACAAATCAAAAACCTGAAATTATTTCAGGTTTTTATTGTTTAACCGAATTTATTTCTTGGCAGCCCAATTTCATATTCCTGAGGATATGGAGTCGCTAACCTGTAAGTCTCCTTTGGATAGACTTATACCCTCAATTTTTTTGCAAACTACCTAATAATATTTTTGAATGATAATTTTTTCCATTAAGATTTTGTTTCAAAAATAGATTCTTTTTACCAAAACCTAATAGTTGAAGTTCAATATTATAATTGTGCAGAATCATCCACGTCTTCATCTACTTCATCGGTGATATCCGGTTCTTCTTCATATGGATTCGGATAATTATTACAAAAAATAATATTAGTCTGCCATCTTAATTTTAAAAAATCTAAAAGATCTTTTTCTCTCTTTTTTACAGATTTTATTGTCCACTGATTAAATTTAGTTGCAACTTCGATTTCTGAGTATGAACCATTTTTATATTGTATTCTTTTTGTCTTATAATCTGAATTTCTTAAACTAGAGTTTTTATCAGAAGTTATAAGTAATAAATTACCTAAAGAGTGTAAGTTTTTTTTTATCTCTACTTTTCCTTTTACTTCAGCTAACTCTTTTTTCCAATGTTGTTTATAATCTTGAGGTATGATATGTTCAATACTCTTAGACTTTTTACTTGCAAAATCGAAATCTAGTTTAGCGTCCTGTCTATTTCTTAAGTTTTCTTCATATTCATAAAGAAAATATTGTAGTCCATTCCAAGAATAATATCCTTCTTTCTTAGAAGAATCAAAAAGTTCTTTAGTTTCATAATCAAATCTATCCCAATCTCCATGGTTGTCAATATACCAAGCCATATAAAATTTTGCATGGGCAAGTATAACATTATCAGTATTGTTCAGATGCCAATAGTTACAACTTCTATATATGTCTGCTTTTCCTGTATCAGAACGTTTACGATTCATTGAAAATAATCTGAAACTGAAAATCTCGCATAGATTAACCAGTTCAAGTAGGTCATGAGGTTTTGATTTCATTATTCCAATGAAACTTAATAACAATGGTCTTACAGTACTATTACTTAATCTATTCAGTTTCTGAAAAGCAATCTGAATTTGGCTTCTTAATCCCATATCATCGATCTCAATAAATGCATTACTTTCGGATGGATAATTAATAAATCTCCAATGTAATGAAGTAACAGCTAACGAGTTGACATATTTATTAATCTCATCCAACATTTTACTTGGATCTTTTACCATTTGTTCAATTGTAAAGTGCTTATTTAGTAATAAATCTTTAGTCTGATTGTCCTTAGTCCAACCTCTATAAATTATCCAATGATTACTTAAAAAAGTATCTTCATTTAATGTATTATCGGGTAAGGTTAAATTTCTTAGTATAGTGGACCATTTACTATTAATATTATCTATTGTATTTTTAGTTCTATGCTTATCATCCTTAAGATTAATTTTGGAAGTTAAATAAAGTAATCTATTTTTTACAATTTCAAGATCAGATAATCCAACACCTCTATTGTTCATCGTTTCAAAGACAACTCCAATATCAGATGTTGTTTTAACAATATATTCATTAAATTGTAATTTGTTTTCAATTGCTGATAAAAAGTCCAGTTCTTTTCCTTTTACTGAGTCTTGCTGAAAATAATCCTTAATATCTTTTTTCGCTCTTTTTAGATTGCGAGTATATAGGCTCTCATCCAGTGATGATAAATTTTGATGCTCTAAAATGATAGATCTGAAATAATTTTCACTTACTTTATCAATCTCATACCTAAATAAATAAGTTCCTTTATTGATGATATAAGTATTTTCTTTTTCTTTTACTTCATCAAGATATTCTGTATTATCTTGTAAGGCTTTTAGTAAATAACTTAAAATTAATGTTATTGTTGTGAATCGTTGCTGTCCATCTACCAAATTATAAATAGTATAAGATGACAGACCGATTCTTTCTTCTTTATCTTGTTTATCAATAGTAATCGTTCCGGTGTAATGGTCTGAATCCAGTTGAATAGCATGCTTAATATCGTTAAGTAAATCGTAGATTTCTTTTTGAGACCAACTATATCCTCTTTGATATGGAGGTACTATATAGATTCTTTTATTGTAGAAGTGGTTAATTGGTTTTAATTCCATAGTTTTATTATTTGGATAAAATGAATATCAAGATATATAAGTTTAATTTAAATTTGATTAAATATTTGATATAAGTCTTAGATGATTGGCTTACAAGGCTTACAAAGTTTTTCACTTATTAAAATCGGAAATAGTATAAATATATAATGACATAAATTTTGTTATTAATTCAATTTGCTTAAATGTTCCAATGACAAGTCTATCGTCAGAAAGATCGTGATCCATTAGGTTTCGGTAGAAAACTAAATCTTTTATAGCCTTAGCAAAATAGATTTTGTTATTCCCATTATTATCAAATCTAGAACTAAAATCATCCTTTTTCAAATTTATTAAGTTTGATAATTTAGGTGAAGTATATATCATATTTCTCAAGCTTGGAGGATATGATGAATTATACTGGAAATTCAGTGACTTAAGAAAAGGTTCATAGAAGTTAACTACTTGTGAGAAATAAGCGAATCGGTCGTAATAATCGGTTTTACCGACGTATATATCGAACAGATACTGAACAATCATCCTTCCATTATTTAAACTTTCCAAATGCTTGATAAGAAATGAAAAATCATCAAAAAGAAACTCTTTATTACCAAAATTGTACTCTATATCTTTTACAACAGCATTGAATAATTCTTTTTCATTATATGGTATTCTTACATACTGATTGTATTCGAAATGGTTTTCAAGAGGGATGTCTACAACAGGTTCTTCAACTTCAACCATTGCCGTTTGCGGTTCTGGTATATACTCTGTTAATAATCTTACATATCTCTGACCCTCAAAATCATATTTTTCAAATAATTCATGATCATAAAATATTTTGTAGAAATTATTATGTTTCAGATTATCCGGAATGTAATCCTTATATTTATTATACAGATAATTCAATGATAGACCATCTCGATTATCCTTTAGGTCAACTATTACCTCTGATTTAAGACGAGTTTTATAGAATGGTTCGTTACGATATTTAATATTCTCAAAACTTATTTCAGGATCGATAAAATAAAGTCCATTATTTTGTAAAAGTAAACCGGAATCTTCTAATCTCTTAAAGTAATAACCAATTTGATGATCATAAATGTGCTTACCTCTGCTATCGAAAATTTCCTTGATTTTTTTCTTAATCTGATATTTAGAAAATGTTTTCAACTCATTGGAAGCTTTTCTAAAAGCGTCAATGATTTCTTTTCCTTTAAAGGAATCTCTTTCTACATTTACTTGAAGATTTGGGAAACTTGATAAATATTCTCGATGAATAAATACGTTTTTATTTTCTGAGCTTACCCTACATAGCTTTGTTAAATATGCTCTAATTGATTGTGAAGAAATATTATAATGTTCTTCGGCAACAGCTTTTTTGACTTCGGCAAATTCCACTTTACCGTCATTGGAAATAATAAATTGGTTTATAAAATCTTCCGGTTTTAAGCGGTTATCAAACTCAAAATAGTCACTATGAACCCACTTATTATTACTTATATTGATGATAGAGTCACTTCTTCTAAATACATTTTGTTCCTGATCATAATTTATATCATCATATTGATTTTGGATTACGTTTAACCTTTCAAAAATTTGATCCTTAAAAAGTGGCTTTTCTTCTAAAAACAATATTCGCTCAACTTTTAGATTAATACTTGACAAGAGATTTGGTTGAATATTGTAATTGATAACGCCTTCCTCATCAACAAAATTCTGATAAGGATAATTACTTAGTATCAAATGTAGAATTTCATTATCTACTAAAAAATTTCTACTATTATTTTGTTTTTTGAAATCATTTAGTTTTTCAACAATTTCATCCATTGTTAGATAATAGGCTGTATTTTTTAATATCTTTTGTAAGGCATGAAGAAGTTCCCTATATTCGAGTGTTGAATACTTATTCGATTCCACAATTGTATACAAAGTATGGCTATCATCAATGGAGTGCGGTACTATTTCGAAATCGAAAAAAGAAAAATATTTTGAGAATATTAACAAATTGTCACCACTGAGGTCTAATTCCTCTCCAACCTCTGAATAGTAAGACCATTCCTTTAACTGATTAATAATATTTATTACTAAAGTACCACTTAGAACCAAAAAATAATTACCATTATTATGAATATATTGTTTAAAAATGTTATATGGAATACTTGATTCATCTGTCAAAAGCTGACGAACTCTTTCGCCGGTCATATTATAAATTTCACCTATTTCCTTGTAATTGAGAGTTGGGGATTCAAAAATGTATTTGTTAACGATCTCTAAATTACGGTTCTGTTTATTATTTAAGTTACCGAGATACTTTGGAGAAAATAAGTTAATATGATTAGCTAGAATATTGAGATATTTTTTAATATTAGCTAAGAAATTTAAAGAATTGTCATATTCAATATGAACAATTTCTATTTCGGGTACTATTTCTTGCTCATTTTGAATTAAGTAGTTTTTATAAGCTCTAAAATCATCCAATTTACTACTCGTAATACTTTTTAAACGAACAAAGGAAAAGTCATCTAAACAGAGTAAAGCCAATTTAGACAATTTTAACTTTGTTAAAATCGTATGAAGTGATTTTGGAATAGATGATTTATAATCTTCGTACTTCACTTCTTTCCAATAATTTATCTTTTCTTCAGTTACATCAATGTGAAATTGTTTATAAAAAAGGTTTTGAAGTTCATTGTAGATCGTATTTGGCAATGATTCCAATAATACATCAAAGGAATATTTTGAAAGAAGGAATATTTGTGTATTTTTATTTCTTACGATATTATCTATTATTATTTTTCTATCGTTATAAAATTCAGTATCATCTGAATTAAGAAAAGTTGATAAAAGATTGTAACGTTCTTTTAATTTTTTTGGAAGTTTTCCAATTTCCTCAAAAAATTCACAATCAGAAGTTCTTATTTGCTCTAATATATGGTTACAATCTTCACGTCTTGTAAAATCAATATTTTTCATGGTTATTTAGTCGCTCTCAAATTTATTTTATCAAATGTAAAATTAATCAATTCTTCAAGCAACTTAATCTGATTAATTTTAAAGGTTATTTTTCAAAGATTTAATTACTTTTTTAACAGAGAATTGAATTATCGTAATAAATGAAAAAAATGGAACTTGATTTTGAGCTATATTTCCGCTATCACTTTCGACTTTTTGCAAAATCTGAAAGTTTATCGACTATTTAAATTTAAACCATAAAGGAAATTAAACAGAAAATTTTCAAGATAACTTCGGTATTAGATACCAGTAGAACTATCTGTTTTACTTTAGTGGGAATTTTTGTATTCTATCTTTTTATATGTATTAAAGTTTATTGTTCCGAAACTTCCTAAATTATGCATTCCTAAAATATTAATTAATACTCATCAAAAACCTGAAAATTATTTCAGGTTTTATTTTTTTATCCAAATTTATTCCTTGGTAGTCCAATTTCATGTTCCTGAGGATACGGTTTCCTAAAAGTCATACTCACATCTTCTTTAATTTGACGGTGAATATCATATTGTTTTTCTTTATCATAAGAATACCGGGGATCGGGGATCATTGGCATCTTTGCCATTTTATGAATAGTAATGGTAGGAAAGTGAAAATCAACTTCAACCGTTCCGAGTAATAAATAACAACCACCTCCCTGAAAATCATATTCCTTTAAACTATTGGGAAAATGTGCGGTATCAAAATAATCACCGTTGATATCGATCCAAGTCCCAAAATACATCGTCCCTTTTTTAGTGGGAACGTGTTTTCTGGAAATAAGATATGCTAACATTTTTACTTGTTTTTTATGAAACTTCAACAAGTCTTTTACAAATACTGATCCTCTGTATTTTGTCTTTAATAAATCAAAAGGACTACATGAAACCGGAAATCCAATTAACTCGATTTCATCAAATGCATCCTCGAAACTTTCTCTTTTCAGTTGTGGAAGTTTAAATTCCTGAACAGGTTCTTCAATTAACATTAACCCTCTATTCTCAGGTTTAAAATTTATTAGTAGTAATCTTGCTTCAATAAGCAATTCATTTTTTGGTTTACCAGTAAACCGGAATGCTCCGATAAAAATTAGAATCTGTATCGTCTCAATCCCAATATTAATTCGTCTGATAAAGTCTTCTAATGATTTATAATCTCCGTTAATTTCACGTTCCTTTACAATATCATGTGCTACATTTGTTTCCAACCCTTCTAATAACATCAATCCCAAATAAATATCGGTTCCTTTTAATGTAGTTTGAAACTCACTTGAGTTAATACATGGAACCTGAATATTTCCTCCTGACATTTTCGCCTCATGAATATAAACTTCGGTACGGTAGAAACCGCCTTGATTATTAATCACCGAAACCATAAATTCTAAAGGATAATATACTTTTAAATAAAGACTTTGATAACTTTCTACTGCATAAGATGCTGAATGGGCTTTACAGAAAGAATATCCGGCAAAGGACTCGATCTGTCTGAACGCTTCGGTAGTTAATTGTTCCGAATGTCCTTTTCTCTTACAGGAATTAAAGAAATTATCTTTCACCTGCTGAAGTTTTTTCAGTGATCTTCCTTTTCCACTCATTGCCCGTCTCAGGATATCACCGTCAGCTAATGATAATCCTCCAAAATACTGTGCAATCTTAATTACGTCCTCTTGATAAACCATAATCCCGTAAGTCTCCTTTAAATTTTCCTCGAATACGGAATGGAAATATTCAAATTTATCCGGATTGTTATGTCTGAAAATGTATTCTCTCATCATTCCGCTTTGGGCAACTCCTGGTCTAATAATGGATGAAGCAGCAACAAGCGTACGGTAATTATCACATTTTAATCGTCTTAACAATCCGCGCATTGCCGGAGATTCAATATAGAAACAGCCGATCGTTCTTCCTATTGCTAAATACTCATTGCACTTTACTTCATCTTTTGATAGTGCTGTATCACGAATATCCACCTTAATTCCTCTTGTTTTTTTAATGAGATTAACAGTATCATTAATGGTTCCTAAACCTCTTTGGGAAAGAATGTCGAATTTTTCAAGTCCAATATCTTCTGCCACATTCATATCAAACTGAACAATCGGGAATCCTTTTGGTGGCATTTCGAGTGCAGTATAATTGGTAATCGGTTCTTCCGAAATTAAAATTCCACATGAATGCATACTCCGTTGATTAGGATATTTTTCCAATAATTTACCATATTTCTGAACCATTTGCACAACTGAATTTCGGTCATGATTTTCCATTGGCTTCGTAGCCAGATCATCCAATTCCTCCTTGGGCAAACCGAATACTTTTCCTACTTCTCTAAAAATTGATTTGTATTTAAACTCAACATTAGTTCCACAAAATGCAACATGCTCTCTTCCATATCGATCAAAAATATATTCCAATATTGTATCCCTGTTCTGCCAAGACCAATCGATATCAAAATCCGGTGGTGTTTTTCGGTTAAGGTTGAGAAATCTCTCAAAATAAAGATCCAGTTCCAAAGGACAGATGTCAGTAATTCCTAAACAGTAACTTACAATAGAATTCGCACCACTCCCTCTACCCACATGCATAAATCCCATACTATTACTGTAACAGATGATATCCCACGTAATTAAAAAGTAAGAACAGAAATTAAGTTCATCTATTACTTTTAATTCCTTTTCGATTCTTTTCTTTGCGATCTCATGATTTAATCCATATCTTTTTTCCAGACCCGAATATGCTAATCGGCTGAGAAGTTTCAAATCTTCTTCTTTAGATTTGGTATAAAACTTTTTATTTTTAACTTGTTTAAAATTAAACTCAAAACGGCATGCATCAAGAATTTTTTTCGTATTGCTGATAATCTCAGGATATCTTTCAAAGATTTTAAGAAGTTCTTTTTCAGAAATAAAATATTCAGATTGCCTACAAATTTCTTTCTTCGTTAATTTTGAAAGTAATGTATTATTATCAATTGCCCGTAAAATTTTATGCAATTCATATTCTTCATCATTTCCGAAAGTAATAGAGTGCAGAACTACCATTTTGGAAATATACTTTTTATATTCAGGTCTGATTAAAAAATTTAATTCATCGATCCGTACACCTATAAATTCATCTTCCTTCAATATAGGCGGAATATTACTCATAGGATAGATCACAAAAACATTTTTAAATTCCGGTGCAACCTCTGAAAGTTCTTTATTTTCACAATTATACTCTGTGATCATTTTATTCACTTCACCGATGCCTGAAAAGTCTTTTGAGATGGTTAGATAAAGAAGTTTGCCATCTTTTCTTACTTCCATTCCTACAATAGGTTTAATTCCTACTGCTTCACATTCTTTCTTAAAATCATAAATCCCGGTGACCGTATTAATATCGGTTAATACCAATTGTTTGATCTCCAATTCATCTGCCTGTTTTACCAACTCTTCGATTGATAAAGTACCGTAACGCAGACTATGGTAGGAATGACAATTCAAAAACATAATTGAAAGATTTTTAGCGTTTATTTTCCAAATCAAAACCCGAAGCTCGACCAACCGCATCAATTCCGAATCGGTTTTTTAGATAATCCATTGTTTGATATAAACTCATTTGCTCTTCGGTATCTTCAAATAGATTCATTTGATGATTACCATGTACAAGTCCTGTAAACCTGATTCCTATCAATCTAAGTCTCATTCTTCTAGTGTAAACCTTATTGAAAAGTTCAAGGGCAACTCTTGACAAAGTATGATCAGCGGATGTATAAGGTACTTTGCATTGTTTAGTTTCAGTATCGAAATTGGCATACCGTATTTTAACTGTTACTGTTGAAGTCAGCCATTTTTCCTGTCTTAATTGATAGGTTAATTTTTCGACCATCCCGGATATGAGTCTTTTTAATTCGATAATATCCATTGTATCATTAGTAAATGTGGTCTCTGTTGAAATTGATTTTCTTTCAGAATAAGGTATAACGGGATTTTCATCAATACCGTTCGCCTTCTTCCAAAGTTCTTTCCCATTTACACCAATCATTTGTTGAAGAACCAGTACCGGCATTTCAGATAATGTATGAATGGTACGAATTCCAATCCGCGACAATAAATGAAATGTTTTATCTCCAACCATGGGAATCTTTTTGATTGACAATGGATTTAAAAATGGTTTTATTTCTGTTTCTTGAATTTCCAATCTTCCAACTGGTTTTGCTTCGCCTGTACCTATCTTTGAAACTGTTTTATTGGCAGATAAGGCAAAACTTATTGGAAGTCCGGTTTCTTTAGTGACAGCCGATGCAATTTCTTTTGTCCACTGATAACATCCGAAAAACTTATCCATTCCTGACAGATCCAGATAAAATTCATCTATACTTGCCTTTTCCATTACCGGAACTTTCTGTTGAATAATTTCTGTTACGGTATGGGATAAGTTAGAATACATTTCATAATCACCACGAATTACCTTCGCATCCGGACATAATCGAAGTGCCATTTTTATCGGCATCGCTGAACGTACACCGAATTTCCTTGCTTCATAGGAACAAGACGCAACAACTCCACGGTCTCCACCTCCGATAATTAGAGGAATACCGTCAAGTTGAGAGTTGTTAAGCCTCTCGCAGGATACAAAAAAAGTATCCATGTCCATATGTACAATGCTTCGATTCACGTTACAAAATTAGAGACTATTTGTCCCAAAATTATTATATTTGTCGGTACAATTTGTCCCAATGTCAATTTTTGCAGATAACATAAGGTTTTTGAGAGGTAAGAAAGGATTATCTCAACAGAGTTTTGCTGATGAAATTCTTATCATCAGTCGGGATCGTTATTCAAAATATGAAAACGGTCGTTCAGAAGCACCATATGAAGTTTTAATTAAAATTTCAAAGTATTTTAATGTAAGTATTGATTTATTGCTTACCGTTGATATCAGAAAATATCCATTAGAGGACGTACTGAAACTTCCTGATAATAGGATTGTTTTGCCTGTTGTCGTTGATAAATTAGGAAATAATAGTATTGAAATTGTCCCTCAGAAGGCATCTATGGGATATTTGTCCGGTTACAGCGATCCTGAATATATTGAAAGTTTACAAAGGATTTCATTACCATTTCTCACTAATGGAAAATACAGGGCGTTTCCGGCAAAAGGAGATTCAATGCCTCCTTTTAAAGATGGTTCTTACATTATTGGAAAGTACATTGAAAATATTGAAGATTTAAAACCTAACAGAAGTTATGTTTTTGTAACTCTTAATGATGGTATCTCTTATAAAAGATTTAAAAATAAAAACGAAAACTTTGTAATGGTGACTTCCGATAATTCATTTTATGAACCCTATGAAATTCCATTAGGAGAGATTGTTGAAATCTGGCAGTATGCATCAGGAATATTTCCGGAAGATTTTGAACCGGATAATTTCGAAAATTACAACTTAAAAGATATGTTTTTAGAATTACGAAACGATATTAAAAAATTAAATCATAATTTTAAGCTTAACCAGTAAGTAATTTAAATTTAAACCAAAACATAATTATTAATTTGTTGTAATTTATAATTAATTGCTATTATTAGCTACTTGATCATGAGAGTTTAAAATTTGTTAAAAATATTGATAATTTTAATGTCTATGAGAAAACAAAAAAGTTATATAAAAGATAAACGATCACCCGTAGCTTTAAATGAGAAAGTTTCGAACATAATGAGTAAAAATAAGGCAAAGAATACAAAACCCGAATTATTACTTAGAAAAATGTTATGGAATAATGGGTTAAAAGGTTATCGAATACATCCTAAAATAATCCCAGGAAAACCAGATATTTGTTACTTATCCAAAAAGATCGCAATTTTTGTAAATGGATGTTTTTGGCATAGGTGTCCACATTGCAGCTTTACACTACCTAAGAATAATACCGAATTTTGGAAAGAGAAGTTTGAAAAGAATATAAAAAGAGACAAGGAGAAAAATAAAATTTTAGAAAGTGATGGTTGGCAAATCATCACAGTTTGGGAATGTGAATTAAAAAATAAGTTGGAAACAACATTTAAAAATATTGAATTACTAGTTTCTCGTTAAGATTAATTAGGTAAGTTTCCCTATTAGATTAAAGTATAATTTATGGGAAACCGTAATTTAGATAATTAATATTATTATAATTTTGTGATAAATATGGTGCTAAGAAGTATGTAAATGTTATTTGCTTCAAAAATTCTATCGGAGCAAACATAACAATTATATATTCTAGAAGTGTTTAAATTGTATAGCAATTTTTCATCAAATGATAAGATTTCGGAAACTTGCAAGAATAAAGAAAATGAATTATCAGTTAATTAAAAGAAATTCCAACTGATATTAACAGGATATAAAGAATACTAAATGAATTATATAAATACTACCTATCAAATAGCTCAAAGAGCTTTAGCCGACTTAAAGTCAGCAATATTCATTTTGCTGACCGATGCCGGAGAAAATGGTATGACAAATGCTGAAATAGGTAGAAAATTAGGGATTTACCATGGTCACAGTGGTAAACATGAAGGTCATATTTCACGTGCTTTATTAGAAATTATGAATGGCGAAGGTGTAGTTATTCAGGATACATCTACAAAAAGATGGTTAATTAAGAAATAATATTATGGAACAATTATCTGTTGTAGATTTTTTTTGTGGTGCAGGAGGCTTTTCAGAAGGATTTCGTCAACTAGGCTTTGATATTTTATATGGATATGATCATTGGAGACCTGCAGTAGACACTTTTAATCACAATTTTGACTTGGATTGTGAACCTAAGAACATTCTAGATTTTAAAAATTCCATTGAAGAAATATTAAAGATTCCAGATACCGATGTTATTATTGGAAGCCCTCCTTGTGTTAGTTTTTCAAGTTCTAACAAATCCGGTAAAGCAGACAAATCCTTAGGGGTAGATTTAACTGAGACTTTTTTGAGAATTGTTGCTATAAAGAAGCATCAGCCCAATTCTAAATTAAAAGCATGGTTTATGGAAAATGTCACCAATTCTAAAAGATATCTCCAACCATCATACACCTTTAAAGATCTTGGTCTTTCAGAATGGGCAGCTTCTCATCGAATTAGCCCACATAAGATCGCTATTGAATTACTGGAAAATACAACGAGTATAAATTCCGCAGAATACGGTGCCATACAATCAAGAATAAGGCTAATTGCTGGGGAAGTTATAAAAAAGAAAAAACTTGTCATACCACCTCCAACCTATAGATCACAAAAAGCAAAATCCAATCTTCCATTATATAAATCTGTAAAATTGTTGAGAGAAAACTTTCCCTCTCCTTTCAGCAAAGAAAGCAATGATATAATTTCTGACCTACAATATGACGTAAATATAAAACAAAATGAGATAACTGATCATTTTTATGACACCGGTGTATATGAGGTAGAATGGAAATTTTCTAGATATTGGAAAATAAACCATCCATATATGGGTAAAATGTCTTTCCCTGAAAATGAAAATAATCCAAGTAGAACAATTACAGCTACCAAAATATCTCATTCAAGAGAATCAATTATTTATAAATCAGAAATAAAAAGAAGTGGAAATGGAGAATATCGATTGCCAACAGTAAGAGAGGCTGCTATTATTATGGGATTTCCTATCACATACCAATTTTTAGGTTCCGAGGGTACTAAATGGAGATTAGTTGGTAATGCTGTTTGTTGTTGTGTAAGCAGAGCTCTAGCGAAGGTTGTTCTTCAAGAATTAAAAATGGAAAGTAATTTACCATTAAATGTCAGATTAATTCCAAAGTTAGATAACGTTACCAATCTTAATACTTATAGTACTAAAAAATTTGATAATCCTCCAATCAAGAATAAGGGCGCAAGATTTAGAAGACACCCTTTTAAAGTAGGGAATATGACAGTTACTTTATCGAATTATGATATTGATAGTAATTCTGAAACTAAAAATAACTGGTTTACATCGATACAATATGGAACAGGTAAAGGATTTCCAATTCAAACGGTTGACGATGGGTATTATTTAAAACTTGAACCAATAATTAAAAGATTTGATGAAGGAAAAAAATTTATTGAAATTATCAACAATGGTTTTTCAGAAAAAATCGGAAATAAATTACAATTACAAGAGATGTATGAAAAACAGATTTGTATAGATAATTTATTAGAACCAACGATATTAATCGATAAAATTCCTGAGATTATCGAAAGTGTCGGTTGTCCAAATGAACTGTTTGAACAAAATGAAATAGTTATATTTGAAAATAAAGAGAAAGTTCCTATCTCTCAACTTTTTGCATTATATGCTGTTAATAGAATCGCTTCAAAAGTTAATCAAAAACAATAACCAAAGTATGGATAAAGCTGTACGAATTCAAAAGATACAAGATATTGTAAACAGAGATAATCAAAATCCCTTTGGAAAAATGGAAATTCCATGGATGGGAAAATTAGAATCTATGAATGTCTATTTAATTCCATTGGATCTTCTAGTTTATAATAAATATAATGGGAGGATATTAAGTAGAACTAAATCATTAGAAAAGCAAGGACAATCAATTGATCCAGAAACTTCCGAAGATAAAACAAAAATAGAAAAACTTCTATGGGATTCAAATAGTGGAAGGAACGATAAAACGTTAAAGAACATATCTGAAGTTGGTCAGCAAAAGGTTGGTATCATTACCAAAGATGGGATTATAATTGACGGCAATAGACGCGCAATGCTTTTGAATAAGATTCAGATGGATCCAAAATACTCGAAAAAATTTGATTATTTTAAAGCTGTTGTATTGCCAATAACTGTTGAAGAAAACCCTATCGAGATAGAAAAACTTGAAACATCTTTCCAAATGGGTGAAGATGAAAAGTTGGGTTATAATGCAACAGAAAAATATATAAAAACCAAAGAAATATATCTAAGACTTACAAAGTTGTCAGAAATCAATGTCAAAGAATTAGATGATGTGGCGATCAACAAAATTGCTGATTGGATGGGGGAACCTAATTCTGAGATCAGAAAATACCTTAGCACCATTGCTATAATGGATGATTACCTCAGTTATCTTGAATATGATGGTATATATACTCAATTAGATGATAGAGAAGATCAATTCTTATCACTTCAAAAATGGTTGAATACGTTCTATGATAAAGAAAGTAATAAAGGTTTTGATGGCTATAATAACTTAGATGTGGATGATCTAAGAGATATTGCATTCGATTATATCCGGATTAGACAACATTATGACGGAAAAATCTTTAGAGATATTGCTGATGGAAATAGAGATAAACATTTTTTTGGAGACAAAAAAATATGGGATAGCTTTAGAGATAGGCATTTTGAAATAAAAGATAGTTTGCCAGAAGAAGCTGATATTGATTTTGATTCTTCAAATTTAGAGGCTCACTTAAATGCACGAGATAACGAATTTTTCAAAAGTGCAAATGATGAAAATGGAGACAATGATTTTCTAGAGAATTTAAAAGATCATAAATATCAAATAGGATATAATAAGGCTGCTGACGAACCGGAAAAATTACTTAAACGTGCAACACAAACATTTGAAGCAATAAAAACAGGACATAAAGCATTTGCCTCTGATGAAGTACAAAATTTAGTGGAAGAATTAGGAAATAAGGTTTTTGATACACTTCAAAAAAAATCACCATCAAAGGTATTGGATCATATAATTAAGCTCTTGGATGAAATTGAAACAGATAAGATACCAGAAACTGAGATCGAAAATGTCAAAGCTAAAACAAAACAGATACAGTCATTAGGATATAACATTCATAAGGCTCTATGATGATAAATGTTTTAATTGATATTGTAAACGATACAGACATTCCTTTTTTCAAAATAGAAGGAGATATAGAACTATTGTCCAAAAACAAACGTTTAATATTGTCTCTTAAAAGACTTAAATACGTTCTAAAGGATAATACTTTTTTTATTCCATTTAGAGAAGAGAATCAAATCGCAATTTTACAGGAATTAAAAGGTATCTTATCAAAATTTGGGATAAATCCGAATCTTTCTGATTCAGCTACCGATGAAATATCCAATTATGATAGGGAAATCAAACAATTTGAGATATTTTCAGAAAAGGCAAGATCAATAAGGAACAATGAATTTGATAAATATCCTGATCTTATTCAAGATTTTAATCAATTTCAATCTATATTAAAGTCGGAATTGAAAAGAACTTTATACGACCTACAATTACTTTCATCGTTTCATTTAGCCTTTGCTCAAAACGCTTGTAATTTTGCAGTACCCGGAGCAGGAAAGACATCTATTGTGTATGGTGCGTACACTTATTTAAAAAATCTTCCAGATGACCATCCAAGACATGTTGATAAATTAATGGTTATTGGACCACTGTCTTCATTTGCACCTTGGGAGAATGAATATGTTGATTGTTTTGGAAGAACCACAACTTTCCAAAGACTTTCAGGGGATATGAATATAAGCAGAAAGGAAAAGGTTGAACATCTATATTCAGCCAATCCATGTGAAATAACCCTGATTTATCATGGAGGAGTATCTTCTTTACAAAAGGAGATTACAGATTTTTTGAAAAACAATAAGACAATGATCGTGGTCGATGAGGCGCATAGAATAAAGAATCATGAAGGGATTTGGGGAACAAGTGTTACCGAAGTTTCTAAAGAAGCTGTTGCAAGAGTTATCTTAACAGGAACACCAATACCTAATGGCTATCAAGACATATTCAATCTATATAAATTCATTTATCCTTTCAAGTACAAAGAAATATTGCAATTTCACTACCAAAATTTAGTAGATCTAACAAGAAATGCTTTGCCAGATAGTGAAAGAGTTCAACATTTAAAAGATAATATTTCTCCTTTTTTCATAAGAATTAAAAAGGATGACCTAAAATTACCTCCTGTCAAGGAATCAGTTATCAATATACCGATGGACGATATACAACGTGAGATCTACGACTTCATCGAGAATAAATATATTGATGAATTTAGAAAGAATCCATCCGCAGATGTCAAGGATATTTTAAACAGGGCAAAATTGATACGGCTAAGACAAGCTTCTACGAATCCTTCTTTATTGTCAAAAACATTAAAGGATTCCCTACAGATTGGAGAGGAAAAATGGGATACAGATCCTAATTATAAATTTTTAGAATATAGTGAAGAGTTTTTAGATGATTCAGATTTTTTCAATAAAATATTAAAATATTCAGAATTACAAACACCAAGTAAATTCATTGCAATCTTAGACATTATAAAAGAAAAGATTCTTCCGGCGAAGGGAAAGGTTATAATCTGGACCATATTCATTCAAAATGCAAAAGAACTGCAAAAATTTTTAGAAAATAATTGTATAAATAGTAATTTATTGATCGGTGAAATATCTCAGGCAGAAAGAGAAATCACTATCTCTAAGTTCAATGATCCCAATAATTCAGAATTTTCAGTGGTCATTGCAAATCCCTTCTCTGTTGCTGAATCTATATCCTTGCATAAAGGATGTCATAATGCAATCTACTTAGAAAGAGATTATAATGCATCCAATTTCATTCAATCAAAAGATAGAATACACCGGGTCGGTCTTGCTGAAAATGTTGAAACTAATTATTATTATGTTGTTTCAGACGACTCCATAGATGAGATAATCAATTATCGATTGAGACAAAAGGTTGAAAGAATGGAACAAATCATTAATGATGATATTCCACTATTCAGTAGAATCAGTGATAATGACGAAACCGACTTAATTAAAGATTTGATTGCCAGTTATGCTAAAAGATCTTAGAAAATATAGTAATCTTGGTTCGCCACTGTATTTCTATGAACTTTTAAATCTTGTGAAAGATCAAGAGTTAAAAGAAAATGATATTGTGGATTTCTTCTATAATAGATCAATAGAAGGTAGAACAATTTTTGATGGGTGCATTCATTTAGCTTTTATAATAAAATTACTGTATTTAGATGATGGCAAGAATATATGTTTGTCTGAAGCGATAAAGCATTCACTAAACAGTATTCGACAGATGTCAGATAAGTTCAATGAAATCCTTCTTTTAGCTTTAAAAGAGGATGAGAATTTATTGAATATTTTCTCATCAAAACATTTGGCGTATGATGTTATCTATAACTCAATTCAAATAAAAAATAACGCCTTTGGATTTAAGTTCTCAAATTTTAAACAACTATTGATTGATTTTGAGATTATATATCCACACCCCACTCCTGAGATCAAGAATTATATTATAAATAGCAGATATAAAAAGTTATTTGACAAGTCAATTCTTCCTGAAATAAGGAAAAGAAAGATAGGAATTGAAGAATTAAATATATCCATACGACAACAACAAATCAACGGCGAAGAAGCTGAAATGTTTGTAGTAGCATTTGAAACAAAGAGATTAAATAATATAAAAGATGTCAATTGGGTTGCTGAGTATGTGGCAAATGAAGGCTTTGACATTATTTCATATAATTCCGAAGATGATGATGAGTATAACAGATTCATTGAGGTCAAATCATACCAAGGAGAAATTCCTTATTTCTTTTGGTCTCGGAATGAATTTTCCGTGGCAAAACAAAAAAAAGAATTATACTGGTTATATCTCGTTAATCGTGATAAAATCAGTGATGAAAATTATGTTCCACAAATGATTCAGAATCCTTCAAAAAGTATTCTCGATAATGAAAACTGGATGAAAGAAGTTGATAAATATAAAATATATAAGCTACCAAAAACTATAATTAAATAAATACGTTATTATAGTTGAATTTTAAGAACAATTTTAAACCACTTTGCAAGAATTAATTTTGTAAAACGAGATTTTAAATATTAATTAGTTGAGTTAGTTTAAAATTAAACCAAGAAAAAATACGTAGGAATTTTATTTTTTTTGTCTAAAAGACCGTTTAATAACTTCAGAAAATTTTATTTCTCTTTTATTAATCTTATCAATACCTAATTCTATTTGTAAAGCATTTATAAATTTTGTACAACTACTTGAAACATCTCGTAATGCTTCATTAATTTCATTTAATTTTATGGTTTCTTTCACATTCTCTTCTTTGTCACACCAATGATTTAACTGCAAAAATCTAGCTTTCATAAAAGCTCCTTGAAGTAATATAATTTCCACTCTAGCTTTGGCACTCATAAATAATGCTTGATTGGTTGCAATATTTTCAAATTCCTCTTGAATTACTTTAATATTTTCAAATTTTTCCTCATCTGTAAAATTCGCGGCTTTTAGATGCTTATCAACATCCATTTGAATTTTAGCTATAGCTTCTGCTAGAGCCAAATAAGATTTTACTTTATAGCCAAATAGCTGATCTCTTGTTTTATCAATTCTTCCTAATCTTGAATTTAATACTGCACCGATAATGACCCCGATTATTGTAGCAAATGGCACAGATGCCTTTAAAATCTCTAAACTATCCATATCTGCAAATATATTAAAGCAGAGGCAAAGATTATATAAAGACACTCGATATTCTTACCAATTATGGTTCACCCTATGGAGTATATAAAATATAGGGGTTACAACACTTCAATTTCTGTACTAATTCGTAGTGGTACTCCAATTTTATCTTGAAGAATTCTCATTTGAATTGATGCGTTCTGATGTACCCTATAAAAGGATTTATTAGATACAACTGGCTCCACGACTAAATGAGCAAGATCAGGATGGTGTTCTTTAAAACTTAATATTGTCTCCTCAAATTTTCGTCTTGCATCAATTAACCACTTGCCTTTAGGACTAGTTTTAATTTCAAAAAATATGATACTTCCTCCTTCCTCATACAGAAATCCCTCACATCTTTTTATTAACCCATTTCCTACTGAATCCACATTACTTGATGAAAATTCGACTATATCACTTTCATCATTATTTACATCATAATTCCCAGTTCTAAAAATATCTATACAATAATCAATAGCTTTATATTTAATGTTACGGTTATTGGGATTTTCAATTTTCAAATCCCAATCCTGTTCATTATCCAACATGATTTTGGCGGGAATTCTGGAGTTGGCATTTAAATCGCTTACTCCAAAAATGGTGTTAGATATTATTTGAAGACATCTTACATTTTCGGTTTCACAATTACCGCTATGATTTGTACAAGGAACGTGAAAAAAATCTATTGGCATAAGCGTTCGATTTCTAAAAGTTCAGAAAAAAGCTCATTAGATTCTGCAAGTTCCTCGTTTAGATAATTTTCATCAGACGGTAGTCCTCTATATGTTTTTAATCTAATAATTTTGCCATCTTTTTCATCTAATTCATACACAACTAAATCATTTCCATTAAGAGTGGAGTTTAATGGAACTATTCTTTCTAATTTTGTCTTTAACTCATTATTAGACCTGATTTTATCTTTCAATTTATCAGCTTCAATTGCTAAAGCTAAATAATTAATCAGATAAGGACTATGAGTTGTCATTATTAATATATTATCTCCTGTATTAAAAGATAATAAACTATTGAGCAACAATCTTTGTGAAGTTGGAAACAAATTTTGTTCAGGTTCTTCAACTACATTAATTAAATATTTAGTAATATATTTAGAATTTATTTCTTTTTCTCTTGCTCGATATTGAATTTCGTCGAAATTTTCAGTATTAAGTGCCTTAAGTTCATTATTTCTACGCACCGTCTGATCAGTACTTAACCCATCAAGTAATTTCTTTTCTCCTCGTTTTAAAAAATTAACCAAATAATCGGTAACCCAAAATAGTGGTACAATGGAGTGAAAACCACTTGAAGCATCAGTTAATTTGAGTCGTTTACCGTTATTACCAAATTCGAGATAATTTTCATCTTTTAAAGAGTCATATACTACTTTAGTTTTATTAATTGGTAAATCAACCGGTATACTATTACTTTCAATTTGAGCATTTCTAAATTCCACTGAATAATTTTTTAAACTTCCAATTATTAAGTCAGAAACCTTATTTATATTTGCGATAGAACTTAAAAAATTACGTTCTGCCGGAACATACATTATTTTAGGAAGTTGAAAATAGTCATAGTTTATTTTTTCAGCCATAATCTTACCATCATCCAGAGTACCTGTTAAATATAAGTAGTATGCTCTACCTTTATATTCAATCTCTGTATCAAATTCCAAATAATCTTCTAAACGATGAAATGCAATAAGATCAACAAACTCATCATGGTGAATAGGAGTTTTTACATCTCCCCTTACTAAAGCTTTTTCCAACCACATAAAGGTAGAAATCAGCTTTGCAACAGTGCTTTTACCTGACCCTTGATTTCCTATAAAAACTGACACTTTATTTACATCAATCCAACCATCATTTTCTGTATACCCTTGTTTGATAGGTCCGAAATTCTTTATCTTAATTTTGCACATTTTTGAATAGTAAGTAATACAAATTTACAAATTTACTTTTAAAGTATTAGACTTGGGAATTTAGCTACCTATCATCGGTAACAACACTTCATTATATTTTATAATCAGATATCACTATCTTAAAGTTTCATTATTTGCACAAGCACGCAGTGGTAGCAATGGTGGTAGCAAAATTCAAATCTTACACGAACTCTCTGATATTCAGAAATAATTCGATATCCTCCAACTCCACAAAAAGAGGTTTTGTAAATTACAAAACCTCTTTTTTCTTTTTCTTATTGCTTCTAAATTCCCAGGGTGAAATTGCACGTTTGTCAGACCAAAGCCCTATCTTTTTATTTCTGGCGATGAGTTCATAATTTTTTAGATCTAAATCTTTGGATGCTTTAAAATACCACCATCCTAAGCCTGCTTTTATAATTTCGGCAGACAGATATTTATCGTTATCATAGAATATTTTAGCAACCGTACGCTTATATCGATCTTTATTCACTCTATAAAAAGTCACTTTTTTACCAAAAACCTGCGAACTGGTAAATTGTTTAGCATTTTTACCAAAAGCCTGACTATTTTCAGGGCAATCAACTTCCGCTAATCTTAATGTTTCCTGATGATTATTTCCCAACAAGACCACGACTGTGTCTCCGTCTTTTACTTTTATCACTTTCCCTTTCGACTGCGCAAACAGCATATTACAGCCCATTAATAAGGCTATACCTACAAATTTCAACTTCATTTTTTTAATTATAACTAAATTATTTTACTTGGCGATGCACCAAAATGTTTTTTAAAAGCAAATGAAAAATGAGAAAGATCTTCAAACCCTAAATCAAGATAAATATCGGAAGCCATTTTCCCTTTTTCTAAAATTAAATAATGTGCTTCTTGCAACCTTTTTCTAAGTAACCATTTCCTTGGTGTACTTCCGAAAATCTTTTCAAAATCACGTTTAAAGGTAGCCAAACTTCTTCCCGTTAAATAAGCAAACCGATCTAAATTAACATTAAAATGAAAGTTTTTATTCATAAATGCTTCAATGTCAATTTTGCCAGGTTCATTAAAATCAAACAAAATATTTTTCAAATCGGGATCTTCCTGAAGCAATAAAATCAACGCTTCTTTTATTTTGAGATCAACCAAACGAGGATCTGAAAGCTTTCCTGAATTTTGATATATTAATAAGGAGTTCATATAATTTTGAAGTTCCGAACTTTCATGCAATAGCCACAATGGTTTATGATGCTCTTTTTTTTCGGAGATCAAATTATATTCAACACTAAAGTCTTTTAACATTTGTTGATCGAGATAAATGGACAAAGATTGAAATTCTCCATTCGGAGGTGGTTGCTTGATAAATTTCAACAACTGATTTCTCCTCAAAAAACGGATAGAACCATCTTTGGCTGAATAATCATGAAAACCGTCGTTCAAAACCAAGTCTCCGGCGATCTGATAACTCAGCACATGATCCGACACAAAATGCTCTCCCTGCCGGCTCAGTTGCGTATAACAGGAATAAACGATATTGCCAAAATCTTCTCTTTTAGATTTCATTTCATACAAAAATAAGAAAATGAGACTGCATTTTTTACAGTCTCATCAATTAATTAAAATAACTCAATATAAGACCAAAGAACAACTGATTGAAAAATAAAAACTTATTTTATCATCAATCAACTTGGCTTTTTTATCTTTTTACTTTAAACTAATGCCTTTGTGAGCCAAATATTGTTTACCGTATTCACTTTCAAACATACTCACCGCTTCATCATGATCGGTAGAAATCGTCACATCCAGCCATTTTTCAAATTCTGCCTTTCTCTGTTCGTCGGTTGCTCTCAAAATCGACGCCGCTTCACTACCTAAAACCAAATGCAAAGGAGGATTTTCGTTTTCCACAACATCAATCATTACTTTCGCCGCTTTTGCAGGATCACCCATCGGTAAAAATTTTCCTGAAGTTAAATGTTCTTTAATTCCTCCAACGGTTGATTCGTATCCTTCAATATCTTTAGCAAAACTCATCGAAGAACCTGCCCATTCTGTACGGAAACCACCGGGTTCAATGCACGTTACTTTAATTCCGAGAGGTGCAACTTCTTTGCTTAATGATTCTGAAAATCCCGAAAGACCAAATTTTGCCGCCTGATAAATAGAAAGTCCCGCATTCCCTACTCTACCGCCAACAGAACTGATCTGTAAAATATTTCCCGAACGCTGTTTTCTCATATAAGGCAAAACCGCTCTCGTTACTTCAATCGGCGCGTATAAATTGACTTCCAACTGATTTCTGACTTGCTCATTGGTAAAAGCTTCTGTCGCACCTGTGATTCCGAAACCTGCATTATTCACCAATACATCGATTCTTCCAAAATAATCCACCGCTTTTTCTACTGTTGAATAAATCTGTTCTTTGTTCTGAACATCCAGTTCCAACGCAAGAATCTGTTCCGGATATTTTCAACCAAATCATTTAACTGCTGAGGATTTCTTGCGGTTGCCACCACGTAATCTCCTTTTGCTAAAACTGCTTCAACAAGATTTTTACCTAAACCTTTTGAACTTCCTGTGATAAACCAAACTTTTTTCATTTTTTTTATTATTGAATTTTGTTGATACAAATTTCCATCAATTTCACACCTCTTTGGTTTGTTAAAAAGCTCAACTTTACTTTGTTTAAAAAGTCATTTTCTTTGAAACTCAATTCTTACTATATATAGTATCGGGTTTAAGAAAAATTTAATTTTAGTTAAACTGAAACCTTTGCATTAAATGTTAAAATATAAACTCCTGAAAACTAAAATAATACCCTCAAATATTATAAAATACATACCTACGCGCCACAAAAAAGAGTAAAAAAATGTTTTATCGTAAAGAATTTTATATATTTGCACCATCTAACAATTAAAAAAATAATTTACTATGTCAGACATTGCATCAAGAGTAAAAGCTATCATCGCTGATAAGCTTGACGTTGAAGAAACAGAAGTAACTCCAGAAGCTAGCTTCACTAACGATTTAGGAGCAGACTCTTTGGATACAGTTGAACTTATCATGGAATTCGAAAAAGAATTTAACATTCAAATCCCTGATGATCAAGCAGAAAAAATTACTACTGTAGGACACGCTATCGCTTATATCGAAGAAGTAGTAAATAAATAATATTCTTCAACAAAAAGAAATTAAAAAAAGTTTATGGAATTAAAAAGAGTAGTTGTAACCGGTTTTGGAGCAATAACGCCGATTGGAAATAATGCAAAAGAATACTGGGAAAATCTTCTAAAAGGTGAGAGCGGTGCCGCTCCGATTACTCTTTTTGATGCCACAAACTTTAAAACGAAATTCGCTTGCGAGGTGAAGGGTTTCAATCCTTTAGACCATTTCGATAAGAAAGAGGCTAAAAAAATGGATAGAAACACACAACTTGGGTTGGTAGCTGCTAGAGAAGCAGTTTCCCACTCAGGAATTATTGAAGACAATGTAGATAAAAACAGAGTTGGAGTAATCTGGGGTTCCGGAATCGGAGGTTTAGAGACTTTTGAAACTGAAGTTTTAGGTTGGGCAAATACGGATATTCCGAGATTTAACCCTTTCTTTATTCCTAAAATGATTGCGGACATCACTCCTGGACATATTTCTATTGAATATGGTTTCCACGGACCGAATTACACAACTGTTTCTGCATGCGCATCTTCAGCAAATGCTATAATTGATTCCAAAATGCTGATCCAACTAGGAAAGGCAGACGTAATTGTGTGCGGAGGCTCTGAAGCAGCCGTTACAGCAAGTGGTGTCGGTGGATTCAATGCAATGATGGCACTTTCTACAAGAAATGATGATCCTAAAACGGCTTCAAGACCTTTCGATAAAGACAGAGATGGCTTTGTACTTGGCGAAGGAGCAGGATGTATCATCCTTGAAGAATATGAGCACGCGGTAAAACGCGGTGCTACAATCTATGCAGAATTAAAAGGTGGCGGTATGAGTGCAGATGCACATCACATGACAGCGCCTCATCCTGAAGGTTTAGGAGCTTACTTGGTAATGAAAAATTGCCTGGAAGATGCAGGATTAACTGCTGATGAAGTAGATCACATCAATATGCATGGTACGTCTACTCCATTAGGAGATATTGCAGAATCTAACGCGATTTCAAAATTATTAGGAGAGCACGCTTTCGACATTCAGATCAATTCTACAAAATCAATGACAGGTCACCTTTTGGGTGCAGCCGGAGTGATTGAAGCTATTGCTGCGTTGGGAACTATTATTCATGGTATTGTTCCTCCTACCATCAACCATTTTACTGATGATGAAAATATCGACAGCAGACTGAACTTTACGTTCAACGATGCTGTGAAGAAAGATGTAAAAGTAGCCATGAGTAATACTTTTGGGTTTGGTGGTCATAACGCTTGCGTTCTATTTAAGAAAATCTAAATTTACTGAATGGAGTTACAGAAATACTTTTCTAAATTCCTTCTCAAAAAAAGAAAAAGACAGCTTACAGAGAGAGACTATAACTTGAGTATGGCATTAAATAAAATGCTGGGAACTGAGGTGCAGAATGTTGCTCTTTACCGCGAAGCTTTTTCTTTAAAAAATTCTTCTAAAAATCAGGATAACAGTAATTACGAAAGGCTTGAATTTTTAGGAGATTCTGTTTTGGGTACAATTATCTCTTGTCATTTGTTCCAGACTTATCCTCAGGCTAATGAAGGATATCTGACGCAGATGAAATCTAAGATTGTTAATAGGAAAAATCTTAATAAACTAGGAGAAGATCTGAAGCTTACGGATCTGTTGCAAAAACAGGCATCTGTGGCATTAGGCGAAAATATCTCCGGAAATTTATTTGAGGCACTCATTGGCGCCGTGTATTTAGACTTCCACTATGATACCTGTAAAAAGATCATTCTGGAAAGATTGCTCACGCCAAGCGAAATTAATAAGCTTGAAAACAAAATTGTAAGCTACAAAGGTCTTCTACTCGAATGGAGCCAGAAGAAAAAGCTAAATATAAAGTATGAAACTTGTGAGGAAATCCAGGTGAACAAGGCAATAACCTTCCGATGTCATGTATGGCTGGGAGATGAAAAAATTGCTAACGCCACCGAGACTTCCAAGAAAAAGGCAGAAGAGAAAGCAGCACAAAGGGCATTTTATATTTTAAACAAAAAAGAAAACATACTTGGAAATCCAAAAACTTTATGATCTAGACGATATAGAATTTGAAGATATTGCCATAGGATTGGTAAGATTAGCAAAACATATACCCGATCATGAGTTTTTCTACAAAATAAATCAAAACAACGACCTCAAATTTTCCAGAAAACAAGATATCGTTTTTCATGGGGCGTTTTATGACTACTATTTTTCAAGATTCGAGGCCTACCACAAGTTTACAAAGACCTGCTTTACTTTCATTTCAAATAAATCTTCGGAAAGTAAGCAAAAAAAACAACAGACTGAGCTATTCTCAGGAGAAGATAACATTAAATTTTTATTAAATAATCAGGTAGATGTGCAATATATTTTGCATAGTTCGGAACAGTTTCCTGATTTTTCCGTAATTTTGCTCCCTGAAAATCTTGTGTTTCCAATTCAAGATTATACATTAGGTTCTGAAGAGGAACTTTATCAAATTATCCAGTATTATGAATAAGTATTTAAAGAAGACAAAAATTATCGCGACACTTGGACCGGCGTCATCGTCGAAGGAAGTAATGTTAGGGCTAATGAAAGCAGGTGTTGACATTTTCAGAATCAATTTTTCACATGCAGATTACGACTTAGTTCGATCAAATATTGAAATAATCAGAGAACTTAATAAGGAATATGGTTATTCAGTGGGTATTTTGGGAGACCTACAAGGGCCGAAACTAAGAGTTGGGGTTGTAAAAGAAGGTTCTTACCTGAATCCGGGTGATATCCTTACTTTTACCAATGAAAAAATAGAAGGTGATTCTACAAAAGTTTATATGACTTATCAACAATTTCCACAGGATGTGAAAGTTGGTGAAAGAATTCTTATTGACGATGGTAAATTGGTTTTGGAAGTTACTGAAACTAATGATGTAGATACTGTAAAAGCAAAAACAATTCAAGGGGGACCTCTAAGTTCTAAAAAAGGGGTAAACCTTCCTAATACAAACGTTTCTCTTCCTGCATTAACGGAAAAAGATATTCAGGATGCCAACTTCATGCTAGATCAGGAAGTGGACTGGATCGCACTTTCTTTCGTGCGTCACGCTCAGGATATTATTGATTTGAAAGAATTAATTGTTAAACATCCAAACGGTAAATTCAAAACTCCGATCATCGCGAAAATTGAAAAGCCTGAAGGGGTAAAAAATATCGACGAGATCTTAATGGAATGTGACGGATTAATGGTTGCTCGGGGTGACCTAGGTGTGGAAGTTCCGATGGAAGAAGTTCCTGCTATCCAAAAAACATTGGTAGAGAAAGCAAGATATTATTCTAAGCCAGTAATTATCGCAACTCAGATGATGGAAACAATGATCAACAGCTTAACGCCTACAAGAGCGGAAGTGAATGACGTTGCCAACTCTGTATTGGATGGTGCTGATGCGGTAATGCTTTCAGGAGAAACTTCTGTAGGTAGATACCCAGTTCAGGTTGTTGAAAACATGGCTAAAATTGTGAAAAACATCGAGATGACACATTTTTACCAACACAAAAATGAACCGATTGAAAAAGACTTCGACTGTATCGATGAGAGATTCATCACCAACAGAGTGTGTCTTGCTGCGGTAAGAATTGCTAAAACAACTAACGTTTCTGCTATCGTTACTTTAACGAGTTCTGGATATACTGCATTCCAGTTGTCAGCTCACAGACCAGATTCTCACATCATTGTTTACAGCGGTAACAAAAGAGTGATCAACATGTTGAACCTTCTTTGGGGTGTTCACGCATACTATTATGATATGAACAAATCTACTGACGAAACTATTATCCAGGTTAATATGTTGACACACAACTACGGATTTATCGAATCTGGAGACTTTGTAATCAACATCAATGCTACTCCGTCTTACGAAGGTGGAAAAACAAATACATTGAGATTGACAACCGTTTAATTAACGAGTCATTTCGCATAAAAACAAAAAACTCACGAATAATTTTCGTGAGTTTTTTATTTATGAGTTTTGATGCTGGAGGAACGAAGTTGGAAGCCAAATATCCATTATGCGATTTCTTTGTAAACTTCCATCCCCCCTCTTACAGCCTCCTTTCCTCTAAAAATTTCCTACGATAGTTCTTGCCGTTACAAACTCTTTTAAAGCTAATAAAGAAAGCTCTGTTCCGTAACCTGAAGCCTTTGATCCACCGAATGGGAAACGAGGGTCAGAACTCGTCATTCTGTTGATATTCACCGTTCCGGATTCAAGATTATCAATAAAGAACAACTGACGGTCTTTATTCGCCGTCCAAACAGAATTTGAAAGCCCAAAAGGAATATCATTCGCCATTTGCAATGCTTCTTCATCACTTTTAGCAATCATCACCATTCCCAACGGTCCGAAAAGTTCTTCCTGTAGAATAGGATTTCCTTCCTGTACGCGAATTAATCCCGGTTTAAATTCATTATCAGAAACTCTTTCCAACGGAATAATAATTTCAGCTCCATTTTCTAATGCTCTGTTGAATTGAGCTTCCAATTCATCCGCCAAGTCAGGTCTTGCCATTCCGGCTAGTTTCGTTTCCTTATCTAAAGGATCTCCGATTTCATATTTCTTATATTCTTCAATAAATTTTGGTAAAAATTCACCTTCAATTTTACTGTCGATGATAAATCTTTTTGCAGCCGTACACGTTTGTCCACAATTTTGAAGTCTGGATTTTGCCCCTGCTTTCGCTGCTTCATCCAAATTAGCATCATCAAAAATAATGAAAGCATCACTTCCACCTAATTCAAGCAAAGATTTTTTGATATTCAAACCAGCTATTGAAGCTACTTCCCCACCTGCTTTTCCGCTTCCGGTAAGACTTACTCCTTTTACGGCATCATGCTCAAGAATTTCTTTTACCGCCTGATGTCCTACCTCAAGATTCTGGAAAATTCCTTCAGGAAAACCAGCTTCCAATAAAACTTTTTCAATAGCATTTCCGCTTCCGAAACAGATAGAAGCATGTTTTAAAACAATGGTATTTCCCGCTAATATCGCAGGAACGGCAAATCTAAGCACTTGCCAGAAAGGAAAATTCCAAGGCATTACTCCCAGAATTACACCTTTTGGAACATAATGAACTTCAGAATACGAAAACTCAGAGTCAACCTTTTCGGGTTTTAAAATATTTTCAGCATCTGCATAATAATTCATCATTAAAGCACATTTTTCTACCTCAGCAATCGATTCTGAAATAGGTTTATTCATTTCCTGAGTAATGATTGTACCAAATTTTTCAGCATTTGTTTTTAAAATTTCGGCTGCTTTTGCAATGAGTTTTTGTTTGTCTTCGAATGGTACTTTTCTCCATTCTGAAAATGCCTTATCTGCTTTGATAAGTTTATTTTCAATTGATTGTTCCATAATGTAATTTCTGTTTTAAACTCAAAAAAGATTGAATTTATTAATGCCTTTTATGTAAAAGCATTTTGAGAGCAACAAAATTAGTTCCTTTAAATGAAATAAAATAATGATTTTCTCTATCGCAAAGTTAAGGCTTTCTATATTAAACCATAAACCATTCATTCATAAGCGTTGCAGCCAGTCTCGCTGTTCTGTCCTGAATATCATAACTCGGATTAACTTCAGCAACATCTAAAGCCAAAAGTTTTTCACTTTTTAAAATATGTCTGTAAAAGTGCATAAATGTCGCATCTGCAAAGATCCCATTATAAGCAGAAGCAGAAACTCCTGGCGCAATGGAAGCGTTAAAAACATCCATACAGATCGTTAAATACACATAATCTACACTTTCCAGCAATTCATTAATTCGTTGATAGATCGATGAAAGATTTTCAAAGAAAAGTTCGTCTGCAAGAATATATTTCATTCCATATTGATGAGCAGTATCAAATAATTTCAAGGTATTTGAGTTTCGTTGAATCCCAATATGAAGTGAATGAATTTCACCTTCCTGAGCAATTTGCCAAAATCCCGTTCCTGAGCTCGCTCCTACTCCGTTTTCGGGTTGCCTGTTATCAAAATGAGCATCAATATTGATAATTCCTATTTTCTGTTCGGGAAAAGCAGTTTTTACGCCTAAATAATGAGCGTAAGTCACTTCATGTCCGCCACCCAAAACCATCGACTTTCCGCCTTTTAATAAAACTTTTGAAACATTTTTGGCAAGCTGATTCTGAGTATTCTCCAGATTTCCATCATCACAAGTGACATTTCCAAAATCCAACATCGAAAAATTCGGACGAATCACTGGAAAATTAGCCATATTTTTACGGATAATATCCGGGGCATCTTTTGCACCTTGTCGACCTTTATTCCTTCTAACGCCCTCATCCACAGCAAAGCCATGCAAAACGAAATCATTAGTTGAAATCGAATCGTAATTGCTTTCCTCTCTTACTCTCTGAAATATTCTGTGGAAAAGAAGTTCTTCTCCGTCTAATCTTCCCTGCCAAATAGTGTTCATCATTAATAGGTTTTAATTTGTGTGTATAGTTGTCATGCTGAAAGCATCTCAACCAATATATTCAAAAAGATGATTAAAAAATTCTAAATTAGGATTTATGCTTCTTATAAGCTCAATTTTTTTATCTCGTTTTAAAAGTTTTATTTCCTTTTCTCTTTCTATTGCTTGTTGTATCCATCCAAATCTTTCATAATAAATCAAGAAGCAAGTATTATATTTTGCAGTAAAGCTATCAGGATTAATTTTATTTACATGCTGATATAATCTTTGATGTAAATTTCCAGTAACTCCCGTATACAAAACTGTTCTGTTTTTATTTGTTAAGATGTAAACATAAAATTTATAGATTCCTTCATTTAATTCGTGCATTTTTTATCATTTGTGTTAAAGTACGTGTTTAGATGCTTTCAGCATGACAAATATTGCGCTATATTGGACCGTACAGATTGTCATGCTGAAAGCATCTAAATTCAGTTATCATATAAATTTTAAATTCTAACTCCATCAATATAAACATTCTCTGCCTTCAAGCTTCCTTGGTTATAAAGAACATTCTGGAAATTATTCGTTTTAAAAGTAACAAAGTCTGCTTTTAATCCCTCTGCCAATCTTCCTCTGTCTTCGAGATTAAGAGCAAAAGCCGAGCGAAAAGTCATTCCCGCTAAAACTTCTGCTGTTGTTAATTTTTCAAAAGTTGCTAAAATAGAAGCCTGAGTAATCAGATTTCCCATCGGTGCAGATCCCGGATTCCAGTCGCTTGCGATGGCTACGATGGCTCCTGCATCCAATAATTTTCTTGCCGGAGTAAACTTTTCACCCAATCCTAAACTTGCGCCCGGTAAAGCTGTAGCAACTGTATCTGATTTTGCTAAAAACTCAATATCTTCGTCAATTGTAGCTTCTAAATGGTCAGCAGATTTTGCTCCAACCTCAACCGCAATTCTTGAACTTCCCGGCGTGAATTGGTCTGCATGAACGGTAATTTCAAAACCTAATTCTTTAGTTTTAAGTAAGAATTCTTTACTTTCTTCCGGCTGAAATGCTGACTTTTCAATGAAAATATCAACACGCTTCGCCAAATTTTCTTCTTTTACTTTCGGTAAAATTTCCTTTAAAATATACTGTAAATATTCTTCGTTGCTTCCCTCGAAATCTCTTGGCTTCAAATGAGCAGATAGACAGGTAGCAACCAAAGTCGCTTTTGTTTGTTCCTGAGATTTTTTAATGATTCGAAGCATTTTCAATTCGTTTTCTACGTCTAATCCGTAACCACTTTTTACTTCAATCGTAGTAATTCCAAGAGAAACTAAAAAATCGATTCTTTCCAATAAAGTTTTTAATAATTCTTCCTCCGAAGCGCTTCTTGTATGCTGAACCGAACTCCAGATTCCGCCTCCACTTTCGGCAATTTCAAGATAGGTCTTTCCTGCATTACGCATCGCAAAATCATTCGCTCTGTTTCCTCCAAAGCAAATATGAGTGTGAGAATCTACGAAAGCCGGAAGAACGATTTGTTCACCTTCGATCGTTTCAATTTCTATATTTTGATTTTGGGATTTTAATGTTTCGAAATTTCCGACTTGCTGGATTTTATTTTCATTGATTAAAATTCCACCATTAACAATAATTTCAAGTTGCTCGTCAGAAAGTTTTCCTCTTAAAGGAAGGTTGGCAAGTGTTACGACTTGCTTGAAAGGACCTATCAGTTTCATTTATTTAGTTTAAAGCTAAAGTTTAGATCAATAATTTTGATTTTACTTTGCTTAGATGCTTTCAGCATGACAAAAAATCTGCATAAGGTTTGTCATTCCGTAGAATCTTAGCGTAGAAATGATCAAAAAAGTTTTTTTCTTGTTTTTCTCTCTCAAAAATACTTAAAATATCTCTTCTGCTCAAATCTTAATTTTTCCGAAATCTCAGCCTTTGCCTTAGCCTAAATTTCCTATCTTTACGGTAAATGAAATTGAATTAATGCCTGATTTTTTACATCCAGACAAAGACAATTATTCCCGTGAAGAGCTTGCGCAGGAAGAACAGATTCGTCCGCAGAGCTTTAAAGATTTTGCCGGACAACGAAAAACCTTAGAAAATCTTGAGGTTTTTGTAACGGCTGCCAAAAGACGTGGTGGTGCGCTCGATCATGTACTTTTACATGGCCCTCCCGGTCTGGGGAAAACAACTTTAGCCAATATTATCGCGAATGAATTGGGTGTAAACTGTAAGATTACGTCGGGTCCCGTTTTGGACAAACCCGGAAGTTTAGCAGGTTTATTGACCAATCTGGAAGAAAACGATGTACTTTTCATTGATGAAATTCACCGACTTTCGCCTGTTGTGGAAGAATATCTGTATTCTGCAATGGAAGATTATAAAATCGATATTATGCTGGAAACGGGTCCGAACGCGAGAAGCGTTCAGATTGGTTTAAATCCTTTCACTTTGGTTGGAGCAACTACCAGAAGCGGAATGTTAACAAAACCGATGTTGGCAAGATTTGGTATTCAAAGCAGATTAGAATATTATACTATTGAATTATTGTCGATGATTATTATCCGAAGTGCCAGAGTTTTGGGTGTGAAAATTTACGAAGATGCAGCGATTGAAATTGCAAGAAGAAGCCGTGGAACTCCGAGAATTGCGAACGCTCTTTTAAGAAGAGTTCGTGATTTCGCCGAAATTAAAGGAAACGGTGAAATTGAAATCAATATTACAAAATATGCACTTGATTCATTAAATGTAGACGAATTCGGTTTAGATGAAATGGATAACAAAATCATGCGTGTCATGATTGAAAATTTTAAAGGAAAACCTGTAGGAATTTCGGCTTTGGCGACATCAATAGCAGAAAATCCTGAAACGTTGGAAGAAGTTTATGAACCGTTTTTAATTCAGGAAGGGTTTATCATCAGAACGCCGAGAGGTCGTGAAGTGACGGAAAAAGCGTATAAACATTTGAATATTGCAGTTCCTAGAAATCCGGGAGAGCTTTTTTAAGGTTCCAGGTTCTTTGTTTTAAGTTTAAAGTTTATTGAAAATATGTTCGTTCCTAAATTATACAAAAGTGAAGATTACAATTTGATGAAAGAAATCATCAGAGAGAATTCTTTTGCTTTATTAATTTCTTCTGTGGATAAAATTCGTGCGACGCATTCTATGATGATGCTGAATGAAGATGATTCGGAAAATATTTATATTGAAACTCATATTTCCAGAGCCAATCCGCAAGCGAAAACTCTTAAAAATGAAGATGAAGTTCTTTGTGATTTTTTGGGAGCACATACCTATATTTCGAGTAGTTGGTATGATCATATCAATGTTTCGACGTGGAATTATGAAGCGGTGCAAATTTACGGAAAAGTTGAATTGATGAATCATAATGAATTGTATCAACATTTAGATAAATTAACTTCGAAATACGAAAATTTTCAGCAATGTCCGATGATGGTGAAAGATATGGGAAAGGAATTTGTAGAAAAGGAAATGAAAGGTGCTTTTGGTTTAAAAATCATTCCGACTGAAATTTTTATTAAGCAAAAACTATCTCAAAACAGAAAGGAAAACGATTTCCAAAACATTATTTCAAATCTTGAAAATGGTGATGAAAACGGAAAACGAATTGCCGAAAAAATGAAACTATTGAAAAAATAAAGTCGTTTTTTTTTACCACAAAGGTACAAAAGATGTTAGTTTTGAAAAATTAGCTATTTAAAAGTTTGTAAAAGCAATTTTACTTTTGATACTTTTCATTTTAAACATTAAGAAGTTAAGATTTAAAGAACTTTATACTTAAATAAGAAATAAACTTTGTTTATTTAGATTAAGAAAATTAATAAACAATACATTATAAAAAACTTAATATTATATGAAATTATATCCAATACAATGTGGAAAATTTAAACTGGATGGCGGCGCCATGTTTGGAGTCGTCCCAAAGAGTTTGTGGGAAAAAACAAATCCTGCAGACGAAAAAAATCTAATCGAACTGGGAACCCGTTCTCTTTTGGTGGAAGACGGAAAAAAATTAATCTTAATTGATTGTGGTCTTGGAAACAAACAAGATGACAAATTCTTTGGGCATTATTCGCTTTGGGGAGATGATAATTTAGACAAAAACTTAAAAAAATACGGTTTTGTAAGAGAAGATATCACCGATGTTTTCTTGACTCATCTTCACTTTGATCACTGTGGTGGCGCAATTGAATGGAATGATGACAAAACAGGTTACAGACCAGCATTCAAGAACGCACAGTTCTGGACGAACGAAAACCATTGGCAATGGGCAACTGAGCCAAATGCAAGAGAAAAAGCAAGTTTCTTGAAGGAAAATATTATGCCGATCCAGGAAAGTGGACAATTGAACTTTTTACCACTTCCAACAACTGGAAATTATGGCTTTGCTCCAGACTTGAAAATGGATGTAATTTTCGTTGACGGACATACCGAAAAACAAATGCTTCCAGTTCTTCAATATCAGGATAAAACGATTGTTTTTGCAGCTGATTTAATTCCTACAGCAGGGCATATTCCTCAGGTTTATGTTATGGGATATGATACGCGTCCGCTGTTAACATTGGAAGAAAAAGGAAAGTTCCTGAAACAATGTGTCGATAACGAATATTTATTGTTCTTCGAACACGATGCTCACAATGAACTCGCAAGTCTTAAAATGACTGAGAAAGGGGTGAGATTGGATGAAACGTTTAGCTTTAATGATGTTTTTGGATATTAATTTTTAAGTATGGAAGAATTACATTCAGAAACTAAGAAGGCAGAGCCTGATCCGTTATCTGCTCCCAAAATCATTGGGTTGACAGGCGGAATCGGTTCGGGAAAAACAACGGTTGCCAAATTCATTGAAGAATTCGGATTTCCGGTGTATTATTCGGATGACAGAGCGAAGGATATTGTAAATGACAATGATGATTTAAAGCTAAAAATCAAAGCGCTTTTAGGCGATGAAGCTTATGATGAAAATGGACTTTACAACAGAAAATTTGTTGCTGAAAAAGTTTTCAACAATAAAGATTTACTGCAAAGTTTAAATGAAATTATTCATCCCGCCGTTCGGATTGATTTTGAAGATTGGGTGAAAAGGCAAACAAAGTATTTGGTTTTTAAGGAAACTGCTTTGTTGTTTGAATTAAAACTCAACAGGCAATGTTACAAATCTATCCTCGTCACTGCCGAAGATAATATCAGAGCAAAAAGGGTGATGGACAGAGACGGGAAAACCTACCGCGAAGTAGAAGCCGTTATGGAGAAGCAAATGCCCGAAAAAGAAAAGGTAAGGCTTGCGAACTGCATCATCTATAATAATACGAATTTAGAAGATTTAAAGGATCAAACCGAGAAAATCATCTTCGATATCGAATAAAAAATAAAACTCGTTAGAAATTGTTCTAACGAGTTTTTTATGTGCTTAAACAATGCTTCTGTTGAATGTTAAATTTTGAATATGAAGCTCACCGATTTCTATGACTAGGAATAGTTTTATTGAAATATTTCAGGTTTTTCGACTTCACTTCGTTTCGCTCAAAATAATAACTCTGCAAAATTGAAATTTAAATAAGTCTTTAAATCAAAAAAAATCAGCCCCCATTTCTGAGGACTGATTTGAATAATTAATATAAATAACGTTTATTGTTTAATAAATTTCTTCTGTGCAGTACCTTGAGCATCCTCAATGTCTATCACATAGACTCCATTTATTAGCTTGCTAACATCAATATTATTGTTTAGAATAGTACCGCTTGATACTAATTGACCTGCAGCGTTGTAAAGCTTGTAAGTTGCTCTCTTGCTGATATTCTTAACATGTAATATTGTACTTACAGGGTTTGGATAAATCATAATATCCGTTTGGTTTGTTGCATTAGCAACCGGATTTTTAGAAATTCTTACCGTGTAATCTTCAACTTCTCCAGATTGGAAGCTTGTACAGTTCACAGGAATTCCTCCTTTTTGCAATGCCACTCTCATCACAACATATTTGTAGTCTGTTAAGCTTACAAAGGCATCAGCAGGTACGTTGAACGTTCCGGTGATTGGTGTTGTCTGATTCGGAGCTACCGCAAGAATTCTTTCATTGATATCGAAAGTTCCGCTTCTGTCGAAATCGATCCAAACTGCGATACCAGAATCACTATTCGTTCCTGATAATTTTTTAGCAATTGAGATTTCGTTTCCTGTAGAACCTTGAATTAATTCAATAAATGTCTTAGGATTTCCTGTAAAGTCTGAATAGTTGGAAGCATTAGATTCATTAATCATCTCAGGCTTACCATTCGGCTTCACTGTTACATTTGATATATAGTTTGCTGTTCCGCTAGCAGACTGCATTTGGCAATAAATCACAGTTGGTGTAGTGAAATAGTAAGGAGGTGTATATGTTCCCGGAGTTCCGCTACATACATTTACCACCTGTAACTCATATTTCGTTAATTCTACCAAGTTGGTTAATGTTACTGTATTCGTTGAAGAAGGAACATTCGTCCAGCTCGGAATACCTACTTTTCTATATCTCAAGATATAAGTTGCACCTGGGAAAGGATCCCAAACTACTACAGCTGTTGTTGGAGTAATGTTTGTGATTGTTAATCCCGGAGGAGGTAACTGGCAAGTTCTTTCCGTAGTAAATACTTTAGGATTAGACCACGGATTCAACGTTGTTTCACCGTTACACATATTTGCAATCTGTACCTCATAAGTTGTATAAGGATCTAAACCAGGAAGCGTGTATGTATTAGCCGGAGGGTTTGGCAAGTTGATATTTGGTTCCCAAGTTGCAGCACCTACTTTTCTGTATCTCATTACATAGGTAGCATTTCCTACAAGTGGAGCCCAAGTTATCAATGCCGAGTTTGTTGTAATATTACTAATTGTAACATTTGGCGGCGTAGGATCACATCTTGTAGAGAAATTCTTGATTGGTGTAAACACTCCCGGAGCACCGTTACAAACTGCCGCTACCTGTACTTCATACGCCGTAGCAGGATTAAGACCAGTTAACTGTAAAGGCATGTTTCCAAGAATAGTAGACACTGTTACTGAAGTCCAAGTTGTAGTACCTACCGGTCTGTACTGTACTAAGAATGTAATGTTATTCGTAGCAGCCGTCCAGTTTACTGTAGCAGAGTTATGCGTAATTGCAGAAATTGTAAGGTTTGTAGGTACCGTAGTAGCACAAGGTCTTAATTTCACTGCATAATCTTCCACTTCACCATTCGCCGGATTCTGACACATTACAGGAGCACTTGTACGTCTTAGTACAACTCTCATTGTAGTCGTTAATGCACCGTTGTAAGCTCCTGCAGGTACAGCAAAAGTTCCGTTTACTGTAGCAGTAGTACTTGCCGCAGAATTCAGAATAAGCTCTGAAGTTTCAAAAGTACCGTTTCTGTTGAAATCGATCCAAACAGATACCGCATCACTTTGTGTAGCTCCCGTCCAACCTTTCGTTACTGAAATCTGGTTATTAGAAGATCCAATTTCCAAATTAACAAGTGCTGAAGGTGTAGAAGCATAGTTAATATAATTTGTCTGAACTGAAGTATTCGTCATCGCAGGAAGACCTTGGCTCACAGGAGTAACCGTCACGTTTGCAATGTGATCATTAGTTCCTGTTCCCGTCATATTACAATAACTGATTGGTGTTGTTGTAAATGTAGTAGACGGTGAGTAAGATCCTGTAGTAGTACCACATTTTGATGCTACTTGTACTTCATATTGAGTTTGCTCTGCAAGACCACTAATTGTATAAGTGTTTCCAGGAGCAGGTACAGGGTTAATAGTATTTATCCAAGCTACATCACCTACTTTTCTGTATCTTAAAAGATATGTAGCACCAGTAGTTGGAAGCCAAGAAACAGTAGCTGTAGCAGCAGTAATATTTGAGATAACAAGTGGAGACGGTGCCGTTGTAGAACAAGGCTGTAAGTCTACAAACTTCACAGCATAATCTTCAACTTCTCCGTTACTTGTAAGTACTGAACAAGCGTCTGTAGGTGTAAGGTAATATACAACTACACGCATTTTAACTTTATTAGTTCCGATATAAGCATTCGCCGGAACCGTAAAAGTAGCAGTAAGAGGACTTGTCTGAGAGTAACCTAAGTTCATTACTCTTTCTCCTCCTGCAGTTCCTACTGCAGCATTATTAAATACTCCATCACCATTGAAATCGATCCAAACATTGGTAGAGAATGTATCTGAATTCGTAAATGTTCTTCCTACAGAAAGTACGTTTCCTGTAGTTCCACGTACCATTGTGATCAATTTCGTATTGTCATTAGAATAATCTGTATAGGTGCTTGGCCCTGAGTTATTCGTCATAGGAATAGAGTTCGTAGACGTCATCGTCACATTGCTGATATAACCACCAGACACGGAGCCTGTTCCAGAACTACAATACGTTAAAATAGGTGTAGTGAAAGTTACTGAAGTAGACCAAGGTCCTTGCGTACCACTACAAATAGTAGCTACCTGAACTTCATATTGAGTCTGACCATTTAGATTAGTGATAGTATATGGATTCGTTGCAGGGTTTACCGTAGTCCAAACTGTAGCAGCCACTGCTTTATATCTTAATGCATACGTTGCTCCCGTAGAGTTTAACCAAGAAACTAAAGCGGTTGCCCCAGTTACATTAGAAACTGTTATAGGAGAAGGTGCTGCCGAAGAACAAGGCTGAAGGTCTACAATTTTCACCGCATAATCCTCAACCTCTCCATTGGTTACATTCGTACAAGGGTTTGTAATTGTAGATGTTGAAACAATTACTCTCATTCTAAGTGTAAGAGGCCCGTTGTAAGATGTTGCTGGTACTGTAAATGTAGCCGTAATAGGTGTTGTAGTACTTGCTGTAGTACTAATAACTCTTTCACTTGTTTCAAAAATACCATTTCTGTTAAAGTCAATCCAAGTTCCAACAGCTAAACTCGTAGAAGTACCTGTCCAAGATTTGCTTATAGAGATATTGTTATTTGCTGTACTACGAACTAATGTTATTAATTTTGTAGGATCAGCAGAATAATCTGTATATCCGTTTGCCGTTGTGTTGTTACTCATTACGTATGAGTTGGTAGGCGAAATGGTAACATTTGAAATGTATCCATTGCTACTTGTTCCAGTCACAGTACAGTAATTTACCGCCGGTGTTGAGAACTGAACAGGGCTTGTAAATGTACCTGTAGTTCCAGAACATACATACGCTACTCTTACTTCATATTGAGTAGACTCTGTTAAATTCGGAATATTATAAGCATTCACTGTTAAAGGAACACTTTGCCAAGTAGGATCTCCTACTTTTCTATATTCTAATATATAAGTAGCTCCCGTAGCCGGATCCCACATTACATAAGCTGATGTAGCGGTAATGTTAGAAATTGTAAGGTTAAGAGGAGCATTCGAAGTACAAGGAATCGGCTGAATAAGTTTAACCGCATAATCTTCTACCTCCCCGTCTCCGAAGCTTGTACACATTACAGCTGGAGTAGAATATTTCATTACTACTCTCATTCTTGTAGTTGCAGGACCATTGTATGCACCTGCAGGTACAGCAAATGTAGCGGTAACAGGAGTAGTTGTACTAGCAGGAGAAGTCATTACCTGTTCTGTAGCTTCAAAAACTCCGTTTCTGTTAAAGTCAATCCAAACACCTACTGCCTCACTATAAGTAAAGCCTCCAGGGAAGAATTTAGATACAGAAACCGTATTACCAGTAGAACCAATAATTAAATTAACTAAAGCACTTGGCGTTGTAGTATAATCTGTATAAGTAGAACCTGCAGAGTCATTACTCATTGCCGCAGCTCCTGTAGGAGTAACTGTTACATTCGAAATATATTCTGAAGCAAAGTTACTTGAGGTCATTGTACAGTAATTAAGCCCAAGTGTCGTAAAGTTCACCGAAGCAGACCAAGCTCCTTGAGTACCTGAACAAATAACTGCAACCTGAACTTCATACTGAGTACTATCCGTTAAAGAAGTAAGTAAGATTGTGTTTACTGGTGCAGCAACTTCAACCCAAGCCGTTGAACCTACAGGGCGATATCTTACCATGTAAGTAGCGTTTGCAAGAGCCGTCCAAGTTACAGTTGCCTGAGTTTGAGTAATACCAGAAACAACAATATTTGTAGGTGCTGCTCCTGTACAAGCTGCCAAAGTAGCAACAGTAGCAGTGCTCACCGCATAAAATACGTTTCCAACAGCACTTACTCTGATTTTAACTGTAGCTCCCAATGTTAAAGCACCAAAATTAAGTGCCTCACTACCATCGTTTGGAGTACTTGCAATAAGGGTAGTCCAAGTAGCACCGTTATCTAAAGTATAATCAATTTTAACATTAGCAACGTTATATGGAGCTGCAGTAGTATTCACCACATCCCAAGAAACGTTGGTTGGGCCGTTATTATATACAGTAGTTGTATTTACTTTAAATGGTCCGTCACTTCCAACAACAATCGTCTGATCAGCAGATTGAGTTTGTTGTTGTTCAGGAACTGGATTGTTATCTCTTACCGTAACCGTAAACTTAGTTGTTCTGGCTACTGTAGAAACTGCTTCCCATAAATTGTTTGTATTATTTAAAACACCAGCTAATACTGATGATAATCTTGGGAAATATCTTGTAGGGCTTGTAGTTGGTGACAACGATCTGAAAGTAGCCCCTGTAGTTGTATTTCCTAAATTATTTTTATTAATCGTAACACTCGCATTATCTACCTCTTCCCAAGTATAAGTCATGGGGTCATTTTCAGCATCCGTTGCTGAAGCTGTTAATACAAATGCAGTTCCTTTCGGAATATTATATGTAGGTAAAGCCGCGATTACCGGCGGATTGTTTGTGATTGTAGTTTCTACATCACAAGTTTTACTGATAAGATTTGCTTGAACCTGTTTGATACTCGCAATATGGAAATAAGGATCAGAGTGTGGTTGAACATCTGTGTTAGCCCCTGTAATTCCTGCATATCCCATAATTGTTGATCCCGAACCAGGCTCTTGATTTACGCCAGCCGTTTCCAAACCGTGAGAAAAAGTATGGTTTGCACCAAGCTGATGCCCAATTTCGTGAGCTACGTAATCAATATCAAAATTATCTCCTTGCGGAATACCGTCCGCAGGAGAAGTAAATCCTGAACCTTTTTGATTAGAAGTGCTACTTGTTGGGTTTATACAAACGCAACCAATACATCCTGCATTACCACCACCTCCGGAAGCTCCGAAAAGGTGACCAATGTCATAATTAGCATTTCCTACGTTCGCAGTAAGCGTTTGTTGTAATTCATTATTCCAAGCACCTGCAACACCTGCTGCTGCATTAGAATAAGGATCTGTAGCAGCATTAGTATAAATTACTGCCGGATAGTTTTGTAAATTTAAGTGTAAAGAAAAATCTTTTTCGAATACACCATTTACTCTTGTTAAGGTAGCATTAATTGCAGTTAAAGCACCTGCAACAGTTCCCCCAAAATATTGAGTGTATTCCCCTGTTACAGACATTGCCAACCTCATTGTTCTGTACTTCTTATCAGAAGTCTTCGCAAAATCAGTCGGATTTTTTGCAAATGATTTGCCACTGTCATAAAGCCTATTTATCTCTTCTTTAGATAAAGCGCTTTCATTCATAGAACACAAAAAGCCTTCATTACTTTTATCAGTTTTCGGATGCACACCGTAAACTGTTTTGTCTTTGTCGACTGGTTCTAAGAATTCGTACTTGCCATCTTTGATAATCATCGACTGAAAATCATTCGGCGCTAAACTAAATCTTAAATATTTACCTGGATCATCGATCCCGACTCCTATGTAAGATCCTAATTGATATTCATCTGCCAGCGATTTTACTACAACCGGAAAGCTGTAAACGGCAAATTTTTCGATTTTCCCATCCAAAGTTGGCAAAGAGATGGTAACAGGTTTTGCATTTTTTCCCGTTTCTTGTGCTTTTGCCAATTGAGACTTTAGTAAAGGAATGTCTAGAGAGTAATAGTTCTTAATCTCAGAACTCCCTCTAATTCTCTCTCCGCTATATGTTTTGGGGCTCCACTGTGCATGTGTGAGCGCAAACAATAAGAGGAGAAAGAAAGAAGTAAAGGTTTTCTTCATAATTTTCTCAATATTATATTAACAATACAAATCTAATCATTTTTTAATATCAATTTAACAAACGTTTTATTTTTTTTACGAAATGAATATAATTTTCTTTTTTATGATTGAAAATAAAAAAAATCCTCAAGTAAAACTTGAGGATTCATCAGTATTTAAAGTAGTTTATTACTTTTTAATAAATTTAAAGCTTTCTGAAATATTATTATCCTTTACAGAGATAATATAGTTTCCTTTCAATAGTTCAGTTACATTTACTTTATTATTATCAATAGTTCCTTTTTTAACAATCTGACCTACTGTATTATGAATTTCGTAAGTAGCTTTGTTTGAAACTTTAGTTACATTCAAGATATCTGATACCGGGTTTGGATAGATTCCAAAGTTGTCTTTTTTCTTAACATCATTTGTTGCTAAAACAAGAGGAGCAATTACAACATTATAGTCTTCAAATTCTCCATAGGCACCTGTATATACTCCACAAGCTGTACCGATATAAGAACCTGATGTGCTTGTATATAGAGCTCCTACACGCATTCTAAGTCCTAGACCTGTAACTGCATTTGCAGGAAGTGTAAATGTCGTAGATACAGGATTTGCAGTAGTAGCAGTTGAAGTCAGAATTCTTTCAGAATCTTCAAACGTTCCGTTTCTATTGAAATCAATCCATGCTGATGTAGCCATAGGGTATGGTGTGGTACCACTTAACCAACCTTTTGTTACCGTAAGGGTATTAGTACTACCTGCAACTAGATTAATTTGCAATGCAGAATTAGCAACATAGCTAGTATAAGTACTTGCAGACGATGTATTGCTAATATTTGCAATTGCAACATTTGCAATATGATCATCAGCAGCAGTACCTGAAGAAACTGCACAATAAGTTCCAAGAGTTAATGTTGTAAAGTTTGCAGAAGGAGAGAAAGTTCCTGTAGTACCAGAACATACAGCAGCTACTTGAACTTCATAAGCAGTACCATCCGCTAAGCTATTTAAGAAAGCTGTGTTTGTACTAGATGTAATTTGTTGCCAAGCAGCATCTGTAAGCTTCTTATAACGAATAACATACGATGTCGCTCCTACAACTGGTGGCCAGTTTGCAGTTGCACTACTTTGTGTAATATTAGTAGTTGTAACCTCTTTAGCAGCTTCGCCACAAGTAGCAAATACTGTAACATTTACTGCTTTTACAGCATAAAATACATTTCCTATGGAAGAAATTCTTATTTTAATATTCTGTCCGTTTGTTGATGCAGGCAAAGTAACACCTTCTGAACCATCATTTGGTGTTGAAGCAACAAGAGTCGTCCATGAAGCTCCGGTAGGATCTGTCGTGTAATCAATTTTTACGTTAGCAACACTATATGGTGAAGCCGTTGTATTTGCAACATCCCACGTAATATTAACAGGAGCAGAATAATCAAGATATGATGGTACAGTAAGTTGGAAAGGACCATCATTACCCACAGTAATTGTTTGCTCAGCATATTGAGTCTGACGTTGCATGATATCTGGATTGTTATCTCTTACCGTTACCGCAAATTTACTAGATCTGGCAACTTTAGAAACAGATTCCCATCCATTGTTTGAATTATCTAAAACTCCAGCTAAAACAGAAGATAATTTAGGAAAATATCTTGTAGGGCTTGTAGTAGGAGTAAATGATCTAAATGAAGCACCGTAAGTTGTTGTTCCGATATTATTCTTATTAATAGCCTGCGCAGTGGTAGAGTTATTAACTATTTCCCCACTATTAACCTGTTCCCAAGTATAAGTTAAAGGATCATTTTCAGGATCCGTTGCATTCGCTGTTAAAACAAATGCTGTACCTTTTGGAATTGTGTAAGTTGGCAAAGCATCAATTACTGGCGGATTATTATTTATTGATGTCTCAACGTCACAAGTTTTAGCAATTAAATTTGCTTGAACCTGTCTGATACTTACATTATGAAAGTAAGAATCAGAATTTGCCTGAACATCAGTATTAGCACCCGTAATACCTGCATATCCCATAATAGTAGATCCTGAACCTGGTTCAACGTTTACTAAGTATGGCTCTAAACTTTGTGAAAATGTATGGTTTGCTCCCAATTGGTGACCAAGCTCGTGAGCTACATAATCAATATCAAAGGTATCACCTTGAGGAACACCATTAGCTGGGGAAGTATATCCAGAACCTTTTCCTTTAGGAACATTTGTAGTAGGATCTACACAAACACACCCAATACACCCCGCGTTACCTCCTCCACCGGTAGCACCGAATAAGTGACCAACGTCATAGTTGGTATTTCCAACCATATTGGTTAATGTATTTTGTAATTCAAGATTCCAAGCTCCCGCCGCACCTCCAACTTGTGGAGAAGGTAGTACTGCATCAGTATAAGGATCAGTAGCTGCATCCGTAAAAATTACGTTATCGTAATCCTGTAAATTAAGATGTAACGCAAAATCTTTTTCAAAAACACCGTTGACACGAGTCATTGTAGCATTAATTGCCGCTAATGCTCCTGCCTTGGTTCCACCATGATATTGCGTATACTCTCCTGTAACCGACATTACCAATCTCATTGTTCTGTACTTCTTATCAGAAGTTTTAGCAAAATTGGTTGGTTGATTAGTAAATGACTTACCATTATCTAACAAACCATTAATCTGTTTTATAGCTTCTGGAGACTCATTTGTAGAACAAGCAAATCCGTTTTTATTTCCTTGTGTTTTAGGATGTACTCCATAAACTGTTTTAGCCGCATCTTGTGGCTCAATAAATTCATACTCTCCATCCTTGATAATCATAGATTGAAAATCATTTGGAGCTACTGAAAAACGTAAAAACTTTGTAGGATCATCAATCCCAACTCCCACATAAGAACCTAATTGATATTGTTCCGCCAATGATTTTACAACAACAGGGAAACTATAAACCGCAAATTTCTCTACCTTCCCATGCAATGTAGGTAAAGATATTTCTACAGGTTTAGCGTTTGGACCTGTTTCTTGTGCATTTTTAAGTTGCTCTCGGATCTTTCCTAAATCCAACTTATAATATTGGCGCACATGAGAAAATTTTTCTTTTTGTCTGTCAAATGTAGTGGGAGTCCATTGTGCTACAGCAGAGCCTCCTATCAAACTACAAAATAAGGCAGTAATTATTTTTTTCATATGATAAAAATTTGATCCCAAAAATAAACATGTATTTAATAAATCACAAGAAATAATTAACTTATTTTAAAATAAATTAAAATTATCAGGTGGTGACTGTAAAATAATTGATCTTAATCAAATTAACATACCGTATTACCATTAAATATATTTTTATAAAAAAGTATTTTATCTAAAAAAAAGTTTCTAAACAAAAAAAATATTAAATAAAAACTTCAAAAAGGTAAGTAAAACAAAAACCCCATAGTATGATTACCATGGGGTTTTTATTTTTTATTTCAGTTTAATTATTTTTTAATAAACTTAAAACTTTCTGAAATATTATTATCCTTTATAGAGATTATATAGTTTCCTTTCAATAATTCAGCAACATTTACTTTATTATTATCAATTTTTCCTTTTTTAACAATCTGACCTACTGTATTATGAATTTCGTAAGTAGCTTTGTTTGAAACTTTAGTTACATTCAAGATATCTGATACTGGGTTTGGATAGATGCTGAAATTGTCTTTTTTAAATACTTCATTTGCCGCTAAAACTTGGTTTGTAAAAGCTTTAGTTCCATAACTTGCAATATCTGTATCAGCATGATAAATTGTAACCCCATTAGTAGATAAATCTACATAACCACCATAATCTAAGCCATCGCCATAAGCATCAGAAATTGTAAATACATAACAATCTAATGGCAATGTCCATGTTTGAGTAATAAGTGGTGGTAGAGGAGTATCTTCATCCGCATCTTCTACATCAGCATATGGTCCACCATATTTTACAACTTGTCCAGCACTATTTTTTAGCGTCCACATTGTCTCTGAGCCAAAGTAATCCCTTTGAAGTTTAAATGTAACTGTAGTTGCACCCGCAAAATATTCAGGAGCTGTTGGTTTATTATAATTGCCACTCACCGTATTATTTGTAGTTCTTTGATCAGCTCCTCCATTTACAGAACTAATAGAAGCCGTTACAGGAGATGTTGGTGTTAAATTACTTACCGGAATAGAAATAACACTATATTTATCTTGGGCTAAACTACCCGTCCAGCTATAAGTTTGAGCAGCTGCTCCATTAACTGAATAAGAAATTGTAGCAGCAGTAAGTGTACTTGTACCTCTATTATATAATGATAGACGAATTACTCCCCCCCCACAATTTCCAGAAGCACACCCTCCATCAAATTTAATTTCAGCATCATTAGCAAATAAAGGAATAGGTTGATCTGCCAATGACGTTTTCAACTCCATTCTTCTAGGAGAGTTATTCATTACAGTCGTAATTCTTGTTTTTTGATCATTTGTGAAAATATTCATACATGCATCATTAGTATAATCCATATAGTTTTCAAACATTTCGTCTGTTGTTCCACATATATTAGGTCTTGGATGCGTAGGACATCCTCCGTTAGAAGTTCTATGTATAGGAGTGTCTGCACAATAATCATCACCACATAATGCATCTCCCCAAATATGTCTTAATCCTAAATAGTGTCCCACTTCATGGGTCATTGTTCTACCTTTATCATAAGGAGCAGAAAGTAAGAAGTTATTATTTGTATTATAATCACTACTTCCAAACGTAGCAAAGTTTGCCACTACACCATCTGTATTTGCATCTCCCATATCTGGATCCAAACCTGCTAATGTAGAATTTGAAGGAAATTGAGCATATCCTAACAATGAAGCATCAGCAAAATTTACACTCCACATATTCATATATTGAGTAGGATCCCAGATTGTTGTAGGTTTCACATAGTCATCTATATCATACTGAGACCAACTATCTTGGCAAAGATTTACTCTATCAATACCATTTGTAGGATTTCCGTTCGGATCTACTTTAGCCAATACAAATTGAATCTGAGTATCTGCCCCTACCGGATTTGTATTATATCCAGGAGAATTTAATATTTTTCGGTAATCATTATTCATAACCGTAATCTGAGACATTACTTGCTCGTCAACGATATTTGGTGCTACACCAACATTTTGTCCACTATGAATTACGTGAACAACAACAGGAATCGTAATTATATTTCCATTTTGAGATTTATTAGCTTTAGTTCTTTCTACCAAAGGAGCTAGCCATGCTTCAAATTGTGCATCTGTCAACCTTTTAGGGTTTTTTGATCTCAAATAGTTTTCATATTCTACAGTAGAGCACCTATCAAAACCCTCCGTCTTCGCAAGCTCCCCTGCCGATTTTTTAGCAAACTTAAACTCCTTTTTAATAATTTTATTACCTTTTTGAACTTGAGCATTAAAAATACCTACGCATAATATTGGTAATAAAAATAGAGTCTTTGAAATAGTAAATTTTCGCATTCTATAAATTTATTTAATTTTGCAAATATATCACATTTGGCACAATTTTTAATTAATTATTAATTAAAAAGCTAAATATTTAGAACAAAGCAAAATGAAAATCAAACTGCTATTCACTCTATCCTTTTTAATGTTATTAAACTTAAAATGTATTTCTCAACAGAATAAAGAAAAACAAACAAATAACACAAATATAACTTCAAAAAATTCAAAAATAGAAAAAATACAGATCACAGAACAAACAAGAGGAACAAACAAGTTGATAACCTTCACTCCACTTTCCAAAACTATTTCAGTGAATGGAGAAACTACTACTTCATCAATCACGTCTGAAAAATGGCAAAACATTGATAAAGAAGCTTCTTTAATTGATTTAGAAAAAATATCAACTTACGAATCGCCTACTACTGGCAGATTTTCAGACAGAGCTTTAGCTTCATCTATTATTATTTCAGTGGATGGAAAGCAATACAAATCTTCTTCTTTTGATGCAGGAATGCCCCCAAAAGAATTGGAGGCATTATATAATGTACTTAATAATGGTATAATTAAAAAGAGACCTACACCGCGTATTCGTTAAAATTTATACGCCAAATTCCATGCAAATCCCATATTAAACTTTGACGAACTTCTTCCAAAGCCCGGGACGATCATGGGTTGAATATCATCCTGTTTTGTAGTGAAAACCATATATTTAGGCTGAAGATTTACATCTATATAAAAATTAGATTCGAATAGCTGCACTCTACCACCAATTGTTCCTTCGATCCAATACGATGATTGGGTTGAAGACGGATATGAAACCGAAGCATTACTTCCTCCATAACCACGCACCGGAACCGACATATATTCCTGACTATAAAATGATCCGGCTACTTTTCCACCAGCATAAAAACCATTGAATTCGTTCTCTGTATCTTTAGCCAACATATAAAAAGCACCTAGCTTTAAAAACGGACCATTTACCTTCGCATCATAGCCATTTTTCTGGTAGATATTCTTCTCAAAACCGGCATCAATTACCGCATGCACATTTCTATTTATTTGTGAAGATATAAATCCCTGATATAGCATTCTGTCTGAAAAGAATGAAACTCCCAGATTCAGAGCATCCGCACCAACCATGAAATTGGGTTTATACTTCCATTTCTCTTTTTCTGCTTCCTCTTTCTTGTTCTGAGCGAAACTCAGCAAGCTACAAAGACTCAAAAATAAGGTATAGATTAGTCTTGTCTTCATTCTCTATAAAATTTTGTGCGGTTTCTACTGATAAAACCGGCGTAGCAGTTATTAATTCTGAACTTAAATTTTCGTAATCTTTTTTCACTCCACATCCAGGCGATACGTAAGTGGACTTGGTGGTGTAACTAACTTTAACATGAGACTCCTGCCCTTTATTAGTTAACCTGAAATATACATCGGTATAAGGAGAATCATCCACTCTTAAAGGAACCAGGCGTGAAGTGGCCGAATTCGTTCCACCTAGCTGAACTTTACCCGAACCGTAGTCTACCGCCACATAAATAGAATCCAATGTGGTTTCTTTATCTCCTCTTTTAAAGGAAACCTTCATTCGGGGTGTTCCTTCGCCACTTTCACAAATATCATCGTCGCCTCCGCATGACACAAGCATGCTGAGAAAACCGATCATCAGGAAAAATTTAAAGTACTTCATATTAAAATTTGAAATTCAAATTTAATTAAATTATTTTTTAATCAACAACGCGATATTTTCAACGTGGTGCGTTTGTGGGAACATATCTACCGGCAAGATTTTAACAACGGTATAATGATCTTTCATTAAGGCTAAATCTCTCGCCTGAGTCGCAGAATTACAGCTTACATACACCACTTTTTCAGGTGATAATTTTAAAATCTGCTCAACCACTTTCTGGTGCATTCCGTCTCTTGGCGGGTCGGTAATTAAAACATCTGCTTTCGGATGATTTTCAAGGAATTCATCATTGAAAACATTTTTCATATCACCACAATAGAACGTTGTATTCGTAAGACCATTCAGTTCAGCATGTTCGATAGCTGCATCAATAGCTTCCTGAACGGATTCTATACCGATAACCTGCTTCGCATTTCTTGCTACATACTGTGCAATCGTTCCTGTTCCTGTATATAAATCATAAACCACCTCATCACCTTTTAAATCGGCAAATTCAAGGGTTTTTCTGTATAATTCTAATGCTTGCTTATAATTGGTTTGAAAGAAAGATTTGGGGCCAATTTTGAACTTCAATCCATCCATTTCCTCCATTAAAAATCCATCACCAAAATAAACATTTACATCCAAATCATAGATAGAATCGTTTGGTTTAGGATTGATGGCATATACCAACGTTTTAATTTGTGGAAATTTCTCCAGAACAAATTCGAAAAGCTTTTCTCTGTTTTCTTTTTCTTCTCTATACAACTGGAAAAGAACCATCCACTCCCCTTTAGAGTTTTGTCTCATCATTAAAGTTCTTAAAAAACCGTCATGATTTTTAACATCAAAAAAGTCCAGCCCTTCATTTACTGCATAATTCTTAACAGCTAATCTGATAGCATTGGAAGGATCTTCCTGAAGGAAACATTCTTTAAGATCAAGAATTTTGCTCCACATTCCCGGAATATGGAATCCAAGGGCATCTTTGCTTCCGAAATTTTCTTCTGAACTGATCTCATACTGAGTCAGCCAACGGGCATTGGAAAAAGAAAATTCCATTTTATTTCTGTAAAAATACTGCTCTTCAGAACCTAAAATCGGAACGGTTTCAAAATCTTCAATTCCGCCAATTCTTTTAATATTGTTATAAACCTCTTCCTGTTTGAATGCCAATTGCTTTTCATAGCTCATATTCTGCCATTTGCAACCACCACAAACACCAAAGTGAATACATTTCGGCTCTACTCTGTAAGGAGATTTTTCAATCACTTCCACAGCCTCGCCTTCAAAATATTTAGACTTTGCTTTTTTCACCCTTACATTCACAATATCACCTGGGATCGCTCCAGAAACCATCACCGCTTTTCCTTCTTCCGTTCTTCCGATCGCAACACCTTTAGCCCCTGCGTTTAAGAGCTTTATATTTTCAAGAATTAAATTTTTCTTATTATTCTTCCTACCCATTCTAAAAATTTCTGTTTTTCTAATCGAAACACTTCTGTTTCAGCTTGCAAAAATACAATAAAAAAAACCTTATCCGAAGATAAGGTTTCTATCTATATTCAATATAAATTATTTTGTTGGAGCCGGTTGCGGATTTGCAGGCTGTGGAGCTTGCTGAGCCGCAGAAGGATCAATATTCAATCCTGGCTGCATTTGCGCTTGTGGAGCAACTTTAGGAGCAGAAAGACCTGTTTGCTTATCTAAGATCTCTACCAATTCCTGCTCACCAAGATTCACAAAAGATCTTGAAGCCACTTTACCGTCTTTATCTACGATAATGAAGTTTGGCAATTTAAAAGCATATACTCCATATTTTTTAGCGATATCAGAGTTTAAACCTCCTTCTGCATAAACATTTGTTCCTGCAATACCTTTTAATAAAGAGTTGCTTGTTTTGATAAACTGATCTTTCGTATCATCTACATTTACAAAAACAAAGTTCATTTTAGATTTGTAAAAGTTCACCACTTCTTTCAAAATTGGAACTGTAGCTTCACCGATATAAGGATTCCAAGATGCATAGAATGCGATCATATAAGGTTTTCCTTTGTTTTCAGAAAGCTTGTAAGCTTTTCCGTCTTGCTTCACTAATGATGCATCCGGAGCAACTTCACCAATTTTCAATCCGTTTACTGCTAATTGAATCTGAACTAAATCTTTTTTAATCGTTGCATCTTTAATATCTTCATCGATGATTTTTTTCACCTTGTCCATCGTCTTCGCAGGAGTACCCGGGTGAATATCAGACTGAGCCATTACAAAAGCCAAAAGATAATCTTTCGTTAGCTGAGAAACTTCTTTTTTCTCTTTTAAGAACTGGCTGAATAATTCAGAAGTCGTGATATCTGTTTTCCCTTTGCTTTTTGCTTCTGCATATTTTTGGAAATCAGGGCTCATTTTTGATAAAAGGTAGCTTCTGTAAGCCGGATTTTCTTTTACCATTTCATCCTTATTTTCCTGAAGCTTGTTTTCGTAATCTGTGAAAACTTTAGCTACTTTGAAAGATGGATTTCCAGACATCTGCTTTTTCATCATTTCGTATTGTCCCATGATAGAAAGCAATGTGCTTTTAATATCATTTTGTTTCCATTTGATAACTTCGCTATCCGGACTGAATTTTTTAGCGTTTTCGTCGATATTTTTGTTAATATCAGTCTCCACCTTCTGAATTCCTTTTACGAATGTAGCTTCGTCTTTCGTCATCAGATCGTTCATGTTTACCTTCTGAGCATAATCAGCAAGATATTTCTGAGTAGCTGTAAAGAAATCATTATTCTTTTTGGCATCACCCGTAATTACATATTCCGAAGGGAATGTAGCTCCGTTTCCGGAAATTTCAAGGTTCTGACCAGCTTTTAAATAAATTAAATTTTGTTTTCCACCATAAGAGATTACGTACATCCCGTTTTTAGGAGCTTCAAAACTTCCTGCAAACGTTCCGTCGTTTTTCATTCCGATATTCGCCAAAGGTAATGTTGCCACCCCTGAAGCTTCGATGAATTCTATTCTCTCCAATGGAGAACCTCCCGTGATTTTTCCTTTTACTTCAACTTTTTTAGAGCAAGACATCGCAAAAATCGCGATGATAAACAATAAAAGATATTTTTTCATTTTGAATTTTATAATTACGCAAAAATAAGTTTTTAACTAAACTAAAAGCAACTAAATAGTACTTTTATGAAAGATTTAACTAAAAAAAATCGCCATCCGGTGAGGAGACGATTTTTTATTTATTTAAAACAGGTTTTATCCTCTGTCAGCAAGAGCTGCCATGTATTCTCTGTTCATTCTCGCGATGTTTTCAAGAGAAATTCCTTTCGGACATTCTACTTCACAAGCGCCTGTGTTTGAACAGTTTCCGAATCCTTCTTCATCCATCGCTTTCACCATGTTCAGAACTCTTCTCTTCGCTTCTACTCTACCTTGAGGTAAAAGAGCATACTGAGAAACTTTAGCTCCCACAAATAACATTGCAGAACCGTTTTTACATGTCGCTACACAAGCTCCACATCCGATACAAGCAGCAGCATCCATTGCCTTGTCTGCATCTTCTTTAGGAACCGGAATGGCATTAGCATCCAAAGTATTTCCTGAAGTGTTCACCGAAATGAAACCACCTGCGGCCATTACTCTGTCGAATGCGCTTCTGTCTACCATTAAGTCTTTAATAACAGGAAAAGCAGCACTTCTCCATGGTTCAATAACGATTGTTTCACCGTCTTTGAACATTCTCATGTGAAGCTGGCAAGTCGTGATACCCGTATCTGGACCGTGTGCTCTACCGTTGATGTAAAGAGAACACATCCCACAGATTCCTTCACGACAGTCGTGATCGAAAGCGATAGGCTCTTTACCTTCGTTAATGATATTTTCATTCAGAATATCTAACATTTCTAAGAAAGAAGAATCTGTAGAAACATCTGATATTTTGTAGGTCTCGAACTGACCTTTAGTTTTGCTATTTTTTTGTCTCCAAATTTTTAGGGTAAGATGAAGGCCTTTTTTTGCACTCATAATTATTTATTTATAGGTTGGAGATTATTTGTAACTTCTTGCTTTAACTTCAATGTTTTCGTAGATCAAGTCTTCTTTATGCAGAACTTCTGTGGTGATATCATCAGTTTGATATTCCCAAGCTCCAACATATTTAAAGTTAACATCATCTCTTTCTGCTTCCCCTTCCGGAGTTGCATGGTCTTCTCTGAAGTGTCCTCCACAAGATTCGTTTCTGTGTAAAGCATCGATAGCCATTAATTGCCCAAGCTCGATAAAGTCTGCCACTCTGAATGCTTTTTCAAGCTCAGTGTTCATTCCGTCTGCATCACCAGGTACTTTCACATCTGCCCAGAATTCTTTTTTCACTTGAGCAATTTCAGCAATAGCTTCTTTCAAGCCTTCAGGAGTTCTTCCCATACCCACTTTATTCCACATAATGTGTCCTAATTTTTTGTGGAAATAATCAACGGAATGAGTTCCTTTATTATTTAAGAAGAATTGTACTTTATCTTTAATTTCTTTTTCAGCTTTGTCAAAATCCGCAGAATTCGTAGGAATCGCGCCTGTTCTAATGTCTGCAGAAAGGTAATCTGCAATCGTGTAAGGAAGTACGAAGTATCCGTCTGCCAAACCTTGCATCAACGCAGAAGCTCCCAGTCTGTTCGCTCCGTGATCTGAGAAGTTAGCTTCACCGATTACGAAACATCCAGGGATCGTAGACTGTAAGTTATAATCAACCCAAACACCCCCCATTGTGTAGTGAACCGCAGGATAAATCTTCATTGGAGTCTTGTAAGGATCATCAGCAGTAATTTTCTCATACATTACGAATAAGTTACCGTATTTTTCCTCAACCCAAGCTTTTCCTAAATCATAGATCTGCTGATCTGTAGGATTGTGAATATGTTTTTCGATAGCGGCTTCTTTACCTTTTTTGATGATCTCTGTAGAGAAATCCAAGTAAACACCTTCTTTAGTATCATTATTTTCAATTCCGTAACCCGCATCACATCTTTCTTTACCAGCTCTTGACGCAACGTCTCTTGGTACCAAGTTTCCGAATGCAGGATATCTTCTTTCTAAATAATAATCTCTATCTTCTTCTTTAATATTTTCTGGTCTAAGCTTTCCTTCTCTGATTGCTACTGAATCTTCAATTTTCTTAGGAACCCAGATTCTTCCTGAGTTTCTAAGAGATTCAGACATCAAAGTTAATTTAGACTGCTGTGTTCCGTGAACCGGAATACAAGTCGGGTGAATCTGTACATAACAAGGGTTTGCGAAATACGCTCCTTTTTTGTGGATTTTCCAAGCTGCAGAAACGTTTGATCCCATTGCGTTCGTAGAAAGGAAATATACGTTTCCGTAACCTCCTGAAGCAATAACTACAGCGTGAGCAGAATGTCTTTCGATTTCACCTGTCACCAAGTTCCTTGCGATAATCCCTCTTGCTTTTCCGTCTACAATTACCAACTCCATCATTTCGTGACGGTTGTACATCTTAATTCTCCCTTTACCGATCTGACGGCTCATTGCAGAGTATGCACCTAGTAATAACTGTTGACCTGTTTGTCCTTTAGCATAAAAAGTTCTTTTCACCTGAACCCCACCAAATGAACGGTTATCTAACTGACCTCCGTACTCACGTCCGAAAGGAACACCCTGAGCAACACATTGGTCGATAATATTTGCAGAAACTTCAGCTAATCTGTAAACGTTTGCCTCTCTTGCTCTATAGTCACCACCTTTGATGGTATCGTAGAATAATCTGTACGTAGAGTCACCGTCTCCCTGATAATTTTTAGCTGCGTTAATCCCCCCTTGAGCCGCAATAGAGTGCGCTCTTCTTGGAGAATCCTGATAGCAGAATGCTTTTACATTATATCCCTGCTCAGCCAAAGTAGCTGCAGCAGAACCACCTGCCAAACCTGTACCTACAACAATAATATCAATCTTATCTCTGTTGTTTGGTGCAACAAGGTTCATATGGTCTTTATGATTTTTCCACTTATCCTTTAAAGGACCCGCCGGAATTTTTGAATCTAATTTACTCATATTAGTATATTGATATTATTGAGTTACAAAGTGATAAATTGCGATAAAAATAAACCCTGCAGGAATAAGGATAGAATACCATTTTCCAACAGCTTTAATTACCGGAGTATATTTTGGATGTCTCGCCCCAATTGACTGGAATGAAGACTGGAAACCGTGAGCCAAGTGTAATCCCAATAAAACAAAAGCAATTACATAAATAGCCACTCTCCAAAGATCTGCAAACTTCTCGTGAAGTTCCGGCCAGAAGCGTTCTGCGTCAGGAGCGATTCCCTCCACATACTTGTAAGTGATCTCGTGTAACCAGAAATCATACAAGTGAAGCGCCAAGAAAGCCAAAACAACAGCACCAGAAATAATCATATTTCTAGACATCCATGAAGAATTCGCAGAAGCGTTGTTTGCAGCGTACTTTACAGGACGCGCTTTATTGTTCTTAATTTCCAGCACAAATCCCATAATGAAATGGAAAATAACTGCAAAACCAAGAACAGGCTGCATTAAGAACTGCACAAAAGGATTATAGCCCATGAAATCTGATGCTGTATTGAAAGCATCGCGGTTCAGGACTGATAACAAATTGGTCGTCAAATGCAGTATAAGAAAAATCAGCAAAAATAGAGCTGATAATGCCATAGCATATTTTCTACCTATCGTAGAACTCGTTAAACCTGCCATATAAGTTTAAATTTGAATTTCCACAAAATTAAGAAATGTTAACAATATCAAAAAGTGAGAAATCTCACAATTAGTCAGTTTGTAATCTTTCTAAATAAGAATTTAAGAGGTTATAAATAAAGGAAAAACAAAAAATTTAACAATTATTTGACATGATAAATTTCACCATTAAAAACAATCTTTTCGGTATCCGTAGGAAAAGTTTTCACTTTTGTTTTGTTCAAACGTCTTGAAGCGGTATAAGGAGCAATAATGAATTCCGTAATCTTCTCTTTGTCTGAATCTTCATTAATCCAAAAGCAAGCTTCGTCACCTTTTTTCACAGAAAATATAACGTGTTTGTTAAAATCATGGACTAAAATTTCCGTCTTTTTGTTTTCATAAAAATTAAAACCTGTTCGCAACAGAAAAAAAGTAAAAATCGTCATTATCAATCTCGCAGAATTTTTAAGATTTAATTTTAATATGGCAAACCTCATCATGTAAACAATTGCAAAGAGTGAAAATACCTCAAGCAAATTCATAGAAATATTCTCAAAAAACAAATTTTCAAAGTCCGCAAACCAGTGGATAATCTTCAGTAAGACCTGAATAATGAAATCATAGACGATATTTAAAAAGCCAAAATCAAGATTAAAAGCAATCAAAGCGGTCATCAAAAATGAAAACACAATAATGACTTCCGAAAATGGAACAATGAAAAAATTAGCAATAATAGAAATAAGCGAAAACTGATGAAAATAATACAAAACCAACGGAAGCGTCGCCAACTGCGCTGAAATAGAAATTGAGATCGTGTTGAAAATTAATTTTTTAAACCAATTATTCTGCTTTGGTAAATAATTTAAAATCGGTTGATTCAGCCAGAAAATTCCAAGAACTGCTAAAAAACTCAGTTGAAAACCAACATCAAAAAGCTGCTGAGTATCAAAAATTAAAATGATAAAAGCCGATAACGACAAGGAATGCAGCAAATCTGGTTTTCTTTGAAGCAAAACATAGGCAAAATAAATACTCAACATAATGCTGGAACGCACAACCGAGCTTCCAAAACCAATAAAAACGGTAAACAACCCAATGAAAATTAAGCTTGAAATAACTGCATATTTTCGCAACTTCAGTGGTAAAATTTTAATCAGTAAAAAGTAGAATAATCCAAAAATCACAACGATATGCGTTCCTGAAATTGCCAGAAAATGCACTAATCCAGATTTATTAAAATCCTGAACCGTTTGCGCATCTATTTCTGTTCGGTCGGCGAGAATAATTCCTTTTAAAAATTCTCTTGTTTGAGCCGACATCTTTACTTTGTCAATATTATGAAGAATTTTCAGCCTTTTTTGTGAAAATTTTTCATTTAAACTTAAATCATTTCTTTTAACAGAAAAAACCTCATCGTTGAGATAACATTGATATTCAATATTTTTTCTTTGAAGATATTTGGAATAATCAAACTGAAAATCATATTTTGGAGATTTTGGTTTTGAAATATAAGCGACTGATTTATAATAATGATCGAAATCTAATTCTCTTTCACTTTTAGAAATATAAATTATCGCATTAAAATTATCTTTTCCCGCCTGAATTTCCGCTTCGTATTTTCTATTTTTCTCATTAGAATTCAATTTTTTAGAAATTTTGAAAACAATGGTTTCATTTTTAGCAACCGAAATATTTTGTGCAGAAAATGAATTGAAAAAATGCAGCACAACTCCGATTCCGAAGAACATTGAACCTAGTAAATACGGTTTTGCTTTATGAAAAAAGAAAGATTTGAAGAATGTAGAAATTAAAATTAATCCACAAAAGCCAATAATCCAATAGATAAAATTTTCATCCAAAGAAAATTGATCCTGAAAAAATATTCCAAGGATAAAACAGATTACAAGAATTAAAAGCGGCTGTTTATTCAATTTCAAAATTTGTGTTATTCAAAAATAATGAATGAGATAAAATTTTACAAATCAGCGAATTGAAACTTATTAAAGTAACTTAAATTCATTCTAAAAAAGAAAAACCGCGGAATATTATTCCACGGTTCATATCATTATTATAAATATTTTAAACTTTTAAAATCACCTCAGCCGCATTTTCGCTGGCTCCTTTTCCGCCTAGTTTTTCTCTCAATAATTCATAATCTGCCAAAACTTGAGATCTTTTATCAGTTTTGAGAATTTTCTTTAATTCTTCAACCAGATTATTTGTATTCAAATCATTCTGAATCAATTCTTTCACCACTTCCCGATCCATAATTAAATTTACCAAAGAAATATACTTGATATTTTTAACCAATCTTTTAGCAATCGCATAAGAAATTTTACTTCCCCGATAACAAACCACTTCCGGAATATTCAACAAAGCAGTTTCTAAAGTTGCTGTTCCTGAAGTCACCAAAGCTGCTTTTGAACATCTCAGCAAATCATAAGTTTTATTAGAGACAAAATGCACATTATCATCTACATACTTCTGATAAAACTCTTTCGGAAGACTTGGCGCTCCGGCAATAACAAATTGATATTCTTTAAAATAAGGACGAACAGAAAGCATAATTTCAAGCATTTTTTCCACTTCCTGTGCTCTGGATCCCGGTAAAAGTGCAATGATTTCTTTTTCGTTTAATTGATGTTCTGCTTTAAAATTTTCAACACTAATATCCTGTAAAGTTGAAATAGCATCCAACAAAGGATGTCCCACAAAATGCGAATGAACCCCATGTTTTTTATAGAAATCTTCCTCAAATGGAAGAATGACCATCATTTCGTCCACATATTTTTTAATGATCTCCACTCTGCCTTCTTTCCAAGCCCACAGCTGTGGAGAAATGTAATAAATTACCTTTATTCCCAATTCTTTAGCAAATTTTGCAATCCTTAAATTGAATCCCGGATAATCTACCAAAATCAAAACATCCGGTTTATGATTTTTTATATCTTCCTTGCAAAATTTAATATTATTCAGAATCGTTCGCAGGTTCATTGCTACTTCCAGAAAACCCATAAAAGCCAAATCACGGTAATGTTTCACCAAGGTTCCGCCTTGCGCTTTCATCAGATCGCCACCCCAAAATCTGAATTCTGAGTGGGGATCTTTCTCTTTTAAAGCTTTCATCAAATTACTTCCGTGTAAATCTCCGGAAGCCTCGCCTGCAATAATGTAATATTTCATTTCTTCTGAAATCTTTTATTTTTATCCCTATAAAGACCTAAGTTATGGGAGGTTTCTATGACGGGAATAGAGAACAAATTAATCGTTTGTTGAATCTTAATTCGTAAATTTGTTCAAAGATAATGATAAAAAATGTCAGAAGAATTTGAAATCCGAAATAAAGTTGCGGAGAGCGGTTTAATCAACTTTGACCTTGCAACACTCCTTCCGAAAGGCGCTAGAAAAGGAATCGATCTTAAAAATTTTCTTTTCATGGAAATGATTTTGAAAGAAAAAGATTTTCGTGAAAAAGTAGCGGCTATCGACGTTGAAGAATACAGAGACAGCTACGTTTATATTTACAATTCAGCAGATGCCATTGTTCCACTTTGGGCGTATTTTCTGATTACGGCTAAACTTACGGATGCTACTAAAAAGATCGTTTTTGGAAATAAAGAAGATTTGGAAGTTATCCTGATGCATCAGGCCATTCAAAGTTATGATTTTGATGAAATGATTGGAAAAAGAGTTTTGGTAAAAGGCTGTTCAGATAAAGAAATTCCAAATAATGCTTATATCGAATTGGTAGAACAATTGCAACCGATCGTGAAATCTTTGATGTTTGGGGAAGCATGTTCTAACGTTCCGATTTTAAAAAATTAATACTTAAAAATCAACATCTTAAAGTAACATATAAACTTTAAGATTACTTTTTGATTAAAAAAAATTATTCAGGAATATTTTTTGATAACTTTGGTTGATTAACAATTAAACAAACACAAAACTATGAGTTTAATCGACTTACTTACAGGAAATACAGGCAATCAGGTTGCTGATCAGGCTGAAAGTAAATTCGGCATCAGTAGAAATCAAATTATTGCTTTATTGGCGGTGGCTGCACCTTTGATCATTTCTTATCTTAGAAAAAAATCTCAGGATACTAAAGAAGCTGAAGCGCTGAATAATGCATTAGATAAAGATCATGATGGAAGCATTTTAGATGATGTTTCGCAAGCTGATGCAAGACAGGATGAAGGAAATTCTATTTTGAGCCATGTTTTTGGAAATGATAAGCAAAATGTAGAAAATCAACTTTCTCAAAATACAGGAATTTCCATCGATAAAATCGGACCGATATTGGCCATGCTTGCTCCCGTAATTATGGGATATATTGGTAAAGAAAAACAACAGAATAATGTTGGTGTCGGAGGTTTAGGTGATTTGTTAGGCGGAATTCTTGGAAATGCTTCAAATCAGGCTCAAGGACAACAATCAAGCCCTTTAAATGATATTTTAGGAAGCGTTTTAGGCGGTGGAAATTCTCAATCTTCAGGCAATCCTTTGAATGATATTCTGGGAAATGTGCTTGGAGGACACAATGCTGGAAATGGAAACTCAAAACAACAAAGCGGTGGGCTAGGCGATTTGTTGGGAGGAATTTTTGAAAAATAAATAATTTAATTTTGTATAAAAAAGACCGGAGAAATTGTTCTTCGGTCTTTTTATTTTTGATAGTTTACTTCTTCGATTTGTCTTCTGAAGTTTCAAAGGATTTTGAAGTTTTTCTTGGTCTTCTTTTACCGTAACTTCCGTTGTTGATCTTTCCTCTTCTTGATTTTTTGTCTCCTTTTCCCATAGTAAATAATGTTTGTTGTTATCACGAATTTAAAAAATATCATTTGAAGAAAGCTTAGAAAAGCTGTTAAAATTTTTATAAAACTTAGAACAAATAGCTTTAAGAAGATTTTCTTTCTTAAGAATTTATTTACAGAACTATTCAAAAATCTTATCTTTGCACACGAAAATTAAAGGTTTAAACTATTGAACCTTAAACATTGAACTTTAAACAAACAATTATGTTTCGATCGCACACAAACGGAGAATTATCTCTTCAACATCTTAATGAAGAAGTTACACTTTCAGGATGGGTACAAACCATTCGTGATAAAGGATTTATGATTTGGATAGATCTTCGAGATCGTTACGGAATTACTCAGTTGGTTTTCGACCAAGACCGCTCTACAGCGGAATTGATGGAAAATGCAAAAAAATTGGGACGAGAATTTGTGATTCAGGTTACAGGAAAAGTAATTGAAAGAGTAAGCAAAAACCCCAATATTCCAACAGGAGAAATTGAAATTTTAGTTGAAAAATTAACGGTTCTTAATGAATCTCAGCTTCCGCCTTTCACCATTGAAGATGAAACAGACGGTGGTGAAGAATTAAGAATGAAATACCGTTACTTGGATATCAGAAGAAATCCTGTAAAAGATAAATTGATCTTCCGTCACAAAATGGCACAGAAAGTAAGAAATTATCTTTCAGACGAAGGTTTTATTGAGGTTGAAACTCCGGTTTTAATTAAATCTACTCCGGAAGGAGCAAGAGATTTCGTGGTTCCAAGCAGAATGAATCCGGGACAGTTTTATGCATTGCCACAGTCTCCACAGACTTTCAAACAATTGTTGATGGTGGGCGGAATGGATAAATATTTCCAGATTGTAAAATGTTTCCGTGATGAAGATTTGAGAGCCGACAGACAGCCGGAATTCACCCAAATCGATTGCGAAATGGCTTTCGTAGAGCAGGAAGATGTGATGAATGTTTTTGAAGGAATGACGAAGACATTAATTAAAGATATTACAGGTCAGGAATTCGGAGCTTTCCCAAGAATGACGTTTGCTGATGCAATGCAGAAATACGGAAACGACAAACCAGATATTCGTTTCGGAATGGAGTTCGTAGAACTTAATGATTTAGTAAAAGGAAAAGATTTCAAAATATTTGATGACGCAGAATTGGTTGTCGGAATCAATGTTGAAGGATGTGCAGAGTATACAAGAAAACAAATCGATGAACTTGTTGATTGGGTAAAAAGACCCCAAATCGGAGCTTCAGGAATGATTTGGGCTAAATTCCAGAATGATGGTGTGAAAACTTCTTCTGTGAATAAATTCTACAACGAGGAAGATTTAGCCAAAATCATCGAAAAATTCGGGGCAAAAGAAGGCGATTTAATGCTAATTCTTTCCGGAAACGAGCACAAAGTAAGAACTCAGCTTTCTGCGTTAAGAATGGAGCTTGGAAACCGTTTAGGATTGAGAAAAGGAGACGTATTTGCACCACTTTGGGTAGTTGACTTCCCGTTATTGGAATTTGATGAAGAAAGCGGACGTTACCACGCGATGCACCATCCTTTCACGTCACCAAAACCTGAAGATATTCATTTATTAGAGACAGATCCTGGAAAAGCAAGAGCCAACGCTTACGATATGGTTTTGAACGGAAACGAAATCGGTGGAGGTTCTATCAGAATTTTTGATAAAGATCTTCAGTCTAAAATGTTTGATCTTTTAGGATTCTCAAAAGAAGAAGCAGAAGCACAGTTCGGATTCCTGATGAACGCCTTTAAATACGGAGCCCCGCCCCACGGTGGCTTGGCTTTCGGATTTGACCGCTTAGTAGCTATTTTAGACGGAAACGAAGTGATCAGAGATTATATCGCATTCCCGAAAAATAATTCGGGACGTGATGTGATGATCGATGCGCCATCATCGATTGCTGATGAACAGCTTGATGAATTGGAATTACAATTGAATTTAAAAGTATAAATTTGAAGCGGAGATTTTTCTCCGCTTTTTTTATTATGAAAACCCTGATCTCCACTCTTGTAACTTTGGGATATATCTCTGCAATAATTGCTATTGTTTCTCTTGCTATAGTAATTATAAAGAAATGCCTTTACTATCCTTCAGACATACGAAGAGAAGCCACAGAGAAGACAACAAAAATCTTCTATATCGCAGGATGCTGTATGGTATTTAGCTCTATTTGTTTTTTAGGTGCAAAAGAAATTGTGAAATATGATTTTAAAAGAACTTTGAAACAGCATACTATTATTTCAGTAGATATTGAAAATATTTTCTTTAGTCAAAACGATATAGAAGGTGTTTTTGATCATTTTGAAACTGATGAAGGTCGTTATAGATGTGAAAGTTTCACGGCTATAATCAATCTAGATGATAACGAATCTATTCCGATTGAAATCATAAGACATTGTTATGAAAAGAACAGATATATTATTATTTCTAAGCAATATAGCCTAGATTCGACGATTGGAGATATTCGGACTGATAAATTTAATCATATTCAAAAAGACACTATCACTCAATAAATTATGTCAAAACAAGAATTTATCCAATTCATAGAAAATCTTAGATTAGATTTTATTGAAAATAAAGAACAATGGGAAAATAAAACTATTGAAGATTATCTTGAAGCAATATCTCACTACGTTGAAGACATAGATGGTTATTATAAAAATAGCAATCAGGATATTAATTTAGAAAAAGTAAACTGGAAAGTTTTATCTGATATATTAAAAGGCAGTTCAATTTATGAATAGACAAATTATGATCAAAACTTTAATTTTATTATTTTCCTTCCTCTTATTTACAAGTTGTTCAAATAAAAAATCTTTAGAAACACCACATGTTGAACAGCCCAAATATTCATTTGAAAATATTTTGAGCTTCAATAAAGAAGATACCCTATTTATAAAATCACAATTCGAAGATTGTGGCGAATGGGGTGGGCATGAGGAATTAATGAAAATTTACCGTTCAGATAAAAAACTTAAATTGACTTATATTAAGTTCAAGGTTGACTGTGGAGTAAGAGATTCATTAGGTTCAATTATTCAAACAAAAAAGTTCACCCGACATATTTTATTATCAAATTCGCAGCAACTAGCATTAATGAAATATATGAATGATTTAATGAAATTTAAATTTCTTGACGAAGAGATTTCACATTCTGGAAATTCTTTTTCCCTAAGCAACACCAAAGGAGATTTAAAAATCTCACATTACGGAAATCAACCCATACTTATAGATAGTTACAATAGCTTAATGATCACGTTAAAACAATCTAAAGTAAATATTGAACAGCGATAATTACGGCAACTTCGCCACCAAACTCTCCGGCAACATTTTTAAAATCAAATAAATCATTTTCCATTTGAAATTCGGAACAATGGTAAAGGAATTCCCGGCATTTACGATGAATTTTGCTACATAATCCGGTTCCATAATTAGAGATTCATTCAATTGTAAACCTTCATTTATTTTTGTTCGGATGTAACCGATAATCAAAGCATTCACTTTTATATTCCTTGAAGCTAATTCCTGTCGCAAACCTGCTAAATACGTAGTAAAAGCCGCTTTTGTACTTCCGTAAACGAAATTGCTTTTTCGCCCACGAACTCCGGATAAAGAAGATAAGCCAATGATTCTTTCTAAATTTTTATTGTTTGTATCGGTTGCTATAATATTTAAAATCGAAACAGCGCCCATATAATTCACCAACATCATTTGCTGAGTTTCTTTGAAATCTTTTAAAGCCCTTTCATTATCCACTAAAAATCCGGCAGCATAAACAACGATATGAGGTTTTACAGAAAGTTGATCGTAGAATTTTTGATGAGAATCAAAATCAATAGAATCGAATGACAAAACCGAGACTTTATCCTTAATATTATTTTGTTGAACAAATTCGTCCAAAGAGTGTGTATTTCGGGAAGCTGCAATCACGGAAAATCCTTTTTGAATATATTGTTGGATGCTTTGCTTCGCAACATCGGAATTTGCGCCTAGAATGAGTACGGTTTTGTTTGTGTTTTGATTCATGCAGCAAAGATATTTTTTTAACACGAATTTCACTAATGTTTTTCACTAATGGACACTAGTAATAATGGATTTTAAGTTACTTTGGAAGGCTTCGACGGGCTCAGCCTGACAGTGCATAATAATGACGAATAGTATTAGCATTGTCAGGCTGAGCCCGCCGAAACCCTTTATTTTTTTTATGTAAAATGATAATCTTAGTTGAAGTAATAACCAAGATACAAAATGACAAACTTTAATATTACAAATACTGCTAAAATTAAGTTAGTATAGATTATAAAAAGTTTCGGCGGGGTGAGCTTTGCTCACCCCGCCGAAACGAAATATTTTCAAAAAAGAAAAAAATTAGTTTTTCTCTTCGATTTCTTTTTTATCTGCAGGCTTATCTGCCGTTTTTTCAGTAGCTTTAGCTTTATCTCCAAAACGGGCTTCTGTAAATTCTCTTGAAATAGCTGCTTTTTCGAATTTCAATTTTCCGGATAATGTTTCAATTACGAAACCATCTTCCTGAACCTGAGCAATTCTTCCGTGAAGACCTGAAGTAAGCACCACTCTAGTTCCTACTTTTAAGTTTTCCTGAAAGCTTTTCTCCTGCTTTGCTTTTTTTTGCTGAGGTCTTATCATCAAGAAATAAAACCCAACAAACATCACTCCCATCATGATCAACATCATAGGAGATGAAGATCCTCCCGGAGTTGCCTGTAAAAATATTGATAACTGGTTCATGATATTATGGTTTAATATTCGCAGTGAATGTTAATTTAATAGGCGCTTTTTCTACATTCGCATATACATCAGCAAATTTGCTTACGTTTCCGTCGAAATTTGAAGAATCAAAATGCAAAGTGATCTTTCCTTTTTTACCTGGTAAAATTGGATCTTTCGTGAAGTCAGGAGCAGTACATCCGCATCCAGGCTTTACTTCAGAAATTACCAAAGGATTTGTTCCTGTGTTTGTTACTTCATATACATGCTCTACTTTGTCTCCTTTTTTGATGTTTCCAAAATCGAAGTTGCTTTCAGAAAGCGCGATTGAAGTAGATGGCTGGTTAGAAACCGGAGCAGCCGTTGCATCAGCAGATACAGGAGCCGCAGCAGAATCAGCAGGAGTTGCAGTTGCAGCCGTAGAATCTGTAGCTACAGCATCAGCAGCCTGAGCTTCTGTGTTTTCTTTTTTACAAGAAACTAAACCAAAGCCTATGATAGATAAGGCGATAATTGATAACGTCTTTTTCATATTTAAAATATTTATATTCTATTTAAATCTTTACAATATTTATCTAAAATACCGTTGATGAAGATATTCGAACGGTCTGTTGCAAATACTTTAGCAACCTCAATATATTCATTAATAATAACTCTTGAAGGGGTAAAAGGGAAGTTGTCCAGCTCCGCGATCGCTGTAGATAAGATTACTTTATCCATTAAAGAAACTCTTTCCAGATCCCAGTTTTCTAATCTTTCAGCAAGCTTTTTTTCGTTAGTTTCCCAGCTGTCCAAGGTATTTCTAAGAAGCTTCATAGCGAAAGTTTTATCTTCTTCATCTTTAATCATTTTAATTAAAGTTCTGCTTTCTTCATCTTCTTTCAGGAAACCGATTGTTTTTTGAACCATTGAATTCGCGATGTGAATATCGTCATACCAAGAAAGTTCCTTATCACCAAGATAATCATGGAAATCGTCATTCTCAGCAATATATCTCAAAAATAATTTTCCGATAAATTTTTGATCAGCTTCAAAAGAATAACCTTCTTCTTTCATGAAATCCTGATAACGTTTCCCGGCTGTCATTCTCTGGAAGGTTTTCACCAACAGATCATCATGCAAATCCCATTTCAACTGCTTGTGCTGTCCGGTAAAAAATAATCTCTCAGGGTTTTCTTCAAGCTTAATTAATACCTGATTGTTGATGAATTTCTGGTTCGGATTTACATCAGCATCACTTTTAATATACTTATTCTTTCCAATCTCAATTTGGTGTTCAGCCAATTCTTTAAGAGAAACCAAGAAGTTTAGCTGGTAGATATAGAGATGATAGATTTTCTCTATTCCGGCAAACATGTTTTTCTCTAAAACATCAAACTTTACAGGATTCTGGTAATAAGAATACACAGTCTGTACTACTTTTTCACGGATTTGTCGTCTTCCTAACATTCAAAGAGCTTTTTAATGGCTGCAAAGATACAAAATTTAAAATTGATGAAATTCGTAATCTGATCACATTTTCGTAATTTTGTAAAACTATATGAAAGCGCTTAAAACCTTAAACCCTTATTTTTTAAAGCACAAAATATTATTATTTTGGGGGGTATTATTCATCATTGCCAGTAATTTTTTCAACATATATAAAGTTCAGTTTGTAGGAAAATCGGTCGACGAACTTACAAAAAACGGAAATCTTGGCTTTAATAAACAAGTACTGATTTACGTTGCCATTATTGTTGGTTGTTCTTTACTGACGGGATTTTTCACCTTTATGATGCGACAAACCATTATCGTTGCATCCAGAAGAATTGAATATGAACTGAAAAATAAAATCTACAGACATTATCAGGATCTTTCTTTAACGGATTATAAGCAGACAACGATTGGAGATTTAATGAACCGATTAAGCGAAGACGTGGTTGCCGTAAGAATGTACCTTGGTCCCGGAGTAATGTATGTTGCCAATTTGATTGTTTTGGTGATTATCACGGCAATTTATATGGTAAAAACCGACGCGTCGATGACCGCCTGGACGTTGTTGCCACTTCCGATCTTATCGTATGCCATTTATAAGGTAAGTTCAATTATCAATAAAAAGTCGAAGATCATGCAGAAAAGCCAGTCTGCTATTTCCACTTTTGTACAGGATAGCTTTTCGGGAATTCGTGTGGTAAAATATTTTGCCAGAGAAAAATATATCGAGAAAAATTATGGCGTAAAGGTTACCGATTATCAGAATAAGGCATTAGATTTAGCAAAAACAGAAGCGTATTTCTTTACCATTATTTTATTTGTAATCGGTTTGCTGAATGTTGCCATTATCTGGATCGGCGGACAAAAATATATCGCAGGAGAATTAAGTATCGGTAAGATTGCCGATTTCTTCATGTATATCAACACCCTGATTTTCCCCTTCTCTATGGTGGGTTGGGTAACTTCTGTTAATCAGAGAGCGGAAGCATCCATGCAGAGAATTAATGAATTTATGGATAAAAAATCTGAGATCGTAAATAAAAATTTTGAAAATTATACGATTAAAGGTGAAATTGAATTCAGAAACGTTTCATACGTGTATCCGAATACAGGCATCAGAGCGCTTCATAATTTAAGTTTTAAAATAAATGCCGGAGAATCTTTAGCCATCATGGGAAAAACCGGAAGCGGAAAATCAACCATTGCCTTGCTTCTTTGCCGTTTGATCGATCCTACGGAAGGTGAAATTTTAATCGACGGAAAAAACCTTAAAGATCATAATTTAGAAAACTACAGAAATTTCATTGGCTATATTCCTCAGGAAAGTTACCTCTTCTCAGACTCCATTGAAAACAATATTGGTTTTGCCATCGATAATCCGTCTCATGAAAGAGTGGTAGAATATGCTAAAATTGCCGACGTGGATAAAAATATTGTTGAGTTTAAAGAACAGTATAAAACACTGGTTGGTGAGCGTGGAGTGATGCTTTCGGGAGGTCAGAAACAGAGAATCTGCATCGCCAGAGCCCTAATTAAGAACCCCAACATCATTATTTTTGATGATTCGCTGTCTGCTTTAGACACCGAAACGGAACAGAATATTCTCGAAAATATCGATAGAAAAATCAAGAATGCAAGTTCCATAATCATCACACACAGAGAGTCTAGCGCTCAGAGAGCAGATAAAATCATCAACCTTAGTGAAATTAGCAATTCTGTAACTGCTTAGCCATTTCATTCTCAATTGTTAAATAAATCATAAAAAAAATTTTGTGATTAAAAGAAAACTTTTATATTTGTTCTTAACAAGATTAAAAAATATCTAACAATGAGTGAATACAAGGAGCGCCATGAAAATGAAATTTTCACAAAGGTGTTAAAAGCAGGGAGAAGAACTTATTTCTTTGATGTGCGCGAGACAAAAGCAGGAGATTATTATCTTACGATTACAGAAAGTAAGAAAAATTTCGGAGAGAATGGAGAAGCTACATTCGAGAAGCACAAAATTTACCTTTACAAGGAAGATTTTAAAAGTTTTCAGGAGATGTTTAATGAGTCCACAGATTTCATCATTAACGAAAAGGGTGAGGATGTAATATCAGAAAAACATGACAAAGACTTCAAAAGCAAATCTTACACAATAGATTCTGACGACGAAGTTTAAAAAAAGAATAATTCTAAAAACACAAGCATCTGAAAAAGGGTGCTTTTTTTATCTTCAAAAACTGAAAAATTCACTTATTATAACAAAACGGTACACTATTGAAAGTGTACCGTTTTTGTTTTTTGGAGGGAGGATGGAGGCCTGAGGCAGGAGGTATAATCAGGTCTTAACATTTAAGATGATACAACTTTCATAGATAACCATAATAAACTTCAAGCTTCCTTTCTTCCATCTTCCCACCTAATCTCACACAAATTCTCTCTTAATTTGAGAAAGGATTGTAGGATCCTGTATTTCGTTGTCTTTGGCCAGTAATAAAACTTTAGACAAAACCTCAGCAGATTTCGGGTCATCATCGGCAAAAGGCAAAAATAATCTTCCTCTGTGCTGCGAATGAACTGGTAAAATAGACAGATATTTCCCCGGAACCTGATGCACCACCGCACTTCCCAAATGAACGCTGTATTCCGCCATTTGACCTTTTACTAAAATGTGAGAACCTTCAATTTTAATATTATCGAGTTTAAACAATCTTGCTGTTTCTTTCATTAAGACGGCTCTCATTTCGATTGATGAATGGCTCGCTTCCGGATCTACTCCACCCACATGCGCCACAGAAACCACCAGATCAATATCCCTCATTACTTCAGAGAATAATCTAGGATTAATCTCTTCAAAAGGAATATTTTTATAATCTTTCAACGAATGGAATTCTATGGTTTCAAGCGTCGGACTTTCCACATCTGCCGGCGAGAACCAATCTGCCATGGCATATAATTTCACCTGAAAACCTTCTTTATGATACACCTTTTGCAAGCCTTCTTCATAATCTACTTTCCAGCCTCTCGTTTTCAGCAATGCCAATGCCTGTTTTGGCTGAACTTGATGACCCGCATAACGTCTGGAAACCGATTTTTCCTGTAATTCATCCGGCGTCGGAACATAAAGCTCTCTGAAGATTTGTTTGAAAGGCTGTACCAGTTTTTCTTTGAAACAATAATGCTGAAAATCGCTCCAAACCGAATGTTGATGCAAATCGACACAATGCGCAATTCTTAAGGTATTATTTTCGTTTAATTCATGAATTTCGCCTTGAGCATCCACTAAATTTCCATCATGGAAAAATCCGATCTTATTGTCATCTGAAATAAATACCAGCTTCTCCAGATGTTTTACAATCACCGGATGTTCAAACAGATTCTGGATTTCTGCATACAGAAACTCATCACCGCGAATCATCGCTTCTTCGAGGCCTTTTCTCGAACGGCTCCACTGCTCGCGCATAATTTTTCGATTGTTTCCTAATTCCACAATCGCTTTATCTTTTTTGATCTTCGGAGGAATTGATTTTAGTTGTTTATCATCTCTGAAAACTACCAATTCTGCCTTTCCGTCGTCTTCGATAATTAAACCTACAGTAACTCCGTCAATCGTAACCTGCGTATCTTTAGACAATAGATTTTGAATTTGCTTAGTTTCCATCGCCCAAGTCAAGCGAATTGGATCAGGATACCCTGCATTTCGAGCAAGATTTTCCAACGCCACACGAATTGCCAGAGCTTCACTCGCCTGCTTCATAGAGCCAAATTCTTTACTTTCTTTTTTAAATTGCTGAATATATTCGTAACGGTTCAGTACATCTTTTTCAGGGTTTGTTTTGCTTAAAGGAACCAAGCCGTACACGCGCAGATAATCCTGATCACGCTTATCTTTCACTTTTGCCGTCACTTCTTTTATCTTCAAACTTCCCGTTAAAGTATCAGAATACAATCTTGCTCTGCGGTGCCCGTTTCCGTCTGAAATATATTTTGCAGAATCATACAGCATCTCCCAACGTGCTCTTCCTAATTCTTTATAGGCTTTTGTAAACCAGTCTTTATCTACTGCCCCATCTTTAAACTCCTGAACATCTACGGAAGAATATTTAGCCACTTCACTTTCCAATCCGGAATTCTGCGCTTCATATGTTCCTGTTTTTGTATGGGCGTGCATCCACCAGATCGCAGAATCCAATCCTTTCCACCCTAAATAATTACTGATGAATTTCTGCCATTGCGGAGCATACACTGCTGCCTGAATCAAACGAAGTTCTGCAATCTTTTCTTTTTTCACCATTTCGTTGAATGATTCCTGAGTATCTGTTTCGCGAGGAGAACAGTTGGATAAAAGATAAGAGAACAGCTTTTGCTTGGTCATGCTTTCGCTGCTGTAGCTGTAAATATAATTGGCATATAAATTCGCCTTGCCAAAACCTTTTAAAATTTGTACAAAACGTTCCGCACCATAAATCGACTGGAAATCCTGAACAAAATGAGAAACCGAAGTTCCTGCATCACCACGAATTAATTCAATATCTAAAAATTTATTTTGAATTTCCTCAACGATTGGTTTCAGGAAAGGGAATGTTTCTAAATATTTTTCGCTGTGATGATAGAATTTCGTTGTCGTAAGATCTCTGATGGCCGATTCTGCAGTGAAAATTCCTTCGTATAATTCATCTTTTGTAATTAAATTCAGTTCATACGCTTTGCAGAATAAATACAGATGCGGAACCGTAAACTGAATGTTTTCTTCCAAACCGTTGAACTGCATCCATCGGTGAAGATTCCAGACTTTTACAAACTGTTCGTCTGATAATTTTTTAGTTGGAATAGCCTGTAAAAACACAGTAAAAAAGCCCTGTTGCTGCCATCCATTTCCGCCGCGACCGTAGTAATATTCATTTTGTTTAGCTTTAAAATTGATAACATCTTCAGGAAGATTAGCAAATAAAGTCGCGCTGGCATCGATCAGAAAATCATTCTCTTCTTCAAACCTGAATTTGTATTTCAAAGAATCCAGAATATTTTTGATCGGATTATTCCAGTAATAATGATTTTTCAGAGGATTCGGGATTACATCTTTATGATAGAAAACATAATTTTCAAGAAAATCTCTGAATTTTTTACGGTCACAGTTATCCACAAATGTTAGTAAAAACAAATCCTGCGGCTGCAATCCCGATTCTTTATACCATTGCTCCCAAACTTCATGCAGAGGATAGTTTTCAAATAACTGTTCACCCGTAAATCCATCTGTATTTCTTTTGATCGGGCGGAAACTGTTGCCTAGTAATTCTTTTGTAAAAGAACCATTCCAGTCTTCTGTTTCGTATTCAAAATCTTTATTTTTTAGGAAAAGATCATTGAGCTTCTTTAGTTCATTTTTAATATGAGTCTGCGATTGTGTAAAACCATATTTATCAGTTTTTGTTGCCCTCGAATAAACAGAATCAGTATCTACTTTCGGCAATTCATAAGCTGATTTTACCGAAGGATCGTAAAAACCGAAACCATTTTCCGCAGAAAGAATTTCTTTATCTTCAGAAGGATTCAGCTGATCCAATAAGCCTTGTTCCCGCTCAGAAATTTTTGTTCTCTCCGAATATTGCTGAAGCCATTGCCCAATTTGTGCTGAAGCTCTTTTACTTTTTTGAAGCTGAAGCATGATATCCAAAGAAGCGGTTCTCTGCTCTACATCACCTTTAGACGTCAGTTCATCTACTAAAGGCATGACAACCTCATCTTCCTGCTTCATCATCAGCTCAATCAGCTTTTTACGAAGGTTTCCTCCTTTTCTTTTAAACAAATCATAGAAAGTCATGGCTTCTTCCTTAGTCAAAGGATTTTGCTGCAAAACGTTGATTCCTGAAGCCACTAAAGATTCTCCGCGGTCTTTAACGATTTTAAAGGCAAACTCTTTCTGGAAAGGCGTTACTTCTTTTTTCTTTTTCTCAAAATTATAGGAATATGAATAACAGTAGAAATCGCCCAGAAGGTTTCTCGTTAACTGTTCACGCAAAGCCAGTTCAAACTGATCGAAATACGAAAGTACCAAATCCAGCTTTTCACTATCCTCGCCTACCAAATAAAACATTGAGGCATATAAATCACTCTTCCTGAATACTGCATTCTGCCAAGAGAATACTTTTCCTTCAAATTTCTTTTCTTTGACCTCTATTTTTTGAGTTAACTCATGCAGCTTTTCAAAGAAATCAGGATAATCCGGATTATTGATATAGAATTTTGATTTTACATTGACACTTAACAACGAGCTTAAAGCCTGCCCAGCAAACGCCAGCACTTGCAGATCGCCATTCAGAACAGCTTTATAAAAAAGCGGCATCTGGATATAAGGATCTCTGGTTTCGATGGCAAATTTTATCGCCAGACATTTCTTTTCTATACTTCCTTTATCTAACAGGTCATGCAGATAAGGAACCGTTTGCTCTACATCCCAAACGCCCTGCACCCAAAGCGCCATATAAACTTCGTTATTATTCTTGCTTTTTACAGTTTCTGAGATCTTATCTGGGTTATTGAAATAGAGATTCGCCAACGAAACAATATTTTTCACTACAGATTCTTTTTCAGACTCCCAGCCAAGCCCAGTCCATGTGCCGATGGCTCTTACAACGGATGAAAAGCGGGTCAGTTTATTTTCTTCGATGACATTTACCATGTACTCTAAAGCCTGCGTATTTGTTTCATCTAAAGCTTCTAAAATGGTTTGTCGCAGACCTTCCTGCCTTTGTGCTGCCAACAAAAGTTTTTCCACAAGCTCCCAACATTGTTTTTGCTCGCTGTTCAGCAAAGCATGGATGATATTTCGCGAAACTTTTCCTTCCGGATGTTTATTGAAAATAATATCCTCAATCAACTGATAAATTTCTTTGTTTCCCGTATCTATCGCTGCCGACCAAATATAAAACTGACTTCCATTATTGGAAACCTGCGTATCATAAACAATCTGCTCTTCCAAAGAAAGTTCATAAGATTGATATCCCGAACCATAATTATAAATACTGGGAAGCTCCAGCAACGTTCTTATTAAATTCACCTGATTAAGCAAAGTGAACCTTTCATTATTCGGAGCACGGAACGAGCGGCGTTCGTAGCCTGTCTGATACATTTTGAAAGGCATTTTATTCCATGCATATTTTACCAGTTCGGCATTATCGCCAAAGAAATAAACCAATAGCTCGTAATAATCTTTGTCTTCCCAGATATTACTTTTGATATGTTCTTTAATTTTATCGGCTTGTGAAGAACCTAGCGTAATTTCTTCGTAATAATCGTTCTTGCCAAGGAGAAGCAATCCTAATTCTGCAACTTCTTTTTTCAGTTTTGATTTTGAAAAGAGCTTTGAGATCAACCCTTTTTCAGCCTGTTCTTTCAGATCTTTTTTCAGATTCTTGTGGTAATCGACAATTTTCTTCGATTTTAGTTTTTCACAGATTTCCATTGTTAGTGTGATTTAGTATGTTTTGAAGATTTTTTTGGATGGAAGATTTTTAGGCTGGAAGTAGGAGGCTGGAAGCTGGAAGTTTTGTAACACTATTGCTAGGATGGTTTTCATTACTTCCAGCTTCCATCCCCCATCTTCCCGCCTAACTTACCAATAGCTTCCTGCCAGAAATGTAAGTCGGATGAAGGTAAAAGTATGTTGTAAGCTCAGATCGATTGTTTGAGAAAGATTTTCAAGCTGCTCGTCATTATAAAAAACGGCAAACATTCCGTCTTCAAAAGCCTGAATTGCGTTTTCCTGAGCCTTTTCCAGATTGGCTCTTTTTTCGTTATAAATACTTCCGAAACCTACTTTTCCGGTATCGGTTAAGATATTTAAATAATTATCCTGTGGAATTTTGGTATAATCTTCATCTTCTAATTCAAAGGATTTTGCATTAAATGCGTCTACCTGCTGCTGAACAACCAACTTTAAAAGATGTTCTAATGAAATGGTATTTTCATGATGAGCAATATCGAGAATTTGCTTTGAAAGAACAGGATGTTTCCTGCCGAGTTGCTTTACAGTAACCTTTATTTCCATATTTTGAGATTGTGATTTTAAAAATAGGGAAATATTTTTTGCCGTCTTCTTAGGTATTTTTCCGGTATTTTTAATCATAAACAAAATTCCTAGCCCCGATTGCAGTGGAAATCCTTTTTTGAAAAAAAAGATTGCAACGAAAAGCGGGAAATAGCTTCAAAAATAAAATAGCGAGAAAAATTGATGATCTTCGTCAAGTATAACTATGACTGGGGAACGGATTCTAATTTTGATTACAAGAAGCCTGTTTAATTTTTTTCATCAGCACAACCGAAATACCTGATTTGCAAAAACAAAAAAACAACCCGAAGGTTGTTTTTTATTTAATATGTAATAAATTGAAAATAAAACATTTAATAAATATCCTGATCTATTTTTTAATTACTTTCACTGTTTTTACATTTTTGTCACCTGAATCTATATTTAGCATATAAACTCCTGATATTAAATTCGAAACATCAATCGATGTTTTTTTATCATTGATTACTTTCGTAAAAATCAATTGTCCTGCAGCACTGAATACTGTTACCGAGACAATCTTTTTATCAGAAGATATATTTAAAATATCATTTACAGGATTTGGGAAAACTTTTAAATTATCTGCTGAAGATTTAACTTCATCAACCATTAGGCTGCTTACAGGACATGGAATAGACACCCATGAAGAACTATTTGTTGTTGAGCCATTACCTAATTGCCCTGATCCATTTAAACCAGCGCCAGAAATATTACTTTCATTATTTAATAATAAAGTATGATGAAATCCGGTTATAGCCATTTGATAATTGTTAGCATTGGTCATTGAAATGGTATTTCTACTAGTGGTTGTTCCATCGCCTAATTGGCCATACACATTGCTACCGCAATACCACATATTTCCATAAGATGACGTTCCTACAGTATGATCAGAACCAGCACTAATACTTTTAACACCATCATACACTGCATTAGGTGCTGATTTAGAAGTATTCGTGCCATCACCAAGCTGTCCATACAAATTATTTCCCCAAGTGAAAAGTATTCCGTTAGTTTTTAATCCCACTGAATGAAAACCTCCGGCAGAAGCATCTTTCCAATCTGTATCAGTTCCTATTTGTAAAGGATTAAACCTAGTACCTGTCGTACCGTCTCCTACCTGACCGTATGAATTGGTACCCCATGCCCAAAGTGTTCCATCAGTTTTAATAGCCAGCGCATGTACCGATCCTAGATCAACACTACGCCAGTTAGTAGCTGTTCCTATTTGATAAGGAGTCGATCGATTGTTGGTTGATCCATCTCCCAATTGAGCGTACCCATTATAGCCCCAAGCCCACAGGGTTCCGTCGGTTTTTATGGCTGCTGTATTTGTATCTCCAGCAGAAACGCTCTTCCAGTTCGTATCTGAATTTACTAGAGCAGGGAAGATTCGACCGTTAGTTGTTCCGTCACCTAATCGGCTATTTCCGTTAAGTCCCCATCCCCAAAGTGTTCCATTGTTTTTAATAGCCATACTATGAAATGTCCCTGCGCTCACACTTTGCCAGTCATTTGCTGTTCCAATTTGTACTGGAAGTGTTCTATTAGTGGATGTTCCATCACCTAATTGTCCGAAATCATTTCCACCCCACGCCCAAAGTGTTCCGTCTGATTTTATCCCAAGCGAATGACTCATACCCGTAGATACTGTTTTCCAACAACCTACAGGAAGGGTAGTAAATGAACCTCCTAAAGTCGAAGTACTTAAACCAGAAGCACAATTGGCAGCAACCCACCAGTAATAAGTTGTATTAGGCGATAAATTTGATAAATTGGCATTGGTAGTTGATGTATTTCCGGTTGTAGTTCCCTGGTTAGGATTCGTTCCGTAAGTATACACATAGCCACCATTAGGTGCCGATGATGAAGGTGTCCAACTTATAGTAGCTGATGTTAAAGTAATATCATTACTCCAAAATTGAGAAGGCGGATTACAAGCTGTAATGTTCTCACATTTTATTGAACGGGTTCTTGACGTGCCTTGCGCTCCACAGTTAGCATTTGCATGTAAATAGTATCTAATAACTCCAGATGTTGAATTTGAGCTCCATACTAATGGTGTTAATCCACTAGCAAAAACTGTTGTTCCATCTGCATTTGTAATGGTAATATAATCAGTTGCTACAGAACTTGTAAAAGTATATTGTCTGTTTGCTACGATATTCACGTTAGAATATTCACCGGCATAAGCATTGTTTACAATTTGTTCTGTATTTCCTGTACAAGCAGGGGTAAAAGTAGCTAAAGGATACAAACCAAATGATGCACCATTACAAGCTAATGCGGCAATGGTTGTAAAACTTCCTCCGGAAACCCAGTCACTTTTTGATCCGCTACAATTAGAACGAACCCAATAATAATAAGTAGTTGAAGGGCTTAGCGGATTTAATGAAGCTATTGCAGTAGCAGCTGTTGAGTAATTTGCAGCTGTTCCACTCCCTGGTGCTGAATTTACTGTAGAGAAATATACCTCATAATCAGAAGGAGCCGTCGCTGGCGGAGACCAAGCAAGTCTGCAAGAGTTTGAAGTTATATTGGATACTGTTAAATTACTAGGAGCTCCACAAGAAGCCAGCCCCATACATTGAATATATCTTACTCTAGTTGTATTTTGTGTACCGCAAGAAGCATTGGTATTTATATGATATCTAACAACGCCTGAATAAGTACCCGAAACCCAGTTTAGAGGTGTGGTACCAGATGCTAGAACCGTATTTCCTAAAGCGTTGGTTACTGTAATATAGTCTGATGAATTCGAACTAAAGAAAGTATACTGTGTATTAGCAACTACATTTACGTTTGAATATTCACCAGCATAAGCATCGGCAACAATTTGTTGCGGACTCCCCGTACAAGTTGGGGTAAAAGTAGCACTTGGATATAAACCATACGTTGCGCTGTTACAAGTTAAAGCAGCAAGTGTATTAAAACTTCCACCATAAACCCAAGCACTTTTTGTTCCATTACAGTTAGATCTTATCCAATAATAATAAGTTGTCGCTGCCGAAATTCCATTCAATAATGCTCCTACTGCTGCCGATGCAGTTGTTCCAGAAGGTGTTGTTGTGCTTGTAGGTGCAGTATTACTTGTAATTACATAAATATCATAATTAGTTGGTGCTGTTGCTGGTGCCGTCCAGTTCAGTCTGCAAGAATTTGATGTAATATTAGAAACTGATAATTGTGAAGGTAATCCACAAGTTGCAGTTGCTGCACATTGAATATATTTAGTTCTGTTTGTGTTTTGTGATCCACAGTTAGAATTACTATGTAAATAATAACGTATCCCACCTGTATTTGTACCCGAAGACCAGCTTAATGGTGTTTGCCCACTTGCTAAAACTGAAGTTCCTGCACTATTGGTAATCGTTATAAAATCGGTACCCACAGAAGAAGAGAAAATATATTGTTGGTTAGCAGTGATGTTTACATTAGAATATTGACTTGCAAAAGCGCTAGAAGTAATTGTCTCTGCACTACCAGTGCACGAAGGCGTAAATGCAGCATCTGGATATAAACCATAAATAGCTCCATTACAACTTAATGATTGATTCATTGTGAAAGAGCCACCCGAAGCCCAGCTGCTTTTTTCATTACCACAATTAGATCGAACCCAATAATAATAAGTAACACCCGCTGTTAAACCATTAATGTCTTTAGTTGTAGTTGTACTGGTATGTGTAGCTGTACTATTTATTGTTGGAGCTGTATTTGTTGTAATGATATACATTTCATAGCCACTACTCGGTACATTATTTGGAGCAGCCCAAGACATTCTTATAGAATTGGACGTAATGTTACCCACCGCAAAATTAGACGGAGGTAAACAAGTAACAGATGTTGTAATACAATTTACATATTTATTACGTGAACTTCCTGTAGAAGTGCCATAACCACATTGGGCATTGTCATGAGAATAAAAACGAACAACGCCGGAAGTAGAGCCCGAATTCCAATTGACAGGTGTTGTACCACTTGCCAGAACAACAGTTCCTAAAGCGTTAGTAATGGTAATAAAATCGGTACCATAATTGGTTTTAAATTGATACTGAGTGTTTGGAACAACAGCTATATTAGAAAAACTACCATTTTTTACATCAGTAGCAAAAAAATCATCACTTCCATTACAGTTTGGTGTAACGGTAGCTGAAGGATAAATGCCATAATAGGCACTATTACAAAGCAATGATGAAATCGTTGTAAAAGTTCCGCCATAAATCCAAGCTCCATATTGATAATCACATCTAGAACGAAGCCAATAGTGATAAGTAGTATCTGGGTTTAGATTGGTAACCAACATTGAATTTGTACTCGAAGAACTTGTCTGTACTGATGCACCAGGCGTAGCAGATGAAGTACTCACATAAGCTTGATAGCCAAAAGCTGGCGCCACAGAAGGCGTAGTATAATTAAGTGTACATGATATAGGTGTAATATTCGAAACACCTGTTGGTGTCACATCTAAACACGCTTGAGCCGTAACCCACGTTACTTTTCTTGTTCTTGCAAACTGATCGGTAGTTTGGCATTGTGCATTTTGATGTAAGTAATACCGAACAGCCTGATTATAAGCTGAAACAAAACTTACGGGTGTAACCCCAGAAGCAAGCACTTGTGTACCAGTATCATTGGTAATGGTCAAATAATCCGTAGATACCGATGACGTAAAAGTATAATACCTTGATGGTTCAACATGTACACTGGCATATTGGCCAGTTCTTGCATCAGTGTTTATCGTACTTGTACCGGCGGCTCCCGTAGCCTGATGAATCCCGGCGGGATATTGGGTCCCCGTTGTGCACTGAGCAGAAATCTTTGATGCTATGAGAAAAAGCATCAAAAGTAAGGATAGGGTAATTTTCTTCCTCATTTTAATAAAAGTTTGTAATGATTATTTAGTTCTAAATTTTTTATAAGTGAGCAAATATAAAGTATATTTTCTTTAAATGTAAAATTTAGTAGAACTATTTGAATAACAGAAGTACCTGTATTTCTGTAGAGTCTTTATAATGCTTAAAATTTAAATATTACAATTCCAAAATAGTGAGGTTCAATTGAAATTGTTTGGAAAAACTTAGGAGAATCCTGAAATTAGGTTGAGAAATAAATTTTCTGGAAGGTATAAAATAAAAAAGTACACTTTTTACAAGTGTACTTTGATTGGTAAATAATAGTCAAAAATCAGATTGCGTGTTAGCAATTCATTGATTTAATTTTAATCTATTTATTTTTTAATGACTTTTATTGTCTTAGTCGAATCATTTGAATTGACTTTAACCAAATAAACTCCTGATGCAAGACCAGAAAGATCTAATGTTCCTTCATTAGCATTTATTGTTTTGCTCAATACTTCCTGACCTAATAGGTTATAAACCGATACCAAAGATATCTTCTGATCAAGCGAAATCATCAGCTTATCATTAACCGGGTTTGGATAAACCTTTAGGGTATTGTTCGGCGTTGCAAAGTCATTAACCCCTAAAGTTGGGCAGGCAATAGCTGTAGGAATATTTTTATCAACAGTAGAACCATCACCTAATTGACCATATAAATTTAATCCCCAAGTATTAATAGTTCCATCACTTTTTAATGCAAAGGTATGTGATATTCCACCAACAATATTTTTCCAGTTCGTAAGATTGCCTATTTGTAAAGGAACGTTACTGTTAGTTGTAATTCCGTTTCCTAATTGTCCATATTGATTTCTTCCCCATGCCCAAAGTGTTCCGTTGGATTTTATAGCAAGGGTATGATTTCCTCCGGCAGCAATCGTCTGCCAGTTAGTAGCTGTTCCGATTTGTGTCGGAATATTTTTATTTACTGTTGTTCCATCTCCAAGCTGTCCATTAGCATTATAACCCCATGCCCAAAGTGTTCCGTCTGTTTTTAATGCAGTAGCATGAAGCCCTCCGACACCAAGCGTTTGCCAGTTGCTAGCAGTTCCTACTTGGGTAGGTACCAGCCTATTGGTATTAGTGGCATCTCCAATAACACCATAATAATTGCTTCCCCATGCCCAAAGTGTTCCATCTGTTTTTAATGCAATGGTGAAATCCTGTCCGCATTGAACAGCTAACCAATTATTAGCAGTTCCTATTTGAATAGGTACTAAGCTGCCCGTCGTATTACCAGTACCTAACTGCCCGTAAGGGTTGAGTCCCCATGCCCATAGTGTTCCGTTATTTTTTATAGCTACCGTGTGATACATTCCGGTATCAAAAACTTTCCAGTCATTAGCAGTTCCTACTTGCACGGGGGTATTTTGTGCTGTATTTGTACCATTACCCAACTGGCCTGAATTTGCTCCCCATGCCCAAAGAGTTCCATCTGTTTTTTGAGCAATTGTGTGGCTGCTTCCGCCAACAATTTCTTTCCAGTTGTTACCGGTTCCTACTTGTTTTGGGGTTGATGTACTGGTGTTTGTACCATGTCCTAATTCTCCTGAATAATTATTACCCCACGTCCACAATGTTCCGTCTGTTTTTATAGCTACACTATGCAAACTACCTGCATCTATCTTTTGAAAACAACCTGTTTGAACAGTACTTGGCGACATCTTCACTAAACCAAGCTGCAATGTTCCCAGCCAGATCGTTCCTGAAGATTGTGTCTTAACTGCACTAAAATAATCATCTGGCAAGCCAGAATTGGTATTTGTTTTAGTATAGGTAGTGCAATCCGTAAAGTTTTGCAAACCTGACCCATTAAACCCAATCCATACTTTGTTGTTAGTGTCAACGTCCAAGGCATTAAGATTGTATCCTGCAAGGCAAGAAGTACTTTGATAGATAAAAGTAAGATTAGTACCACTTGTCGTTAGCGTAATTAAACTATCATAACCTTTCACATAGACTGTATTGTTGGCAATTCTCAATATTTTTTGAGTTCCCTGCGCTACAAAATCGAAATCTGTTCCGTTAAATTTATACAATACACCATCATTTGTCACCCAAACTCCATTATTAGTGTCAGTTGCCACAGAATTTAAATTCGTTGCAGAGGTATAAGTAGTCCAAGTAGTACCATTAAATTTTGTAAGTCCTGAATCTGTTGCAATCCAAAGGTTATTTTGTCCGTCAATAGCTATATCGTTGATTGTATTCGTCGGCAATCCTGAATTTGAAGTTGTATAATTAACCCAAGTGGTACCGTTATACATGATGATTCCATTCAGTTGAGATGCAATCCATTTTTTGCCCAAACCATCAATTTGGATTTTTATAATTGAATTGGATGCAATACCGGAATTGGAAGTATTGTAATTGGTAAAAGTGGTTCCGTTGAAGGTTGAAACCCCGTTATAAGTCGCCAGCCATAACAGACCATTGGCATCAGTCTTAATATCAGCAATATAATTGCTTCCTATTGCTGAATTTGAAGTATTATACGTTGTGTAACTATACTGTGCAAATGCAGAAATTGAACTGAGGATTAAGAATAAAAAATAGAATTTTTTCATGATTTTTAATGCTTAGTTTAAATGTTTCCTACTCGTTTAGCTTTTCGGTTCCGCTTCGTTTGAATGGTTTCTGAACTCCATCTATAATTAAGACTCTTTAAAATCAAATTAATTCATTATAAATTTTTAAAGTTTCTGGTCGACAAAATAACACTACATCATTGCCTGCAGAATATTCGAAGTTTCTTCAATATCGTAAAAGCTATCCAGCAAAAATAAATTAATCAGATAAAGTATATTTATTATACAAACTACCTTTTTAAAGGGCTTTTGAAGATTTACTTAAGTTTTAGGAAATGAACAGTGAGGATGAATTAAAAGAATAAATTGAGGGTATTTTTTTCAGTTTCATGGTTTAATTGTTTTTTTAGTTTTTAGTAACAACAGATCATCATGATGATTTCTCATGTTGTGGACTGCAAAAATATACTTTCTTTATGGAGTATCAAACAATTAATGAAAATTTGAACACTAAATAGTGTTTTATTAACATGAATTGGTAAATGATACAAAAACTTGAAAACACATAATTTATGTTAGAAAAATCCCCATTACCAAGCCTGAGATTAAATACACTCGGAATTTCATTATATAAAATGTTGTATTTAGAAGATAATACGATTTAAAATGGAATGTAGAAATATTATAAAATAAAAAAGTACACTTTTAAAAAGTGTACTTTTCTTGGGTGAATGATGGGTCTCGAACCCACGACCTTCGGAACCACAATCCGACGCTCTAACCAACTGAGCTACAATCACCGTTTTTCGTGCTGCAAATATAGGTAAGATTTTTGAATTACCAAACTATTCCATCAAAATTTTTCAAAGAAATTAACTTTTCAGACGTAAAGCCCTCAGCATAAGTCACTCCCGATAATCGCCCTAAATCCTGTGCACGGTAAGTTAAGCTCTCGTAAAAGTCTTTTGACGTAATTGGCGTCTCCGGTTCCTTAGAAGTTGGATCATAAAACTGAGTTTTGAAAGCCATGCACGCTTCAATTTTTTTATCTAAGTGATTTGAGATGTCGATTACGAATTCCGGTTTGATATCTTTCCACTGAATATAATGGAAAATATGCTTCGGTCTCCACACTTCCTGATTTTCTCCGTCTAAAACCGTTTCAATTTTTCTCAGCCCAGACAAAAAGCACGCATCCGACACTAATTTAGCTCCTTTTGCATGATCTGGATGTCTATCATCAATCGCATTAGCTAAGACGATTTCTGGCCTATATTTACGAACCATTTTTACGATCCTCATTTGATATTCTTCTGAGTTTTCCAAAAAGCCATCCTTCATTGCCAAGTTCTCTCTGGCAGCCACTCCTAAGATCTTTGCAGAATCTGCTGCTTCTATTCTTCTGGTTTCATCTGTACCTCTGGTTCCCAATTCTCCTCTTGTAAGATCTACGATTGCGCAAATCTTTCCTTCAGAAACTAATTTGGCAATTGTTCCCCCACATCCTAATTCCACATCATCCGGATGAGCACCAAAAGCAAGTATATCTGTTTTCATTTTTTGTTTGATTCTTTAATTTGTAAGACAGAACGCTTAAGAATTACTCTTACAACATTCGTACTTTCAAATATAGTCATTAAAACAAAAACTCCCCAAACATTACGAATGGGAAGTTTTTATATCTATAATTTAAATTTTAAATTACTTGTTGATCTCTGCATTTAATTTTACAGCATCCTGATAAGTTGGATCTAACTGTAAAGATTTAGCAAGATAATCTTTAGTTTTAGCAACATCAGAGTCTTTGCTCATATAAGCTACTGCAAAGTAAGCATATGCTAAAGTCTGCTTGTTTGCTTCCTGATCAGCAGGTTTTACTGTGCTGATGAATTTTTCGTAAGCAATTTTAGCTGCATCATTGTTACCCGCTTGTTGGTAAGAATATCCTTGGCTGTAATATGCAGGCGCCCAATCTGGTAAAAGAGCAATCATTTTCTGCCATGTAAGGATAGCTCCGTTCCAGTTTTTAGCATCCTGATACGCTGTTGCTAATTTGAATAAAGAATCTGAATCTTGCGCATTAGCAGCAACTTTTTGCTTCAACCCTTCAATCGTAGGGTTTGTAGGTCCTGCATCAACAGAAGACTGAGAAACAGCACCACCTCCAGAGATGTTTGCCAATTCAAGATCCCACTTCATTGTTTCATCTTTAGCCGCTTTAGCAATAGCAATCTTTTGCTGAGACTCTGTTGTTAAAGCAGATTTTTTAGCAGCATCTGTTTCAGTTTTAGCCAAACCAGCAGCAATTAGACCTTGTAAACCTTGGTCAGCAGGCTGAACTCTTGACTTTTCTGCCTGAGATACGAAAGTATCCATTGCTTGTTTTGCTTCAGAATATTTTCCTTCAGCATATAATTGATAAGCTCTTAATTTAAACTTAATCGGGTCTTGTACTTTATCAAAAATTTTATCTAAAACTGTTTTAGAATTAGCATAATCTTCGTTTGTGAAGTATAATTTAGCAATTTCTAACTGAGTATACGGATCTTCGTCAGCATATTTTGTATAGTTGATCAAATCCTGAGTCGCTTTAGCATTTTGCTGATATTTAATATCATAAGCAGCTAAAGCCTTGTACGCAGGTGCATACGTAGCATCTGTAGCGATTGCTTTTTCTATACTTGTTTTAGCCTGTTGCCACTGTTGAGCAGCCATCCACAAAGTACCGATTCTTGTATAAACAGAAGCTTTGTTTTTAGCTAAAGGTAACGCTTTGTCATAAGCCGTCATCGCATCACCAGGAATTCTCTTTAATCTGTATGCATCTCCTAAGGTATAGTAGTAATATGCAGGAACTTCTTTTTTAGACGCTCTCTCGATTGCTTTGTTCAGGAACTGAATAGCAAGGTCTGGAGAGTTATTATTTTCAAATAAAGTTAATGCTTCTGCCGCTCTGAAAAGTACTTCTGCATCTTTCTCTCTTGAATCTGTTACAATCTTCTGAATTTCAGCAATTGCAGATTTGTCACCTTTTCCTAACTTCACTGCAGCCAAACCAATTTTGTTTAGGTAACTTTTACCGTCTGCAGCAATCCCTTTGTTAAAGTTTTCAGTAGCCGAAGCAAAATCAGGCTCTCCCTGCTTTAAGAAAGTATTTCCTAAATAGAAATAATTTTCAGCCGTAGGAGCCGTAGCAATCATGTTAGTAAAATTAGTTTTTGCTTGAGCAAACTTGTCGCTGTCAATGCTGTTAATACCATCTTGTAACGTTTGCGCAGAGGCAAAGTTGGCAAAAAATACCACGGCTGCTCCAAAAGCAATCTTCTTTACATTCATATTCATTATATCTTTCATTTTATATTTTCTAATCTAAATTTCGAATTACTGTAAACACAATTTTCAGACCAAAATAGTGTATTTATTTCGGGTAAAAGGTTTATTTAATACTTTTTAACGCATTTGCACTTCTCTTCTGTAAATATTGTAAGGCTGCAAACCTTCCTTCTGTACAATCATTTGCCCCAATTGGGTACATGAATATCTGATAAATCCGTTGGCTATGTTAAAGTTTCCTTCATTTGTTAAAAAATACAATACACGCGTAAACGGATATTTCATTTCTCTTAATCCTGTAGAATCCGGATTATACAATACTCCTTTATTCTCAATAGGTAAAATTTTAACTAAATCTCTCAGCTGTTCTGAAGTTTTATCATAAGGTCTGCTGAAGGTATTCAAACCAATAACTCCAATTTTACCAGGAAATTTGTTTAACTCTTCAATGATATTTTTACTTCCAGGAAGTACGGAAAATTTTAAATCTTTTGGCTCCTTTTTAAGCTTTTGAGCAACGAAATTTATGTTACTGGAATTTGCTCCGTCAAAGATAAACTCTTTGTTCTCCGATGCCAACCCGTTCTTAATTTCATCCATCGTAATAGAATTCTTCGGAGAATCTTTAGGAACGATAAAAATCACCGCATCAGCAGCAAATTTCGCGGGTAAAAATTTAAGATCTACTTGTTCTTCATAGGCTTTAATTTCCTCAGGATTAAGCTCCTTAGACATCACAGCAATTCTCGCTTTATCCTGCAAAAGATCAAGAAAACCTAGGTCTTCTTTCCTTGTTACAATTTTAATTTTTGTCTCAGGATAATTAATCATATAACCTTCTGCTAATGCTTCAGTTACACTTTTAAAAGATTCATCCGTAAGAATGGTTAAATCACCTTTATGATAAGACGGAGATTTATCTTCCTGCTTGCAATTAATAGCAATCATACTAATGAAAAGCAGCATTATTAGTTTAACACTATTTTTCATCACCAGAATTTTTAATTTTTGAAATAGCTCTATAGATTCTGAATACTCCGTAAAGTATTAGAAGTGCGCCTAATCCATAGGCTACTGCAGGTTCTAGAATTGTAAAAAAGAATTTATAAATAATAACTACAATTCCTAAAACGATATAAAATAATCCCGTAACAAGGGATAACCAATTGAACATCATGTAACAAAAATACCAAAAAAAATAAAAAGAGAAGCATAAGCTTCTCTTTTTTAATTATTATTTAAAGATAAATTATCCTTCAAAATTCATCGTTAAAGGTAATCTGAATCGGTAACGAACAGATTGACCATTGATTTTTGCAGGAGTCCATTTATTTTTAATAGACTTAATAGTTCTGATAGCTTCTGAGTTGAAGTCAGAGTTTCCTCCGCTAGCCTTCACGTCAGTAATACTTCCATCCCTTTCAACTACGAAAGTGATTTCTGTTTTTACCGTACCCTCGTCACCATTCATCGCAGATCCGTCGAAGTTATCACCTACTTTCTTTCTGAAAGAGTTAATACCTCCTGGGAATTCCGCAGTTTGCTCTACCTCCGTATACACCTGAGTATCACTCACCTGAGGTTTAACTTCAGCTGTTGAAGCTTTAGTACCTGTAGATGGTGGTGGCGGTGGTGGCGTATAAGCCGGAGCTTTTACACCTTCCTGAGCTACCAAACCAGTTGTGGTTTCTAATTGCTTAGAAATTGGTGGTGGTGGAGTCTCAATTTTTGGAGCTTTCACAGGCTCAGGAACCACGTTCTGAATAACCTCGATTTTTTCTTCCTCTTTTGGAGGTGGAGGTGGTGGAGGTGGTTCTTCTTCTTTTGGTTGCTCAATAATTTTATCTTCCTGAAGAATTTCTACCAAATCTGCCTTCACTTCTTGCTTAGGTGGTTCAGTAAGTCTCTTAATGGTAAGATAAATGAACGGAGACAAAGCCGCAATTAGGAATAATGCTGTTCCAACGATAAAAGATTTTGTCAGTAATCTTGGATACTGATGTCTAAGATCGTATGCACCATACTCCTTGTTTCTATTTTCAAATACAATCTCATCTAAAGTTAGATTAGAATTGTATACATTTTCATCTGCCATAGATATACAATTTTATGGTTAAATTACTTTGCAGCTGGTGCAGCAGCCGGAGCTCCTGAATTACCAACTTTCTTATCGTAAATAGCTTTTTCCCAAGGCTTCAAGTCGGTAACCCCGTACTGTTCGCTCTTTGTAATTGCCATTTCGTCAAGAATATCCACAAAGTTTTTATATACAGCATCGTCAGTCGGTTTGATAATAACAGTAAACTTAGTTTTATCAGCCGCGTTTGCTTTTGCCTGCTCAATTACTTTTCTAATCCCTTCTCTGTCGAAGTTAGTTTCGTTCAGGTTCTGATCTGTTAAAGATGTATTATCTTGTTGGTGCCAGAAAATTCTGTTGTCTTTACCTAATAATAAAGAGATGGAGTTAGAAAGTTTAATTTCTGTTGGAGGTGGTTTTTGTTTTTCATCTTTCGGTTTTGCCGGAAGACCCAAATCCATTACATTCGGTTTAGAGAATGTGGTTGTAAACATAAAGAAGGTAATCAAAAGAAACCCTAAGTCCACCATCGGAGTCATATCTACGCGGGTATTCTGCTTCTTGGATCGAACCTTGCCGCCTTTCCCGCCTTTTTCCTGTACTTGTACTTCTGCCATTTCTAAATGATATTAAGGTTTACCTTCTTGTGATGTAATCAACCAAAATTTAAGAAAATCGATATCTCTTAAACCCTCAAATAGGCTTTTAACTTTCGGATACTCAGTAGTAACGTCACCCTTGATTGCTAATTTGTAATCAGGATTTACGCTTAAACTTTGTTGTACCCAGTCTACTAACTGCTTATTTGTACTATCCATAGGAATCCCTGTAGGACTCTTAAAATTTTTCTGCTCTTCATCTGACAAATCAAGATAGCTTTTCAGCTGGTTCATAGGAACGCCGATCGCTTGTACTTTCTGGAATGAAGCTTTTTCGTTATTGTCAAAAGTAATACCATACTTTTTACCCATATTGTCTAAAAGCTGCAATCTCTCAGATGCATTTTCTACTGGCTGGAAATAAAATTTTCCGTCCGGCGTAGCGTTGATAGTCATCAAACTTGCATCAGGAAGTAACTTCTCTGATATTGAAGATGGCGGTTTAATCTGCTCCACGTCAGGTTTTTTAAACTGAGTGGTCAAGATAAAGAACGTAAGTAGTAGGAACGCAACGTCACACATTGCCGTCATATCCGTCACTACTCCATGTCTTTTTGGTTTGACTCTCGCCATTATTATTAATGATTTTTAATTAAACTTCTTTTTACTTATACAAATTCCTTGCTAAAATTCTTAGTTGAATTCAGCGAAAGACTGCTGGATGCTCATTGCGATCTCGTCGATCTTATAAGTTAATCCGTCGATTTTAGAAGTAAAGAAGTTATAAAGGATGATAGCGATAGCTGAAGTACCAATACCTAATGCCGTGTTAATCAAGGCCTCAGAGATACCAGTAGAAAGTGCAGCAGCATCAGGAGTACCACCTCCAGAACCTAACGCGAAGAATGCTTTAATCATCCCGATTACCGTTCCTAATAGTGCTACTAATGTTGCAACAGTACCTAATGTAGAAAGAATCATCATGTTTTTCTCTAGCATTGGCATTTCAAGAGTTGTAGCTTCTTCGATAGCTTTGTTAAGCGCTACCATTTTTTGCTCTTTATTTAAAGTAGTATCGTGAGAAAGCGCTTTGTAAGTAGTAAGACCTTCTTTCACTACGTTACCTACAGAACCTTGTTGTCTGTCGCACTCTTCTAAAGCTTCATCGATTTTGTTGTTGTTCAACAAGCTTCTTACTTGTACTACGAAGTTGTCTAGGTTTCCTTTTCCTGCAGCTTTACCAAGAACGAAATATCTTTCAAAAGAGAAAACGATTACAGTAATCATGAAAGTAATCAAGATAGGTACGATAACCCCTCCTTTGTAAATAATACCTAAAAACGACTCTGGGTGAATGTCTTTTCCTTCAACACTTGAGAAAGCAACAGAACCACCGCCTAGTTTTTCTGCATCTTTGAAATTTCCTGGGTTACCAAGAACGAATAAATAAATAGCAACTCCTATTAAAAATAGAATAGGAATAATAACAGCTGGATTAAGACCTCCTGCTTTTCTAGCAACTACTTGCTCATCATTTTTTGAAACATTCATTTCCATATTTAACTAAATTATATTGTTTTAAAATTTTACAGGGTGTAAATTAAAGGCAAAATTAATTAAAATGCAAGAGTCTTAAATAAACATTTTAGTTTTTTTTGATAAAGAAATTTTAATACGATTTCGATATTATAATTATTTTTCAAAAAATTAGAAATTTTTCTCAATTTTAACATTTACGTTAAAAAATTAAAAAATTTCACCCTTCATTTTTTTTAATTTCCCAATGTTAATTTTTTTTTAAATTACTATATTCACAATTCGGTGATGCACCACAATGATTTTTTTCGGAGTTTTTCCTTCCAAAATCTGCTGGATTTTTTCGCTTTGAATCACCAAATCTTCCACCTCCTTCGCCGAAAGTTGAGCAGAAAGTGAAATTTTGAACTTCATTTTACCATTTACACTCACCGGATATTCAATTTCATCTTCCACAAGGTAATCCTCGTTCAACACAGGGAATTTTTCGAATTCGATAGATTCTTTATTCCCTAATAAACTCCAAAGCTCTTCACAAATGTGCGGCGCATAAGGAGAAATGATAACGGCAAGAGGTTCTAAAATATTGCGTTTGTTACATTTTATTTTTTGTAATTCATTTACAGCGATCATAAATGAAGATACAGACGTATTGAAAGAGAAGTTTTCGATATCATAAACTACCTTCTTTATTAATGTATGCAAAACTTTATATTCAGCTTTTGTAGGCTCTTCGTCTGAAACTTCAAAAGTTTCTCCATTGAAATACAGATTCCAGAATTTTTTAAGGAAACCATACACTCCGCTTAGACCTTGCGTGTTCCAAGGTTTAGATTGCTCCAACGGACCTAAGAACATTTCATACAATCTTAAACCGTCTGCTCCGTATTCGTTACAGATATCATCTGGATTTACCACATTGTATTTAGACTTAGACATTTTTTCTACTTCACGGCCAGTGATGTATTTTCCGTCTTCTAAAATAAATTCTGCATTGGCATAATCTGGTCTCCAAGCTTTGAACGCTTCAGTATCCAATTCATCAGTAGTTCCTTTTAATAAAGATACATCAACGTGAATTGCTTGAGTTGTATAATCTTTTGCTAAATTTTTAGATACATATTGATTTGTACCATCAATTCTATATACAAAAGCACTCATCCCCAAAATCATTCCTTGGTTAATCAACTTTTGGAAAGGTTCATCATGACTAATAAACGCTCTATCCTTTAAGAACATATTCCAGAAACGAGAATATAGCAAGTGACCAGTTGCGTGCTCGCTACCACCGATGTATAAATCTACTTGTCCCCAATAATCTGCCAGTTCTTTTTTAACGAAAGCTTCCTGATCATTAGGATCCATATATCTTAGGAAATACCAAGAACTCCCTGCCCAACCCGGCATGGTAGATAATTCTAGCGGGAAAATAGTTTTTTCGTCAATTAAATGAGTATCTACAACTTTTTGGTTCACTTCGTCCCAAGCAAAAGTTTTTGCATTTCCTAATGGCGGATCTCCGTCTTCAGTCGGCAAATATTTTTCAACTTCAGGAAGTTCCAAAGGCAATGCAGCATTTGGTAACGTGTACGGCATTCCATCCTTATAATAGATAGGAACCGGCTCGCCCCAATATCTTTGTCTTGAGAAAATGGCATCACGCTGTCTGTAGTTTGTCGTTCCGTGCCCGATTCCTCTTTTTTCAACCGCTGAAATTACCAAAGCTTTCGCTTCATCATAACTTAATCCGTTTAAGAAATCAGAATTTACACACACACTTGTTTTAGAATCAAAAGAAGCTTCCTGAACGTCTTCGTCCGTCTCAACTACTTTTTTAATTTCTAAATTAAATTTCTTCGCAAATCTATGATCACGCTCATCATGTGCAGGAACGGCCATTACAGCACCCGTTCCGTACCCCATCAACACATAATCTGAAATATAGATCGGCATCTTTTCATTGCTGAAAGGGTTGATCGCGTAACTTCCTGTGAAAGCACCTGAAACGTTTTTCACGTCAGACATTCTGTCTCTTTCAGATTTTTTAGAAGTTTCTTCAATATAATTTTCTACCTCAGCTTTTTGTTCAGCTGTTGTAATGGTTTCCACTAAAGGATTTTCAGGAGCCAATACCATGAAAGTTGCTCCGAAGATCGTGTCAGGTCTTGTGGTAAAAACCTCAACAATTTCGTTATGACCATCAACATCAAATTTCACTTGTGCTCCCTGAGATTTTCCGATCCAGTATTCCTGAGAATCTTTCAACGGTTGTGGCCAGTCTAAAGTTTTCAGACCTTGCAATAATCTTTCAGAGTAAGCAGAAATTCTCATGCTCCACTGCATCATTTTCTTTTGGAAAACAGGGAAACCTCCTCTTTCGGATTTTCCGTCTTTTATTTCGTCGTTAGCCAACACGGTTCCTAAAGCAGGACACCAGTTTACCGTTGTTTCTGCTCTGTACGCTAAACGGTAATTTAAAAGGATATCTTCTTTATCAATTTCAGAAGCAGATTTCCATTCTTCTGCCGTGAAATGTAATTCATCGTTTTGATTGGCGTTTAAACCTTCCGTTCCTTTTTCTTCGAAATGTTTAATTAAAGTAGAAATAGATTCTGCTTTATCTGTATCCTTATTATACCATGAATGGAACAACTCAATGAAAATCCATTGGGTCCATTTATAATAAGAAGCGTCAGAAGTTCTTAGTTCTCTGCTCCAGTCGAAAGAGAAACCAATTTTTCTTAATTGCTCTTCGTATCTATTAATGTTTTGCTCAGTCGTAATCGCAGGATGTTGCCCTGTCTGAATAGCGTACTGTTCAGCAGGAAGCCCGAAACTGTCATAACCAACCGGGTGGAGCACATTAAAACCTTGATGTCTTTTATATCTCGCATAAATATCGGAAGCAATATATCCCAGCGGGTGACCTACGTGAAGCCCTGCCCCTGAAGGATACGGAAACATATCGAGAACATAAAATTTCGGTTTGTCTGTGTTATTGGAAGTCTTGTACGTTTGGTTGTCTTCCCAGTATTTCTGCCACTTTTTTTCTATCTGCTGATGATCGTAAAACACTTTATATAATAGATGTTAGATGTTAGACTTTAGATATCAGATTTAATTTTATGATGAAATCTAATTCTAATTTTCACAAATTTAATAATTTTAAAAGAAATGGAAATTGAATTTATAATTAATTATCATAAAGATACCAACAAAAAAAATCTCATCCGAAGATGAGACCTTTATATTTATTTTGCATTTAATTCTTTGCTGAAAATTATTGCGGGATTCTTGTATACGTAATGGTTGTAGACTCATATACACCTAGCTCAGACGTATCTTCAAACTTAAGATTCAATGTATTGGCATCCAAACGCGTTACTTTACCTTTTTCAGATTCTACAATTCCCTGATATTTTATTTCAAATTGTGTAGAACTCTTATCATAAGTATATGAAAAATTATAATCTGCAACTGCACTACAAGCTCCGCCTACCTCTTCTCTGTCCGTTCTTTTTCCGTTTCCTGCTTCGAAGAAATCCCATCTTGAAGATTTCTGGCAGTCTGTATAATCAATAGTATCAGAATAAGGATCTTCTCCCGTTTCCACTACTGTTCTTACCTCTTTTATCGGCTGCCACTTCCCTACCAATGGAAACACTTGCTCAGTTACATCGTCTTTACATCCGCTCATTGCTAATAACGATACTCCTGCAAATAGTAATGCTAATTTCTTCATATCAAATTTTTCAGGCCTTAAAATTATAATTTTTTTACTTTATTTAATCATTTTTTGTAAAAAACGTTGCTGAAATTTACATTTTCAAAGATATTCAAAAAAATTATACCTCCGAAAAAAAATTTAATCCTGTAAATCATCACAAAACACCTTTGCTTACGTAGGCTTAACACAAACTTCAAAATAAAAAACTATTTTTGTTAAAAATATACAAATGCAAGACATCGCGAAAAATAATTTTGATTTTATCCGTGTTCTCCTCGCTTTCATCGTTTTTGTTGGTCATTTAGGCTATCTGAGTGCCTCTGCAGATTTAGAATTTCTAAAACACAGCCCTGTAGAAGTCGCTGTTTTTGCCTTCTTCATCGTAAGTGGTTTTCTAATTGCCCGCAGCTACGAAAGAACGAGCACTTTGAAAAAATACGTCATGAAAAGGCTTAAAAGAATCCTTCCCGGTTATTGGCTGGTGGTAGTTCTTTGTACTGTATTGTTAAGTCTTGTAAGCACCGTTTCTTTTGCCGAATATTTCAGCAGCTCGCAAACGCATAAATATTTTTTATGGAATTCTGTATTTATGAATTTCATGGCTCCCAACCTTCCCGGAGTTTTCGGGAACGGAGCTGTAAACGGAGCACTTTGGACATTGAAAATCGAAATGTGCTTTTATTTTTTAGTCCCTGTTTTATTTTTATTTTTTGGAAAGAATAATAAATACAGAAATATCAGCTTGATTGTCTTCTATTTTCTTTCTCTAGCTTATCTGAATTATTTTGAACACATCGGAAAAGTAGAATTATCAAGACAAATTCCGGGCGCACTGTGCTATTTTATTGGCGGAATGCTGGTTTACTTTAATTTCGAAAAATTTATTCAACATAAAAACATTCTTTTTGTCATTGCCTTTGTAACGGTTTGGATTGATTTAATTTTAAAAATTAAACTGTTCTCGCCTATTATGATCAGCATTATTGTTCTGTATATCGCCTATTCTTTCAAGTTTTTAAACAACTTCGGAAAGTATGGAGATTTCACTTACGGAATTTATATTTTCCACTTCCCGATCATCCGAGTTTTTGCGACGTTAGGATTATTTACAGATTACAATCCTTATTTCATGGGCATTATCTGTATGCTGGTCGTGATTGGAGTAGGAATTGCTTCTTGGCATTTATACGAAAAGAAATTTTTATAATTTTACATCACAAATGAAAGATCTCGTTTCCATTATCACGCCTTGTTATAACTCTGCAGAATTCATCGAGGAGACTATACAATCTGTACTTAACCAAACCTACGAAAACTGGGAATGGCTGATTACCGATGATTTGTCTAAAGATAACACTGTTGAAATCATCCGAAAATACAATGATCCCAGAATAAAACTGGAAGCATTAGAAGTAAACGGCGGCGCCGGAAATGCCCGTAATAAAAGCCTTGAAAGAGCGCAGGGAAGATATATTGCCTTCTTAGATTCTGACGACCTCTGGTATCCCGAATATCTGGAAACAATGACAAATTATATGCAGGAAAACAACGTAGAATTGGTGTATAGCAACTATTCGAGATGTGATGAGCATACGATGGAACCTATTTTAAAGGATTTTATGGCAGATAAGATTGTTACTTTTTCTAATTTGCTTAAAACCTGCAGGCTGGCTCCGGTTTCAACGATGTATGATACCAAAAGAGTTGGAAAATTTTTCTTTCCTGTAAAAAGTAAACGCGAAGATCATGTCATGTGGCTGAATTTATTGAAAGAAATTCCTGAAGGTCATCCCGTAAAAAAGACATTGGCAAAATACAGAATGCGCGAAAACAGCGTTTCGAGAAAGAAAAAAAATATTATTGTTGATCAATATTTGGTGTATAAAGATTTTATGGGATTTTCAACAATAAAATCTTTATATTACACTGCCAATTGGGCAATGAACGGTTTCCTGAAATATTCAAAAATATTTAATTAATGGAATATTCTAAAGAATTTAAAGCAGCACTGAGTAATTTTTCATCCATAGAAAAAGACCGTCTTATTTTCAGATTGCTGAAGAAAGATAAGCTTTTGTCTAAAAAATTGTATTTCGAATTAATTGATCCGGAAACCACCGACAACAAAAGAGATGCAATGGAAGAAATCATTGCTGAAAAAGTTCTTTTGGCTTCAAAATACATCGGAAATCAACAATATTTTCTGGGAATTATCCGAAAACTAAGCGCAGAAATTACTGAACACGTAAAGATTACCACAGATAAATTTGGAGATATTTCTTTAAACTTATTAATGATCAATAAAATTCTTGATTACAATGAAGATTTGAGAACACAACGATTTGATAATGTGTACAAATTATATATTTATCTCATCAATAAAATTTTCAAAGCTTTAACTTTAACTAAAAAATTAGATGAAGATTATTGGATAGAAATTGATGAATATTTAGATAAGCTTCACGACCAAATTCAGAAAAATCATTATTTGCAAAAACTTTGTATCAATAATGGTTTAGATTTTAACTGGCTTACTTCTGACAGAATTCCTGATAATATTGAATTGATCATTAAAGACATTAAAAGTCAAGGATTTTTAAGATAAAATCTTTTCAATGATTAATTCTGTCGAATTGGGTTTAGCATCAACAAATTTCTGAGCATTTTCAGACATTGAATGAAGCATTTCTTCATCACCAAGAAGGAATAAAGCAAAACTAGCCCCTAAACTTTCATTTTCGAAAGATTTTCCACCTTCTAAAGCAATTAATTCATCAGCTTCAGGATTTTTCCTGTATTTATTTCCGAAAATCACAGGAACACCAAACGTAGCTGCTTCTAAAATATTATGAAGACCAGCATCATGAAAACCACCGCCAACAACGGCAATATCTGCGTAAGAATATAATTTTGAAAGCAAGCCTATACTATCAATAATCAAGACATTCGATTGCGAATCGGCCAGCAAAGAATGATTAATCTCACTGTACAAAATTGCATCCGGAAACATCAGTTTTAAATTCTGAACTCTTTTCAAATCATGAGGCGCAATAATCAGTTTCACAAATTGATTTTTCTCCGAAATCTCCTCTGCCATTTTATCTTCAGCCTGCCAGGAACTTCCAAAAACAACAGCTTGATTTTCACCGATAAATTCTTCTACAAAATCTACAGAATTATCTCTTTCACGCAATTGCTTTACACGATCAAATCTTGTATCTCCCGTTACAGAAGCATTTTCCAAACCTACACTTTTTGCTAAAACATAAGACATCTGCGTCTGATGAAAAAACCAATCAATATTTTGTTGTAATTGCTTTACAAACCATTTTCCGTATGACGTGAAAAATGCTTGTCTTTCATAAAACAAAGCGGAGATCACATACGTTTTTACATTCTGATTTTTAAGTTCTTCCAGAAGATTATACCAGTAATCATACTTCACCGTAAAAAATAGTTCAGTAGAAAAATGAGAAGTAAATTCTTTAATTCTTTTCTTTTTATCAAAAGGCAAATAGCAAATTACATCTGCAATATTTTTCTTTTTAACCACGTTTTCGTAGCCAGACGGAGAAAAAAATGTGACAAGAATTTTATGAGTCGGAAACTTTTGTTTTAATTGCTCTAAAACTGGCAAACCCTGTTCATATTCACCTAAGCTTGCAGCGTGCATCCAGATTACCTTATCAGATTTTTTTAATGCTGATTTTACTTTTTCTAAAGACTTTTTTCGCCCCTCAACTCCCTTTTTCGTTTTCTCATTGAATAAAGAAAAAACCTTCATTCCAAAAATCAAAAAACTGATAAATATATTGTAGAAAAACTTCAAACCCGATTTTTATTTTATAATACTTTTGATGACTCTTAGCTTGTGAGTATGCTTATTGAGTTCTTTATTGAAAATACCTGTAGAATCCAGGGTATCGATTCTTACTTTTCCTGAAGCATGAATAATTTTCTGATTTTCCAGCATAATACCGACATGAATAATTTTACCTTCAGGATTTTCAAAAAAAGCCAAATCACCCAACTGACTTTCTTCAACAAAAGTTAAAGATTCTCCCACTTCTACCTGCTGCGAAGTATCTCTTGGCAATTTGATCCCGTGAATTTTATAAACCAACTGCGTAAGACCCGAGCAATCAATTGCAAAAAAGCTTTTTCCGCCCCATAAATAAGGAACATTAAGGAATTCTCTAGCCGTTAAAGCAATACTTTCTCTCACATCATGACTTCTTCTGGATGCCACAACAGGAAATTCTACTTCCGAACCCATCGAAAGTAAAGTTTTTCCATCATTCATCAGAACAGAAGTAAAATCTTCCGTCACAACAGTTACTTTTCGTTTTGCTAAATCTTCGTCTGTTACAGGCTTTAATTGTTTCGTATCCATCCATCCTTCATAGCCATCGTAGTGCATTTTTATCTTGGTCCAGTTTTTATTTACTTCCAAAATATCTGCACTTTCTCCAAACAATATTTCGGTAACGATTTCCGCACGGTCAGATCCTTCTGCACGCACAGGCGCTACTGTAACAATACAAATTCCTTTATTCATTAATTTATATTAAAGGTTTAGATTGAGGTTAAGGCTGATAAATTTTGCAAAAAATCTTAACCTTAACCTCAGCCTTATTCTATTTTCTGCGTAAAAAATTTACACCATCACGCAAAGGTAAAATAAGATTTTCAAAATCATCATCTTTTGCCACGGAATCATTTAATTCCTTGATTATTTGCGTCGATTTCTGTTTAGGATTTTCTTCCAAAACTTTTCCGTACCAAAGAACATTATCGAACATCACTACCGATCCTGACTTTGTTCTTGGTTTGATTAATTTAAAATATTCAGCGTAATTTTCCTTATCTGCATCAATGAAAACCAAGTCGAAAATTTCATCGGTATTTCTTAAAAATTCTTTCGCATCCTGAAGTTTAAAATCAATTTGGTTTGAATATTCACTTTCTGCAAAATATTTTCTAGGTAAATAGGCTAAATCTTCATTTACATCCAACGTTGTAATTTTCCCGTCTTTTGCCAACCCCGCTGTAAGACAAAGCGTAGCATATCCCGTAAAAGTTCCGATTTCAAGAATATTTTTTGGCTGCAACATTTGCGAGATCATGGTTAATAACCTCCCCTGCTGATAACCCGAAATCATATGAGGTTGCGTTGTTTTCTGGTAAGTCTCTCTTCTTAGTTTTTTCAGAATTTCAGGTTCGGAAGATGCGTGATTTTCCAAGTACCTATCCATTTCAGGATTTTTTTCTTCAAAAAAGCTCATTCTACAAAGTTTTTGTTATTCAAATTTACTTAAATATAATCAAATTCGGGAAAACCCCATATCAATTACCGTAAAAATACGGATGGTTTACCATTCAAAACTGTGGTACATTTGCAACAAGGAATTGAAACACACACTTGAGGGTAAAAATAATAAGCGATGAAAAAACGAATTATTAAACAGGAATCACCACAATCAAAAGATGTAAAGGTTTTATCCTCTAAAAAAACTAATGACGAAATATCCAATTCATTTTTACGGAAAATTATTTCATTATTGAAAAAAGAAGAACTAATTTGATGAAAAAGAAAAATCCCGAAGCAATTCGGGATTTATTTATTTGTAAACAGTTTTAAACTTATTTCTTAGGAGCAATATCCATCAATTTCATAAACTCATCCAGTTTAGGCATAATAATGATTTCTGTTCTTCTGTTTTCAGCTCTTCCGGAAACACTCATGTTTGTCGCTTTTGGATTGTATTCTGAACGACCACCCGCTGTAATTCTCGCCGGGTCTACACCAAACTGAGTCTGTAAAATTTTAGCAACCGCTGTACCTCTCAACGCAGAAAGATCCCAGTTGTCTCTTGGTAAGCTTGAAGAATTTAATGCTGCATTATCTGTGTTACCTTCGATCAATACAGAATATTTATCGTAATCGTTGATTACTTTAGCCACTTTACCTAGCACTTCCTGAGCCGCTGGCAAAATGTTATAATCTCCTGTTTTGTAAAGCATTTTATCTGATAATGAAATCATTACCACACCTTTTAATACCTTCACCTGTACATCTTCATCTGTTACATTATCCAAAGATCTTTTCAGTTTGTTTGATAATGCCAGGTTTAAACTGTCATTTTTAGCATTATTAGAAATCAATTGCTTGATGTAAGAGTTTGAGGCATTGATCTCTCCTACCAATTTATCAATATTTGCAGAACTTTTTCCTGAATTTGATAAACAAGCATCCAAAGATGATTTTAAAGCATCATGCTGGCTTTTTAGTAAATTATTCTCACTCGTCAAAGCAGAATTTTGAGATTTTAAATCCTGAATCTCTCTCTGTCTTTCCCCCACGTTTTCAATACATTGCTTGTAATTTGAGCTCAATGCGTCGTATTGCTTTTTGCTAATACAAGATGTCATTCCTAACACCATTGCAGAAACTGCTAAGATTTTAAAAATTTTCATAAATAATCATTTTTAGACGAACCAAAGGTAGAAAATTCATTTTAATTATATGAATTATCTTTGCATAAAAGAAATCCTCAACATAGATGTTGACAAAAACAGACTTCAAAAACATATTAAAAAAATTGGTAGATTCTCCAGAAAATCAGACTTACCTTTTGGCGGTGAGTGGAGGTGCCGATTCTATGGTTTTGGCTGCATTATTCCAATCTTCTGGTTATCAATTTGAGATTGCACATATTAATTACAAACTTCGCGGTGAAGATTCTGAACTCGATCAGAAGGTCGTTGAGAAATTCTGTGAAAAGAATAACATCAAATTTCACCTATACCCAGTTTCAGAAAAAGATCAAAAACCGGAAAATTCTATTCAGCTTTGGGCAAGAGAATTGCGCTATCATTTCTTTAAAAAGATTCAGGAAAAGCAAAATCTAGAATTTTTGGTCACCGCTCATCATTTGAATGATCAGCTGGAAACATTTATCATTAATCTTTCAAAAGCATCAGGAATAAATGGGTTGAGCGGAATCCCATCCAATGACAACCATATTTTGAGACCCCTTTTAGATTTCACAAAAGATGAGATCTACGATTATGCGAGAGAAAAAAATATTGACTACCGCGAAGATCTTTCCAATAAAAAAAGTGATTACTTAAGAAATAAAATCAGGCTTGAGATCGTTCCTAAACTATTGGAGACGAATAATAATTTTCTTGAAAACTTCAAAAAAAGCGCCTCTTATCTGAATCAGACCAAAGATTTTGTTCAACAACAAATCTTGGAAATAGAAAATCGGCTGACGACATTTAACAATGACCATAAAATTCTATCAAAACAAAAGCTCAATCAGGAAAGTGATTTTGTAAAGTTTGAATTGTTGAAAAAGTACGGTTTTAACCAAGAAGAAGAAATTTCGAAAATTTTTAAAGCTGAAAACGGAAGTCATTTTTTTTCAAAAGAGTATCAACTGACGGTAAATTATGATGAATTGATTATAAGCGGGAAGACGGAGGATGGAAGCTGGAAGTTGGATCATGTTGAAAAAAAATCGAACGAGGAAATTATTTTAATTGAAAAATTTGACTTTTTGGAAAACCAAATCACCATTAATCTCGATAATATAATCAGCGACATTGAAGAAATCAATAAAAACTTCGAGTGGAGCTATGATGCTGAAAAAATCAGCTTCCCGCTGCGATTAAGAAGACAACAGGATGGCGATGAATTTTATCCCGTCGGGTTTTCAGGGAAAAAGAAAGTTTCTAAGTTTTTTAGGGACGAAAAAATATCTATTTTAGCGAGGCAAAAAATCTGGATATTAACTGATCGTGAAAATTCTGTCCTAGGAATAATACCTTTCAGGCAAGATAGAAAATATGCGAGGGATGAGAAGACGAATAAAATTCTCAAAATTTTTAATGAAAAGTAAAATGAAATTTAGAAACTGGTTTTTATTAATTCTGCTGTTTTTAGCGACAGGAATTAATGCACAAATCAAAAATCCTGTAAAATTTAAATTTACAATCAACGAATTAGGAAACAATCAATACGAAGCTGTATTGAATGCCACGATGGAAAGCGGCTGGCATATTTATTCCAGAGACATTCCTGAAGATACGGGAATTCCGACGGAATATAAAGTTTCCGGAAAAAATATTGAGCTGATTGGAAAATTCGTGGAAGTTGGAAAAAAACATGAAGAATTTTCTGAAGCTTTTGGCGGAAAGATCGTTTTTTATTCCAATTCAGCAGGATTCAAGCAAAAATTTAAGCTAAAAGACGGAACAAAACCGGCTGATGTAGTTGCAGAAATTACGTATCAGACTTGTGATGATCGCGTTTGTTTAGCTCCGAATACCTTAGAATTCAACAAACAGGTTACGCCAAAAGGCGCAACTGAAGAAGCTAAAACGGACGAAAAAGCAGAACCTTCAAAAGACTCTGTAGCTGCTCCGGCAACGACAGAAACAGTTGTTGAAAATCCGGCAAAAGGTGAAGTTACGGTAACAGAGGCTTCGAAATTAGATCCGAAACAATTAAAAATTGAGTCGATTGATTTCCAAAAACCTTTAACCGATTGCGGAACTGCTGCTACAAAAGTGGATGAAAATTATTGGACTTATTTGTTCTTAGGATTTATCGGAGGATTAATTGCATTGTTGACGCCGTGTGTGTTCCCAATGATTCCCTTAACAGTTTCATTCTTTACCAAAGGAAGCAAAAACAAAGCAAAAGGAAAAAGAGATGCCATGATATACGGATTTTTCATCTTCTTAATTTTCGTTTTATTAAGTGTTCCTTTCCATATTATTGACGGAATTGCAGGAAATATTTTCAACGAAATTTCAACGAGCGTTTGGCTGAACATCGCCTTCTTCATCATATTCATTTTCTTCGCAGGAAGTTTCTTCGGATATTACGATATTACTTTGCCAAGCTCAATTGCGAACAAATCTTCAAAAGCGGAAGAAGCTGGTGGAATCATCGGAATTTTCTTCATGGCGTTGACGTTGGTTATCGTTTCTTTCTCATGTACAGGTCCAATTTTGGGAAGTTTATTGGGAAGTGCCGTAACAGGTTCTACAAACGTTCCAATGCTACTGACATTTGCTTTGGCAGGCTTCGGATTGGCATGGGCAATTATTTTCGGACTATTGGCTTTATTCCCACAAGCATTGCAAAGTCTTCCAAAATCGGGAGGCTGGATGAACACCGTGAAAGTGGTTTTAGGTTTTGTGGAATTGGCTTTAGCATTGAAATTCTTATCAAAAGCAGACTTAGTTTCTAAAACATTCTTATTAAAAAGAGAACTTTTCATTGCGGTTTGGATTATCGTGGCGTTAGGTTTAGCATTATATTTATTTGGATTAATCAGATTCCCGCACGATGATAAAAAACCGAAAATCTCCATCACAAGAAAGATTTTGGGAGTTTTAGGATTCGGATTTGTGATTTATCTGGTTCAGGGATTGATTCCTTCTGAACGTCCGAAATTGCAATTATTAAGCGGAATTTTACCTCCGTTAAATGTGAGCTATTTCCATGACGAAAAAGACGGAATTTTGGGAATGCATCCTGAACACGATTTTTTCAAAGCGATTGAATTGGCTAAAAAAGAAGACAAACCGATCTTGATTGACTTCACTGGTTACGGTTGTGAAAACTGTAGAAAAATGGAGGAATTTGTTTGGAGCGAGCCGGATATTTTACCGATTCTTCAAAATGACATTGTTTTAGCATCTTTATATGTTGATGATAAAGAAGAGCTTCCTGAAGACCAAAAAACAAAAATTGATTTGGGTGACGGACAGGTAAAGAAAGTAAAAACAATCGGTGACCGATGGAGCCTATTCCAACAGGTGAATTTTAATAATAATTCTCAACCGCATTATGTATTGGTAACTCCGGACGGAAAAGTGATCAACACTCCGGTTTCGGGATATATGCCAAAAGAAGATTTCAAGAAATTCTTAGAATGTGGAGTTAATTATTACAAAAAGAATAAATAAAACCTTCAAAATAGTATTATAAAACTCATGTCAAAAGGCATGAGTTTTTTGTTTTTTTAGAACTAAAATTTAAAATTATCAATTGTTAAACGTTTGAATTTATAAATTGACGCGGCAACTTGATTTTCAAGAACATTAATAAAGCACAAACCGTAATTATATATAAATCAACACCTTATACAAAATCAAAAAGAAATGAATTTATAAATTAAAGGGGTATCTCCTATTTCTTAGATAAAAAACAGCCGTTTCAGGTATTAGCTTTGTATCACTCATTACAGATCAATACTCATCGATATTCAACACTAGAGTAATTGTTTAACATTAAAAAACATCAAAGTTATGGCTGAAGTAATTGCACAAGAAAAACAGGGAGGCAGCAAACAACGTAAAAAACCGATACGTGTAGATATGACTCCCATGGTAGATTTAGGGTTTTTATTAATCACTTTTTTTATGTTTACTACCAATTTTACAAAACCAAATGTAATGGATTTGGGATTGCCGGGAAAATCAAGAGACCCGATACACGATCCGAAAAACGTTATTGATAAAAGAAACCAAGTGACCTTTATTCTAGGAAAAAACGACAGAGTTTTCTATCATCAAAGTGATGCCGAAGATTTGAATACAGGCAATCTGAAAGAAACCGATTTTGGAGGCATAAAAATCACAAAGATCATCGCGGAAGCTTATAATAATGCTCCGAAAAAGGAAAACTTTACCATCATCATAAAACCAACCGATGATGCTAATTATAAGAACTTTGTAGATGTGCTGGATAATATCGCGATCTCCAAAAAAGAACGCTACGGAATTACCGACATCAAGCCGTGGGAAAAGAAAGTTTACGAAGAATTAACCAAATAATACGAAAGGGCATTTTCAAAATGCTCTTTTTTTGTTTACATTTGAGATAAAATTTTATTTTTTGATGAAAAACTTCTTAACCGCAATAGCTTTAGTTACTATAATTATTTCGTGTTCAAAAAAAGAAACACAGTCGACAAACAGTCAAACAGACAGCACAACAGTGGTTGATTCTATTAATGCTGCGAGAACAAAAATCAATGACAGCATTAAAGCAAAAAACAGCACAAATCGTTTTAAAGATTTCAACGGAACGCATCAGTTTACGTATCAGAATGACAGTTCGCCTAAATATTCAGGATCGGTAAAATTTGATAAAATTGATGGCGAAAGAGATCATTATACGATTTCGGGAGATATAAAATCTGGTAAAAATAACGTTACAATTAAAGGTTTTGCAGCCGTAGTTTCAGACAAACATTTGAATTTCACCGGAGAAATTACTCAAAGTATTGCTGATAACGACAATGGAAAAGCTTACACCAGAAAGGGAACCAAAACTTTTATGTCGAAAGATGGCGGTAAAACGTGGAGACTTCAGGATATGGTGAATGGTTCAGGATTTGTTGATTATATTGACATTCACTTTTAATAAGTAAGATCATGCTACATTTTGAGAAAAAAGGAAACGGAAAAGAGACTTTAGTGCTACTTCATGGCTTCATGGAAAATAGTTCTATCTGGAGCGATATGGAACCTCATTTGTCTGAAAATTTCACTCTGCTAAAGATTGATCTTCCAGGGCATGGTCAATCTGAAATTATTGCTGAAGTACAGACCATGGAATTGGTAGCCGAAGAAGTAAAAAAGGTACTGGACAGCCAGAATCTTAAAAAAATTCATTTATTAGGGCATTCCATGGGTGGTTATATTTCTTTAGGTTTTGCTGAAAAATATCCTGAATATCTTAAAAGTTTAACTTTATTTTTCTCAACGTATTTTCCGGATGATGCTGAGAAAAAAGCACAGCGTATTAAAAGCTACCGAATTATACAGGATGCGTTTGCCCATTATGCAAGAGCCGGTGTTCCGAATCTTTTTAACCCCAATGAAAAAGATATTTTAGAAGGAAAGATTGAAATTGCTTTACAAACGGCACTTTCCACCAATAATTTGGGTGCATTAGCTTCTGTAAAAGGAATGGTGGAGAGAACCGATAAAAAACACGTGCTGGAAAATCTGGAAGCCAAAATTTTAATCATTGCTGGAAAACACGACAACGCCGTAAAAACCGAATTGCTCATCAAAAATCTTCCGGACAGAACCAATATAAAATCCTACGTTCTGGATTGCGGACACAACGGGCATTGGGAAAAACCTAGCATTTGCGCCTCAATCATTAATACCGAGCTCCTTCACAACTTACCAAAACACCTTGTATTATAAAATATTTTTATGAGAATTTACTTATTTTCAGCTCTGCTATTTTGCTTGATTAATTGTAAAAAAGAGAACAAAATCGCTAGCAAAAACCCTGCAAAAGATTCTATTACCAATACCGAAACTCAGGCAAAAGATAGTCTTCAGATAAAAGAAGTTAAGAAAGAAGTCTTTAATTTCGAAACAGAATTATGCACAAACAAAGGCTATTTTGATGCTAATAAATATTCAAAAGAAGAAATTCAGAACACGTATAAACTTTGGTTTGAACTAGGCGGTACTTCTCTGAACGATCCTGCTGTTTTTAAACTGGAAGATCTTCAACAGGTAAGAAGAGATAAAAACCAGCTTCTTGCTAAACTGGATAAAGATTTTGCAGAAAAAAAAGCTTTGATCGAAAACCTGAAAGTGGTAAACACCCCTTATTGGCAGAATGTTAAAACCCAAACAGCTCAAGCTTTGGTACAAGAATATGAGTTGGATAAAATCAAAATTATGGCTTATTCCGACCCTTCTGTTTTGTTGAATTCTAAATTTAAAAGCTGTAGTCATTTTGCACGCGTTTTAAATTCTGGTGACAATGAAATTATTGAAGAATGGAGAAAAATGCGTGAGCAGATGAGCAAGAAAAACGGCGACCCGCAAAGAATAATGGATGAATTTGAAAGCCGTCTGAATTCTTCATACAAAAAAGATTATGCTATTTTGGATCTGATTGTTTTTGGATGGGGAAATTGCGCCAATGACGAAATACAACGTCCTGAACATGATGAAAAAATGAATAAACAATTCGAATCTCTATTTATAAAAATTGATGCTGAATGTGACGAACCTTAATAAATACTTGTCAAAAAAATCTTGTATCTTAGTAAAGCTTAATATTTTCGATGGGTATTTTCAATTTCACAAAAAAGAAACCGATCATCGGCCTGACACTTTCGGGCGGAGGAATGCGCGGAATAGCCCATATTGCAGTTTTAAAAGCTTTGGAAGAATATGATCTGAAGCCCCAGATTATCTCAGGAACCAGCGCAGGATCTATTGTTGCTGCATTTTATTCTTTCGGAAAAACTCCGGATGAAATGATGGATATCGTAAGACAAACCACCTTTTTTTCGAGATCATACCTAAGACTTTCTAAGAACGGAATTTTCAGCTCTAATTTTATTTTAAAATTGTTTAAAGATCATTTTCCAGAAGATGATTTCAGCATTTTAAAACTTCCTGTGTATGTTGCAGCTACCGAAATGACGCATGGCATTGTTGATTTTTTTTCCGAAGGAGAATTATTCGTTCCCTTATTAGCATCATCAAGTGTTCCTTTTGTACTTCCGCCCGTGAAAATGGGCGAGAAAATATATGTTGACGGTGGAGTTTTAGATAACCTTCCGATCGAACCTATCATTGATAAATGTGATTTTTTAATTGCTTCACACGTTAATTCCATAAGTTACGACAGCCTTCAAAGCATGAGTTTGCTGAAAGAATTTGACCGAATTTTACACCTAGCCATCGCCAAATCGGTTTATTCTAAAGTAAAACATTGTGATATTTTTCTGGATCCGCCTAAAATGACGAAATTCAGTTTATTCAACAAAAAATCACTGGATGTGATGTTTCAGGAAGTCTATGAATATACCTGTCGTGAATTGGAAGAGAAAGGATATTCTAAAGGGTTGAGAGAGTGAGAGGGCTTTAAGATTCTTCATTTCATTCAGAATATCAAAAAAGACGAAAAACCATCAACAATCATCTATTTTACTACAAATTTTCTCCTTCTATTTTTTCTTTAAAGATTTCAAGCGTATTCAACAAAGAATCATTGGATTTTCCGCCTGCTGCGTTGATGTGCCCTCCTCCATTGAAATATTTTCTTGAAAACTGGTTCACATCCATATCATCTTTACTTCTGAAAGAAATTTTAATAAAATCTTCATACAAATCTTCCATGAAAAATGCAGACATTTTTACCCCAAGAATACTCAGTCCGTAATTGACAAAACCTTCGGTATCTCCTTTCTGGAAGCCATATTCTTTCAATTCTTCTCTGGTAAGATATAAAACAGCAACCGTTCCATCTTTTACCACTTCAATTCTTCCTAAAATCAAGGCCAACAAATGAAGTCTGGAAACCGTATTTGTATCCCAGGTATTGGAAGTAATTATTGCAGGATCTGCCCCTTTTTCAATTAAATTCGCAATAATTCGGTGGGTCGTTGCACTGGTAGAACGGAAACGGAAACCACCGGTATCCGTCATAATTCCGGTATAAAGACATTCTGCAATATCTTTATTCACTAAATCCTGATCACCCATCGCTTCGATAAAATGATAAATCATCTGACAGGTCGCAGGAATAACGGTATCTGAATAGACAAAATCAAACTGTTCCGGCTGTTGGTGATGATCGATAAGGATTTTTTTAGCTGCAGCTTTGGTCAGCCAATCTCCCAACAAACCAATTCTTGAAGGCGAATTGAAATCTAAACAGAAAATAACATCCGCTTCATTGATCAAATCGAATGCAACTTTTCTTTTGTACTCACCAATAATGGCTTTTTTAGATTCCGGCATCCATTTCAAAAACTTCGGAAAATCGTTTGGAACCACAACTTCTGCATGAATTCCTTTTGCCTTTAAATAATGTTTCAGCCCCAAACTGGAACCAATAGCATCGCCATCCGGATTATAATGAGTAAGAATTACTATTTTATTTTCTGGAATAAGTAATGTATTGATTTCTAAAAGTTCTGCTGGTGTAAACATCATTATGTTTAATTTTTTCTTTAATTTTGAGTCTCCAAAGATAGAGCTTTTAAACAAATCATTAATATTATTATTTAAATATAATAGGAATTCGTTTTACAGCGGCGGTTTATCAGTAATCGGCTAAAAAGCACTGCAAATATTTTCAAAAAAAACTTAGGAATATTTGCAACTTCTAAAAAATTCCATATCTTTGCAACCTGAAAATTAATAGAATAATTACGATTTAAACATATAGTAATGAGTAAAAGAACATTCCAGCCATCAGAGAGAAAAAGAAGAAACAAACACGGTTTCAGAGAAAGAATGTCTACGCCAAATGGAAGAAGAGTTTTGGCTGCGAGAAGAGCTAAAGGCAGAAAGAGTTTAACTGTAAGTGCTGCACGCGCTAAGAGATAATAACTCTATTATCATATACAAATCATGCTTGAAAAGAAATTTTTCGAGCATTTTTTGTTGTTAAAATTTCCTAAAATTCAAGGTTCTTACGTTTCTTTTTTCTATTTTTAAAATCTGAAAAAATTTTCCAGAAAAAGCCTTATAAAATCGAATTTATGCCACATACCAATATCTCCGGAGATAATATTATAAGTTTGCAACACGCGAAAATCGCACAAAAAAACTTCACTGTTCTTTCTGATGTTAATTTGAACATTAAAAAAGGAAGATTCTGCTATCTTATCGGAAAAACCGGTTCCGGAAAAAGTTCATTGTTAAAGACTTTGTACGGGCACATTCCATTAGCTTCAGGACACGGAGCTGTGGTAGGTTTTGATTTGGCTAAACTGAGAACTTCTGATATTCCGAATCTAAGAAGAAAATTAGGAATTGTTTTCCAGGATTTCCAATTGCTTTCTGACAGAACCGTTGAAAAGAATCTGAAATTCGTACTTGAAGCCACAGGCTGGAATGACAAAACAAAAATGGAAGACCGCATCAACGAGGTTTTAGGAAGCGTAAATATGAAGAGCAAGAAGCACAAAATGCCTCACGAACTTTCCGGTGGAGAGCAGCAGCGTGTGGCGATTGCAAGAGCTTTACTAAATCATCCGGATCTTATTTTAGCGGATGAGCCTACCGGAAATCTTGACCCTGAAACGTCCAACGAAATTATGACGTTGCTAAAGCAGGTTGCCCTAGAAAACGGAGCTGCTGTGGTAATGGCAACACATGATTATCACATGATCCAAAACTTCCCTGGCGAAGCAATAAGATGTGAGGATGGGAAAGTTTCTGTACTCGATACAGCGGAATTATTTGAATAAATAATTTAACCATTAAGAACATTTAAGAAGTTAAAAATCAAATAGATTTTTAAGTTTTAAAATCGTAACAACTTAATATTCTTAACTCCTTAACAATTTATCTTAATGGTTTAGAAATATATTTTATTTACGAAAAACATGAAACTCTTTAGTGAGTTCAAGATATTGGTCCGAGTATTGTCTCGGACTTTTTTCTATCACAAACTCAGATTCCTGTAATTTGTTTTCCGTTTTAGAAAATTCAAGAATCAATCTTTTTGTTTTTGAGTTTTCAATGCCTTTAATATTGATTCTTTTTATTAAAAATAATTGATTTTCAGCAGCAATTTCAATAAAATCATTTCCTGCTTCACTGGGAATTATAACTGAAAAAATTCCGTTTTCGGTAAGCAAGGTTGAAGATTTTGAAATCAATTGCCTGAAATTCAACTCAACTGTTTGTCGTGCAATCTTATCTTTTTCAGAATCTGATGCTTCAAAATATGGTGGATTTGAAACAATTAAATTAAATTGAATATCCGTTTCAAACGTTTTAAAATCTTGATGAATATTTTTTAATCTTGAATGAAAAGGAGAATTTTCGAAATTCTGCTCTGTAAGATTTACCGCTTCTTCATTGATATCAATCCCTAGAAACTCTGCCTGAGAATTTCTTTGAGCAAGCATTAATGAAATCAAACCCGTTCCTGTTCCAATTTCAAGAACATGCGATGCTTCACTCACATTTGCCAAAGCGCCCAGCAAAACACCGTCTGTACCTACACGGAAGACGTTTTTTGACTGTTGAATTTCAAATTGTTTAAACGTAAAAGGTTTCACTATAAATTCGTAGGTAAAGTAATGATGAATGTAGAGCCTTTTCCAACCTCAGATTTCACGGTAATTTCGCCTTTATAATCTTCAATCATCTTTCTGACCATCGATAAACCAAGTCCCATTCCGCTATTTTTTGAAGTAAAATTAGGTTCGAAAATTCGTTCGTACATATTTTCAGGAATCCCGATTCCATTATCCTGTACAGAAATCATCACCCTTCTCTGATGTTGTTCTACATCTACATTAATGATCAATTTTCGCTCGTCACTCACCGCCTGTTTAGCATTCGTCACTAGATTTGTAATGATTCTGGAAAGGTAAATCCTATCCATCGTGATCATAATATTATTTTTGTTGGAATGCATGAAAATACTGTCATCATTGAAAACACGCAGAATATCTTCCACTTCGGTATTCAGATTAATGACTTCATTATTTTTTTCAGGCAATTTAGCAAACTCTGAAAAAGCTGAAGCAACGGTAGCAATCAAATCAATCTGATCGACCATTGTTTTGCTCATTTGCTTTACTCTTTCTCTGATATTCGGATCTTCAGGATCAAATTTTCTTTCAAAATTCTGAATGGTTAATTTCATTGGTGTCAACGGGTTTTTCACCTCGTGAGCCACCTGTTTTGCCATTTCTCTCCAAGCTTCTTCCGATGCTTTAAAACGAAGCCTTTCCTTCTGATCCTGAATCTGAAGAATCATTCGGTTATAAGCTCTTGCGAGAGCATTTAATTCATCATTTTTATAATATCTGATAGGACGCATCTCATTCTCAAACAAGGTAATACGCGTTATCATATCAGAAAATTTAGTAATGGTTTTTGCTAAATTATTAGACGTAACCCAACTCAGCCAAATACTGAAAAGAATTAAAAAAAGATCGACTAAAAGAATATATTTTACATATTTATGAAGAACTTCAAGGTAAGCAGATTCATTGTGATACAAAGGAATATAAACAATTCCGATAGGTTCAAGCACATTATTTCTCAGTAAAATATAGGATGAAGTGAAAACCGCATCCTTAGCCTGATCGTAGCCACGAATATCTACTCGCGCATCCGTAGACAGAATTTTATTAACAATGCTAATCGGAATAGTTTTCTGCTCAATCAGATTAGGATCTCTGTTTGAGATTAAATAATTTCCTTTTAAATCATAAATAACAATATCATGTTGATTAATATCTGCAATTTCAAGAATTTTATTACTTAAAACCTTAGCAAGGTCATCCGTCTGCACCAATGTTCTACTCACAGCATAATCCAAATAGCCCATTACGGCATTGGTCTTATCCTGCATGTCGATACGGCTCTGCTCCAAAGAGTTATTCCTCAGAACAAAGTACGGCACCAGCGAAGAAGCAGCAACACTTAAAAGACATACCAATAAGAAACCGAAAAACACTCGGTTTCTTAAGCTATATCCTTTGTAAATATTAATTGACATTCTGTTTATTAATTAACCTAGCAATATACTTACCAATTATATCAAATTCAAGATTTACCTTATCTCCTGATTTTAAATGTTTCATGTTGGTAAATTCCCAAGTATAAGGAATAATTGCTACGGAAAACTGAGTGTCCTCGCTTTTTGCAACTGTTAAACTGATTCCGTTGACTGTAATAGAACCTTGAGGAACCGTTACAAAACTTCCATTATCTTCATATTTAATGGTAATGAAATAACTTCCGTCTTTATTTTCGATGCTTACTACTTCTCCGGTTTTATCTACGTGACCTTGTACGATGTGCCCGTCTAATCTGCCGTCCATTTTCATGCAACGTTCAAGATTTACTACAGAACCTACTTCCCATTTTCCAAGATTCGTTTTTTCAAGAGTTTCGTTAATAGCGGTAACTACATATTGATCTCCTTCAATTTTCACCACCGTTAAACAACAACCGTTATGTGCAAGGCTTTGATCTATCTTTAATTCATTAGTAAAAGGGCATGTAAGGGTAAAATCTATATTACTTCCGTTTTCTTCAATTTTCTCAATAACCCCAACTGCTTCAATAATTCCTGTGAACATATTATTTTTTGCTAAATTTGTAAAATTATAATCTTCAAAGATAATCAAAATGAGCCCAAAAAACCATAAAGTACGAGTAGGAATTTCAATCGGCGATTTCAACGGCATCGGCCCTGAGATCATTATGAAATGCCTGACAGACAAAACCATCACGGATTTTTTCACTCCGGTAATTTTTGGTTCGGGAAAATTATTTACCTATCAGAAAAATATTTTTAAATTAAATCTCAATTTCAATTACATCAACGAACCTTCACAGGCACAGGCAGGAAAACTGAATATGGTAAACCTTGTGAAAGACAATGTGAATGTAGAATTGGGAAAACCTACCGAAGAATCTACCAAAATGGCGATCGATTCTCTGGAAGCGGCTACCGAAGCTTTAATTAAAGGAGATATTGATGTGATCGTAACTGCGCCTATCAACAAAGATGAAATGGTAAAGATGGGCTTCAAACACACCGGCCACACAGGATATTTTGAAGAAAAATTCAACAAAAAAGGATTGATGTTTCTGGTAACTGAAGATTTGAAAGTTGCTGTTTCTACACACCATATTCCAATTTCAAAAGTTGCTGAAAATATTTCAAAAGAAAAAATAAAAAAACAGATCAGAATGCTTAACCAGACGCTGATCGAAGATTTTAATATTTCTAAACCTAAAATTGCCGTTTTAGGATTGAATCCTCACTCAGGAGACGGCGGCGTAATCGGAACTGAAGAAATAGAAATCATTGAACCAGCGATCAGAGAGCTTTCAGACAATGGAATTCTGGCTTTTGGACCATTTCCTGCAGACAGCTTTTTTCAGCCGAACAAATACAAGAGCTTCGATGCTGTTTTAGCGATGTATCACGATCAAGGTTTAGCACCTTTCAAGACGTTAGCGTATGAAGAAGGAGTGAATTATACCGCAGGTTTACCATTTATCAGAACTTCGCCGGATCACGGTGTTGCTTATGATATTGCAGGGAAAAATGTGGCAGATGCGCAGAGTTTTATGGAATCGATCTTCACAGCCATTAAAGTTTTTAAGAATAGAGAGGAATATAAAGAACTGATGCAAAACCGTCTACAGCCAAGAAAAATGGCGATGGATAACGGAATTGATGAGGATCTTCCTGAGGAAACTGAGGCTTAAACCTTTGAAACAAATTTTAAATTAATTTGTTGGAAAATTTATTTGTTATTATAAAAAAATTGCATATTTTTGCACACTCATTTTATGGACAAGTTAAGAAACTACGACGTAAGCTTTTCCGGATTGAAAACCGGCAAGCACAAGTTCAAGTTTGAGATAGATAAAGAGTTCTTTCAATTATTTGACACTGAACAGGAATTTACAAATCCTAGAATCGCAGTGGATGTTTTACTTGATAAACACACTACTTTTTTAGAATTTGAAATCAAAGTAAGCGGGACAGTGGAATTGGTTTGTGATATTACAAACGACAATTTCGACCATCCTATTGAAAACGAGATTAAAGTTTTGGTGAAATTTGGTGAAGAATATGATGACAGCGAAGAAGATGTGATCACAATCCCAACTAGCGACCATGCCTTTAATATCTCTCAGCTTATTTACGAAAACGTAGCACTTTCTATTCCGATGAAAAAAATTTCACCGAATATAAGTGATGAAGATCTGGCAATTTTAGATCAATTCAGTGCAAAAGAACCTGAAGAAGAGGAAGAACATGAAAGTGACCCAAGATGGGACGCTTTAAAAAATTTAAAGAATAAAAATTAAATAGTTTAATGATGGGATGATGAATCTCATCGCTCATCAATTAAAAAAGTTATTACAAAATGGCACATCCAAAGAGAAGACAGTCGTCTACAAGAAGAGATAAGAGAAGAACTCACTATAAAGCTGTAGTTCCTCAATTGGCAAAAGATTCAGCAACAGGAGAGCTTCACCTATACCACAGAGCTCACTGGCATGAAGGAAAACTTTACTACAGAGGTAAAGTAGTATTGGAAAAAGAGGTAGCAACTACTGAAGAAAACTAAGAGTCCCTTTTCGCTGAAAAAGCCTCATTTTAATACAAAAACCGCCCAATTTTGATAAAATTTGGCGGTTTTTTGTTGTTTTTTACGTTTTTTTGGTATCTTTGAAAAAAATCAAATATCAAATTTATGGACATTAAAGACATACAAAATCTTATCAAGTTTGTATCTAAAGCAGAGGTTTCTGAGGTGAAATACAAAACTAAAGATTTCGAAATCACTATTAAAACTCCATTAGCTGGAAGCGAAGTTGCTTATGCTCAACCTGCAGTTTACCACACTGCTCCTCAGCAAGTGGCTGCTCCTGCACCTGTAGCAACTCCTGCTGCTGCACCTGCTGAAAAAGCTGAAGCCGCATCTGACGACAGCAAATATATCACGATTAAATCTCCAATGATCGGAACTTTCTACAGAAAACCATCTCCAGATAAAGATGTATTCGTAAACGTAGGTGACGAAGTTTCTGTAGGGAAAGTAGTTTGTGTAATTGAAGCAATGAAATTATTCAACCAAATCGATTCTGAAGTAAGCGGAAAAATCGTTAAGATTTTAGTGGATGATGCTACTCCGGTAGAATATGATCAACCTTTATTCTTAGTAGATCCATCTTAATTTAGAGGTTAGATGTTAGACATTAGATGTTAAAAGATGGAAGCGGGAAGTTGGATGCTGGAAGTTTACCAGCTTTGATTTTATCCCATTCCCATCGTCACATCACCGCATTATCTAATTTTCAAATTATCTAATTTTCAAATTGAAGAAGATGTTCAAAAAAATATTAATTGCCAATCGTGGCGAGATTGCAATGCGTATCTTACGTACTTGTAAAGAAATGGGAATCAAAACTGTTGCGGTATACTCTACTGCCGACAAAGACAGTCTTCATGTAAGATTTGCTGACGAGGCTGTTTGTATTGGTCCTGCAATGAGTAAAGACTCATATCTAAAAATCCCTAACATTATTGCTGCTGCAGAAATTACAAATGCAGACGCAATTCACCCAGGTTACGGATTCTTATCTGAAAATGCCAACTTTTCAAGAATTTGTGAGAAAAACGGCATCAAATTCATCGGTGCTTCTCCTGAGCAAATTGAGAAAATGGGAGATAAAGCAAATGCTAAAGCTACGATGAAAGCTGCCGGAGTACCTTGTGTACCTGGTTCTGACGGTTTGATTGAATCTTACGAACACGCTGTAAAAGTTGCTGAAGAAACAGGATATCCTGTAATGATTAAAGCAACTGCCGGTGGTGGTGGAAAAGGAATGAGAGCTGTTTGGAAAGCTGAAGACCTTAAAGACCACTGGGAATCTGCAATTCAGGAAGCTGTGGCTGCATTCGGAAACGGAGGGATGTACATGGAAAAATTGATTGAAGAGCCTAGACACATCGAAATTCAGGTTGCGGGTGACCAATTTGGTAAAGCTTGCCACCTTTCTGAAAGAGACTGTTCAGTTCAGAGAAGAAATCAGAAACTGACGGAAGAAACTCCTTCTCCTTTCATGACTGACGAACTTCGTGAGAAAATGGGTGAAGCGGCTGTAAAAGCAGCAGAATTCATTGGATATGAAGGTGTTGGTACGATTGAATTCCTTGTTGACAAGCATAGAAATTTCTATTTCATGGAAATGAATACGAGAATTCAGGTAGAACACCCTATCACTGAGCAGGTTATTGATTATGACCTAATCAGAGAACAAATTCTTTTGGCTGCAGGAACTCCAATTTCAGGAATTAATTATTATCCGAAATTGCATTCAATTGAATGTAGAATCAACGCGGAAGATCCTTATGCTGATTTCAGACCATCTCCGGGAAAAATTACAGGACTGAATATCCCTGGGGGACACGGAGTAAGAGTAGACACTCACGTTTATGCAGGATATACGATCCCTTCTAACTATGACTCAATGATTGCTAAACTAATCACGACGGCTCAAACTCGTGAAGAAGCAATCGCAAAAATGAGAAGAGCTTTGGAAGAATTCTATATTGAAGGTGTAAAAACTACCATTCCTTTCCACAGACAACTGATGGATAATGAAGATTATCTTTCAGGAAACTATACAACGAAATTCATGGAGGATTTTGTAATGGATAGGAAATATGATAATCACTAAGATTATTTTAAAATAAAAACTTGGAACTGTCTCTTTTTGAGGCAGTTTTTTGTTTTCAAAACTTTGTCAAAGTTCAGAACTTTGACAAAGTTGATTCGAAAAGATATTATCACTTTAATCAATAATTAAATTAAACAAGATACCCAATTACCCTTGATAAATATTCAATTAACTATCAAACAAACCTTATTTAAAGGATAAGATTTCTGTTGATAAATGTCGTTTATAATGTTTAACTTTGTCAAAAACCAAAATATATGTCAACAGTAGAAACAGCAAAAAACTCACAGTATTTTATTGACCTTGAAGACAAACATGGAGCTCACAACTATCACCCTCTTCCTGTTGTTTTAGACAAAGGAGAAGGCGTTTTTGTTTGGGATGTAGAAGGCAAAAGATATTATGATTTTCTTTCAGCGTATTCTGCTGTAAACCAAGGACATTCTCATCCTAAAATTGTAGATGCTTTAGTGGAGCAGGCTAAAAAATTAGCTTTAACTTCAAGAGCATTTTACAACTCGAAATTAGGAGAATACGAACAAAAGATCACTACTCTATTCGGATTTGATAAGGTTTTACCCATGAATTCCGGTGCTGAAGCCGTGGAAACTGCAGTAAAATTAGCCCGAAAATGGAGCTATGAAATAAAAGGAATTTCAGAAAACGCAGCAAAAATTATCGTTTGTGAAAATAATTTCCATGGAAGAACAACAACCATTGTTTCTTTCTCGAATGATCCTGATGCCAATCAAAATTACGGACCTTTCACTCCTGGATTTATCAAAATTCCATATAACGATATCAATGCTTTAGAAGAAGTTTTAAAAAATGAAGCAGGTAATATTGCAGCATTTTTAGTTGAACCTATTCAAGGAGAAGCCGGAGTATATGTTCCGGATGAAAACTTCCTTAAAAACGCTTCTGAACTATGTAAAAAACACAATGTTCTTTTCATTGCAGATGAAGTTCAAACAGGTATTGCAAGAACCGGAAAATTAATTGCCTGCCATCACGAAGATGTTCAGCCTGATATTTTAATTTTAGGAAAGGCTCTTTCTGGTGGAATGTATCCTGTTTCAGCAGTTTTAGCAAACAATGAAATCATGAATGTGATTAAGCCGGGACAGCATGGCTCTACTTTCGGAGGTAACCCGATTGCTTGTGCAGTGGCAGTTGCAGCTTTAGATGTTGTTGAAGAAGAAAAACTTTCTGAAAGAGCGGAAGAATTAGGTCAATTATTCAGAAACGAAATTGAAAAATTGATCGAAAAAACAAGTCTGATTACCAAAGTAAGAGGAAAAGGATTGTTAAATGCTATCTTGATCAATGATACTCCGGACAGCTCTACCGCATGGAATATCTGTTTACAATTAAAAGAAAATGGGCTATTGGCAAAACCAACTCACGGAAATATTATCAGATTGGCACCACCTTTGGTAATTACTGAAGAGCAATTATTGGATTGTGTAAAAATCATTGAAAAAACGGTATTAGAATATAAGAATTAATTCTGTTGCAGAATTTTTTCGTAAAACTTAAGATAATTGTTGGACATTGCAGTATAGCTATATTGCTTTGTCCAATTTTTTATATCCTCACTCATCACTTCCTTATTGCTGTTGTAAAGAGTCATTTTTTCATGAAAAATGCTACTCATAGCTTTCGGTTCAAAACTATCAAAATAAAACGCTTTATTGCCTCCAATTTCGGGAAGACTGGTATACTTTGAAAGAAAGACAGGCTTGCCAAATGCCATAGCTTCTATTGGTGGAATACCAAACCCTTCTGCAATGGAAGGATGACACATGGTTTCACAATTTTGAATAATAGCATACTTTTCTTCCTCAGAAACATTCTTAAAAAAATGAATTCTGTTTTCCAAATTTAGTTCTTTAATCCTTTTTCTTACCTCATCGGCATAAGGTTGCTTTTCATCAGACGCAATCAAAACCAAATCTTTATCAATATAAGGCAGCATTTCAACTAAAGTCAACTGGTTCTTCTTATTAAAAAGCACACCAATATTCAGGATATATTTTTTATCTTTTAAAAAGGAATATTTTCCCAAGTCATACTGCTTATCTTCCGGCAACTGAATTCCATTGTGAATCACCACAATATCTTTAAGCTTATTAAACGTGAAAAGCCCTTTATTTTTAATTAAATCCTGCTTTGCATATTCAGATATACAAACGATATAATCAGCATTTTTTACATTGTTTTTTACTTTACCCAACATCTTTCTTTTTTTAGATTCGGTAAGGTTTTCATGTAAAAAATTCAGATCATGAAGCGTTACAATTTTAAGAGTATTTTTATAGTTTCTATGAAAGTAAGATGATAGCTGATGGCTAACATGAATTAAATCGAACTGCGTACTAAATCTTTCGAAAAATTTATGCGTCTTATTCCAAAAGATACACTTTGGTATGGAACAAATCTTTTCAAGCTGCTCTCTGTTTCCAAAATAAGCGATTTCAAATTTAGAATTGGTTTCAATTAAACCTTTTGCAAGGTTTCGAAATACATTTGCAATACCTGAATTTGGATATCTAAGACGTTCAAGGTCGATTAATACTTTCTTTTTCATATTTTTTTTACAAATATATATTTATTATTTTTGTTTAAAATTGCTGGATGGAAAAAAAGGTAGCATTATTAATGCCATATCATTTTAGTTTATATGAAAGTATTGTTAAAAATCTAGAAGCAAATGATTACATAGTTGAATTATTGGTTCTATCTGACAAGAAATTTCAATATAAAAACTTTAATGAAAAATTAACTAATTTCATTCAGAAGTTTTTTCTCAACAATAAAAATTTTAAATCTCAATTAAGAATAAACAGACATTCTGAAGAGCTTGTAGAAAAATTAAAAAATATAAAATTTGATTTTGAATATACATTAGTAATTCGACCTGATTATTTTTCTCAAGAATCATTAGAACTTTTAAAGCAGAAAACAAAAGTTTTTACTGCATATCAATGGGATGGCTTTAAACGTTATCCCAAAATCTTAGATTACATAAAATTATTCGATCGTTTTTTTGTTTTTGAAAAAGAAGACTATGATAATTATCAAAGTGATTATCATAATCTACATTATACTACAAATTTTTATATTGACAATTTTGAAAATATAGATGAGAAAGAGCGAGAAGAAATTTTCTTTTTGGGAAGCTATTTGGAAAATAGAATTGATGAAATAATTTCAATAACATCTTTTTTTGAACAACAAAATATTAATACAAACATTCAAATTGTTTATAAAAAAAGCAATATTCCTGAAAAGATTAAACGATCAAAAATTAAAGTCTTAGAATCCTCAGTGAAGTATTCAGAAATGATAAATGAAATTCAAAGATCAAAATACCTTTTAGAGTTTCAAAATACCAATATTCATAATGGCTTATCTTTTCGAGTATTTGAATCTATTTGCTTTAAAAAGAAATTGATAACAAATAATCCAGCTATAGAAAATTACGATTTTTACCATCCAAACAATATACTTATTTGGAAAAATCAAAATTCTGAAGAAATTCATAATTTTTTAAAATTAGAATATACTGATATTGACCCTGATATTTACAAAAAATATTCTTTTAGCAACTGGATAAATTATATATTTGATAATAAACCCTATATAAAAATTGATTAAAAATGGGACTTTGGCGAGAACTTAAATATGTTGTAAGAAAAGTTAATCGAATTAAAAAACTAGATGAAAGCTTTTCTAAAATATCACTAATTCCTACTTTGGAACGAGAAACCTTGAAATTTCCTAAATCAGAATCTCCCGTGGTTTCAATAATCATCCCTTTTTATAATCAAGAAAATTATACTTGGAATTGCTTAAAATCTATTTTTGAAAATCTTCCCGAAATTGATTTTGAAATCATATTAATGGATGACAATAGCTCTGAGTCTTATGATTTTTCAACGATTGAAAATATTACAATCATCAAAAATCCTACAAATTTAGGTTTCTTAAAAAGCTGTAATAAAGGTATAGAACACTCTAGTGGTAAATTTATCTATTTATTAAATAACGATACCATTGTGCATAAAGGCTTTTTAGATGAACTTATTTATGTATTTAATAACTTTGAAAATGTAGGAGCAGTAGGGTCTATGCTAATGAATGCTGATGGTAGTTTACAAGAAGCGGGTAGTGTTTTTATGAAGGATTGTAATATTGCACAAATTGTAGATAAGCGAAAACCTTATTATCCAATTATTAATTATATCTACAAAGTTGATTACTGTTCAGGATGCAGCCTACTTTTTAAAAAGCATTCAGATAATGGTGATCTAAATTTATTTGATGAACAATTTGCACCCGCCTATTTTGAAGAAACAGATTTATGTTTTCGATTTAAATATGAACAAAAAAAGGATATTTATTACACTCCTTTTTCTAAAATAGTTCATTTCAACGGTGCATCTTACAATGCAAAAAAAGATAATACACCCACAGAAAAAGAAAAGCTTTTTGAAAAAAATCTTGCTCTTTTTAAATCAAAATGGAATAATCAGATCAATTCAATACAGGCCAAAACAGTACAACAAAGAGTTCTGGAACTAAATCAAAATAAAAATATTTTTTTCTATAACAATAGAGTTCCTGAGTATGATAAAAACTCAGGAGAGTTAAGGCTTACCGAAATTATCAAGGCTTATAAAAAAGAAGGGTATAATGTTGTCTTTATTGCTAAAAGAAATAAAATAGACAATTCTTATAATGAATACTTTCAAAGACTTGGCGTATGTGTTTATTATGAATATTTACCTTATACAGATTTAAAAGAATTTTATAGATTATTTGACGCAAAGAAAACTATAGCATGGTTTTATGCTGCCAATATTTTTATCAAAAATTACAAAAAAATCCAGCAGTACTTCTCTAAAGTATTTACTGTCTATGATATGGTTGATATACATCATCTTAGATTCAAAAGAGCATTAGATTCAGACCCGAAAAACCCGTTTTATAAAAAAAGCTATTCTATATTTTATAAATTTGAAAAAGAAGCCTCTTCTGAAGCAGATTTGATTATTCCTATTTCTGAAGAAGAGAAACAATATATGGATACTTTTGCTATGGGTAAAAAACAACTTGTCATATCTAACATTCATTATCCAAAAATTAATATCCAGGACAGTAAAGATTTTGCTGAAAGAAAAGATTTACTTTTTATTGGCTCTACCCATCATCCTAATATTGATGCTATCTATTTTTTAGCAAATAAAATTCTACCGTTAATATGGAAAAAACTCCCAGATGTTAAATTAAATATTATTGGTGATGTAAATGAAAAAATAAAAGATATTAATTCTCCAAATATTATATTTCATGGTTATGTTCCCGATATTGTTCCTCATTTTTTAGAAAATAGAATCATGGTTGCACCATTAAGATATGGAGCAGGAGTAAAAGGAAAAATAGGACAAGCTTTTGAATTTTATCTTCCAGTAATTACAAGTGCGATCGGAGCAGAAGGAATGCTTTCAGAAAAAGGAGATAATATGGTTCTTGCTGATAATGAAACAGATTTTGCAGAAAAGACAATTGAACTTTATACAAATGAAAATCTTTGGAAGCAGCAACAGTTAAAATCTGCCGACGGCCTACAACCTTTTTCACTTGAAAATTTGCATAAAAAAATCCGAGAAATAGAAAAAATAACAAATTTATGAGCAAAATAATAAAAATTGGTTATTTACTTTCATACGATTATAAATTTATATTCAAATCTCTAGAATTGGTATATGATGAAGCAGATGACATTGTTATAAGTTATGATAAAAACAATAAAACTTGGAGCGGAAACGACATCTCTATTCCTGAATATGTATTTGATGAAATAAAGAATATTGATAGACAAAATAAAATTAGGTTTTACGCCGATGAATTCTATATTGGAGGACACACTCCCATGGAATTAGAAACAAGGCAAAGAAATTTAATGGGAAAATTCATGGGAAAAGGAGGGTGGCATCTTCAAATTGACAGTGATGAATATCCATACGATTTTCGAAAGCTATCAAATTTTTTACGGAAATGTGCATACCTCACTAGAAAACCAGAAAAAACACCATTCAACTTTCTTATAAACTGGGTTGTACTATTTAAGCAAAACGAAAATGGTTTTTTTGTGGTACAGCCTTTCAATGAGACCTGCTTCATGGTTACCAACTCACCACAATATACAAAAGCAAGAATGCCTCAAAATGACAGAACGTTATTTCTAGATTACTATGTCATTCATCAATCATGGGCAAGAACAGAGTCAGAGATTCTACAAAAAGTTAATAATTGGGGACATGTAAATGATTTTGACGTAGAAGGCTTTTTTCATATTTGGAAAACATTAAATAAAAATAATTATACAAATTATAAAAACTTTCACCCTCTTTCTGGCTCTTCTTGGGAGAATATAGAGTTTTTCAATGCAAAAGATATTGATGAGTTTTTATTAAAATTTAAAACAAAATATCCACAAAAAAAACTACATCTCAACATTTCGTTTACAAAAAAAATAAAACTTTACTTAAAAAGTTTATTTTAAAATAAAAAGGCCGATAAATGTTTTATCGGCCCAATTTAATTCTTTATATTTTATCTCTTTGTAAGTACGGCAGTCATAGAATCTGCTTCTGCATATACATCAGCACCGCATTTACACTTTAATAAATGATAATTATAGTCAGATGAATTACAATTATAACATTTCAAGGGTAATGTAGATCTTCTATAAATTTTAATATCTTTTATAGTATTTATTAAATTTATAATTTCATTAAAATTAAATAACGAATTTTTTGTCAATTCTTTTATTTTATCCTCATGAATTTCCACCCCAATACTTCTATGGTGCTCTATAAACAATAATAGATGTAAGGGTGAAATATAATTTTTACCATCTTTTGTATAGTAGTCATGTTGTGGATGCGAAGTATGAATGTCTTCTAAAATATAAATACCATTAGATTTTAAATAATTCATCCCCTCCACTAAACAATTCTTCTGATGCTTTGGAAAGTGGCTTCCATCCTCGATAATTAAATCAATTTCATTTCCTGTAATATTCAGAAAATTTTGAATATCCGAAACTTTATCCTGATCTAATTGATAATAGCTTATAGCATCATTAATAGTCCATTCACTTTGTACAGGTAAAATATCTGCGCCAAAAATTTTGGCTTCAGGATATTCGCGATTTAGCCATCTTACAGAGTCTCCTTTAAAAATTCCGAACTCTACAATTTTTTTAACATTTTCTAAATTGGAAAGTTCTTGTGTATAAATCGAATCATAACGATGCCAAAAAAATTTATCTGTATTTTCAAGGCTATTTGTATTTATCATTTCTCTAACTTAATTAATTTCTATCATACTCATCCTCAATCCTCACGATATCATCTTCACCAAAATACGTTCCGGTTTGAACTTCGATGAAAACAACAGGCTTTTCAGAAAGATTCATCATTCTGTGTTTCGCTCCTAGTGGGATAAAAATGCTTTCACCATAAGCCAGCTTAATTTCCTTATCATCTAAAACAATTGTTGCATCGCCTTCAATGATTGTCCATTGCTCTTGTCTTTTGTGGTGATATTGATAAGAAAGCTTTTGTCCAGGATTTACTTCAATTCTTTTTAGCTTATAATTTGGCTCGTCTGCCAAAACATAATATTTGCCCCAAGGTCTTTCTCCAATTTCTAACATAATTCGATATTTTTTAGCGAATGTAGTCAAAATACTTTTTCAAAACCAAAAGCGATATTAAATTTTCGACATTTTTATTATTAAACTGCGAGCGATATTCCTTGGCATTTTTAATGATTTCTTTCGCTTCGTTTGGATGTTCTATATAATATTGAATTTTTTCTTCAAGATTTTCATAATTTTCATCAATACAAATAAAATGTTCATTTGGCTTCAAAGTTCCTTCCATGTACCAAGTTTCCATTTTTAAGGGAGGTGATACAGCTACAGAATTTGAGCACATAATCCATTTCAGATTGGTAGCAACATCATTTCCTTCAAGACTTAAAATAAATTTATTCTTTAAATGCTCATCAATGGAAATTTTAGGCTTTATCCAGTCCGGATTGCCACCATTTTTATTTACTTGCCCTAGGTCGCAAATCGGATTATTAAAATACTTTTCATAGAACCTTTTTCTGTGTGCCTGATGCACAGCCGCTCTTCCGATCATTATATTTTTCTTATCATCAAAATTCCGATTATCTTGCAGAGAAACAAAATGTCTTGCTTTATCCAGATTCAGTAAAATATTATTGTCGTTTCCTCCATGAATAGGACGACTTTTTGTAATCATCGGAAAATCTAAAATAGTATTTACATCTCCAAAGGCATAATCTATCTTGAGATCTTTAGGAAAATATCTCGCATATTCGTACGTATCAAAATAATACGCTTTAGGCGTTTTAGGCTTCAGCAGATCTTGAATTGTCGTTCCGTGATGATCTACTTTTATTTCAGAATTGATTTTATTATAATAATTCAGCCTTCTTTCAACCTCATTTAAATCATTCTTTGAAAGCGTTTTATAAAGACTATCTATTTTTTTTTCATAAGGCTGAACAGGAAATAATCCTCTCGAAAAACCTTTAATATAAAATGATAACTTATTTTGTTTTTTAATTTTTGTCATGGTTAAATCAAATCATACAAAAATACATTATTCTAGTTATTCTTTTTCAATCAGATACAAATTTTAATCGGAATTTTATTTTTCTTAAAATCTATATTTAACAAATTTTCGCTCTATCTATTAGTTCCAAATAAATTTATCTTTTTGTGTTAGTTTAACTAACTTTGCATCAAAATTTTAATTGAAATGGACAAAGTAAGAGTACGTTTTGCTCCAAGTCCCACGGGACCTTTGCATTTAGGAGGCGTAAGAACCGCATTATATGACTATCTTTTTGCTAAAAACCAAGGTGGTGAATTTGTATTGAGAATTGAAGATACAGACACTGCAAGATATGTGGAAGGAGCGGAAGACTATATTGAAGAAGCTCTGGAATGGTGCGGAATTATTGCTGATGAAAGTCCTAAAAAAGGAGGAAAATTTGCCCCTTACAGACAATCTGAAAGAAGAGATATCTACGACAGATATACAGAGCAGATCCTGAAAACAGATTATGCATATATCGCTTTTGATACTGCTGAAGAATTAGACGCTATCCGTGCTGAATATGAGGCAAGAGACGATGTTTTTTCTTATGATAACAAAACAAGAAATCAGTTAAGAAACAGCCTTGCCCTTTCTGAAGAAGAAGTTCAAAAGTTGTTGGATGAAAAAACGCCATACGTCGTAAGATTCAAGATGCCGATTGACAGAACGTTGAATCTTGTGGATATTATCAGAGGAAATTCTTCTGTAAACACAAATACTTTAGATGATAAAGTTTTGGTAAAGAACGACGGAATGCCAACTTACCACTTCGCCAACGTCATCGATGACCACGAAATGGAAATTTCTCACGTTATTCGTGGTGAAGAATGGTTGCCATCTTTAGGGCTGCACACTTTATTATATGAAGCAATGGATTGGGAAGCACCTCAGTTTGCTCATCTTTCTTTGATTTTAAAACCAGAAGGTAAAGGCAAACTAAGCAAAAGAGATGGCGATAAATTCGGATTCCCGGTTTTCCCTTTGAATTTTACAGATCCGGCAACCGGAAATGTTTCTAAAGGATACAGAGAAAGTGGATATTTGCCTGAAGCCTTCATTAATATGGTGGCACTTTTAGGTTGGTCGCCTGCGGATGATAAAGAAATTTTATCGTTGGATGAAATGACTAAAGAATTTGATTTAAATAAAGTTCATAAAGCAGGTGCAAGATTCAGTAAAGAAAAGGCTGAATGGTTTAATCATCAGTATCTTCAACAAAAATCTGATGAAGAAATTCTTTCGATTTTAAAAAATTCTGATCTTAATATCACAATCGAAGATGAGAAGTTTTTAAGAATCATTCATTTGATGAAAGAAAGAACGACTTTCCCGATTGATATTTATGAAAATGGAAAGTTTTTCTTCGAAGCTCCGACTTCTTATGATGAAAAAGCATCTAAAAAAGCTTGGAATGATGAAACATCTGCTATTTTAGGAGAATTTGCATCAGGTTTAGAAAATGCTGAATTTAATGCTGAAAATTTAAAGCAAAACATTCATGATTTCGCCGAAAATAAAGGCTTAGGAATGGGTAAAGTAATGATGCCACTGCGTTTATCGTTGGTGGGAGAATTGAAAGGCCCGGACGTTCCGGACATCATGGAAATCCTTGGAAAAGAGGAAACTATATCCAGAATAAACAATGCTGTTAATAATTTTTAATAAATTTTCATAATTTTTCATACATTTGAAAGATTTAATTTACTTCAAGAATGGAATATTTAAGTTTCGAACTACCTATAAAAGAATTAATGGATCAATACCAAACTTGTTCTTTAGTAGGAGAAGAAAGTGGTGTTGATGTAAAATTAGCATGCAGCCAGATAGAGGATAAAATCATAGAAAAGAAAAAAGAAATCTATGGAAGCCTTACCCCTTGGCAAAGAGTACAACTATCTCGTCATCCGGATCGTCCTTATACATTGGATTATATCAACGGGATGGTAGATAAAGGCAGCTTCTTAGAACTTCACGGAGACAGAAATTTCGCTGATGATCCTGCCATGATTGGCGGTATTGCTACCCTAGATGGGCAAAAAGTAATGATCATCGGAACTCAGAAAGGAAGAACAACTAAAGAAAGACAACACAGAAGATTCGGAATGCCGAATCCTGAAGGATACAGAAAAGCGTTGAGATTGATGAAGCTTGCTGAGAAATTCAATATTCCTGTGGTAACTTTGGTTGATACACCAGGAGCTTATCCAGGATTGGAAGCTGAAGAAAGAGGACAAGGTGAAGCCATTGCAAGAAATATTTTCGAAATGACCATGCTTAAAACTCCTATTTTCACTTATATCATTGGTGAAGGAGCGAGTGGCGGTGCATTAGGAATTGGTGTTGGTAACAAAGTGTATATGTTGGAAAACACTTGGTACACAGTAATTGCTCCGGAAAGCTGTTCTTCAATTCTTTGGAGAAACTGGGATCACAAAGAAGATGCTGCAAACGCATTGAATTTGACTCCAAAAGATGCTTTAAGAGAAAAATTCATTGACGGAATCGTAGAAGAACCGCTTGGTGGCGCACATTACGACCCTGAAACAACGTTTTTAAACTTAAAGACTTCAATTTTACAGAACATTAAAGCGTTCTCGAAATTTACAGGAAAAGAACTTGAAACCCAAAGACAAGATAAATTTATCGCAATGGGTCAGTTTAAAGGATAAAAAAAAGACTTGTCATTCATTTGACAAGTCTTTTTTTTACATTTTAGCTAATTTTACATATTCGGAGCTAAATCTCCTTCTGCAACAACAACTCTATCTGTACCATTACCTTCAATTAACAACTTATAAACGTATTTCTGCGTCCCCAAAAGTTCATTTTTCACTCTAACTAACTGTAATTTAATATATGGATTAGATACACTTCCAACATAAGAATTAGTAGCCCAAACAGAATTAGATAAAACATATGGAGCTTTTTGATAGACAACAAAGTTTCCATCCGTTTGAGCTGATGCTAATGCAATATCCGAGGAAGTTAATAGTCTATTTGTATTTGTTTTCCATAAAGTGAGAGTGAAATTTGAAGCAGGTTTCTCATAATATAAAACTAAATTACAATCATCTTGCATTGTTAATCTCAATCGATTACCCTGAAAATCTACATTCAATGACTGATTTTTTTGTAATTGTTGAATTTTACTTTCTGCTTCAACAACCGATTTAGTCACTGATACTTTTTGGGTACTAGCATCTTTTGATGACAAACTTTCTTTTTCTTCGATTAAACTATTACTATCATTAGAACAAGAGATTAAAGATAAAATCACAAAGGAAAACAATGTTATTTTTTTCATAAATTATATATTTTTTCCAAATATACTCAATTTAAAAATATCTCACCATATTTAGAAAAAAAATTATTCTGCCAAATTTAATTCAATCTCAATATCTTTATTGATATTTTTCAGTGACGAATATTTGGCATCACAAACCATTGTTGTTAAGACATATTCTCCTTTATCTATTAAAATAAAATTCTGCCCTTTAGCGGGAACATCCAGATTATAATATTTCTTTCCGGTGATTTTTACAATCAGATTACATTTAGATCTGTTTTTAATATTTATATAAGCTTCCTTATCCATCGGATCATTGTTGAACATGTGCGTTAACATCGCAGCCGTTCTTTTATTTTTCTCGCTGGGTTCAGATTTTTTACTCGTATTGGTTACACTTGCATAATTTACATCTCTTGCTGGCACTGCAGAAGTAGAAGCTAGCTTTGTATTAGATGCCATTGTTTTGTTACCAGAAACTTTGGATTCATTTTTAGCCATTTTTGCAACTTCTCCTTTGCTTAAAGGCGTGATAGTAGGTTTTGCCTCCGGAGAATTATCGGCCATGATAATTTCTATTAACTTTCTTTTAAAATAATCAGTCTTGGCATGACCAGGGTTTTGTTTCAAGAATCCGGCAATAATTCTGGCTTCTTTAGTGCTTTCTGCATCCTGCTCTGTATAGATAATAAGCGTTTCTTTCTCAGCAACAGCCTTAGATTTCGCTTTTTTCTTTTTTTGAGAAAAGCCAAGGGTAAAAATGCACAAAAACAGAAGGAGAAATATTTTTTTCATTAACCAAACATTTAAAAATTTATTAAATATACAAATAACGCAAAAAGTCATTTTTTAGTTTATCATTAAAATCATTATCTTTGCATCGCTTTAAAATTAAGCTAAAAATTAATACTAATCTTACAATAAAAAAATAATAGATATTATGTCTTATACACCAGCTGCTGCAGACGTAGCAAAATTGAGAAACCAAACAGGTGCAGGTATGATGGACTGCAAAAAAGCTTTAGTTGAAGCTGAAGGAGACTTCGAAAAAGCAGTAGATATCCTTAGAAAAAAAGGACAAAAAGTTGCTGCTAACAGAGCTGACAGAGAATCTACTGAAGGTGCTGTAATCGCTAGAGTAAACGAAGATAACACTTTGGGTACTATCATCTCTTTGAACTGTGAAACTGACTTCGTTGCTAAAAACGAGGCGTTCATCGAGCTAGCTTACGAATTAGCTGAAATGGCTATTTTTGCTGCTACTAAAGAAGAATTATTGGCTACAGATTTCCACGGATTAACTGTTGCTGAAAAATTAATCGAGCAAACAGGTGTTATCGGTGAGAAAATCGAGATCGGTGCATTCGAAAGAATCGAAGGTCCTTTCTTAGGAGCTTACATTCACGCTGGAAACAAAATCGCTGCTATCACTGCTCTTTCTGCTAAAGTAGAAGGTTCTGACGAGGCTGCTAAAGCTGTTTCTATGCAAGCTGCTGCGATGAACCCAATCGCTCTTGACGAAACTTCTGTTTCTCAGGAAACTATCGATAAAGAATTAGAAATCGAAAGACACAAGCTTGTAGAAGAAGGTAAGCCTGCAAACATTATCGACAATATCTTGAAAGGTAAAATGCAGAGATTCTACAAAGACAACACGTTGGTACACCAAGATTTCATCAAAGACAGCTCTATCTCAGTTGCTGACTATGTAAAATCTGTAAATGCTGACCTAAAAGTAACCGGATTCATCAGAATCGGTTTGTAATCTTTTAAGATTTTAAAAATAATAGTCCCGGTGAAATTTTTTCATCGGGATTTTTTTATTTCACTTAATTATGAGAACGCAACAAATATTAACTCATTATTAAATATTTAGCAATTTCTCCATTCAATCATATGTAAAGAAAAATTCATTTAAAATTTTGATTACTAATGCTTATATTTGCAGCCCCTTATTAATAAGCATGAAAAAATTTCTACTAATTATTTGTACGTTTCTTTGTTTAATCGTTAATGCACAATTAGATACAGAACACTGGTTTGCCCCAATGTCGGCAAGTTCGTTACAAGGAACTCCCAAAGGTTACTTATACCTTTCAACCAATGAAACTGCGCCTTTTTCTGTTCAGGTTTTTAATAATAACAATTTATTTACAACCGTTCAGGTAAGCAAAGGAAACCCAATGCAGGTAACCATTCCCAACAATATGATGATTGCTTCTACTGCATCCAACTTATTTACTTCTACCGGGATGGGATTATTTGTAAAAGGAAATAAAAAATTCTTTGCCAGCTACAGATTTACTGTTTCTGATCAGGCTGAATTTGTTACTTCTAAAGGATTAGCCGGACTTGGAAAAAACTTCTTCGTAGGAATGGCTCCCAATACAACCGCTAAACCTTATGTAAATTCAACCATCGGTGTTACGGCTACAGAAGATAATACAACCGTAACTTTATCCGGATATAATCCCGGAGTTGTTTTTTCGGACGGTATTTCAGCGCCTTCAAGAACTTTTACCATCAATAAAGGTAAATCGTATATTATTGAAGCACAGAGTAATCTTAATTCAAACAATTTAACAGGATTAGTAGGTGCAAAAATTACGGCCAACAAGCCCATTTCTGTAACTAACGGAAATTTCAACAGTATTTATACAACATTCAATAGTACCAACGTAGATGTTTTGATGGATCAGTCGGTTCCTGTAGAAAGATTGGGTAAAGACTTTGTAATGATGAAAGGAAACGGCCCAGCCAACTCAGGAATGGAAGCAGCCGTGGTAGTGGCAACAGTGAATAACACCAAACTTACCATAAACGGAACCCTTTTAAACAGTGTTACGCTAAATGCAGGACAATATTACGTAGTACAGGGAACCAACTACATCAGCCAGGTAAACGGAAACTACAACATGAGTATTTCCGCAAATAATAATGTATACGTTTATCAGCTTTTGGCAGGAACTTCTACAGGAAATGTGTATGCAACCGGAGGTATGAATTTTATTCCGCCTTTGAGCTGTTTTTTACCTAAAGAAATTAATGAAATTGGTTCCATCAATAAAATTGGAAACGACACTTTTAATACAAGACTTAATATCATTACACAAACCGGAGCAGCGGTCACCATTAACGGAAATCCTATTCAGGCAAGCGCAGGACCCGCGCCAGTGACAGGAAATCCTAACTGGGTTACCTACTCTATCCCAAGTGTAACAGGAAATATCACCATCGGATCAAACAAACCTGTAACTGCAGGAATTGCGGCAGGTAACGGTGCGGTAGGATATGGTGGTTATTTCGCAGGATTCTCTTCTGTTCCTACGATCACAAAAACGGGGGATTGCTATGCCGGAGTTTTGCTTGAAGTAGACAATACCTATGATGCCTATCAATGGTATTTCAACGGAGTTGCTATTCCGGGGGCGACGACTTATTCGATTAATCCAGAATTATACGGAGCGGGAGATTACACCTGTGAAATCACAAAAACCAGTTGTGAAACAAGGATGACGGCAATTTATAGTTATACTTTATGTCCGCCAATTACCACAACAACCTATACAATCGGTTCTTGTTCAACAAAAACGATTACACCGGCTTTTACAAGCTCTACTCAAACTATTATTCCTTCGTTAACGAGCATTATTTCTGCGCCAACTTCAGGAACTGCAACAGTAAACCCTACAACAGGACAGATTACGTATACTCCGAATCCTACGACTGTAAATACTACAGATTCATTCATCTATTATATTCAAGGAAACGGAACTCCTTTTGCCTTTGAATATTTTAAAATTGTCATCAATACAGATGTTCTTCAGGTAACGAATGCTACATTATTGTCTTGTACCAATTCAACAGGAAACGGAACGTATAATTTAACCTCAGCTGTTGTTACAGCAAGTCCCGGAGCTACGGTTAATTATTTCACCAATTCCAACTTAACTGGTCAAATCACTACCCCTGCATCTTATACAGGACCTACGGGAACTATTTATGCGAATGTAACTTCCACATACGGATGTTCAAAAGTGGCTCAGATCATGTTATCAGCTTCTCCGTCGCCGAATATTAATGTAAGTAATTTTAACGCAAATATTTGTGATGATAATTTTGATGGAATTATTCCTGTGAATTTCGCCACGGTAACTCCACAAATCGTTAACAATGCAACCAGCTTCAACGTAAAATATTATTTGGTGCAAGCAGATGCTACGGCAGGAAACACAAATACAATCCCAACCAACTGGAATTATAATACCAATACAACTGTTTACGTAAGAGTAGAATCGCCTACAGGAGATTGCCCGGCTGTTTTAGGACAAATTAATTTCACCATCGGAAATAAAATCAGTTTAATTACAAACACTGCCACCACAGATATTTGTGATAACGACTTGAACGGTTCTGAAAACATCAACCTTAATGATTATAAAAATTTATTTACCACAGATCCCACTGTAACACTTACTTTTTACACTTCTCTGGCAAATGCACAAAATGCAACGAATGCTATTCCTGCAACACAAACAATTAATTCAAACAACATCTATTACATCCGATTTGTAAGTGCAAGTGCTTGTCCGAATATTGGAACTTTAACTGTTAATTTTAAATCTCCAAGAAAATCGAGCACGCTTCATGATCAGGTAATTTGTTCTGATGATAAAGTAATTTTAGATGCGGGAACAGGCTTCACTTCTTATAAATGGAATACCGGAGCAACAACGCAAACCATTTTGGCAGGCGCAGGAAGTTATTATGTAGATTTGGGAATGAATGGCTGTGTGTATCGTCAACATGTAAATGTAAATACGGCTCAGGCTCCTATTATCACTAAAATTGAAGTATCAGGAAATACTGCCACGGTACACGTTATAGGCGGAACTCCTCCGTACAGATATTCTTTAAATGGTATTGATTATCAAAACTCAAACGTATTTATGGGATTATCAAGAGGAACTCATCAAGTATATGTTTTAGGATCTGATGGATGTCTTCCTGTCATTAAAGAATTTTTAGTAATTAACATCATCAATGCAATTACACCCAACGGAGACGGAATAAACGATGTTTTGGATTATTCTGAATTAAGAATGAAAGAAAACGTAAACATTGAGGTTTCAGACAGATACGGAGCTATTGTTTATAAATCTCCAAAAAACGTTTATACATGGGACGGAAAGCCTGGTGGAAGAACTTTGCCTACCGGAACTTATTGGTATGTGCTTCAATGGACAGAGCCAGATACGAAATTAACAGTTTCATACTCAGGATGGATATTAATAAAGAATCGTGAATAATTTTTCACGATTCTTTATATTTTTTAAAAAACTTTTCAAATATTATGCTATTTTTGTAGAAATCCTAATTCCCAATCATATGAAAAGATTTCTACTTAGTTTAGTATTAGTTTTTTTGACGACTAAAACGCTCTTTGCACAAAGAGATACAGACCACTGGTTTGCGCCAATGGCTGCAAATCCATCTGCTCTCATATCCTTTTATCAGGGTCTATATTTTTCCACAGATTCTGTTACCCCATTTGATGTAAACATCTATACCAATAACGCATCAGGAAACAGCGTAATCATTGGTACTGTAACCATTAAAAAAGGAGATCCGCAAGTCTTTAACTTTCCCGCGACCCCTGCTATACCAGGTGTTACGATGGGGACAACCATGGTAACATCAGCTAGTGGAGAATTGTTTACCAAAGTAAATAAAGGAATTTATACTCATGGAGAAAAGCCATATTTTGTAAACTACAGATTTTCAGTTAGCAGCCATGGTGAAATTCTTACCTCTAAAGGTAAAGCAGCATTAGGAAAGAAATTTTATGCTGTCACGAGCCCGATTACAGGCTTAAATTCTTCTAGTTACTTAAATTTCACAACCGGAATTATTGCTACTGAAGACAATACAACAGTTACAGTTTCTGGATACGCTGCTGGAGTTCAGTTTTCTAACGGAACAACAGGAGCTACAACTCCCTCAATGACAGTAAACCTGAACAGAGGACAGTCTTATATTATTGAAGGAAAAATTCCTGGTACCTCCTCTACCAATCAAACAGGTTTTATTGGATCAAAAATAGAAGCTGATAAACCAATCTCCGTTACTAACGGAAACTTTAATGGCCAATTTGCTCTCTCACCTCCGGGAGGTTTTTCCGGAACAGATATTATAATGGATCAATCAGTTCCTACCGATAGATTAGGAAACGAATTTGCTCTAGTAAAAGGTAATGGTAATATTACCGATGGTGTGGAAGACGCATTAATTGTTGCCACCGAAAACAATACAGAAGTTTATGTAAACGATTCTGGCTTACCTTTAGCTACTCTTAATGAAGGAGAATGGTTTCGTGTAAGCGAAGGAGCAGGCGGTACATTTATCAATAGATATATCGATCAAGGAAACGGGCATTATAACATGCGTATTAAAACATCAAAAAATGCATATGTATATCAACTTCTTGCTGGTCTTCCAAACTACAATGCAACAGAAGGATTCAACTATATTCCACCTTTGAATTGCTTTTTACCAAGAAAAATTGATGAGATTGCGATGGTAAATATTTTACCTCCAACTACAAATACCGTAAAATTAAACATTATTACAGAAACCGGAGCCACAGTTACTGTAAATGATGTTCAGTTACCAACCACACAAGGACCATACCCTATAACAGGAACAACTGCTTGGGTATCTTATTCTGTTCCGAATGCGACAGGAAATATGACAGTAGCTTCTACTAAAGCTGTTACTGCAGGTATCGCTGGAGGTAGTGGAGCTGTAGGATATGGAGGATATTTTGCAGGTTTCTCTTCAATTCCTGTAATTACCAAAAAAACAGGAGAATGTGTACCTGGTCTTGTACTTGAGGTAGACGACAGCTACGAAACTTACCAATGGTTCAGAAACGGAGTGGCTATTCCGGGTGCTACGACTAATACTTATACTCCTACACAATCTGGAGATTTTACAGTAAAAGTAACAATGGGAACTTGCCCGCCGGTAACAACGCCAATCTACAAAGTGTATACTTGTTTGATGACAACGACTAAAACACTTACAATTTGCGGAACAACCATCATTACTCCTACCTTTACAAACTCTACACAAACTCCGGTTGCCAGTACAGTAACAATTCTTACAGCTCCAACCAAGGGAAGTGCAGCAATTAATACTTCTACGGGAGTTATCACTTATACACCAAATCCGGGATATTTAGGTCCTGATAAAATTGTTTTTAAATTCTGCGGAAATAATGCACAATTCACAGACTGCGAAGAAGTAACTTTAAATCTAAATGTAGTTCCTTTCGTTATTAAAGATGTTACGATTGAAGCTTGCCAATACGATACCAATCCTTATGCTGAGTTTGATTTAACAACAGCTCCGGTTACAGATTATCCTTTGGTGACAAAACAATTCTACAAGACAATGGCTCACCTGACAACAGGAACCAATATGATTACAGATCCTGTACATTATCAGTCTTTAAGCGGAACTGTATATGTGAAAGTAACAACCAACGAAGGCTGTACGGCAAACGCCATCATTACATTGGTAGCAAAACCAATTAAAAAATCACCTCTATTGGTAGATCAGTTTATCTGTATTGATGCAAGAACAAACATCGATGCAGGTCCTGGATATGATTCTTACCAATGGAATACAGGTGCTACAACTTCAGGAATCAGTGGTGTAAGCCCAGGTCAGTATACTGTAATTTTAGGTAAAAACGGATGTTTTATTACTCAGGTTGTCAACATTAAAAAAGCACCAGATCCTGTAATTACTCAGATTGATATTACCAACAATACGGCTACGGTAATTGTAAACGGAGGAACGCCACCTTACAAATATTCCGTAGATGGAATCGCCAACTGGCAAGATTCTAATGTATTTACAGGATTGTCGAGAGGTCAGCACACATTCTATGTGAAAGATTCTTACAGCTGTACGCCTATTTCGGTAGAAGTTACAGTTCCGAATTTAGTTAATGCTATCACTCCGAACGGAGATAATGTAAATGATGTGATTGACTATAGAGAATTAGGCTATAAAGATAATCTGGTATTCGTAGTGTATGACAGATACGGTAACAAGATATTTACGGGAGATAAATTCAATAATTATACTTGGGACGGTAGACATTACGATAAAAAGATTGTTACAGGCACTTACTGGTATCATATTACCTGGAACGAGCCAAATAAGCAAAAGACTCCAATAAAATACACAGGTTGGATTCTTGTAAAAAACATCGATTAGTAACATTAAAATAATATTTAAAACCACGATTTTCCGGAATCGTGGTTTTTTTATTGCCTTTTTTAGGAATATTTTAAAATAATTTCCAAATAATTTTCTATTCATTTTAAATAATACATTATTTTTGTGGCAATCCTTAATTCCCACGTTTATGAAAAAACTTTTACAAAGTTTAGTATTGATACTGTTATCAATACCACTCTCTTTGTATGCACAAAGAGACACAGAGCACTGGTTTGCCCCTATGGCAGCAAGAACTGCAGTACTGAGCAGTCCTCAACAGGCGCTCTATTTTTCAACAGACTCTACCACCCCTTTTCCGGTAGAAATCTACAGTAACAACAATGTCATCGGAACCGTTACCATTAGTAAAGGAAATCCGCAGACCTTTTCAGTTCCGCTTAATTATATGATTACCTCTGCTACATCGGATCAGTTTCACCCGATCAACAAAGGATTGTATACAAAAGGAACAAAACCCTACTTCGTAACTTTCCGGTTTTCAGTAAGCAGCCACGGTGAAATTTTAACATCTAAAGGTAAAGCAGGCATCGGAACAAAATTCTATGCCGTTGTTTCGCCGATAGAAGATATCCAGGTATCCTCTACCAATCCTTTACTTAATTTCACTACCGGAATTTTAGCAACGGAAGACAACACAACCGTTACGGTTTCAGACTATGCTGCTGAAGTTGTTTTTACCAATGGAAATACAGGCTTAACAACACCTACCCTAACATTTACTCTTAACAAAGGGCAATCTTATATTATTGAAGGTATCAGTAATAAAACTGGAAACAAAGATGGTTTTATTGGAGCTAAAATAGAATCGAACAAACCTATTTCGGTTACCAATGGAAACTTTAACGGACAATTTGCCATCGATCCTGCGGGAGGATATTGGGATGGTTCTGATATTGTGATGGATCAATCTGTACCTGTTGATCGACTTGGAAATGAATTCGTAGTCGTAAAAGGAAATGGTAACATCAACGAGAAAATGGAAGATGCCCTTATTGTTGCCACCGAAGACGGAACGGAAGTTTACATTAATAATGCAACTACTCCCGTTTACGTTCTTAATGAAGGTGAATATTATAGGGTAAATAAAACCAACAATAACAATTACATTAATCAAGGAAATGATCATTACAACATGTATATTAAAACCTCGAAAAATGTATATGTGTATCAGCTTCTTGCAGGTGTAGCAACCAGCAATGCAACCATCGGATTCAATTATATTCCACCTTTGAATTGTTATTTGCCAAGAAAAATTGATGAAATCGGAATGATTAATATTCTTCCGCCAACCACCAATAATGTTAAATTAAACATCCTTACAGAAGCGGGCGCCGTGGTTACAGTAAACAACGGAACTCCTCCTGCCACACAAGGCCCTTATCCTGTATTGGGAACTTCATCATGGGTTTCTTATTCAGTTCCGAATGTTACTGGAAATATGACGATTACTTCATCCAAAGCCGTCACGGCAGGTATTTCCGGAGGAAGTGGTGTTGTAGGGTATGGCGGTTATTTCGCGGGGTTCTCATCAATTCCTGTAATTGCTAAGCAAACCGGAGATTGTATTCCAGGAATTATCCTTGAAGTAGATGATAGTTTTGAATCTTATCAATGGTACCGAAATAACAATCCAATTCCGGGAGCAACTTCCAACTCTTATGTTCCAACACAATCAGGAAATTATGTAGTTAAAATTACGGTAGGCACTTGTCCGCCGGTTACAACTCCTGTTTATAAAGTATTTACCTGCTTAACAGAAACAACAACCAACGATACCGTTTGTGATGGCGTAAAAACAATTGTACCACAGTTTACAAACTCTACCCAGTCTTATGTTCCGGGATCGGTGGTTATCATTACACCTCCGGCAAATGGGAATGCAGTGATCGATCCTACCAACGGAGTAATTAGCTATGCACCCAACTTTGGATATTTTGGTCCCGATTCATTTGTTTATAAATTCTGCGGAAATGATCCTGAATTTACAGATTGTGAAGAAGTGACTTTAAATCTAACCGTTTCTGAAAGTCCGATCGTTACCAATGCTGCATTGAGATCTTGTTTTATAGAATCGAATCCGGCAACGGCTGTATTCAACCTTACTGTTGCAAGTGTAACTTCGCAAACCGGAATCACAAAAAAATATTATCCCTCTCCTACCGATGCACACAACGGAACCAATGAAATTCCGGATCCCGTGAACTACATCGCACCAAACGGAGTGGCTTATGTAAAAGTCACTAATGCACAAGGCTGTTACAGAATTGCTGAGGTTACTTTGACAGTACTTCCGCCTGTAAAATCTACAGTTTTAACCGATAAAGTAATCTGTATGGAAGATACCACTACATTAGACGCTGGCCCGGATTTCAACGGATATCAATGGAGCACGGGCGCTACGACTCCATCAATCTCGAATGTTGGCGTAGGTGTTTATTGGGTAAATCTAAAAACAGGAGATTGCATCACAAGACAAACCGTAAAAGTATATCCTGCGGAGCAACCCGTTATTACAAATCTTGAAATTTCAACCACAAATCTTACGGTGAGTGTAATCGGAGGAACGGCGCCTTATCAATATTCAATAGACAATATTCATTGGCAGGATTCTAATGTATTTGCAGAAATTCCGAGAGGTACAGGTACGGTATATGTAAAAGATTCTTACAATTGTGATCCTGTAACGGTAGATTATACAAATCCAAACATCATCAACGTAATCACTCCTAATGGCGATGGCGTGAATGATATTCTTGATTATTCTTCTCTGGCAGGAAAAAAGAATCTTGTATTCAATATTTTTGATCGATACGGATCGAAAATTTATCAAGGAGATAAATCCAACAATTACAAATGGGACGGAACCATTGGTACAAAGAAACTCTCTACCGGAAGTTATTGGTATGAAGTAGGCTGGAATGAGCCCAACAAACAATTAACCCCGATAAAATTCACAGGCTGGATTTTAGTTAAAAACAGAGATTAAAAATATCAACAACATTTATACAAAACCACGATTTTATTATCGTGGTTTTTGCATTTATACATGATTTATCACTTCAGGATTATTTAAAATTTCAAAATATTTTACATTAAATATTTTATATCACAAAATATCAATTCCCAATTTATTATAAAGTAACGAATTACCATCGCTAAACAAAAACAAAGCTCGCGACCACACCTCATATTTCCTATATTTGGGATATTAACCAAATGATAAAAATTATGATACTCAACCATTCAACCTACGCGAAACTTTCTATTCATCATTCAACATCTTCTTATCATGACGAATATTTTTGATCTGATATACTCTGAAGATATTGTAAAATCTGAAGACGGAAAGCTTAAGATTCTTTTAGATCACCTTACAGGAGCCTATTTTATTAAGTATAAAAAAAGCGGTCTGTCCATTTTTAATGACAGTGAAGGAAATAAAATCATATACGTGAAAAGCAACCTTTCTTACACAGACGACAATGATATTACTTACGAAATACCAAAAGGAAAATATATAGAATCTGATGAAGGAAAAATTATTCTAAATTCTAAAACAGAGGAAGTTGTACTAGAGCAGGCTTATTTTTATTTCAAAACCAAGCAAAAGTACAGAGACTCTTTGTTGGAAGATGTTCATTTAAATTAACCAAAAAAAGCACAATTATTATGGAAGAAAACAACAACAATC